>LFRZ01000041.1:0-29753 GCA_001513025.1 Gammaproteobacteria bacterium DTU037
CTTGTCAGCACACTACTTACGCTGTTATCTTGTCCGAAATAACACGCCTTTTTCCGGACAAGTATTTATTATGATTAAGCCTGAAAGCATTGAAAATACTGTGCTTTATCGTATTTACGGTAATGGTAGGGGTTGGGCTTTTTCTAGAAAAGATTTTGCCACCCTTGGCGAGCCTGGCAGCATTGATCGAGCCTTAAGCCGTTTAGCTGAAAAAGGAGTTATTCGCCGCGTAATGCGCGGGCTTTACGATTATCCCGCCTATAGCAAATTGCTTAAAAAAGAACTCAGCCCCGACATCGATCAAGTTGCACATGCGCTGGCGCGTAAATTCGGCTGGCAGATTCAAGTCTCAGGTAATGCTGCGCTCAATATGCTGGGTTTATCCACGCAAGTGCCTACTCAGTATCTATATTTAAGCGATGGTCCGAGTAAAAGCTATCAGGTGGGTCAGCGAACAGTCGAGTTCAAAAAAACAAGTTTTACTCAAATGGGCTTAAAGTATCAGCAAAGTGAAATATTGGTGCAGGCCATTCAGGCTTTAGGTGAGCAACCCTTAACCGCTGAACAACAGCACAAAATCCGTGATTATTTAGCGGCCACTAGCGGTATCAAAGATGTGGTTGAAAGCGGTGAGTTATCCGAGTTGCTGGTAAAACGGATTTTAAAAGACACCCAGTATGTGACGGGCTGGATCGTTCGTAATATTAGACAGGTGTTATTAAACAAGGAGTCAGCGCTGTGAGTTTAAACAATCAAGAACCTGAAAAAGGCCAAGTTTTACTCTATCAAACTGAAGAGAACGACTTACGTCTTGAGTGCCGTTTTGTTGGTGAAACCTTGTGGTTAAGCCTTAATCAAATGGCCGAGCTATTTGGTCGTGATAAATCGGTGATTTCTAAACATTTAAAAGCCATTTTTGATGAAGGCGAACTGCAGCGCGAGGCAACTGTTGCAAAATATGCAACAGTTCAAAGCGAGGGCGCACGCGAGGTAGAGAGGCAGATAGAGTATTTTAATCTGGAGGCCATCTTTGCGGTGGGCTATAGAGTACGCTCTAAGCAAGGGATACAGTTTCGAACTTGGGCAACAGCGCAGTTAAAAGAGTTTATGGTTAAAGGCTTTGTCATGGACGACGAGCGTCTAAAAAAACCTGATAATAGTGTCTATTTTGAACAGTTGCTGGCGCGTATCCGTGATATTCGCTCTTCTGAAAAAGTCTTTTGGCGCAAAATTTGTGACATTTATGCCACCAGCATTGACTACGATGGCAAAGCAGAAGCCAGTCAACGCTTCTTTGCGCAGGTGCAAAATAAAATGCACTGGGCAACTCATGGTCATACTGCTGCGGAGTTGATTCATTTGCGTGCCGACTGGCAAAAGCCAAATGCAGGTTTAACTCATTTTGCGGGTGGTGAGCCACGCAAGGTTGATATGGAAGTAGCTAAAAACTACTTATCTGAAAAAGAGTTATCGCAACTTAATCGCCTAGTGACATCCTATTTGGAGTTTGCCGAGCTACAAGCTGAACGTGGCCGTTTAATGAAAATGGCTGACTGGAGTGCTAAGCTCGATGACTTTTTACGCCTGAGTGATTATGAGTTACTGAATCATGCAGGTCGTATTTCAGCGTTACAGGCTAAGCAGAAAGCGGCCTTGGAGTTCGATGCGTTTCAGCGAGTAATTGATGCAGCTCCGAGCCAAGTCGATAGAGATTTAGAGCAAGCAATTAAGCGTTTACCTAAAAAGTAATTTGAGACTGGATGATCGATAGATCAATAAAAGGAATTCGGGGATGAGCAAAGCAAGCGAACTGACCTTTCAGAACGATATGATTCGTCAAATGCTCGCCAACGGGTGGCAGTTGGGTACACCGCCTGGCTACAACCGCGAGTTGGCCTTGTATGAAGAGGATGTCTTGGGTTTTGTTAAAGACACTCAAGACGAGCAATGGCAAAAGTTTTGCAAGCTGTACCCCAACAATCCTGAGACCAAGTTCCTTGAACGCGTCGCTACGCAGCTCAATAAAGCCGACCCCAACGCTGCCAACAAAGAGTTGCGCACCTTTGGCACCTTGGGTGTGTTACGCAATGAACTGCGCGACCGTGGTACGCGCTTTAGCCTGTGCCAATTTAAGCCTGAACATGATCTCAATCCCGACACTTTGGCGCGTTACCGCCAAAACCGCCTGCGCATTGTTCCTGAGTTGGTCTACTCGCCTTGGGCCAGCGATGCGCATGAGTTGGAGACCGGGAGTAAAGCTAAGAAGTGGCGTATCGACATAGTTCTGTTCGTCAATGGTTTGCCCGTGGTCACGCTGGAGCTTAAGTCTGAGTTCAAGCAAGCCGTGCAAAACGCCATTACCCAATACAAAACTACCCGTCTGGCTATCGACCCTGAAACTAAAAAGCCTGAGCCATTGCTGACCTTTAAACGCGGTGCTTTGGTGCACTTTGCCGTGAGCCAGTACGAGGTCTATATGGCCACGCGTCTTGAAGGAAATGACACCTACTTTTTGCCGTTTAACAAAGGCACAGCCGAAGGCGGCGCGGGCAATGATGTACCTGCAGATATCAACCAGTACGCCACCGATTATTTATGGAACGAGGTGCTGCTACCGGATAACTTGTTGAATATTCTTGCGCGTTTTGTCCATTTAGAAATTGAAGAAAAAGAAGACTGGGAAGGGCGTAAATACAAGAAAGAAACCCTGATCTTCCCGCGCTATCACCAGTGGGATGTGGTCAGTCAGTTGGTTAATGCTGCGCGCACTGAAGGCCCAGGCCATAAGTATTTGATTCAGCACAGCGCAGGCTCCGGTAAATCCAACTCGATTGCGTGGTCGGCGCACCAGTTATCGGCGCTGCATACCGCTGCAGGGCATAAGCTGTTTGATTCCATTATTGTCGTCACCGACCGCACCGTGCTGGATGATCAGCTGCAAGAAACCATTTCGCAATTTACCTCCACTGAAGGTGTAGTGGGGCGGATTAATCGCAGCGAAGGCGATGGTTCTAAATCTGAGAAGCTGGCGGCCGCGTTGGAAGGCTCGCAGCCGATTATTATTGTTACCATTCAGACTTTTCCCTATGTGCTGCGCGCCATTGAGAACAGCGTCAGCCTGAAAGAGCGTAACTATGTAGTGATCGCCGACGAAGCGCACAGCTCGCAAACCGGCAGCACCGCACGTCAGCTTAAAGAAGTGCTGAGCATTGATAGCAAAGGTGACGATGACGAGCTGAGCAGTGAGGATATTCTCGATGCCGCTGTGGCGTCACGCCGTGCTTCGCCAAACTTAAGCTATCTTGCCTTTACCGCTACGCCAAAAACTAAAACCTTAGAACTGTTTGGCCGCTTACCTGATCCGAATTTACCCGCGTCAAAAACCAATAAGCCGCAGGCGTACCATGTCTACAGCATGCGACAGGCCATTGAAGAAGGCTTTATTTTGGATGTATTGAAAAACTACACCAACTATAAAGTGGCCTATAACTTGGCGATGAAAATTGCTGATAAAGACGAAGAAGTCGAAAGCAAAAAGGCCAAAGTTAAACTCAATCAGTGGGTGCGCCTGCACGATTACAACATCAGCCAGAAAGTGCAGGTCATCGTTGAGCACTTTAAAGATAACGTCATGGGTTTATTGGGCGGCCAAGCCAAGGCGATGATCGTCACCAGTTCCCGTAAAGAAGCGGTGCGCTATAAGTTGTCATTGGATAAGTACTTGGTGTCCAAGCAATCCGAGAAAGGCTATCAAAACATTGCTGCGATGGTGGCGTTCTCCGGCGAAGTGGAGTTCACCGAGAAAGATCCAAATTCCGTCGCGTTGATTGGTGAGAAATTCACTGAAGCTAATATGAATCCAGGTCTTAAAGGCCGTGATATGCGCAAAGCCTTTGATAGCGATGATTACCAAGTGATGATTGTCGCCAATAAGTTTCAGACCGGATTTGACCAACCGAAACTCTGCGCCATGTATGTGGATAAAAAACTCGGCGGGGTGGAGTGCGTGCAAACCCTGTCGCGCTTGAATCGTACCTACCCCAGTAAAGCTGAGACCGGCACCTTTGTGCTGGATTTCTTTAATGAACCGCAAGATATTCTCGATGCCTTCCAGCCCTATTATCAAACCGCTGAACTTGCCGATGTCTCTGACCCCGATTTGATCTTTGATCTGTACGAGAAGCTACGCGCTGCCGGTATTTTCCAGTGGCATGAAGTTGAGCAGTTCTGTAATGCTTTTTTCGTCAAGAGTAAAAGCAACGCCGCCATCGGTAATATCTGCAAGCCTGCGGTTGAGCGGTGGACCCAGCGTTATAAATCTGCGGTGGCAGCTTATAAGCAAGCGCGGGATATGTTTGAACGGACCAAGCGCACTAAAGATGCCGTACTCATTGCTAACGCTGAAAACAGTTTTAAAGACTGCAAGCAGGAAAAAGACGCACTAGAGATCTTTAAAAAGGATCTCGGCACCTTTGTACGTTTCTATGAGTTTATGTCGCAGATCGTGGATTATGACGACAAGAATCTGGAAAAGCTCAGCCTCTACGCGCGCAATCTGCGTCCGATGCTGCGTGAAGTAGAGAGCGATGAAGAGGTTGTGGACTTAAGCAATGTGGTACTGAGCCACTACCGCCTCTCTAAAATCCGCCAGCAGGATATTCAGCTGAAAGAAGAGGCTAAAGACTATGAGTTAGAGCCCGGCGATGCGCTGGGTACGGCCAAGGCTAAAGACAAACAAGAAGAATTACTCTCGCAAATCGTCGCTAAGCTCAACGAGTTATTTATCACTGACGAGCTGACCGACGCTGATATGGTGAACTACGCCTACACCGTGCGCGACAAGGTGCGTGAAAACACCCTAGTCATGCACCAGCTGGCGAACAACACCCCAGAACAAGCCATGCTCGGCGACTTCCCTAAAGCCGTAGATGATGCGATTTTGGGCAGCAGCGATGCTCATCAGAATCAGATGATGCAGTTGCTGAGTGATCCAAGAAAGGCCGAGCAGTTTTCTAAGTTGATCTTTGCGATGCTGAGTAGCGGCAATTGATTGAAGCTGTGAGTGAGCAGGTTATTGCCGGTTTAGGTATCGGCAATACAGTCTGAAAACAGTATGTTATGAGTTTGCATAGAGCCTGAGTTAATCAGATTTCATCAGATCATCGACTACGGCAAGGATAAAAATAAACATGAACCAGAGCCATAACGAAAAGCCACCGGTACTCCTTGTGCACGGTATGTGGGGCAATCAGGAGGCGCTGAAAGAGGTGCATGATGCCTTTGTTGAGCAGGGTTATGTGACTGAATCCTTGCGTCTGCTATATCACTGTCCTAAGGCTGAGCACACGGCGGCCAGTAAAGAAAAGCTGGCGCAAACCGCTTTGCAGGACTATGTGGTCTATATCATTGAACAGGTTAAGCGTCAGAATTCGCCGCCAATCTTGATCGGGCACTCCATGGGCGGATTGTTGGTGCAGTTGGTGGCCGCGCAAGTGCCTTGTAATCGCCTGATTCTTCTGTCGTCTGCAGCGCCTGCGGGTATCAACGGGCTGAGCTTGTCGGCCATCAAAACCTTTGGCAGCAACCTCTTGCGTTTTCCGCTGTGGCGCAGCATCACTGAAGTTAAACTGGCAAGTATTCGCTACGGGATTGCTAACTCGCAAAGCGCAGCGGTGCAGCGGGAAATTTATGCCAGAAGCACCTATGAATCGGGTAGGGCGACCTGGCAAATCAGCATGGGATTGCTGTTAGGTCGTCGCTCGGCAGCTTACGTCAATACCGAGCAAATTCAGTGTCCAGTGCTGATTATTGGCGGTACGGCTGATCGAATTACGCCCATTAATGTCCAGCGCAGCATTGCCCAAGGCTTCGGCGCGCGTGGTCAGTTAGTGGAAATTCCCAATTGTTGTCACTGGACGGTTGGCGGGAAGTTTTTCTTACAAATTCGCACTGAAATTTTCCAGTGGCTAAATACTTAAACTACAGGAAAAAAGCGAGGGCTTGAGTTGTATAGCGGATCAAGCACTGATCAATGCGCAGCACTTTGCCGATGCTGTACGCTCGGCGGGTTATTCTTGCCCAGCTGTTGCCGGTGCTTTTCTGACTGCGCGAGCGATCTTATCAAGGTCGCGTAAGACCTCGTACTTTGAGTGCTAGGATGAATAGCGAGGGCGGCGCAAGCTGCCCCTGAATAGGTTGTTAAAGTCTTGGCAGTAGGAATTAATACTGGTGTTATGTACAGTATGATGAAGAAAGAGAGCGCCTCAACGAAGCAGCTGAGTGTCTATGAAACTGTGGGAAGTCCAAGATCACCATCCATAAAGTACTAGACTCTGTTTTATGCGCTAAAGTATTGGCGGAAGAGGTCGAGCTTTATGATTCTAGCTTTGGTTGTTTTTCGCCTTATGTCTGCTGAGCAATACCGGCCAGCGCCACAATAATAATTTATGGAATCCTTTGTTTATGCCCGTTAGCACTGTTTTATTGCTCGCCTCGATTGGCGTCTTGTCGCTATTTTGTCAGTGGCTGGCTTGGCGCGTGCGTATGCCGGCCATTGTCTTCTTGTTAGCGGCGGGCATCGCTTGTGGTCCGGTTTTGCACTATTTAAAGCCTGAGGAGGTGTTCGGCGATCTGCTGTTTCCCATGGTCTCATTGGCGGTGGCGATTATCTTGTTTGAGGGCAGCTTGACCCTGCGCTTTTCCGAGATTCGTGGGCACGGAAAAATGGTGCGTAATCTGATTCCGGTGGGGGCTATTGTGACCGGGATTATCGGTACCTTGTCGGCGCACTGGATTTTGGCTATCACTTGGGAAATCTCCCTGTTGTTTGGGGCTATCTCTGTGGTGACGGGTCCAACGGTGATTGCGCCGTTACTGCGTTCAGTGCGACCCAATGCCAAGCTGGCCAATATCCTACAATGGGAAGGTATCATTATTGATCCCGTTGGCGCTTTGCTGGCGGTGTTGGTGTATGAGGGGATTGTGTCCTGGGGGCAGGGTAATGTCTTTGCTCATTCGCTGTATATTTTCAGCACCACCCTTGTGGTGGGGACTGTGTTGGGCGCGGCAGCCGGTTATCTAAACGGTCAGGTGCTGCGTAAACACTGGATACCGCACTATTTGCACAACGCTGGAACCCTGACCTTTATGTTGGGGGTGTACGCACTGTCGAATGAAATCGCGCACGAGTCGGGCCTGCTGACGGTGACCATTATGGGCATCTGGATGGCCAATATGAAACAGGTGGAAGTCGAGAGCATTTTGGAGTTCAAAGAATCCTTAAGTGTGCTGTTGATTTCCGCGCTGTTTATTATTCTGGCGGCGCGTATTGAGTTTTCTGCTATCGCTGGTTTGGGCTGGGGATTGGCGGCCGTATTGGCTATTTTGATGTTGGTCGCACGGCCTGTGAGCATTTTTATCTCGGCGATTGGCACGACGTTAAATTGGCGGGAAAAACTTTTTTTAAGCTGGATTGCGCCACGCGGTATTGTTGCGGCGGCGGTGTCTGCGCTGTTTGCTTTTCAGTTGCAAAGTAATGGTTTTGCTGGCGGCGAGACACTGGTGCCTTTGGTGTTTATGCTTATTATTGCCACCGTTATGATACAAAGCCTGACCGCGCGGCCATTGGCCAAGTTGCTCGGTGTGGCGGAGCCTGGCGAGTTTGGCTTTTTGATTTTGGGCGCTAATCCAGTTGCGCGGATGATTGCCAAGGCGCTGAACTCACATGATGTGCCGGTGCTGCTGGCGGATAGTAACTGGGATAATGTGCGTCAAGCGCGTATGGAAAACCAGCAGGTGTATTTTGGTAATCCGGTTTCGGAGCATGCGGCAAATCAATTGGATCTGACAGGGATTGGTAATCTGTTGGTGATTTCGCCCTACAAACAGTTGAACTCACTGGCCACCTATCATTTTCTGGATTGGTTTGGTGATCACAACAGTGTCTACAGTCTTTCTGAAGGCGATCAAGAACAGAAAGCGCGCTACCAGACCGCTGAGAAAATACAGCGCACGCGCGGTCTATTTGATGGCGTCAGCTACGCCAAACTGGCCAGCTTAGTCAGTCAAGGTTATACGATCAAAACTACTCAGCTTAGCGACGAGTTCAGCTATCAGGATTTTCTTGCGCAGCACCAGAATCAGGCGTTGGTCTTGTTTACCTTTGACAGCAAAGGCCACATCACGCCAGTCAAATCTATGGCTGCCCTTAAGCCTGATGAGCAGGCCAAGTTGATCAGTCTTGTTCCGCCCAAGGCGGCGGAAGAGCGTGCAGAGAGTAAAGGCGAGGAGGCAAGAAGTGTTGAGGGTGCGGCTAGCGACAAGGGCGTGCAATAGGGCAATAGGGCAGGAGGGCCTACTTGGGCCGATTGGTTTTTTGGCAGAAAACCGCTGCTAGAGGGTCACTGATCTGATTGATGGAATCGGCCAAAACTGCTTTTTTGCATCAGTCCGTGCCATCCGCGGGCGCTGGATGGCACGCGGCTCAGGGCCTGCTTAGAACTTCACCGCACCTTTGGCCAGCAGGTGGTCGATCTGTTGGTTATCCAGTCCGAGCGCTTGTAGCACCTGTTGGCCTTCAGAACCAATCGGCCCACCGGCCTTGCTATAGGTGGTCTGATAGGCGGAAAACTTAATCGGCGAGCCGATCTGCTGCTGCGTGCCAAGCTCTGGATGCGGCACATCAACAACCATTTGACGTGCGGCTAACTGTGGGTGCTGGCTGGCCTCGGCAAAGCTCAATACCGGTTCAACACAGATATCGACTGGTGCAAACAGTTGTTGCCAGTGGGCAAAGCTGTGTTGCTGGAAAATATCGCTTAAGGTTGCCTTTATTTGCGCCTGGTCTTCAGGTCCTGCGCCAAGAGTTTTAAGTTGTGGCTGATTAAGTAGGTCGCATAGGCCGCTAAAGAACTTAGGCTCTAGGCTAGCGACTGATAGATAGCGGCCGTCCTGTGTTGCGTAATAATCATAAAAACTGCCACCGTTGAGCAGGTCAGCTTCGGCCTGCGGCTCGACTTGACCACCGAGGTAACCTGCACCACTCATGCCGTTTAAGGCAAAGGCGGCATCGGTCATGCTGATATCGATGTGCTGGCCTGCGCCGGTTTTTTGGCGATGATGCAGAGCAGCAAGAATACCTATCACGCTGTGTAATGAGCCGCCAGCGATATCCGCCACTTGAATGCCCAATGGCAACGGCGCTTGGCCTTGTCTGTGTGAGTAGCTGCTGACGCCAGACAGCGCTAGATAGTTGAGGTCATGCCCTGCGCGGTCGCGATAAGGGCCGGTCTGACCGTAGCCAGTAATGGAACAATAGATCAGTTTGGGATTGATCGCCTTGAGTGCCTGATAACCCAGGCCAAGTCGCTCCATCACTCCAGGGCGAAACTGTTCCAAGACAATATCGTGTTCGGCCACCAAAAGGTGCAGGATGTCGATCGCTTCGGGTTGTTTAAGATCCAGTGCGATGGAGCGTTTAGAACGATTGAGGTATTGGTGAGCGGCGGATGAACTGCCAATTTTTGGTGCCAGTTCGCGAACCAAATCAACGCGATCTGGCGACTCAACACGTAATACTTGGGCGCCTAAATCAGCCAGCATCATCGATGCATAAGGGCCGGGTAAAAGGGTGGAAAGATCTAATACTTTGATATCACTAAGCATACTTGAGGGGGCCTATTGTTATTTTTGTTAAGGGTGAGCGCGGGCAGAGTTGCTGCGGGCTAAGGTTGGGTGTGAGCTTGAGAGGGCTAAATCGCAGCATCTTGATTTTGTGCCGGTCTGAACAATAGCCAAAATATTGGCGGCCTGTCTAGGTTCCATTGCGTTTGAGGCACTGTAGTTGTTTTTGCCGTGTGGCGTCAGTGCGGTCAATTAAGTGCATGGACACAGGTAAACCCCGCTAGGAAAAAACACTAGCATGGTATTTAGACATAAAAAAACCCCAAGACGCGGGCCAAATAGCCAAGGTCTTGGGGTCTGTCTAGGGTCAGATCACAGCTATTGAATAATCAGCAGATCACTTGATACCTTGACCGATTAACACACCATTCACTTTCTCGCCGTATAAGTTAACGCCGTCATTGGCGTGGAACTTAACCCGCGTTTTTTCAATGTCGCCATCCACTAAACGTGGATCTTGTGGACGTTCATGGCTGTTCATAAAGGCGGCAACATCCCAAGCTTCTTGATCGCTTAAGGTGCCGCCTTTACCTAGAGGCATATTGGCTTTGATAAAGGTGGCTGCGGTGTTGATACGGTGCATACCAGCACCCCAGTTAAATGAGTCTTTACCCCATAGCGGCGGGAACACGTAATTCTCACCGACTTTTTGCCCTAAGCCATCTTCGCTGTGACACACCGCACATTGTTCGGCGTACACTTTCTTACCTTGGGCCAGGTTATAACCACCTTCGGGCTTAGGTACATCCGGATACGCGCGACCTGGCAGTTCCACACCAGAGGGTGCACCGGTGGCGAGCCAGTAGGAAAAGGTAGTCAGCGCTGTCATGGTTTCACTGTCTGCTGCAGGCGGTGTGCCGTTCATACTGAACTGGAAACACCCTTGGATACGCTCAGCGTAGGTGTTTACTTTGTCATTTTTCTTACGGTAAGCAGGGTACATCGTATAGGCACCCCACAGCGGCGCCGCATTGGCTAAGCGGCCTTGATCCATATGACAGTTGACACAGTTCAAGCCGTTACCTACCAGCTCGGGCACTTGACGCTTGGTATCAACAAAAATGGCATGGCCTTTACGCACCATGTCACCAAAGGCATTATCCGGCAAATCAGCTTCCAGTGGCGGAAGGTGGTATTGCTCAGTCGCTGCTTTGCTTGCAGTGAGTTTTAATTGCGATTGATCTTCCATGGCAATAGGGGCAGCAACGGCTGTGCTGATAGCGCTTAGAGCAAAAAGACTGACTAATAATTTTTTCATGGTTTGCCCCTTATTTACCAAGACCAGCGAAGTAATCAGCCACGGCAATGATTTCTTCTTCAGTGAGAGAGCGTGCAATGTGGCCCATTAAATCGTCTTGATCGTTTTTACGGGTACCTTGCTGCCACGCACGTAGCTGACTGGCTAAGTATTTTGAACCTTGTCCTGCCAGTGGCGGGAAGGTATCACCGACACCGACACCACCGGGGCCATGGCAGGCGACACATTCAGGAATGGAACGGCTCCAGTCGCCACGAATCGCAATGGTCTCACCTAAGCCTTCAGGTGTTTTGGCGCGAGTAATTTCAGGCACCTCAAACTTAGGCAGACTGGCCATATAGCGCGTAACGGCTGTTATTTCTGCATCGGTTAATGCACTGGCAATCGGCAGCATAATTGGGTTTTCACGGCTGCTATTTTTAAAATCATGGATTTGCTTGGCTAAATACACGGCTGAATCACCGGCAATCTTCGGGAAGCCGCCCGCATCCATACCGCGACCGTCGGGCATATGACAGGTCATACAAGCTAAGGCGCCCGGTTGCGCGCCGCCTTGTTTGTAGATTTTTTCACCATCATCAGCCATAACAGGGCTGATCGCGGCAGCGAGTAAACCACCATAAATCAGGTGTTTAAATGGGCGCATAGAATGTCCTCTGGCACTATACAAAATGCAGTGCGATACAGTGTGTTGCTCGGTTTATGAGTGGTTTACATGCATCAATGAATGGGTATAAAAATGACGCTTGCTTAGACCAAATAAGTTTTATTGTTTTTATGGAAAAACGCTTCACCTGCTAGACGCCATTTCTACAGTCTGGGAGGTGAAGGCTATGAGTATAGCCGTTCGTGCAGCAGATTGGCTCACTTATTCGTTATGGATGTTAGCTTATTCGATTAACGTAGGATGTTCTGCATAACATCGACCACTAGGTTGGTAACGCTATCAATTAGCAAAATATTGTCGTTGACTCTGACGTAGCGATGATTGTCAGGCGGCGCTGCGAGGCGAGAGTGCAATCCGCGTGGCAGATCGTAGTAGCGTGTGTGCTTGGTGAGCGGTTGACCTCTGTGCCATTTCTTATACTGGCCTGGTGGTTGGCAGCGGTTATTCTTCTTAGCTAAGCCACGCGGGCACTTACCCCGGCGCTGTTCATCACGATAATATGAGCTGATCAGGCGTCGATCACTATTGCGAAAACGATAGTCTGCTGCAGACCTGCGATGGGTGTTGTGGCCACGGTAGTCTTGTTTGTGATGCTTGCGCTGTTCTTGCATATCTCGGTGCTTGCCGCGTTCTGCCCATTCAGGTTTATCAGCAAGCGCGCTACCGGTTATAAAAGACAGGGCTAGGCCAAGCATGGCCAAGCGCAGCGATAACTTTTTAATGATATTGATCATGATTTTTCCTGTGTAAAAAATCTTTTTAAGCGCAGTTGAAGCAGCGCTATTGGTTACAGTTAGTCGGCTGGCGCGTTTTTAAGTTCATCAATGGCACAACGCTGTGCGTAAAAATCATGGAATGCATTAATTTATGGAACTGACTGGCGATTTGTAGACCTAAACAAGGTTATTTATTGTGAGTACTTTCTTGATGTCAGCCACTAGGTTTTTCTACCGCGCTATCAACAACCGTACAGCCCTGTTATTAGCCGCTGCACTCTCAGTTGCAGTAGTTGCTTTTTCTGCCCGTCAATTATGGGCTGAGCCTCGTCCCGCTGACCTGTCCGAGAGCCCTTTTGCCTTAACCGCTACTATGCTGACTCAATGGCAGGAGGGGGATGTGATTGTCTTTGTCCGGCATCTGGAGCGTTGTAGTCGAGTCGAGGCGGCGTGTTTAGGTGAGCCGAGTGGTATTACGCAGCGTTCAACGACGACGGGCTTAGCCTTGCGTGAGCACTTTGTCGGATTAGGGCTGGCGGCAACCGATGTGTACAGCAGTCCTTTAACGCGCACCAGTCAAACCAGTGCTTTGTTATTCGCCAATCCGATAGCTAACGAAGATTTTTTATACCAGTGTGAAGATAATTTTATGCAAGATGCGCTGGCTAAGAAAATCCCCGGGCGTAACTTAGTACTGGTCACCCACAGCAGCTGTATGGATGAGGTGAATGACAGTTTGGCCTACGCTGAAGTTGACTATGCGTACGGTGCTGCGGTGTTTTTGCAGGTAGAAAGTGCGACTGAGTATGATCTTTTAGGCTTTATTGATGCCGATGATTGGTCAAAAACCTTAGTGCCCAATTCTTAGGCTGTGCACGCCTAGGTCTGGTTCAGGGGCTTCAATAGCCGGCGGTTCTTGCGCTTTCATTAAACTGTCATCTAATCCGCTTAGTATTCACTTATCGGATGGCGCAGGCTTCCGTGCTGATGCAAACGTATCAGTTCAGCTGGGTGAATGAATCGGAGATATCTATGACCGCGAAAATGAAAGCACTTGCTACTGCGTTAAGTCTTTGTACTGCGTTCTCAGCTTTATCTGTCAGTGCTGCAGTGGATGCACAGTTGCCTGACTATGAACGTGCCAGTGGTATTTCAGGCAACTTGACCAGTATCGGTTCCGATACGCTGGCTAACCTGATGACACTTTGGGCGCAAGAGTACAAAAAGAACTACCCTAATGTGAATATTCAGATTCAAGCAGCCGGCTCCTCTACAGCACCACCGGCGCTGGCTGAAGGCACCGCGAATATGGGGCCGATGTCACGCATGATGAAAGACAGCGAAATTCAAGCCTTTGAAGTGCGTCACGGTTATCGACCCACCCCAGTGCCAGTGGCGATTGATGCTCTGGCGGTGTATGTGCACAAAGATAACCCGATTAAAGGGCTAACAATTGATCAAGTGGATGCTATTTTCTCCTCAACGCGCCGTTGCAGTACCGGAGAAGATATCACCCGTTGGGGCGATCTAGGTTTAACTGATGCTTGGGCCGAGCGTCCTATTCAGCTTTACGGTCGTAACTCAGTTTCAGGCACCTATGGTTACTTTAAAGATAACGCCTTGTGTAAAGGTGACTTTAAAAACAGTGTCAATGAGCAGCCAGGTTCGGCTTCTGTAGTGCAGTCAGTTTCCTCGTCTTTAAATGCCATCGGTTATTCAGGGATTGGTTACCGCACCTCTTCAGTTCGCGCGGTACCCTTGGCTGCTAAAGCTGGCGATCCTTTTATTGAGGCAACCCCAGAGCAGGCTGCGTCTGGCGAGTTCCCATTGTCGCGCTACCTTTATGTGTATGTGAATAAGCGTCCTAATCAAGCCTTAGCGCCACTGGATCGCGAGTTCGTAAAGCTTATGCTGTCTAAGCAAGGCCAAGAAGTTGTGCACCGCGATGGCTATGTGCCATTACCAGCTGATGTGGTTAAGCGTTTGTATACCGATCTCGCGTTGTAACCGCGCGATTGGCAGGTTAAAAAAAGGGGGCTTAGGCCCCTTTTTCTATTTGTCATTTTACTGTCACACAAAAGACTTAAAGTGCAGACAACGTTTATTCCAAGGGTCAGGCTATGCAGGATATATCGGCGCTATTAGAGCAGGAACTGAACAGCCCTCGTATGCGTACTCGTCGTAAGTTTCGTGCGTTGAAAGATAGGTTGGCGCGTCGTGCGATTGCTGTGGGCGGCTGGAGTGTGATTGTTGCCATTACACTGATTTTCTTTTATCTACTCTATGAAGTGATGCCGCTGTTTAAAAGCGCGAGCATCCAGCAAGAAAGCAGCTTTGAATTGCCTGAGGCGGCACGCTCTAGCAAGATATTGACTATGTTCACTGAAGAACAAAATGAAATAGCAGGCTTGCTGACCGACAGCGGTACACTGGTGTTTATTAATGCAAAGAATGGCCAGCTGCTATCAGAGCAGCAGCTACCGCTACAAGAGGCGGCCATCAGCAGTGTTAAAATCAAAACCCCAGGCGATAACACGCTATTAATGGGGCTGGACAACGGCCAAGCGCTGGCGGTCGATACTCGCTTTAAAGTTGAATTTGATCAGCAAGGGCAACGCTTAGGGGTTAAGCCCAGCGTCACGCGGTTGTTTAACGGTAAAACCGTATCGCTCGACCCAGAACAGCGTGCGCTGCACTATATTACCCAGCAAAAATCTCCGGATGGCATGTTGCTCGCAGGATTGGTGGGTGAGGGGTCTATCGTGATGACGCTGCTGCGTCAACGCACTAACGCTATCACGGGCGAAGTGCGCGAGAGCCTGCAACCGGTCAACTTCCCCAGCAGCACCGCCTACCAGCGCTTACTGATCGCGCCCGACCACCACTATATGTTTGCCCTACGC
This sequence comes from Gammaproteobacteria bacterium DTU037, assembly GCA_001513025.1. Classification (GTDB taxonomy): domain Bacteria; phylum Pseudomonadota; class Gammaproteobacteria; order Pseudomonadales; family Pseudomonadaceae; genus Denitrificimonas. The sequence goes on from LFRZ01000041.1 coordinate 15,226, forward strand.
AGCAATGGTCGTTTGGATGTGTATGACTCACGTGATTTGGCTAATATTCAGTTGTCGCACACTTTGACATTGGTTGAGCCGGGGCAAAAAGTCACCCAGATGATCTTTCAGCTGGCGCAGCAGTCTTTGCTCGTGGGGGATTCACAAGGGCAGATTACCCAGTACTTTATGGTGCGTGATAAGCACAATCAGCAACAGCTGACTCAAATTCGCAGCCTAAAATTAGGCGATGCGCCGATTAAGATTCTTGAAGCCGAGCAGCGCCGTAAAGGCTTTGTCGCGATTGATGACACCGGCCGCGTGGGCATCTTTAATACCACGGCAGAGAAAACAGCCATTGATCAGCCGCTGTTAAAGGAGGCACCGCTGTTTGCTGCATTGGCGCCGCGTGGCTCGATGTTGCTGGTGCAAGATACGCAAGGTGTTTTCCAGCGTTATGCGATTGATAATCCACACCCAGAAACCTCAATGAAATCGCTGTGGGGCAAGGTCTGGTATGAAGGCTATAGCGAGCCAGAATACACTTGGCAGTCGTCTTCAGCATCCAATGAGTTTGAACCCAAGTTTAGCCTGACACCTTTAGCCTTCGGTACCCTTAAAGCGGCGTTTTATGCGATGTTGCTTTCGGTACCTTTGGCGGTGTGTGGCGCCATGTATACCGCCTACTTTATGGCACCAGCGGTGCGCCGCAAAATCAAGCCCGTGATTGAATTGATGGAGGCGTTGCCGACAGTCATCCTTGGCTTTTTTGCCGGTTTATTCCTTGCGCCCTTTATGGAATCGCATCTGCCCGGGGTCTTTACGGTGTTGCTGATTTTGCCGCTGGGGATTGTCACCTTTGCCTTTGCTTGGGCGCAGCTGCCAGCTCGCATTCGCGACTTGATTCCAGAAGGCTGGCATGTGGTGATTTTGATTCCACTGGTGGTGGTCTTGGCATGGCTGTCGTTTAGCTTAAGTCAGCCGATGGAGCTGCTGTTTTTCCACGGTGATATGCGCAACTGGTTAAGCAATGATCTGGGAATTGATTTTGACCAGCGAAATGCCATGGTGGTCGGTTTTGCCATGGGCTTTGCGGTGATTCCAACCATTTATTCGATTGCTGAAGATGCCTTGTTTGGCGTACCTAAATCCTTGAGTCATGGTTCTTTAGCCTTGGGTGCAACACCTTGGCAAACCGTGGTTAAAGTGGTGTTGCCCACTGCCAGCCCAGGTATTTTCTCGGCGGTGATGATTGGTATGGGCCGCGCGGTGGGCGAGACCATGATTGTGTTAATGGCCACCGGTAATACGCCAATTATGAATGCCAATATTTTTGAAGGGATGCGTACTCTGGCGGCCAATATCGCCGTGGAAATGGGCGAGTCAGCGCTGGGTAGCAGTCACTACCGAATATTATTTCTGGCTGCCTTGGTGTTGTTCTTATTTACCTTCGTGGTTAACACCTTGGCTGATGTGGTGCGGCAACGACTGCGCAAAAAATACAGCACGCTTTAATACGGCATTGATACAGGTTTAGGAGCTCAGGATATGCAAGTTTCGCTAAAAAAATGGGTGGCCAGTGGCAGCCCTTGGGTGTGGCTCAATGCCGGTGCTGTAGCGATCAGTGTGGTGTTGGTGTTGGGTTTGCTTGGGGTGATTGCTTCACGTGGCTTGGTCCACTTTTGGCCGTCGAGCCTGCAAGAGTACCAATTCGCTGACAGCCATGGCTCGCAGATGGCGGTGCTCGGTGAGCGCGTGCAGCGTGAGCAGGTGACAGCCGAACAGATTCGTAATGCTGGGCTTGAAGTGCCTGAAGGCGTGCAAATCCTTGATCGCCAATTGATTAAAGTGGGCAATCGGGATATGTACGGTTCAGACTTTCGCTGGGTGTTAGAGCGTCAACTCAGTGATCTAAATTACCCAGAGAATGCCGTGGCGATTGAGCGGCGTGAGTGGGGTAATTTTTACGGTTATATTGTCGGGGTGAAAGAAGAGGGCCAAGTGGTGGCACAGCAGAGCGAGACTGATAATCAACTCTGGAGTGAAGTGCTGGATCGAACCGAGCGTGCCACCAGTATTTATAAAAACATTCAACGCCTTGAGAGCGGGACCATTGGCGCGGTTAACTATGCGCTGGAAAAACTGCGTTTAGCCGAGCGTAGCCTAGTGTTAGATGGGCTGGATACGCCGCAAAACTTGGCCGAGCTGCAGGCTGAAAAGGTCATCTTAGAAGCTGAGTATGCACGCCTCGAAACCGAGCTAATGGCGCTGTATACACCCTTTAAACGTGATGCTTTGATGATGGTCACGGCAGACGGTCAGCACAAAGAAATCAATTTCAGTGATATTGTGCGACTTTATCAGCCCAACTCGCTGAGCCTCTGGCAGAAAATGCAACACTACGGCATGAAGCTGGTTGAGTTTGTGTCCGATGATCCACGTGAGGCCAATACTGAAGGTGGTATTTTTCCAGCGATCTTCGGCACTGTGTTGATGGTGATGATTATGTCGCTGATCGTCACTCCTTTTGGTGTGATTGCTGCGGTGTATTTACGTGAGTATGCCAGTCAAGGGTTTATCACGCGCACCATTCGGATTGCGGTGAATAACCTCGCCGGCGTGCCATCGATTGTCTACGGTGTGTTTGGTTTAGGCTTTTTTGTCTACTTTATTGGTGGCAATTTAGATCAGCTGTTTTATGCCCCGGCTTTACCTTCGCCCACCTTTGGCACCCCAGGTTTATTGTGGGCTTCGTTAACCTTAGCTTTACTGACCTTACCTGTGGTGATTGTTGCTACGGAAGAAGGCTTGTCACGCATTCCACGCTCCGTGCGCGAAGGCTCGCTGGCGCTGGGCGCCACTAAGTTTGAGACGCTGATGCGCGTGGTGATTCCGATGGCCAGCCCGGCGATGATGACGGGGGTAATTCTTGCCGTGGCGCGCGCCGCCGGCGAAGTAGCGCCGCTGATGTTAGTTGGTGTAGTCAAGCTGGCACCAAACTTACCGCTGGATATGAATGCGCCGTTCTTGCACTTGGAACGTAAGTTTATGCACTTGGGCTTTCATATTTATGATGTGGGCTTTCAAAGCCCGAACGTGGAAGCTGCGCGTCCGCTGGTGTATGCCACCGCGTTGATGTTGGTTGTGGTGATTGCAGTACTCAATCTGACCGCCATCGCGATCCGTAATCGCCTACGGGAAAAATACCGTGCGCTGGATATGTAATTGATTATTTATTTTATTAAAAGGCAGCCATCATGAGTTCGACAACAACAGCTACACATGCGATGAAATTCAGTGCGCTGGGACGGCCGGTGCAGCAATTGAATTTAGCCGATGAAACGCCCTGTATTGAGGTGAAGGATATGCACCTCTACTACGGCAGCAGTAAGGCGCTCAATGGCATCACTATGCAAATCCCAAAAAAACGTATCACCGCCTTTATTGGTCCATCGGGTTGCGGTAAATCAACCTTGCTGCGCTCGTTTAATCGGATGAACGATTTGGTTGATGGCGTACGTATTGAGGGTGAAGTGACCATTGATGGTCATGATATTTATGCGAAAGGGGTGGATGTGGCGGATTTACGTCGCCGCGTCGGGATGGTGTTTCAAAAGCCCAATCCTTTTCCTAAGACAATTTATGAAAACGTGGCCTATGGTTTGCGTATTCAAGGAATTAACAATAAACGCTTATTGGATGAGACAGTGGAATGGGCGCTGCGTTCTGCGGCGTTGTGGGATGAAACCAAAGACCGTTTGCATGAATCGGCCTTAGGTATGTCGGGCGGTCAGCAACAGCGTTTGGTGATTGCTCGCACCATTGCCGTTAAGCCTGAGATTTTACTCTTGGATGAGCCCGCCTCAGCACTGGACCCGATTTCCACCTTGAAAATTGAAGAGCTGATTAACGATTTAAAAGACCGTTTTACCATTGTGATCGTGACCCACAATATGCAACAAGCGGCGCGGGTATCGGACTACACCGCCTTTATGTATCTGGGGCAACTGCTGGAGTTTGATAGCACTGATAAGTTGTTTACCAATCCAGCCAATAAACAGACCGAAGACTATATTACTGGGCGTTATGGCTAAGCATTATTGATATAGGTTTGCTTGGCGGGTCCTTATCTAAGTGGGCCTTGCTTGCGATCGAGTGTTGCAAAAGCCAGCAGATTGGACTGCAGGGACGCAATCGCGGGCATGGCCTGCTCTGACATAAGCATTGCGTACAATTATTTACCTACAAGTGAGCGCCTTTTATGAATATCAATCAAGAAAGCCATAGCACGCATATTTCGCAGAAGTTTAACGACGAATTAGAAGAGATTCGTAGCCAGTTACTGGAAATGGGCGGCATGGTGGAACAGCAAGTCAAAGATGCGGTGCAGTCGCTGCTCGATGGTGATACGCGCTTGGCCACTGAAGTGCGCGCTAAAGATCAGCAGGTCAATCATCTGCAATTAGAAATTGATGAATTTTGCACACAAATTCTGGCCCGTCGTCAGCCTGCCGCCTCAGATTTACGCTTGGTTTTGGCGGTGATTCGCGCTACAGCAGACTTGGAACGTATCGGTGATGAGGCCAGTAAAGTGGCGCGCGCGACCCTGAAATTGGCAGAAGAGGGGGCATCGCCGCGCGGTTATATTGAAGTGCGGCATTTGGGCAACCATGTGCGGCAGATGGTACAAGATGCGTTGAATGCTTTTGCTCGCTTTGATAGTACACAGGCACTGGCAGTGCTGCGTGAAGATGCCAACGTTGATTTAGAATACCGCTCAGCCACCCGTGCTTTGATCACCTTTATGATGGAAGATCCACGCGCGATTTCCCAGGTGATGAATATTATGTGGGTGCTGCGCTCCTTGGAGCGGGTCGGTGATCACGCCAGTAACTTAGCTGAGTATGTGATCTATTTGGTTGAAGGCCAGGATGTCCGTTACGCCGAACTTGAGCAAATCGAAGCAGCGATTGCACAGCGTAAACCTAAAAATCAGCCCGCTGGCTAGGCGCTGATTCAATCTGGAATATTGGCGTTAAGGCTCAGTCGTCTCAGCGACTAAGAGACTTCTAATAACTGCGTTGAGTTAAGATAAAAAAGCCCCAAGGCGCAGTCAGCGCACTTGAGGCTTTGTTCAGTGATGACCTCAGGTCAGATCCGATGCAGGTTAGTAACGCGCATCTTTTGGTTTGTTACCGGTGGGCCAGTCATTCACTTTGCCAGGGAAGTCTGGACGGGGTTTATGGGTAAAGAACTCAGAGACATCGACCGCATCTTGATCGCTGAGGACGTTACCATGACCCCAGAGGCCTTTGGTTTGAATACCCATGGGCATATTGTATTTGACAAAAGCAGCTGCTTTATAAGTACGCGCCATGCCTGCACCAATATTAAAGGACTCATCGCCCCATAAGGGTGGGAAGACAATATCGCCACGGCTGTCTTTCATACCTTCGCCGTTATCACCATGACAGGTGGCACACTGTACGTGGTAGATCACCTCGCCGCGTACGGGGTCGCCAATCAGTGAGGTATCCACCTCGCCAGCGTTGTTGATCGCAACTTTTTGGCTTTTTGGCGTGTTTTGCGCCAACCATTTCATATAAGCCACCATCGCCTGCATTTCGGCTGACTCACGGTCTAACGGCTTGCCGTTCATTGAACGCATAAAGCAGCCATTGATACGGCCGATTAAATCAACTTCTTTACCTGAGCGCGGCATAACCCGTGGGTAGAAGTTATAGCTGTTGATATAAGGGTCACCCAGCGGGATTTTACCTTGCGAGATATGGCAGCTATTACAGTTCATCGCCGCGCCAACGTGATCAGGCAGTAAACGCTTGGTCTCATTGAGCAAACGTTTGCCATAGAAAATCTGCTCAGCATTAGGCTCCTTCAAGATGGAGGTATCTTGAGGTAGGACATAGGTGCCGATATCTTGGTTGGCATCGTCAGTGGTAACTAAGTCAAACTGAGTTGCATTGCGCTCAATCGGTTTGGGTGAATCACAGCCGCTCAGTGCAAAGGCACACACCGCGACAGTAATGACTGTCAGCGGTAAACGAAGAAAGCGCGTGCTGGCAGCATCAGGCAGATTTAAAAGTGAATTATTCACGGTTTGGCTCCTTCTGCTGCAGCAGTAATACTTAAATCAGGTGGTAGATCTGTAGCGGTTTTTGGTTTTTTGCTAAGGAAATGACGCATTTGCACCACATCATCCACATTAATTTCGCTGCCCTGATTGGTCCAGCTGTTGCGGATATAGTTGACCACCTCAGCCACGTCAGCATCACTTAAGTTGATAAACTCAGGCATGGTAAAGGCCATACGATCATGCGGCGTATCGGGCATGCGACCACCACTTAAGGTGATTTGCAAGACGGAGTCGGCATCGCGAGAGTAAACGGCACTGTTGCCATCCAGCGCAGGAAAAATACGTGGCACACCTTTACCATCAGCGCGATGGCAGATTTGGCAGTATTCCGCGTATAAAATCGCCCCGCGTGAATCGTAGACACCATCCAGCAGTTTTTGTGTAGTGATATCTTCTTTGGCTGCAATGGTGACCGCTTCACCGGGTTTTGGACTTAAGGTTTTCAAATAAGCTGACATCGCATAGAGGTCGCCCTCGGTCATATATTGCGTGCTGTGCTCAACCACTTCAGCCATCGCACCAAAGGCCGCGGTGGTTTCGGTACGGCCGGTTTTAAAGAAATCAACCAGTTCGGCAGTGCTCCAAGTGGCCAGGCCATCGTGCTCACCGCGTAGGCTTTTTGCTCGCCAGCCGTCGATCACTGCGCCGCTTAAAAACTCTTCAGAGTCAGCATTCGATAACGCCAATTCTTGGAAGCCAATACCACGTTCGGTATGGCATGAGCCACAGTGACCTGGACCTTCAATTAAATATTGGCCGCGGGCTAACATGGCGTCATCGCTGGCTGGGATAAACTCACGCTCAGGCGCGAAGAGGGCTTGCCAGTACGCCAGTGGCCAACGCCAGTTCAACACAGGCGGCAGTTCGCTGGCGCGGTTGGGCTGCTTGACTGCTTTTACGCCTGACATAAAGAAGGCATACATGGCCGCCATATCTTCGTCTGGCATGATTTGGTAAGACGGGTAGGGCATCGCAGGGTAGAGCGCGCTATTGTCTTTACGTACACCATGCTTGGTGGCGTTATTGAAATCGTCAAAGCTGTAGTTACCAATACCGGTGTCTTTATCGGGGGTGATATTGGTTGAGTAGATGGCCCCCAGCGGTGTCAGCATGGGTAAACCACCGGCGTAGGGTTCACCTTCAAGGGTGCTATGACAGGCGACACAGTCTGCTGTGCGCGCGATATATTCGCCTTTTTTGATCAGCTCAGGATCATTAATATCAACTTGAATAACGCTGTTGCTGGTGCGCAGACTCGGCAGCACCTGTCCCAGCGTAAACGCTAACGCGAGTCCTCCGACCCCTAGTGCGCCGATTATGGCTGGCCACTTTTTCATAAGCCTTACTCCTTCAGGCAAGTATAGTTGCCATCGTTTATGGTTAGGTTAGGCATCGATCTATACGTGCCACTTCTTGACTTAAGCTGAATACGCTGCCCAACTTATTTTATTTGTATAGAGTTTAATAACATAAGTTACTAATTAAAAGTAATAAGGTGGCAATCAGAGATAATGTCGTTCTTGATCAATGCTTTATAAGGTTAGCGTTGTTTTGATTGCACTTTTTTGTGTGATGTTGTACTGCTTGGCAGAAGTAACAGAATGCAGTAATGGCTGGGGAAATATGTAGCGCTGTGCGCAAAGCCAGGCGAGTTAAAAATACTTAAACTCGCTGGCTTTGGCTGTTGACCTTTGCATTGCAGCGCTGTTTAGGCGCGGGTTATTTTTAGTGCAGGGGTTGCTTGTAGATCACCCTCGGCAGCCAGCAGTTGCTTGGCCTGACAGCGCATTAAAAATCGGGCTGGGCGACTGTTGGTATCTTGGCTTAGGATCAGTTCGAGTAGATCGCCTTGCAGTAGGGCGCTTGTTAAGAGTGCAGGTTGCTGATCAATCCAAGCGCGACCTGTGACTTTTTGGTATTTCTGTTTAAGTTCAACACGGTAGGTTTCACCACTGCTGGCCTGCCACTGCCAAGTACCGGCTACTTTGGCTGGCACAATCCACTTGTACAGGCTAATACCGCTAAAATCTTGGCGCTGATCAGCTTTCCAGTCGCCCATATTAAAAGAGTGGGACACAATGCGCGTGCCCGGACGCAACTCATCGAGCAGCCTAGGGCGTAGCTGGAGGTTAACTAAATCAAGTAAATACAAGGTGACAACTGTGGCTTGGCTAAAGTCCGCTTCGAGTAAATCACCTTCAAAGAAATGCGTTAAATACTCGACCCGAGTATGCGCGGCATATTCGATGGCTTCTGTGATGCGCATTGGATCAATATCAATGCCCACGCCGCGTGCATTGCGTTCTGCCGCAGCGGCTACAACGATACGCCCATCGCCACAGCCCAAGTCATATAGCACGTCTTTACTGCTCACTTCAGCTAAATCGAGCATGGCTTGCACTATCTTTTCATCGGTGGGCACGTAGGGCACATCTAAAATAATATCAGCCCCGCCGTCAGAGTCATCATCAAAATTAAGATCTCTAAAGTCGTGCTCGGCTAAGCCGTAATCATCCTGATCGTAGTCTAAGTCTCTGAGTTCATCGATTAGCTCGTCATCATGACCAAAGGTTAAATCACTGTACAAGGCAGGCACCTAAAAATAAAAATGTATATTTAGCGCAAGGTTCTGCGGCTGTATGTCTTATATTTCATCGCTCAGTTGGCTCAATAAAACCGATGCGCAACTGACTATGAAGAGGCTATTAAACGCTATGGTAGCTGCAATATAAAGATTGCTGGCATTGGTTTTAAAATATAATGGCTATGTCTAGTCTTCCGCTGCGGCTGGACTGATAAAACGATCGCCCATTAAACCAGCATCGAAATGCCCCACTTTGACGTAAATCAGTGCACCTTGTTCTAAGGTAAAGGGTGCGTGGCTGCTGTACCTGGGGTTTCTGAGCCAGCTGCCGGCTGGATAGTGGCCGTGTTCGTCACAGAACTGACCTTGCAGCACTAGTATTTCTTCGCCACCAGCATGCAGGTGTTGGTTAAATTGCGTATGGGGCGCCCAGCGCACTAGCGCGGTGTTGACCCCATTGTGTTCATGCAGGGGCAATACCGAGAGCCCATCGACTAAGCCAGGACGCCAAGTGGCCTGCTGGGTATTGAGTGCCAGCGGCCTGTTGTCGTCTTCGGCAAACTGCCAAAGCTTAACCAGTAGCGTGCAGCCCGCGGTGGAGAAGGGCTGATGTGATGTGCCTGGTGGGTTGCGTAAATAGGTGCCAGCGGGGTAATCAGCGTGCTCGTCGGAGAACATACCCTCTAGCACTAGAATTTCTTCGCCGCCATGATGGGTGTGTGCGCTATACCCACTACCGGGTGCATAGCGCACAATACTGGTGGCACGAGCAACTTCAGCTCCGGCGCGATCTAGCATCATCCGGCTGATCCCAGGCAGAGGTGAGTCGACAAACTGATACTCATCGGGACGTATCACTACGCGTTGACTGAAGTCGCTATTGAACTGCATCGGGATACAGCCTTAACCAAAGTGACTGAAGCACAGTTTATTGCCATCGACATCTTTGACGTAGGCGCCATAAAACATATTAGGGATGCGCTGTCCTGGCGCACCATCGCAGCTGGCGCCGAGGGTGATGGCTTTGTTGTACATACTATCGACAGCTTCTTTTGAACCTGGAGCAAAGGATACCATAGTGCCATTACCGGCCTGCGCTGGGGCTTGGTTGAACGGAATACAGACGGCCAGCATCGGCTCAGCCATGCTTTTACCAATAAAGCTGATGCGTTCCATATCCATCAGGATTTTAGCGCCCTGATCGGCGAATAACTGGCTATAAAATGTTTTTGCAGCGGCTAAATCACTCACACCTAAGGTCACATAATTGATCATATTTTAAATTCCTGCTGAAATGAGTAAAAGCTATACAATTGCTATGCAATCAATATGCGTCAATAGTGCCATTTTGACGCCCTCGTTTAAAGCGTTATCTGAATCGCCATGACAAAGTGCGGTGACATGTAGATGGTGACAATCTTTACTGATTCACTGCTGGTGGCGCAACAGGTATTAATAGTTCATTAGCCCTCGACGATAGGTGCCCGGTGTACTCCCTGTCCATTTACGGAAAGCACGATTAAAGCTGGCCAAGTCTTCAAAGCCCAACTGCCCAGCCAGTACCACTAAAGACGCCGAGCCACTGGTGAGTTGCTGGATAGCAATATCACGCCGTACTTCGTCTTTGACTGCTTGAAAATGGGTTCCCTCAGCAGCTAAGCGGCGTGACAAGGTTCTGACGGACAAATGTAAGGCTTGCGCCACCTGCTGGATAGCCGAGCCTATTTGCTCGGACTCACTTAAATGATCTCTCACTCGGTGCGCGAGTAGCTGTTCGCCAAACGAAACGTAAATCCAATCGGCAGGCGCTTTTTGCAAAAAACCACTCAGTTGTTGCTTCGTTTGCCGAATGGGTTTGCGCAGCAGTTGACGGTCAAAGTGAATCGCGGTCCAAGGCTGATCAAAAGCGACTTCACCGGGGTAAAAGTATAAATATTCATGGCTGTGCTGGGGTTGAGGGTAGGCGCAGCTTATTTTTAAGGGCGGAATTTTTTCGGCAATCAGCCACGAGGCCATACCGTGCACCAATTTTAGCATCAGTTCATGGACTAAGACGCGATCACCTTGGGGTGGGGTTTTTTCGATAAAACGCATGGATGCCACTTTATCTTCAATCACCAATTGATAGGCCGCATCATCCAAAATCAAGCGGAAAAACTGGCTAAAGCGGTGTAGCGCGATCTGCAGATTAGCTGCGTCCAGTACGCTTAGACACAAATATTTCAGGGTACCGCCGCGTAAGGGTCGACTAAAAAAGCCTGGCGTTTCATCATCGTACTCATTGGCTAATAAGCGATACAGGCGGGCAAATTGTAAAACCGTCACGCGACCATGGGCGGCTTCTAATAAGAAGAATGGAATCTCGGCCTGAGCCAAGAACTGCTTACGTTGTGCTGTGCTGGTGGTCAGACCTTGAAACAGATTATGCACAAAATGCATCGGCACGGTTGTAGAGGATGTGTCCATCACTGACTCTTCTGAGAAACAATAAAATTGGCGTGAAATGTTAATTTTTTGGCTTAAAACGCCAACCACTTATTTTAAATTGGCCTAGTATGAAGCACGCAAATCTGTGTTAAAGCGAATAATTAACAGAAAATCAGCTGAATACATAGATGAATTGCCAAATAGAATAAAAATAATATAGTTAAGCGGAGAACTATTATGTTTTTCAAAACTGCGCCTGCCATGGCCGCTTTAGTTAGCCTATTGCCTAGGTTATCTTCAATTTTTATTGCCCCGTCTGCGCCAAAGACCGTCCAGCGTCTAGGTGCCAGTGTTGGCCATCGGGTTAATACAGTAGGGGCACAATTATGATGAACATATCCCCGCAAGCCAATTCGATTGGTGCGGCGCTGAGTCGTAGCGCGCGTAAAAATCCGACCGCAGTGGCCTTAAGGTTCCAAGATCGACAGTGGAGCTATACCGCCTTGGATTTGGCGGTCAATAAAATAGCCAATCAGCTCTTACAGCAAGGGCTTAAGCCGGGCGACAGGGTGGTGGCCTATGGTAAAAACTCGGACGCCTATGTGCTCGCTTGGTTGGCGATTTTACGCGCGGGTATGGTGCATGTGCCGACTAACTTTTCGCTCAGTGATAAAGAGCTGCGTTATGTGCTTGAGCAGTCAGAGGCACGTGGATTAATCAGCGATCTCAGCCTTGCAGCACAGGTTGAATTGGCCACCGTGGGGATTGATCTGGTTTTTCAGGCGCGCTTTTATGCGGGTGAAGCGGCTGATTTAGATATTTTACAACTGGCTTTAGCGGATATATCTGCCAGTCCACCAGAGGTTAGCGTGGATGGCGCTGATATCGCCCAGTTTTTATACACTGCCGGCACGACCGCCGCACCTAAAGCGGCGATGATGACGCACCAAGCCTTGATGGCTGAGTACTTCGCCTGCATGGTGGAGTTAGATTTTAAGGCCAATGAGCCGATGCTGGCCGCATTACCTTTATACCATTCAGCGCAAATGCACGTTTTTCTTATGCCGGCACTGTTGCTCGGTGTCAGTGTGCGTCTCATGGAAAGTCCCTTACCCGATCTCTGCTTGGCCTTGATTGAGCAAGAATCGATTGTTTCATTTTTTGCCCCGCCGACGTTTTGGATTGCCTTATTGCGTCATCCTGATTTTGATCAACGGAATCTGAGCAGTCTAAAGAAAGCTTATTATGGCGCCTCAATTATGCCGGTGCCGGTGCTTAACGAATTACAACAGCGTTTGCCTGGGGTTGGCCTCTACAACTGCTATGGTCAAAGTGAAATAGCGCCCTTGGCTACGGTATTGCGTCCAGAAGATCATGAGACGCGTCCCGCCTCAGCCGGGCGCCCCATCCTTACCGTGGAAACACGTATTGTCGATGCTGAGATGAATGATTTACCGCCAGGGCAGCAGGGTGAAATAGTGCATCGCTCACCGCAGTTGCTCACTGGCTACTGGAAAAAACCCGAGATGACGCAAGAAGCCTTTACTGGTGGCTGGTTTCATTCCGGTGATGTCGGCTATATGGACGAAGACGGCTATCTATTTATCGTGGATCGTATCAAGGATGTGATTAATACCGGCGGCGTGATGGTGGCCAGTCGAGAGGTGGAGGAAGCGATTTTTACCCATCACTGTGTCTCAGAAGTGGCCGTGATTGGTATGCCTGATGCTAAGTGGGTTGAAGCGATTACCGCCGTGGTGGTGCTTAAAGACAATCTGTTGGTCAGTGAATACGAGATTATTCAGCATGTGCGGCTGCAGTTGGCGGCCTTTAAACTGCCGAAGAAAGTCGTTTTCAGCCAGTCACTACCGAAAAGTAGCGCTGGGAAAATTCTAAAACGACTGTTGCGTGAGGAGCTTCAATAATGCTTAAAGAAGATGACAATACACCGTTGTTTTACGACATGATCTGCCGCTTTTTAGAGCAGGAAGCAAATCCCCATTACGATGCTTGGGAAGCCGCCGGTCAAGTGCCGCGCGAGTTTTGGCTGAAGCTTGGTGAAGCAGGCATGTTGGCGATTGATCTGGCCGAGGAATATGGCGGTAGCGCTGCTGATTTTGGTATAACCCAGCTGGTGCTAGAGGAGATTTCTCGGCGTGGCTTTGGTGGTTTGGCCAGCGCGTATAATATTCATGCCAATATCGTGATTCCTTATGTTGAACACTTAGCCAGCGCCGAGCAAAAGCAACAATGGTTGCCGCGTATGGCCACAGGTGAGGTGATGAGTGCTATTGCCATGACTGAGCCGGGTGCTGGCAGTGATTTGGCCAATATAAAAACCCGTGCGGTCAAAGTGGCTGAAGGCTGGAAGTTAACCGGCTCAAAAATCTTTATTACCAATGGGATGATGGCCGATATGGTGATTGTCTGCGCCAAAACTGATCCGGCTGCGGGCGCGAAAGGGGTGTCGTTATTTTTAGTCGACAGCCATTTAGCTGGTTTTTCTCGCGGTAAACCAATTCGTAAAATAGGTCAGCATGCCAGCGATACGGCTGAGCTGTTTTTTGCCGATATGCTGCTACCAGCTGATGCATTGTTGGGTGAAGAAGGCGCAGGCTTTACCTATTTGATGCAAGAGCTACCACGTGAGCGCCTTGGCGTCGGCGCACAAGCACTGGGCGCTATGGAAGGGGCGCTGGCGCTGACGCTTGAGTATGTCAAGGAGCGTACTGCCTTTGGCCAGAGCATCGCCAGCTTTCAAAATACGCGCTTTAAATTAGCGGAAGTGCGTGCGCAAATTGATATGGCCCGTGCTTATTTTAATCACTGCGTGGCCTTGTATCGGCAGCAGCGTATGAACAGTACCGATGCAGCTATTCTAAAATTACAATTGACCGAAATGCAGTGCCAAACCATTGATCAGTGCTTGCAGCTGTTCGGTGGTTATGGTTACACCTTGGAATACCCGATCTCACGCTTTTATGTGGATGCACGGGTGCAAACCATTTACGCTGGCACCTCGGAAATCATGAAAGAAGTGATTGCGCGTTCAATGCTTGGTAAATAAATAATAAGGACAAGAAGATGAAGTTTAACTCAGTGGTTATCGTTGAGGGTGTGCGCACCGCTATTGGTGGTTTTGCAGGAAGTTTGTCTGGCTTAAGCCCGGCAGATATGGGTACAGTCACGGCTAAAGAAGTGATTCGGCGCAGTGGTGTGGATGCCGAGCAGATTGATCATGCGGTGTATGGCCATATTATTACCACAGGCGCGCAAGATGCCTATTTGGCACGGCATATCGCTATCAATGCAGGTTTAGCGCATAGCTCGGCGGCGTTTAACGTCAGCCGCTTATGTGGCTCGGGTTTGCAGGCGATTATTTCT
>LFRZ01000041.1:29923-33536 GCA_001513025.1 Gammaproteobacteria bacterium DTU037
TTGGCCAGCCATCAGAAAGCGGCTGCCGCGATTGCTGCGGGACGTTTTGCTGAGCAAATCGTGCCTGTTATGGTTAAAAAAGGCCGTGAAGAGGTCTCGTTTGCTACCGATGAGCATGTGCGCAGCCAAGTCAGCCTTGAGGATTTAGCTAAGCTTAAACCGGCCTTTAAAAAGGATGGAGTTATCACTGCCGGTAACGCGTCGGGTATTAACGATGGCGCGGCGTCGTTACTCTTAGCTGATGCTAAAACAGCGGCGCAGCAAGGCCTTAAAGTGCGCGCACGTCTCGTCGCCAATGCCTTCTCTGGGGTTGATCCAGGCTTTATGGGCTTAGGTCCTATTGTGGCGGTGAATAAGGCCTTGCAGCAAGCCGGCTTAAGGATTAGCGATCTGGATGTGATTGAGTCCAATGAAGCCTTTGCCGCACAAGCTATGGCGGTGGCTCAAGAGCTTGGCTTCCCAAGCGAACGTGTCAATCCGAACGGTGGCGCTGTGGCTATGGGCCATCCAGTTGGCGCTACAGGGGCTATTTTGACCGTCAAAACCTTGTATGAACTGGAGCGCTGCAATGGACGCTACGGACTTATCACCTTATGTATCGGTGGTGGTCAGGGCATTGCACTGATTATTGAGCGGGTCAGCTGATAGCGCGCGGGGCTGCACTCCGCGCTGAAGCAGTCGCGCGCGCGTGACGATGGAATCATTGGCTGGCCTGTATCATTATTTTGCATACAGGCTGGCCAGTCTGAGTAGATTGGGCGGATGTTTGTCTCGTCTCTGCTAAAATGCTGGACTATATCAGTGTTACGCCTGATCTTATGTGCACACATCTTTCATCCGTGTGGGCTAAGCTTAGTGCAGCTAAAACTATATAAAATTCAGCATCAATGAGAGCCCTATGATTTTTTTACCTCTGTATCGCAGCGTTGCCCAGAGCTTATCTGAGGGCGACTTGCCTGAGTTTTTTGATTCCGCCACTGTGCCACAGTTGGCCGCTGTTTTATCCATTCAGACGGCGCAGAAACTGGCTGATGAAGGACGTGGGCCGGGCTTTATAGAGCGTCAGTTTGCGAAAATGATCAGTGCTGGCAATCAGCTCAGCCGCGATACACCGTTCGCCTTTCACGCCTTGGTGCGTGAGCGTTTTGCGCGTGAGCCCTTTGCTGCGGGTTTGGCGCGCTTGGCCAATATCAAGGTGAATGTCTTAGATGATGAGCACCCGGTAGATCCAACACGTTATCTCGACAGTGACGCTGAGTGGGACTTTAGCTTTAGTGCGAGCTACCACAAAGAGGTAATGCCGCTGCACCGTGTGTATTTCGATGAGTATCAAGCTGAGCTATCGGTAACTGATCCACAAAATAGAGCGCTGCGTGAGTTTTTAGCTGCGTCAGACGAGTCATTTAATCTGCAAGGCTATGCCGGTTCGGGCAAAACTCACTTAATCAGTCGATTTACCCAGTTATTAGATCCTAAGCGCACCTTATTATTGGCCAATAGCGCAGGCCAGCTGCAAGCATTAAAAAGTAGGGCTGGCGCGCACTTTGCAGGGATGACCTTTGCCCAAGCGGCAGGGCAGGTGCTGGACAATAATTGGCTGTCAACCAGCTGGCGGCTTAAGGATAAAAGCCGTTTGCATCAAACATTTCAGGTCACTCATGCTGAAATTGCACAGACCTTTGCGATGCCCTCCATTAGTTATTTATCGCCTGAGCAAGTGGCCGGTGTTTGTGTCAGAACAGTAGCCAGTTACTGCAATAGCATCGCGCCGGCTATTGATGTCGTCCATCTGCCGGCGGCCATCGCTGGTAATCTGGTGTTGTTGGATAAAATGGTGCTGCTGGAAATCGTTAAACAATATTGGAGCGAGCTGTGCCGGCCGACTGACGCGCACATTAGGTTGCCGATCCGTGGCTATCATCGGATCAAATTATTATCTTTAATTGATGGCGTGCTGGATACGCAGTACAGCCATATTATTGTTGATGAAGGGCACGATATACCCACACCGATGTTGCAGATTCTCGATCGCAGCCCGCAAGCGGTGATTACCTTAAGTGATGAGTTGCAAAACCTCAATGGCATGGCGCCGGTGCGTGATAGGTATATTCGTCAGCGCTATATTGCGCAGTCGGTACGCTTGGGTAAACAAGTGGAAAGTGTGATTAATCCACTGATTCAAGCCCATCCAGGCGTGACAAAACAGTTGTTTAGTGGTCGAGCAGATCATTGCACTCACTTACAACACTACACTGGCTGGCAGATTCCGCAGCAGGCCAGCACCATTATTGTGGCCGATGAGTTCGAGTTGTTTGCTTGGTTTCAGCGGCTTACGCATGCTGGGGCATCATTTGAGTTGGCAGAAGCAACCTTTAAAAACTTTATGACCTTTGCCCAAGACTGTATTGAACTCTATAACAACGCAGAGCGGCCACGGCATGGTTTGATTTTCCGTTATGCAACTTGGGATAAGTTAAGCGAGGCAATGGCCAATAATCCATCATTTGAGGCCATTGAGCGCATGTTGCAAAAAGGTTACTCGCAGGCCGATTTCCGTGAAGCGGTTGCGCGCTATGTGCGTAAAGGTGCGGGGAAAATTATCTTGGCGCGGGTCAGTGATACCAAAAACATGGAGTTTTCCAGCGTCTACCTGTCTCAAGGTCTGCTGGTAAAGCCTACAGCGCATGACAATACAAACAGCCGAGCACGTTTGTTTTCAAGTCTATACACCGCCTGCACGCGTGCTCAGCATGAGCTGATTGTACCCGATGGTTTTTCGGACTGGGTTGCCGATGCAGTCAACTGATATCTTTGCTGTTAAAGCCAATATTGGAGTGGCTGCTATGTTTGATATCAATACTATGGCAGCCTTTTTAGGCGGGTGCACAGCTCTTGATTTTGCTGTGTTAATATGTTCAACGTTTATATTGGTGGTATTTAACTCACAGGTCAAAGCGTTACACGATAAATATTAAATAATATTGTTGAATATATATTGAGGTAGAGTCTTTAAATATAAAGCCCGAAATTTAATTAAAAATCGGGCTTTATTTGATATATCTTTACAGTTTTACTGATGCAGATCGTTTTACTTGAAAAGTTAACGCCAGTTGTTTTAGAAGGCTAAACCAACTTTAACTCCAAATTCGTCATTTTTTAGCTTGGTGTTGTCGACATAACGTTTGTCTTTTAGCTGATAGTTGGTCTTGTTGTAGTACACACCTGCTGTGAGAGGCATGTCGTTATAACCCTTGTCCCACATAAAGTCTAACTCAGCATATGGGCTGTATTTGTCCTTTAGGTCGACGGTTGTTCTACCAATGTGCTGAACCTTGATTTTGCTCTCAGCGTTAATATTATAGCGCGTACCGACTTCTAGGCGGGCTAGCACTGTGTCAAATTTATGGTTGAAGCCCGCTGCAGCTTTAGCAAAAGGCGACTGGGTGGTAAAGCGAACGTCGGCGCCTTTAGTATCGTCAACCTGGCTGTGTCTATAGCCAGCACCTACAATACCATCAACATAGCTGCGGTTACCGAGGTCCATTCGATAACCAATATCCGCTTCTACTTTGGCTTCTTTGCTTTTGACATCATTTCTTTTACCGTATTTTGC
>LFRZ01000079.1:0-5394 GCA_001513025.1 Gammaproteobacteria bacterium DTU037
TTGAAGGTTGCCCTTCGTGTTCTTGAGAAATGGAATGCCACAGTTAAACAAGCCTGTGCCATCCTCCGCGTGTCACCCAGTACAGTTGCTCGTGCAAAAAGTGCTGAAGGAACTGAGTGGTCTATCAGCCTTGATTCCGATGTCATGCAACGTATCAGCATTGTTCTGAATATACACAGCGCATTACGCTTGGTTTTTGACAACCCTGAAAACGTATACGGGTTTCCAAGCATGAAAAACCATAATGAGTTTTTTAATGGCCGCTCACCGCTTGAAATCATGGCGCAAGGAGATTTTATCTCACTGTATGAAACCTACCGACGGATTGATTCTATTCGCGGAGCGCAATGGTAATGATCAATACTCTTGAGGAATGCACCGGCAAAACAATCACAGGCAACAGGTTGGTTAATTCAAAATTTCCGCCTATAGCCATCTTTGATGATGTGGCCAGTACTGAAGAGTTTGAAGCACTCTTTGCAATTCAAGAGCTGACTAACCCCAGAATTTTAAACGAGGTGGGCAGACTGGACCTCATAGCCCGCGATGAAATACCTTTTGGTATTCAGGGCTGTGCCTATGCCACTGCGCCGTTTACGCATATTAACCCTGCTGGCTCACGCTTTAGCCCAGGTGCGTTTGGGGTTTTATACATTGCTGAAAATGAGCAAACTGCACTTTTGGAAGTTAAGCACCACCAAAATATGTATTGGTCTCAAGTCGATGGAATGAACTATGACCGTTTTGTATTTCGTGCACTGAAGTGCACGTTTAACGATACAGACATGATGAGCGCTTCGGCTTTAACCTACAACGACCCTATCTATGATTCAGACGATTACAGTGCATCTCACAGCCTTGGCCACGCCCTGAAACAAGCAGGCAAACCAGGCTTGCAGTACAATTCTGTGCGTTCTCAAGGTTCACTGTGCTGGGCGCTGTTTACACCACTGCCCGTTCATTCAATCGTACAAACATCACACTACGAAATGATTTGGAATGGCAGCATCATCAGCACAAACAGTATTACCAATATTCAGTTGCCCTGAAGAAGCATATCGAAAAAAGTTTATCTGCCTCGCGCCATAGAGTAGAAGTGACTTTCACCGGCGAAAGTGATTACGCGTTTTAGGGTGAATTTGCTACTCAACCCTTCTATGAGTCAGCGTATTGATATTCAAAACTGGTTTATTAGGATGTACCTCCACTTCCAGTCACCTCTCATGGTATGTGTGATCACTCATACTAACTCCCTGTACATTTAACGCTGCGCTCTGTGGCAAGCTTGAAGCGCAGCGGAAAACTTGTCTAGCAGCAGCGCCTTGTTAAATTATTACCGTTCACCTTCCAAGCTATGCCAGACTCGGAGAATAATGATGGTACTGGCATGAACTGAATATCGAACGACGTATTTTCCGAAAATCATATCTCGAACAGAGTCAGGTACCGGTGCCATTTCAACGGGTGTGCCCAGTTTGGGGAAATCTGGAAGCAATTCGATTTTGCCCACTAGCTCGGAGGCAATTCGAGTTGCTGCAGTCGGGTTGTGCACCGCAATGAACTCCCTGAGGCGTTTCAAATCATCAATGGCTTCGTCCGTGTAAACCAGTTTCACTTACCCGACCTCGGTGCATCCTGCTCGTTTTCTGTTCCCCAGCTCTTAAGCCAGCCGTGAACCTCGCTAGCATCAACAACCTTGCCTTGGGCGGCAGACTCCATTGCCTCCAGCGTTTGTTTCCAACGCTCTTGCTCAAGCTGCTGCTTTTCTATGTATTCCGACAATGCCTGGTTGATTACCCACCCTTTACTCCGGTGTAACCTGCTGGCGATTTGTTCCAAGTGTTGCTCAACTTCTGCCTGAAGGCGAACTGTAGTGACGCTCATGGCTATACCCTCGAATTCTGAAACTACAATGTATTACATCATAGTTTGCGAAGTGCGGCAAAAAATTTAACGCCGCCACAAACGGCGCGAGCTTGCGAGCGTAGGGAGCGAATTTGATGGCCTTGTTAGCACTACAGAAGTGCAGCCAAACCGGCAATAAAATTGATGGGCAACAACTAAAATCAACTGTATCCACAAACAGCTGCAAACTAAAGAGTATTTTCTGTTAAAAGCTTTTATTTCAAGGCTATATAACTGAACTCAATCCACAGCGCAGGCAGGCCTTTAACGCTCTGCCAGCGCCGCAGCCTCTTCCACACTCACCGTCACTAGGCGTGAGCAGCCGGGTTCGTGCATGGTCACGCCGAGCAGTTGATCGGCCAGTTCCATGGCGATTTTGTTGTGGGTGATGTAGATAAATTGCACTTTCTCGGACATTTCTTTGACCAAACGTGAATAGCGCACCACGTTGGCGTCATCCAAAGGGGCATCGACTTCATCGAGCATGCAAAAAGGTGCGGGGTTGAGTTGGAAGATGGCGAAGACCAGCGCCAGTGCGGTGAGGGCTTTTTCGCCGCCGGAGAGTAGATGGATGGTGCTGTTTTTCTTACCCGGTGGCCGCGCCATAATGGCCACGCCGGTGCTGAGTAAGTCATCGCCCGTCATTTCTAAACTGGCGTGACCACCGCCAAAGACTTTAGGGAAGAGTTCTTGCAAACCTGTGTTGATTAAATCAAAGGTGTCTTTAAAGCGTTGGCGGGTTTCGCGGTCGATTTTGTGAATCACATTACCAAGCGTCGCTAGGGCTTCAACCAGATCATCGTTTTGTGCATCCAGATAGGTTTTACGCTCGGACTGCTGACGGTATTCTTCAATGGCGGCTAAGTTTATCGCGCCTAAACGCTCAATACGTGCGGCCACGGCCTTGATCTGTTGCTCCCAGACACTGGCTTCAGCCTCCGCGGGTAAGTCTTGCAGCAGCTGATGCAGGTCCAGTTCAAGGGCTTGCAGTTGCTGATTAAAGGTCTCTTTTTGGACGATCAAGGTTTGCAGGCTGAGGCGCTGGTGTTCGAGTTGTTCACGGACGCCTTGTGCGCGCTGCTCGGCTTGGCTGCGTTGTTGATCTGCTGCGCGCATTTGGATGTCCGCCTCTTCTAAGGCTGTGCGCGCGGCGCGTAATTCATCGTCGGTGGCGAGACGGTTTTGCAGTAATTCTTCCAGTTGCGCCCGCAGCTCATCCGTCGGTGATTCACCTTCGGCAAGGTTTAAAGTGAGCTGTTCGCGGCGTTGATTGGCTTGGGCAGATTGTTGTTCTAAACGTTGCAAGGCCTGCTCGGTGGAGCGCTTTTGTGTGCTTAGGGTGCTGAGGTCTAGGGCCAACTGGTGCAGGGTATTTTTAGCCTGCTGTGCTTGCATACGTAAGTGTTCAAACTGACTGCGCAATTGGCCTTGTTCCGCCTGCAAGCGCTGTTGCTGTTGCTCAGCTGCGGCCATGCGCTCCAGTGCGTCTTGCAGTAACAGCTGGGCCTCGGCGCTTTGCTCCGCTTCAATTTGCTGTTGTTCAGTCACATCGGCACGCTCAGCAATAATGGCTGTGCGGCGCAATTGCAGCTGCTCAATGCGCGCAGATTGGGCCGAAAATTGGCTTTTTAATTCACTTAATATAAGGTGCACACCTTGCTCAGCCTGGCGCAGTTGTTGGCTCTGCGTTTGCAGCGTATGGCGGGCGCTGTGCAGTGTTTGCAAGTGCACCTCTAAGGCCTGCTCTTGTTCTTCCAGCTCGGCAACTTTTAAGAGCAGTTGGTCCAATTCCTGCGCACGCGCCAGCACCCCACTGCTGGATTGCTCGCCGCGGCGCACGCTTAGAAAGTGCGCCGCCAGCCAATAGCCGTCTTGACTGACCACACTTTCGCCGCGCTTTAATTGCGGGCGCAGCGCTAAGGCTTGGTCTAAGTTTGCAACCGCATAAACAGGAGCCAGCCAGGGCGATACATCCAAGGAAGCGGCCAAGACCTTAGTTAATAAACTGTCTTTAACCGGCGTAACCGCCTGACTGTTGCTGACTAAACGCAAGTGACCACTGCTTAAAGCGCTCAGCTCAAAATCCGCCCAGTTCTCAACCTGCACTGCTTGTAAATCAGCCGCCAATACCGTTTCCACCGCCAGCTCCCAGCCTGCGGCAACTTTTAAGCCATCGAGCAAGCGCGGCTGCTGTTGTAATTGCTGGGTTTCCAGCCAGCTTTGTACCCCGTGCTCTGGATTCAGCGCGGCCTGTTGCAGTGCTTCTAAGGCAGAAACCCGCCCTTGTAAGCGTTGTAATTGGCCTTGCACCTGCTGCTGTTGTTGGCTTTTTTCGCTCAGTTGTTCTTGGGTATCCTGCAGCTGTTTGGCCTGCAACTGTTGTTTAGCTGAGAGCTCATCCAACTGCCCTTGCGCCTCACCCACCCGCTGCTGCAACTCCTCCAGCGACTCGGCGTGGGGATCTGTTTGCAAGCGCTGCTCTTCATCCTGTAAACGTTGTTGGCGGGTGAATAAGCGCTGACTGTTGTGTTCAAACTGCTCAATGCGCGTGCGCTGCACATCGGCTTCATTGCGCGGCGCGGCGCTGTGTTCGCTGGCTAGAGTCCAGCGCTCTTGCCAGTCGTGCATGGCCTCTTCGGCTTGCAAAAATGCCGCGGCAGAACAGGCTTCGTTGAGCTCTGCCTCGGCCTGTTGCGCATTTAAACGCAACAATTGCGCGTCTAAATCGGCTAATAATTCACGGTCACCGGCCACATGCGTTTCGGTTTCGATGCGAGCGCGTTCGGCTTCAGCTAAATCATCCTGCAATTGGCGCAAACGCTGCTGGGCGTGCTGGATACTTTGTTCATGGCGCGCAATATCCGCGCCAATCGCATAAAAACGCCCTTGCACCCGATTAAAAGCATCATTCAGTTCGTGATGGCCATCACGCAATACTTCAATTTTTGCATCGGCTTGGCGCTGTTCGGCCATGCAGGCTTCTAATGCGGTTTCTAATTCAGCAATCCGCCCTTGCTGCTCGCCCGCTTGGACATTGAGCTGTTGCCAACGCAGGGCCAGTAATTGCGCTTTGAGCTGCTGTTCTTCAGCTTTGTAGTTTTGATACTTTTCTGCCGCATCGGCTTGACGTTGCAGGCGCTCAATCTGTCGCCCCAACTCTTCGCGTAAATCGAGTAAACGCTCAAGATTTTCTTCGGTGCGGCGAATACGGTTTTCAGTTTCGCGGCGGCGTTCTTTATATTTAGAAATCCCTGCGGCTTCTTCAATAAAGATACGCAAGTCATCCGGGCGCGCTTCGACCAAGCGCGAAATCATACCCTGCTCAATAATGGCGTAACTGCGCGGGCCGAGACCGGTACCGAGAAAAATATCGGTGATATCGCGGCGGCGGCATTTCACTCCATTTAAATAATAGGTGCTTTGCGCTTCACGGGTGACGCGGCGGCGAATGGAGATTTCTGCGTAACTGGCGTATTCGCCTTGCAAAGT
>LFRZ01000079.1:5418-22933 GCA_001513025.1 Gammaproteobacteria bacterium DTU037
CCATTAAAAATCACATCGGTCATGGACTCGCCGCGCAGGTTTTTCGCTGAACTTTCGCCCAGCACCCAGCGCACCGCATCAATAATATTGGATTTACCACAACCATTGGGGCCAACCACAGCGGTCATATTGCTGGGAAAGCTAGCGGTGGTGGGATCAACAAAAGATTTAAAACCCGCTAACCGGATGCATTTCAGGCGCATAAATCAGCACTCTCTCGGCAGGGCACGCAGGGCTAACTGGCAATTAGTTTGCGCATAGGACTGCAACAGCACTCGAATATCCTCTGGCTGACGCGCCTGCACGGCGACCAATAATTGATCAAAGATACGCGTCAACTGCGCCATCTCAGGGCAGCGCTGTTTAAAGGCTAAATAATAGGTACGGCTCACCGCTGGAATAATATTCGCCAGCGCTTGTTGTAAGTACAGATTATTGACAATAGGCGCAGCCACATCCACCACAGCGAAACAGTGCTTCACAAAACCCTCAACATCATTCTTTTGCACACTCAACTGCATCGCTCGGCGCACCTCTAAAAAAGGCAGCAGTTGCCCTTGAGTTTGCCAGCGCTGGGTCAATAAAGTGCCGAGTAATATATACAGTTCGGTGCTTAAGTCATACAAATCCTGCACGTTCTGCGCGGTCAAAATACGTACCTGGGCGCCACGGCGCGGAAAAATATCCACTAAGTAACGGCGCTGTAACAATAACAAAGCTTCACGCACGGAACTGCGACTGACCTGATACGCGTCGGTGATCGCCACCTCGCGCAGCGCAGTGCCACCCACCAACTCACCGCAAATGATGCGCTGCGCCAGCGCATCCGCTAGGTTTTGGGTTAAACTGCCAGCATCGTGTTGCAACATATCTGGCTCATTTTATTCGGCTAAAAAAGATGCGCGCAGTGTAGCAAAAAACGCTGTGCTATCGGCAGATCAAGATGACACACCGCCGAGGCAGTGCAAAAAAAGTAAACTGCGCGCACTCTATGCACAGCCAAACAGGCAATCACGCATCATCGATGGGAGTAATAAAGGCAAAGCCATGACAGCTATTGATCACGCACAGTTAAATTGGGACGAACAAGGCCGGCCGCTGTCGCGCCAATTTGATGATGTGTACTTTTCCAGAGAGTCGGGCTTGGCCGAATCGCAGTATGTGTTTATTCAGCACAATCATCTGCCCGAACGTTTTGCTGCACTCAAAGATGGCGACACTTTTGTTATTGCTGAAACCGGCTTTGGCACCGGATTAAACTTTCTCTGTGCTTGGCAATGCTTTGTAGAGCATGCGCCAGCCGGTGCCCGTCTGCAGTTTATTAGCGTTGAAAAATACCCGTTACAGCGCAGTGATCTAGTCCAAGCCTTGGCTCTATGGCCGCAACTGAGTGAACTGCGCGAGCAACTGTTGCAACAATATGTCGCTATCCATAGCGGTTTTCAGTCGATGCAACTGGCCCATGGCCGTGTCAGCCTGACGTTATTGATCGGTGATGTGCTTGAGATGCTCGGGCAATTGGACGGTAAGGTTGATGCTTGGTTTCTTGATGGCTTTGCCCCATCGAAAAACCCTGAGATGTGGAACGAGCAGGTGTTTGCGCAACTGGCACGTTTGGCCAGCAGCGCTACCACACTGGCGACCTTTACAAGCGCAGGCTTTGTCCGTCGCGGCTTACTCGCGGCAGGTTTCACTGTGACGCGCGTGCCTGGTTTTGGTAGAAAATTCGCCATGCTTGCCGGCGGCTTTGTCCCTAAGGGTGACTCGCTCAACCGCTCTTTGCCGCCCTGCCCTTGGTTTGCTCGACCTGAGCAAGTGCAACGCCCCGTCGAGCAACGCCACGCCATTGTGATTGGTGCAGGTCTGGCCGGTTGCGCCAGCGCCGCCAGTCTCGCTGCACGTGGTTGGCGCGTGACCTTAATTGAACAACACCAACACATCGCCCAAGAAGCCTCAGGTAACGCACAAGGTATTTTGTATTTAAAACTCTCCGCGCATAAGACCGCGCTGTCACGTTTTATTCTCTCTGGCTTTGGCTACACCCGTCGTTTACTAGAAGCACGTAGCGCAGCGTCAATGGGTACCGCAGCACTGAACAAAAACGACTGGGATATGTGCGGCATTTTACAATTGGGTTTTAACGCTAAAGAGCAAAAACGCCTCGACGCCCTTACGGCGCACTTTCCACAATCATTATTGCGTGCGGTAAGCGCGCAGCAGGCCAGTCAATTGGCCGGCGTCGCACTGGATAACGCGGCGGCATTTTATCCAGAGACAGGCTGGGTGAATCCACCGGCACTGTGTCATGTACTCAGTCAACATCCATTAATCAGGCTAAAAAGTGCAACCCAGGCCATTACTCTAGTGCAAGACAAGGAACAATGGCAGGTACAGGCTGAACACGCGCTGATTGCCACAGCACCGGTGCTGGTGCTGTGTAATGCGGCCAATGTCGCGCAATTTGCACAAACTCAACATTTGCCACTGAGTCGCGTGCGCGGGCAAACCAGCCAATTACCGGCCACGGCCGCCAGCCAAGCCATCCATTGTGTGATCTGCGCCAATGGCTATATTTCGCCAGCGCGGCACAATCTGCACACCATTGGTGCCAGCTTTAACTTTGGCGAAGACAGTCAAGAAGCCACCTTGGCCGAACACCGCAGTAATCTGGCATTGCTGCACGCATTAGCGCCCTCGTTTAAGTTGCATTTCGACAGCGACCATCTCGACCTCAGCACGCTGGCAGGGCATGCCGCGTTTCGCTGTACTAGCCTGGATTACTTACCCTTAGTCGGCCCAGTTGCCGAGCATGCGAGCTTTATCCAGACCTATGCTGACCTGCGCAAAGATGCGCGCCTCCCGCTGCAACAACCCTGCCCTTGGCACCAGGGTTTATATGTCAATACCGCACATGGCTCACGCGGCTTACTCAGCGCACCGCTGGCCGCCGAACTGCTGGCGGCATGGATCACGGCCGAGCCGCTACCTGTGCCCTTAGAACTGGCGCAACGCTGCCACCCCAATCGTTTTGCCCTGCGCAGTCTAATACGCAATCAAGCGTGAATATGCAGCAAGAGGCAGACTACAACGCACAGAATCATGGATTTCTGCTAGAATTGCCGCTTCTATTGTTTACTTCTGCGTGATCTACGCTTAGAGGATTGCATGACCGTTTCTATTAAGACTCCTGACGACATCGCAAAAATGCGCATCGCAGGCCGTTTGGCTGCTGAAGTGCTGGAGATGATTGAGGAGCACGTTCAAATTGGCGTGACCACTGACGAACTCAACACCCTGTGCCATGACTATATCGTCAATGTGCAACAAGCTATCCCAGCACCACTTAATTACCACGGCTTCCCAAAGTCCATTTGCACCTCGATCAACCATGTGGTCTGCCACGGCATTCCCAATGACAAGCCACTGAAAAACGGCGATATCCTCAATATTGATATCACCGTGATTAAAGACGGCTACTTTGGCGATACCAGCAAAATGTTTATGCTGGGTAAAACCCCAGAGTGGGCCGATCGTTTATGCCGCGTCACCCAAGAATGCCTGTACAAAGGCATTGAAATTGTCCGTCCGGGTATCCGCTTAGGCGATATCGGTGCAGTGATTCAACAGCATGCAGAAAGCAATGGCTTTTCTGTGGTGCGCGAATACTGCGGGCATGGCATTGGCACTGTGTTCCATGAAGAACCACAAATCCTACACTACGGTAAAGCTGGCACAGGATTAGAGCTTAAAGAAGGCATGACCTTTACTATTGAGCCAATGATCAACCAAGGCAAAAAAGAAACCCGTTTGCTCGGTGATGGTTGGACTGCGATCACTAAAGACCGCAAATTAACCGCACAATGGGAGCACACTTTGCTGGTCACTGCGGACGGTTATGAAGTATTTACCCTGCGTAACGACGAAACCTTTCCAGCCACCTCCAGTTAAAGGCTAAACTGTTCAGCCGGCCGTTTAATCCCTTAAAGCGGCCGTTATTACACTCAATCATCGCTGTACAATGCGAGGTCTGCATGCCGTTGCCCATAGATAATGAACTCTTTGATGCAGTTGCATTCGAGCAGAAGCTGGCCAAAAAAGACACCAATACATTAGCCAGCTTTCGCAGTGCCATTGAGCATGCGCGTATGGTTTTGGATCAGCGCTTTTTAGATCAGCATGATATCCATGACGTGGTGCATGCACGGGCCTGGTTTATTGATCAATTACTGCAGCATGCATGGCACGCACAAACCTGGCTGTCCGGCTCCTGCGGCGTTGCTTTAATTGCGGTCGGCGGCTATGGCCGTGGCGAACTGCACCCACATTCGGATATTGATTTACTGATTCTGCTTGAGCATGAACAGCACGAGCATTTGCATTGTGGCATCTCAGCCTTCTTAACCTTCCTCTGGGATATTGGTCTGGAAGTGGGTCACAGTGTGCGTACCGTGCAAGAGTGTGCCGATGAAGCGCGCAATGATTTAACCGTGATGACCAATCTGCTGGAAAGCCGTTTTGTGCTCGGTGAGCAACCACTCCTGGAGGCCATGCGTGAGCGAATTGGTCCACAACATATGTGGTCCAGCGAGCAGTTTTTTATTGGTAAACAAGAAGAGCAACGCGAGCGTCATAACAAATACAACGATACCGAATACAACCTTGAGCCTAATGTTAAAGGCTCGCCGGGTGGTTTGCGCGATGTCCAAACCATTATGTGGGTTGCCCGTCGCCGCTTTGGCATGCGCACCCTGAGCAGTTTAGAAGCACCGGGATTTTTAACTGAAGGCGAATACCGTCTGTTGGCGCAAGCCCGAGCCTTTTTATGGCAAGTCCGTTACGCCCTGCATATGTTAGCCGGACGCAATGAAGACCGTTTATTACTCGATTATCAACGCAAAATTGCTGATATGTTTGGCTATGCCGACGACGATAATAAGCAAGCCATCGAACACTTTATGCAAAAGTACTATCGCGTGGTAATGGGGATCTCGCAACTCTCGGATCTGATCAATCAGTATTTTGAAGAAACCATTTTACGCAGCGACAACATTGAGTTGCCCACGCCGATTAATGAGCGTTTTCGCATCCGTGGTGGCTATATTGAAGCCTGCAATCCTTATGTGTTTAGCGATACGCCGTCCGCCATTTTAGAGGTGTTTGTGCTGCTTGCACAGCATCCGGAAATCAATGGCGTGCGCTCACAAACCATTCGCCTGCTGCGTGATCACCGCCATTTAATTGATGATGAGTTCCGCCACGATGAGCGCAATATCAACTTATTTTTAGAGTTATTTCGCTGCGCCGAAGGCGTGCATATGAATCTGCGTAGGATGAATCGCTACGGTATTTTAGGCCGTTACTTACCCGAGTTTGGTCATATTGTCGGACAGATGCAGCATGACTTATTCCACATTTACACTGTGGATGCACATACCCTGAATCTGATTAAACATCTGCGTAAATTGCGTCATCCAGATTTTGCCGAAAAGTACTCCTTAGCCAGTGCCATTATTGGTCGTTTACCGAGGATTGAGCTGCTCTATTTAGCCGGTTTATTCCATGATATCGGCAAAGGCCGCGGCGGGAATCACTCAGTACTGGGCGCAGAAATTGCTGTGGAGTTTGCCAAACTGCACAAACTCCCAGCGTGGGATACGCGCTTAATCGCATGGTTGGTGCGCAGTCATTTAGTCATGTCGGTGACCGCACAGCGTAAAGATATCTCCGATCCAGAAGAGATTAATAATTTTGCTATGTTAGTCGGCGACCAAACACGCCTGGATTATTTATATGTGCTGACCGTGGCTGATATCAATGCCACCAACCCTACGCTCTGGAACTCATGGCGTGCGCAGTTACTACGCCAACTCTACAGTGAAACCCGCCGCGCCTTACGCCGTGGTTTAGAAAACCCGCTGGAACGTGAAGAACAAATCACCACGCGCCAAGCCACAGCTTTGAGTTTATTAGCCGAAGAAGGCGCTGATCCTGATGCGGTCGAACAGCTCTGGAGTCAGCTGGGCGATGACTACTTTTTACGCCACAGTGCCGGTGATATCGTGTGGCATACTGATGCCATTTTACAGCATGGCCGCAGTCTTGACCCTTTAGTACTGGTGCGCGAAACCACGCAACGTGAATACGATGGCGGCACGCAAATCTTTGTCTACGGCGCACACCGTCATGACTTTTTCGCGGTAACGGTTGCCACCCTCGACCAACTGGATCTCAGCACCTTAGATGCGCGCATTATGACCTCAACAGGGCATTTCAGTATTGAGACCTATATTGTTTTAGATGCGGCAGGCGATCGTATTGGTAATGATCCAGAACGCATTCAGCAAATCCGAGCGGGCTTAACCGCGGCGCTACGTAACCCGGCAGATTACCCAGCCATTATCCAGCGCCGCGTGCCACGCCAACTCAAGCACTTTTCCTTTACCCCGCAAATCACTATTCATAACGATTCACAGCGGCCTTATACCGTGGTTGAAGTGATTGCCCCTGATCGCCCAGGCTTACTGGCGCGCATTGGCGGCATTTTCCTTGAATTTAATTTGGCTTTGGTTAACGCAAAAATTATTACCCTAGGTGAGCGCGTTGAAGACGTGTTTTTTATTACCGATGCCGAAGGTTTACCCCTGTCAGACCCTGAGCTGTGCCACGCACTGCAAGAAACTATGATTGCGCAATTGTCGACCGGCGCCAGCGGTACAGTCACTCATTTATCGAATGCTTATTAGTAAGGAATTGTATGGATAACCCTCTTAACGTCATGACCACCTTGATTACCATTGGCATGTTTTGTTTAGCCTTTGGTTACAGCTGGCGGGAGCGCTCTTGGGGCATTGCCTTATTAATGTTTGGCATGTTGTGCATGTTTAGCTCCATTGTTTATCGCGTTAACTTAGCTATTTCTTAAGCGCTTTTAAGGAGGTTTTTTATGAGCGATTTAACCCTATATGGCATTAAAGCCTGCGACACCATGAAAAAGGCTCGCACTTGGCTGGAGACGCACGGGCAGCCCTATACATTGCATGATTATAAAAGCATGGGGATTGAGCAGGTGCGCTTAGAGCAGTGGTGCAATGAGCATGGCTGGGAGAAAATTCTTAACCGTGCCGGCACCACCTTTCGTAAGCTCGATGACGCCAGTAAAGCTGATCTTGATCAGACCAAGGCTATTGGGTTAATGCTGGCCCAGCCCTCCATGATTAAGCGTCCCGTACTGGATTTAGGTCAATGCACCTTGGTTGGCTTTAAGCCTGAGCTGTATCAAAACGCTTTCAATCTCTAGATTGCATACACTGCAAGGCTTTTAGTCACTTACGTATAAGGAATATTCATGTCGCAGACTCTATTCAGCATCGCCTTTGGTACCGGTACCCGCAACCGTACGGACCAATGGCTCGAAGTGTTTTTTCCTAAGCCTTTATTGCACCCCAGCCCAGTCTTTTTAGAGCGCATTAAAACAATTTTAGGCTACACGGGTGGCAATCAAATTATTGATTTCAACTTTGCCATCGCCTCTGATTTAGCCCGCGCCCTAAAATATATTGCACCTGAACAAAGCGCCCTCTTGGTGCGTCTGGCAGAAAGTCATAAACCAACTGTGGCCTGTATTTTAGAGCACGACTCACAGCCTGTCTCAGTGCCAGAGGCCTACCTTAAACTGCAGCTGATTTCGCACCGTTTATGCAAGCCGCACGAAATCAACCTCACCGAATTATTTAAAATACTGCCCAATGTCGCTTGGACCAACCGTGGTGCCATTGATATTGACGAAGTGGCTGAACTGCAATTAGAAGAACGCATTAAGGGCCGCATGCTCGAAGTGTTCTCTGTGGATAAACTGCCTAAGCTGACTGACTATGTGGTGCCCAAAGGCATCCATATTGCCGATGCGGCGCGTGTGCGTTTAGGCGCTTATGTGGGTAAAGGTACGATTGTCCTGCACGAAGGTTCAATCAACTTTAACGCCGGCACCCAAGGCGCCAGCACTATTGATGGCTGTATTGCCTCAGGCGTTTTAGTTGGTAGCGACTCCACTCTGCAAGGCGGTTGCTCAATGGCCAGTACCGCAAAACAGCCACTGATCAGTGTCGGTCACCATTGTGTGATCAACAGTCATGCCGGTGTTGGTATTTCGCTGGGCAACCGCAATACCGTTGAAGCTGGTTTATGGCTGACCGGAGATACGCAAGTGACAGTTATGGATCAGAGCAAGCAGAGCGTAAAAACTGTTGCTGCCAGTGAACTCGCACTGCAGGATGATTTGTTTTTCTACCGCAACCCAGAAACCGGTGCCGTAGAATGCCTAATCCGCAGCGCCTAATCCACGCGGCCGTAGCGAGCACTAAAGATCACTCTTTAGTGCTCGTAGCCCGCGTTTAGATAGCGTATTTTATGTATTCTATTGCCCCTGTCGTGGATAGCCCCGCAATGTCTCTGCCCTCCCCTTGGCGTCAGTTTTTCCCCGGTATTCTTGCTTTAGCTGAACAGCAACAGGTCTGGCTCGATAGCGCCGCCACCGCACAAAAGCCGCACGTGATGATTGATACCCTTAGCCAGTATTATCAGCTCGGCGTGGCCAATGTGCACCGTGCCCAGCATCAACCTGGCGAACGTGCCACGCGCGCCTTTGAAGCGGCGCGCAGCAGCATTTCCGCTTGGCTGCACGCAGGCGCAGAGGACAGCCTGATCTTCACTAAAGGCAGCACGGAAGGAATTAACCTACTGAGCAACGCCCTAGCCCATCAGTTTCAGGCGGGCGATGAGATTCTGATCAGCGCCTATGAGCACCATGCTAATCTTTTGCCTTGGCAACAGCTGGCCTTAGAGCGTGGTTTAAGCTTAAAAATATTACCTATGGATCAACACGGGCATTTGGATATCGACTACGCCATCAGCCAGCTGTCAGCGCGCAGCAAAGTATTGGCTGTTAGCGCGTTATCTAATGTGGTTGGCCATCAACAAGCCTTGCAGCCGTTACTCAAGGCGGCACGCCACATGGGGGTCTGGACGGTGATTGATGGCGCGCAAGCGGCCGTGCACCAGCGCCCCAACTTGCAGCAGCTCGATTGTGATTTTTTTGTCTGCTCAGCGCATAAAATCTACGGCCCAGATGGCGTAGGCCTGTTATTTGCCCGCCAGCGGGCAGTCCGCGCATTGCGGCATTGGCAGTTTGGCGGCGAAATGGTGCGCCAGTGTAATTATCAGCAGGCTGAGTTTTTACCCGCACCCTTGGGTTTTGAGCCGGGCACCCCCAGCACCGCCAATATTGTCGCCTTTGCGGCGACCTTAGACTGGCTGCAAAGCTTAGACAGCCAAGCCATTGCCGCACATGAAGCGCGCTTGCATGCAGCTGTATTAGAGGGTTTACAGGCTCGCGGTATGCAGATTATTGGCTCACCCAACTGTGCCCTGGTCAGCTTTAATGCACCATCCATCCATCATGCTGACTTAGCCTTGTTACTCGGCGAGCAAGGCGTGGCCGTGCGTGCAGGGCATCATTGTGCAATGCCGCTGCTGCACAGCTTAGGTTTAGCTGGAGCACTGCGCGTCTCTTTGGCCATGTATAACAATGGCGATGATATCCAACAGTTCTTTAACGCCTTAGATCAAGCTTTGGAGATTTTGCAGTGAGTGCTTTAAGTACCGCAGCGCAGCACGCGCTAGAAGATTTTCAACAGTGCCAACACTGGGAACAACGCGCGCGTTTATTACTGCAATGGGGCGAGCAGCTGGAGGAATTACCTGAGGCCCTGCGCAGCCCAGAGCACTTAGTGCATGGCTGTGCTACACGGGTCTGGCTGCTGCTGGATAAACAGGCTGAACCGCTGCGTTTTCAAGTGGCCAGTGAGGCGCGTTTATTACGTGGGTTATTAGCATTGTTATTGCTGCGCATTGCCGGCTTAAACGCTGAGCAAATAGCCGCGGTGGATGTCACGCAGTGGTTTGCGCAATTGGGTTTAAGCCGTCAGCTCTCGCCCTCACGCAGCAATGGTCTGAATGCGGTGCGAATAAGAATGCAGGAATTATTGGCGTAGATCATCACTAGAAAACCCATAACCAGCCGGCTTGAGTAAGCCGGCTGGTTAGGTTGAGCAAACGTTTAAGGGGCTAAGTAGGATGAGCGCGTTAAGCCCAAACGTAAGGCATCTAAAAACTGCGTTCGCTCACGCGGCGTGATAGCGGCATTGGCAACTTTATCGCGGTAATGGGTCATCAACTCTTCCGGTGATAAGTGCACATAGCGCAACATATCTTCAATGGTATCGTGGGTTTCGATACCGTCATGATAGACACTGCCATCGTCGCGCTGATACAAATTGACCGAATCAGTATCGCCAAATAAGTTATGCATATCACCCAGAATTTCTTGATAAGCACCCACCAAGAAGATACTCAGCAAGTAATCTTCGCCCTCACGTAACTCATGCACCGGCATACTGGTTTCAATACTTTGCTCATCCACGTAATGCTTAATTTTACCATCTGAGTCACAGGTTAAATCTTGCAACACCGCGCGACGCAGGGGCTCTTCTTCCAAGCGTTGCATGGGCATAATAGGCAGAATCTGACCAATCGCCCAAGTGTCCGGCAAGCTTTGGAACACTGAGAAATTACAGATATATTTATCGGCTAATTTATCATTGAGATCATCCAGCACCACCCGATGCGAGCGCTGACGGGCTTTAAGCTGCTCATGTAAACGGCGGCATAAAGCAAAGTAACATTGTTCGGCCAAGGCTTTTTCGACTAAGTTAACTTTGCCTGCGCCGTATTGTGAGCTGACTTCAGCGATAAAGTGCGTGGCGCGCCAATAGCTTTCGGCCACTGTTTCTGGATCATTTTCATCCAACAAATTAATCAGTTCTTGCAGCGCTTCTGGGTACTCAGCATCAGCATCTAACTCTGGGGTTGCATCGTTATGTTTTTCTACATCGGTCACCTGCACCACCAATAACGCATGATGGGCCGTCAAGGCGCGACCGCTTTCCGAAAGAATATGCGGGTGCGGTAACTCCAGTCGATCGCAGAATTCACGCAGCATACTGACGATGGTCGCCGCGTAATCTTCCATATCGTAGTTAATCGAGCTGGCATTGCGTGAGTGGGTGCCGTCGTAGTCGACACCTAAACCGCCACCCACATCAATATGATCCACCGGCAAACCCAACGCGCGCAGCTCAGCAAAGTAGCGAATGGCTTCGCGTAAGCCTTTGCGGTAGTCGGCAATATTGGAAATCTGTGAGCCCATATGAAAGTGCAACAGGCGGATGCCCTGCTCAAGCCCGGCGTCATGGAATTGTTCAACCACACGCAGCAACTGTGCCGCTGACAAACCAAACTTCGCCCGCTCACCACCGGTATCCGCCCACTTACTCGAGGCCAGAGACGACAAACGCACACGCAAGCCCACTTGCGGGATAATATTGAGTTCTTGGGCTTCTTCTATGACCAGCTTAACTTCGGATTCTTTCTCGATCACAATAAAAATATTGTGGCCCAGACGCTGGCCAATCAAGGCTAGGCGGATAAATTCACGATCTTTATAGCCATTACAAATAATGGTACCGCCTTTAGGGGCCAGTGCCAGTACCGCTAGCAACTCAGGTTTTGAGCCCGCTTCGAGACCCACATTAACGTTATCAGTGGCAATCATGCTCTTGATCACGGCTTCTTGCTGGTTGACCTTGATTGGGTAAACCGGCGTGTAGCTGTTTTGATAAGCGTATTTTTCAATACCGCTGGCAAACGCAGCACTGAGTCGGCGTAAGCGGTCTTGTAAGATATCTGGAAAACGTACCAGTAACGGCAACTGTAAACCGCTGGTGCGCAGCTTTTCAATTTCCGCACTCAAATCAATGCCCATGCTCTGTTCGCGTTTGGGCATCACCATAATGCGGCCGCTGTCATTGATAGAAAAGTAATCACTGCCCCAATGGCGTATGCCATATACGCTGCGACTATCGGCGACGGTCCATTGACTACCATCATCTTTGCGGGTGCGTCGTGAGGTCATGCATACTCCTTGGGTGCGTTTCGATTCGCGGTTTACTGGCGCGCAGGGACATTAAGATTAGGCGTTAATCAAGCAGGGCGCAAGGTAACAGGCCGCGAGCGCTTGACTGGAGGTAGCTGCGATCGCTAATACGCCGGTCTAAGCGCGTCGAAGCCACGACTGCTGTTAACGTCGTGACTCGATACGAAGGGGTATAAGCTGTTTTACTGCGCGACGAACTGTGGCAGCTCGGTCAACTCAACACTTTGCACTTTGCGTGGAGCAATGATTAACGCTTCTCCATCCACAACAATTTCATCACGCTGATTCACTACGCGCGTGGCAATACGCACACGAAACTTAGGTAGTTTTTCTAGAATCTCTAGTTGCACAGTCAATTCATCACCGAGTTTCACCGGCAATTTAAATTCCATTTGCTGATTAAGATAAATTGTACCTGGTCCTGGCAACTCACAAGCCACTGCAGCACTGATTAATGCGCCGCTAAACATGCCATGCGCAATGCGCTCTTTAAACATAGTACCCGCGGCGTACTCGGCATCGAGGTGCACTGGGTTACGGTCGCCGGACATACTAGCGAACAGCATAATATCGTGCTCTGTAACCAGTTTACTGAATGTAGCTGTTTGACCCACCTCTAAACTGTCATAAGGGGTACTGGTGCTTTGCGTCATAACGTCTCTCCAAATAGAGTTGTGGGTGGTGTGCTTGCTGTTATCTCGGGCTGACTGGCTAAAGCCGCACTAAGCCATTGAATAATACCAGCAGTGACTTCCAGGTGATTGGTTTCTTGTAGCATCTCATGGCGTGCTTGCGGATAAATATGTACATCTACCGCACGATTGCCTGACTCGCGTAAGGCATTAGCCAGATCAATCAAACGGTGCCCATGGTTAATTGGGTCGGCACCGCCGCCAACAATCAACAATGGCAGATTATTTTCGATTTGTACCATATTTTGCACTGGGGTAATGTGCTGCAAGCCGCCGAGCAGATCAAGCCATAATTGCGTAGTGCAGATAAAACCACACATAGGGTCCTTAATATAGGCATCCACTTGCGCGGCATCACGGGTCAGCCAGTCCCAATTGGTACGCCGTGCTTTTACCGCACGCTGACATGGATAAAAAATCACTTTATTCAGCAGCGCACTGCGACCTTTAGCACCTAAGCGCCAACGTTCGAAACGCGCCAGCGCCATTGCAGCACGGTAGCGCAATGATGTTTTAAAGTAATTTGATCCCGATAAAATAGCGCCTTGCAGACTGCAACTGTGCTGCATTAAATAGGCTAAAGCGACATAACTGCCCATGCTATGCCCCAATAAAAAAATCGGTGTCGTGGGGTAGCGCACCCGCACATGGTGATTCAATTGGCACAGGTCATTGACCACTAAGTTCCAGCCCTGCTCGTCAGCAAAATGCCCTAAAGTGCCTGATGCCGCGCTACGACCATGACCACGCTGATCGAGGGCAAACACCGAGATGCCGTGCTCAGTCAGCGCCGCAGCAAAGCGTGCATAGCGCTGACTGTGTTCAGCCATGCCATGAGCAATCATCACAATAGCAATCGGCTGCTCGTCACTGGACCAGTGATTCACATACAGCTTTGTTTGGTCATTGGCGCTTAACCAGAAGGCTTCATGGCGCATGGTGGCTTCCTCCGGCATGCTAGCATCGGTGCATTGTAGTGCCTATCCTAAGGCTTTGGGAGATACAACGGAGAAGAAGCACAAAATTAGAACTAAAATAAACTTTTAGTCATTAAAGTGACTGAAAGGACTAAATTTGTGCTGGTTACGTATTTATAAAACTGCTAACCTCCAATCGTTTGCTATCAAATAAGAAAAGCAAAGCCGAAATTAATCATTAAAAATACGTCTATGACAAGATGATTGACAAGAGCACGCCATTCAATGATTTTTAAACATAGAATCGCGTAACAGGTAGGCATTATTCAGCGTAAACTGGATCGCAAAGCGGGCTTAAACCACCCTCTGCGCTTAAAATTTGTCTATTAATCCTGTGTTTTTGTTAAACACTTGTATAAGGCACATATGAGCTATTGCTTAGGAGTTGACTTGCATGAATGAAAACTTCTGGAAGGACAAATACCCTGAAGGTATTCCCACCGAAATCAATCCTGATCAATACCCTAATATTCAAGCGGTATTGAAAGAGTCCTGCCAGCGTTTTGCTGACAAACCTGCATTCACCAATCTGGGCAAAACGCTCACCTATGGCGATCTTTACAGACTCTCCGGGGACTTCGCTGCATGGTTGCAAAACTATACAGAGCTTAAACCAGGCGACCGCATTGCCGTGCAACTGCCTAACCTGTTGCAATACCCTGTGGTGGTATTTGGCGCTATCCGCGCCGGCTTAGTAGTGGTCAATACCAACCCGCTGTACACCACCC
Source organism: Gammaproteobacteria bacterium DTU037 (assembly GCA_001513025.1). Lineage (GTDB taxonomy): Bacteria > Pseudomonadota > Gammaproteobacteria > Pseudomonadales > Pseudomonadaceae > Denitrificimonas. The sequence continues at coordinate 19,865 of LFRZ01000079.1, forward strand.
GCGAAATGGAACATCAGTTCAATGATTCCGGCGCCAAAGCCTTAATCTGCTTGGCCAACATGGGACATTTAGCTGAAGTAGTAGTGCCTAACACCCAGATCAAAACGGTGATTATCACCGAAGTTGCAGACTTTTTACCGCCACTCAAGCGTTTATTGGTCAACAGCGTAGTTAAATACGTTAAGAAGATGGTTCCTGCGTTCCATATTCCTAACTCATTTAAGCTCAATGACATCATGGCCCTAGGCAGTAAAAAAGCCGCGCGCAATACCGATCCGGATTCAGGTGATGTCGCCGTTCTGCAATACACTGGCGGTACGACAGGTGTGGCTAAAGGTGCCATGCTGACCCACCGCAACTTAATTGCCAATATGCTACAAGCTCAAGCCATGATGGCTTCAAATTTAGAGCATGGTACTGAAACCATCGTGGCACCTTTACCGCTGTACCATATCTATGCCTTTACCTTTCACTGCATGGCGATGATGATGACCGGCAACAATAACTTGCTGATCACCAACCCGCGCGACTTGCCCGGCATGATTAAGGATCTAAGAAAGAATAAGTTCACCGGTTTTGTCGGCCTCAATACACTGTTTGCCGCTTTATGTAACAACCAAGATTTTCGTAACTTAGATTTTTCAAATTTAAAAATGACCATTTCCGGTGGTATGGCGTTGCAAATAGCTACAGCAGAACGCTGGACTGAAGTGACTGGGGCAAAGATCTGCGAAGGTTATGGTATGACCGAAACCAGTCCAGTAGCCACAGTTAACCCTATTCAAAAAATCCAATTGGGTAGCATTGGTATTCCTGTTGCATCGACCTTGTGCAAAATCATTGATGACGACGGCAATGAACTGGCGCTGGGCGAAACGGGCGAACTCTGTGTGAAAGGCCCGCAAGTGATGAAAGGCTACTGGCTGCGTGAAGATGCCACCAAAGAAGTGCTCGATGATGAGGGCTGGTTACGTACTGGCGATATTGCTGTGATTCAAGCCGATGGCTATATCCGTATTGTCGACCGCAAAAAAGATATGATTTTGGTCTCGGGCTTTAACGTCTATCCCAATGAAATCGAAGATGTATTGGCTACTTTACCCAGTGTTCTGCAGTCTGCCGCGATTGGCGTTCCCGATGAAAAATCCGGTGAGGCAATCAAGGTCTTTATTGTCGTCCGCCCGGGTCAAAGCTTGACTAAAGAACTGGTTATTGCTCACCTGCGCAGTAATTTAACCGGCTATAAAGTCGCACGCCAGGTGGAATTCCGCGATGAGCTACCCACCACCAATGTGGGGAAAATCCTCCGTCGCGCGCTGCGCGATGAAGAGCTGAAAAAGCTTGCCGCAGCAGCGCATCAGTAAACACTAGGGCAGCACTGCCATCGGCAGAGTCTGCTGCCCGACTCTGGCAAAACAGCTCAATCAGGCCTCGTTCATAGGCCTTTTTAATTCACCGTTTAAAGCGAGCCCACTGAATCTAGCCGCGTGGGTGATGCTCGCTGTGAATCGCTTGCAAGCGTGCGCGGGCGACATGGGTATAAATCTGGGTGGTGGATAAATCACTGTGCCCCAGCAACATCTGCACCACACGCAAATCCGCACCATGGTTGAGCAAATGCGTGGCAAAAGCATGGCGCAAGGTATGTGGCGATAAGGGTTTGCTAATACCCGCCACTTTCGCATGCAACTTAATGCGATGCCAAAAAGTTTGCCGAGTCATCTGCTGACCACGCTGACTGGGAAATAAGACATCCGTAGGCCCTGCACTGAGCAGCTCTCTACGCCCATCTTTCAAGTAGTCCACTAACCAGTCTAAGGCTGTCTCGCCTAGAGGCACTAAGCGCTCTTTAGAGCCCTTACCCATAACGCGCACGATGCCTTGTCGAGTATTCAGTTGATCCAAGGTCAAACTCACCAATTCGGTCACGCGTAAACCGCAGGCATACAAGACTTCCAGCATGCAGCGATCACGCAAGCCCAGCACCTGTTCAACATCGGGCGCGGCCAATAGCGCTTCAACATCGGCCTCAGACAAGGTGTCAGGCAAGGCGCGGCCAATCTGCGGTAACTCAACCTGCAGGGTTGGGTTTTCGATGATCAAACCTTCCTCAAGCAAATACTGATAAAACCCCCGCGCCCCAGACAAAAACCGCGCACTCGAGCGCGCCTTATAGCCCGCCGCCAAGCGCCAGCTTAAATACTCCAACAGGCTATCGCGGCGCACCTGCTGCAAGGTCTGCTCACGCAGCAACAACCACTGCGCAAATTGCTCTAGATCGCTGCGATAGGCCATACGAGTGTTTTCCGCCAAGCCGCGCTGCAACCACGCAGCATCTAAAAATCGAGTGACCAGCGATAAATCCGGCTGCAGATCAGCATTCATGTAGTTGACATCCTTCCCGCCCTAAAGGACTGGGATTCCTACTGCTAGACGGCCATGCCCGACCGCGAGAATATTTCGTGCTGCATTTGTGTCGCGGTCGTGGGCGACACCGCACCCACTGCACGTCCATTCTCTTATTCCAAGCCCTGCGATACCCTTCGGCCTCGATTCGGGCAAGCTGCCACAATGCGAACAGGTTTGGGTGGTGTATGCCTCGTTCACTTCCTTAAAAACAATGCCTGCGTGAGCGCATTTATAGTCCAGCATTGTTTTTAATTGACCCCAGCCAGCGTCCAGCACTGACTTGGCCATCGTGGTTTTAACGAGTTTTAAACTACTGACGTTGCCCACATAGATTTCACCGCAGCGGTTGACCAGCGTGCGGCTGAACTTGTGCAATGCGTCTTTTCTGCGATTGGCGATCTTAGCGTGAAGGGTTTTGACTTGGGTTTTATTTCTGGCTCGTTGCGCTGTGGCCAGTTTATCTTCAAGACCTCGGTAGAAACGGCCCGCTTCCAGCTTGGTACCATCTGAGCAGGTGGCGGTGTCGGTTAAGCCAAGGTCAATACCGATACGGTCTTGGCCGGCTGGTATCTTAGCCTGCACATCCACCACAACATTGAAGTACCAGCGACCACGGGCATCTTCATTGAAACTAGCCGAACGGAATTTGTACTGACTCAA
>LFRZ01000010.1 GCA_001513025.1 Gammaproteobacteria bacterium DTU037
CAGCTTCTCGCCCGATGGTATGCCCAATTTTATTTACGCGAGTTTTTAAGCTTATGGATAATGTCAAAAAACTCCTCCTGAGCTGTTACGTTATTTTCGCCTGCGGGGCTTTACTGATCTGGATGCACCAAAACTCCCTCGCGACCTTCTGGCAGCAAAACTATCACCAGCCGCCACCTTGGCAAGCACTGCACCAGCACGCTTTTTGGCAAGCCGGCACCCGCGTACATAGCGCAACAGCCAAGGCGGTTGCGAGTTTTGTGCTGGAGATGCGCGGCCAACCCTTAGCACCTGCCTCAGATCCAGCTCCAGCTCCAACTCCAACTCCAACTCCAACTCCAACTCCAACTCCAACTCCAACCATAGAGATCGATCTGGCTGCTGGGCTCAATTTAGATACAGATACAGATACAGATACAGATACAGATAAAGGTACCGATACCGATACCGATACCGATACCGATACCGATACCGATACCGCCATGACTCTAGAACCCAGCGCAAACA
>LFRZ01000007.1:0-1599 GCA_001513025.1 Gammaproteobacteria bacterium DTU037
AACACCATCACGCCAGCAATCCCCCATCAGGGCTGTCTCATTACGCTGGGTGTTTGCAGGCTGTTTGCTGATGTGAGGCCGTGGTCGCAGGCATGGCCAGCTCCTACAAAAGCACACTCACCCTGCGCATTATCACCGGGCAAACAACCACCACCCCGTGCATTATCACCGGGCAAACAACAACCCTGTAATCCACGCGGGTTAAATTGGAAGCGCTGTGCAGAAACAACAAAACCGGCGAGGCCGGTTTTGTTGTTTCGATACTGCTTAAGCAATATCGATGACACTTAAGCACTTACATACTGCGTGCTGGTCTTACAGCGTGTGTTCTTTAGGTAGCTTGAAGGTCCAGACCATGCCGCCTTGGTTGTAGTCTTTCACCCGCTTCGCCACTTCGCCGCCCCACAGCGGTACCGCGCCACCCCAACCAGAAACGACGCTGATGTATTGCTCGCCGTCCATTTCCCAAGTAACAGGTGACCCCAGTACGCCAGAACCGGTTTGGAACTCATAGAGTTTTTTACCAGTTTTTGCATCAAAGGCCATTAAGAAACCTTCAGGGTTACCGGTAAACACCAGATTACCTTTGGTCGCCAAGACGCCGCCCCACAGTGGTGCGTAGTTTTTATAGCGCCAAACTTCTTTACCGGTTTTTGGATCAATGGCTTTTAATACGCCAATGTAATCTTCATTCAACGGCCTGATGGTAAAGCCCGCACCTAAGTACGCCGCGCCTTTTTTGTAGGTCACGCCTTCGTTCCAGATGTCCATGCCCCACTCATTGACCGGCACATAGAACAAACCGGTGTCTTGACTGTAGGCCATTGGCATCCAGTTTTTCGCACCTAAGAAGGCTGGCGCAACAAAGACTGAAGAGCCTTGTTTGCCCTCGCCTGGCGCGCCTGGACGGTTGCTTTCGTCATAGATTGGACGGCCATCTTTATCCAAGCCTTTCGCCCACGTAATCTTATCGGCGAATGGGAAGCCACGGATGAACTTACCGTTGCTGCGATCCAAGACATAGAAATAACCATTACGGTCAGCGGTCGCTGCTGCTTTAACGGTTTTGCCGTTTTCTTCGTAGCTGAAAGACACCAGCTCATTCACACCATCGTAATCCCAGCCATCGTGTGGTGTGGTTTGGAAGTGCCATTTGATCGAACCATCATCAGGGTTCAGCGCTAAGCGTGACGATGAAAACAGGTTGTCACCTGGGCGCATGTGCGAGTTCCAAGGTGACGGGTTACTGGTACCAAACAATAAGGAATCAGTTTCAGCATCATAAGAGCCACCGAGCCATGGCGCAGCACCACCGGTTTTCCAGAGATCACCCGGCCAAGTTTTTCCGGCTTCACCGCCAGAAATACCACTTTCAATTTTCTTACCGTCTTTCCAAACATAACCCATGTGGCCTTCAACCGTCGGCCGTGTCCAGATCAAATCACCATTCACAGGGTTGTAGGCTTCAACTTTACCAACGATACCGAACTCACCACCGGAAACGCCGGTAATCAGCTTGCCTTTAACCACAATCGGCGCGGCAGTAATCGAATAACCCGCTTTGTAATCGGCGACAGTTTTACGCCAAACCACTTTACC
>LFRZ01000007.1:1639-2649 GCA_001513025.1 Gammaproteobacteria bacterium DTU037
GCCACACCACGGTTAATCACGTCACAGCACGGCATAATGCCATCTGGCAGACGCGCGTCGTATTGCCACAGCTCTTTACCGGTGCGCGCGTCCATCGCGAAAACCCGCGAATAGGAGGCGGTGACATACATCACGCCATCTTTAATCATGGGCTGTGATTCTTGTCCGCGCTGCTTCTCCCCCCCAAAGGATAAAGCCCAAACTGGACGCAGCTGTTGCACGGTGTCAACGTTGACTGTTGCCAGCGGGCTATAACGCTGCCCAGCCAAACCTAAACCATTGCTGACAATCTGGTGAGTGGTGTTGGCATCGTCTAAAATTTCTTCGTCAGTGACTGCTTGTACACCGACACTGTGTAGCAGCATTGCGCCGCATAATGCGGATAGAGCAAACATTTGATGCAATCTTGTGCGTTTCATTATGGCCACCTCTACAGCGTTATTATTGTGATCGGGAAATAATCCCGAACCGCTATAGATTCTTCGCTGCAGCAGGCTCAACAACAATTGACCTCAAAGCCTAGTTAGCACCTACGTTAGTAGTAACACCTCGCCGCGCTCATCGCCGCAACAACAGGCATCAGCCAGCCAGCACTCGACGCAGCATGCCAATTGATCAAGCGTCTGACAAAGAAAACCCCCAAGACTGCGCCAGCAATGCTTGAGGGTTATCGATGAGGTCAGGCGTGACTCAGCAGAGATCAATCACTCCTGATCGAGACGCTGCCACTGTTGTTTCTCATACAACGGATAGAGATGGCTGACGGTGCGGATCAACTCATAGCGAGTCAAACTGACCTGAGCAAAGCGCTCGGGAATTGGCAGTCGTAACACTTGATTCATGTCCATCCCCGTCTGCGCCGCCTCACTTAAGGCGCTATCCAACCAAGTCAAATAATCACGCATCTGCACAAAGGGTTGTGCATCGCTGGCCAGCGGGCCATGACCGGGCACAATCAGTTTCCATGGCAGTTTTTCTAAGGTATCGATGTCCGCCAACCACGCCGCCAG
>LFRZ01000114.1:0-1436 GCA_001513025.1 Gammaproteobacteria bacterium DTU037
ACCAATGCGTGGGGCATGGCCGATGAGGATTTGTATGCACAGACTTTAAAACTGGCTGATGCAGATTATGCGCAAGGTAAGCCGTTTTTATTGCAGTTGATGACCACTTCCAATCACCGTCCTTATAGCTATCCGGATGGACGTATTGATATTCCCTCAGGTGAAGGCCGTGAAGGGGCAGTCAAGTACACCGACTATGCGATTGGTGAGTTTTTACGCCAAGCTCAAGCAAAACCTTGGTTTAACGACACAGTGTTTATTTTTGTCGCTGACCATACCGCCGGCAGTGCTGGTAAAGAAGATTTGCCAGTCAATAACTACCATATCCCGATGTTTATCTATGCGCCGCAGCATATTCAGCCGCGCGAAATTGACACTCTGACCAGTCAAATTGATATTGCCCCGACCTTGCTTGGATTACTGAACATCTCCTATGAAAGCACCTTCTTTGGTCGTGACGTGCTGCGTTCTGAAGCGGCGCAGCGCGGACGTGCGTTATTAGGTAACTATCAACACTTAGGTCTGTTTGACGGTGGCGACTTGGCCATCCTCAGTCCTCGCAAAATGGTGCGTCGCCATGATGATGCCTTAGGTGTGAGCCATGAACGCCGAGCAGATAAAAATAGTGAATTGGTCCAGCGTGATATTGCCTATTACCAAGGTGCCAGCCAAGCGATTAGCCAAGGCTTATTGCAGTGGCAAGACCCTACGGCGCTGAAGAAAGCAGACTTGGCTCATTTGCAGGGGCAACATTAATATGGTTACTTATGCAGTACGGCCGTTTAATTTTAAGGCGGCGTTTACTCTTCCCTTAGTGCTAATGGCGAGTTTGTTGATAGTTGAGCCCAGCGCTTTAGACCTGGGCTTGGCACGCTTGATGTATGCGCCAGGCAGTGGTTTTATCGGTGCCAAAAGCTTCTTTTTAGAAGATATTTTGCATGACCGTGCCAAGCAGCTGGTGATTGTGTTTGGCGTGCTGGCTATTGTCGGTTTTGTTTTAAGTTGTGTTTGGCCAAGACTCTATAGCTGGCGTGGCAGGTTGGGTTACTTGGTGTTGGCGCTGGGTGTCTCCACTGCTTTAGTCACGCCAGTTAAAACCCTAACTGGCGTGCAATGCCCATGGAGCTTAGAAGAGTTCGGTGGGCAGGAAGTCTATTCAGGCTTACTGGAACCGCGCCCAGCAACCGCTAAACCGGGTCGTTGCTGGCCGGGTGGCCATGCTTCAGCAGGCTTTTCTCTGATGGCCTTGTTCTTTGCCTTACGGGATCTTAAACCGCGTGCGGCGCGAGCTTGTTTGGTCTTTGCGATTGGCTTGGGGGCAGTGTTTTCGCTGGGACGCATGCTACAAGGCGCACACTTTTTCTCCCATAATCTGTGGACCTTCTTATTTGATTGGCTGATCTGTACGTTTTTCTATTGGTTAATCCTCTATAGAA
>LFRZ01000114.1:1623-56167 GCA_001513025.1 Gammaproteobacteria bacterium DTU037
CAAAAGTCGGACAGTCTTTGGTTGCACGATAGCAGTATTGAGCAAGTGCAGATTCCATTGCGCACGGACCGTATTGATGATGTTGATGTGTTACGGGTGCTACGCAGTATTGCCAGCGCTAAGCAAAAAGGTAACGTGCTGATGCATTGTAAACATGGGCAAAATCGTACTGGCTTGATTGCTGCAATGTATCGCATCGTCTTTGAAGGATGGAGTAAAGCAGATGCTATGGCTGAAATGCAGCAAGGGTATGGTGGCGAAGCGCGTATGGCAGGTGCAACCCGTTATTTAGAGAATGTCGATGTGGATGCCATCAAGCAGGCGTTGGCCAGCGGTGCCTGCAGTACTCAAACTTTAGCGTGGTGTCAGGTCGCACAGTGGGTTGCAAAGCGTACCGCTGATATATTCAAGGGCAGTGCAAAACACAGTGCGACATGGGTCGAGCAGCGGGAGAGTGCGTTGACTCCCGCAGGCATTTAGCGGCAATCACGCTAAGTGGTTAACTTCGCGTGATGATCTTGGCGTTTATTGCGGCAGTAAACGTAAGGTGCTGTGCGTATTTTGTTTAACATCTTCCTTGCCGAGGTGCTGCGGAAAGTACTGCCCTTGCATATAAGCTTCGGCTTGATCGGCATAGTGGCGATCGAAAGGCACACCACTTTGCCCCAAAGGGTTGATGCCCAATGATTTCCCCGGTGCAGCAAAGTCGATAATACGCCGGGTCGAGGGGCCGTATTGCACCGCCCAAGGCGCACTAGCATAGCCCGCGGAGAAGTTGTTCGGCACCTCATGGCCACCGGGAGCGGCAAAACTGCCAATATTGAGCAGCGTATCTAAGGGGGCTTGCTGAGCCAATGGATGTTTGTGGGTCAGCGTATGCGCAGAGCCCCATAGCCAGTCGTTGGGATCAACGCCAAAGGTGGTACGCAAATGCAGTAGCGTGGCTTGCCAGGCTTGGGCCACCACCTGTTGCCGGGTCTGCTGTACGCCGTTGTTATGCTGATGCCACCAAGGTGAGTGCGGATCGGCGGCTAACAAAGGTAGGGCACTATCGATAATCCGCGTATTGAGCAGGTTATTAAAAACGCTGTCACCCAGTTCGTCGAGCATGGCGGCCTGCAGTAGCTGATAAGTGAACTCAGTAAAAATTGTCGGTAGATAGCTTTTGATCGAGTAATCGCCCGGCCACGCGCTGAGCTGCTGAATCAATTGTTTCTCTTCAGTACCGCGTGCAATGCTGCGTAAATCCTCAAGCAAAGGGCTGAGTAAGCGCTGTGCATAACCACTACGATCACCCTGCTGTACGGCTTGGCTGTTTTGTGTGTCCCATTTGACGTCAGTTTGGCTAATTTGCTCAATCAGCTCGGCACCGCGATCCGCTAAGTTGTAGTAACCGGGTAAAGGTACTTTCTTCGGTGAAGCGGGTAAAAAATTGGCCGAAACAATATAACCACGAGCGGGGTTTTCTTCTTGAGGATTTGCGCTAAAAGGATAAAAACCGTATTTTTTGCTGTTGGCTGCTTGGCTATCCAGAATAAACGACGGTTGTGCAGATTTATCACGAATCGGCATTTTCGCTGCTGCCCACCAGCCAATATCACCTTGGACATTGGCCCAGACAATATTAAGACCGGGGGCATGGATTTTACTGGATGCTTGGCGCGCTTTATCCAACGTATTGGCACGATTGAGTTCGTAGAAGGCATCAAGAATAGGGTTCTCTGTTTCCAAGAACGCCCACCACATGGCAATCGGTGTATCACTGCTTTGGTCTTTTAAAATATCACTAATAATCGGGCCGTAGGCCGAGTTATAAAGGGTTAATTGCTGCGGATCTTGGCCTTTAATCGCAATCCATTGGGTTTGACTATCAAGGGTTTGCCACTGATTGTTTTGCCATACTTGTTGCGGGTCTTCCGGGTTTCTTTTTAACGCAATCAGGTCCAAGTCATCATTTTGGAACATGGTAATCGACCAGCCAAATTCTTGGTTATGACCCAGCAGAGCAAAAGGGTTGAGTGCTTGGAATTGGCCGTAGAGTTCAAAGTTAGGCGCTTGTAAATGAGCTTCATACCACACCGCCGGCACTGAGAAATTGATATGAGGATCACCGGCTAAAAGAGGCTTGCCGCTGGCTGTTTTTGAACCATTGAGTACCCAAGCATTACTGCCTTCAAATTGAGGTAGACCTGCGTTAAATAGGGCTTCTTGGCTGAGCTGCGCCAAGCTGTGCAGCTGTGACCAGTCTGCGCCAGTCAGAGAGGCTTGCGGCAGCGCACCGGCACTGGGTGTCTTGAGATCAAAAATAGTTAAATAGTCTTCGCCTAGCTCTTGGCGAATATAGCTCAGGGTCGGCTCAGTACGAAACGCAGCAGCAAAGCTATAGGCTAAATAGCCGGCAATGCTGACGGTGTCTTCCATGGTATAGGGGCGTGGGCTGATCCCGAGTAAATCGAACTCTAGCGGTTTTGCGCCTTGGGCTTGGTATTGATTAATCCCGTCTAAATAAGCCAGTAGAGCTTGCGCTGGCGCACTGTCTAGATCAATTTTTTGTACATATTGCTGGGCATGTTGATGCAGACGTAAGGTGCGGAATAAACGGTCCATTTTCACCGCTTTTTCACCGAGGATTTCCGACAACTCACCACGGGCTAAACGACGCATAATTTCCATTTGGAACAGGCGGTCTTGGGCGTGCACGTAACCGAGTGCGCGATAGGCATCCAATTCAGTTTGCGCCTGAATATGCGGCACGCCGCGCTCATCGTAATGCACCTCAACCGCCGCGCTGAGCTGAGTTAAATGCAGATCTCCAGAGCGTTGTGGCAGTTTTTCTTGCACATACCAAGTGGCGGCCAGAGCAATACATGCAACCAGCGCAGAGCAAAAAATAAAAAAGCGTTTCATTGTCATTAAGCCTGTGTAAAAGCATAAATACTAAGTGCTAGCGTTAAACACTGCATAAGATTGGTATATATAACGGCGTAGTTAAAAGTGCCTGTACACAGTTGTCAAACTTTTCTAAACGATCCGTTTAATTTTTCCAAGCAAATAAGCGCTGTACGTTACTGCTAGTGTGTGCGGCAAACGCTTGGCTGGAGACACCATAAATCTGCGCTAGATGCTGGCAAATACGCGGTAACTGTTCGGGGCTATTGCGTTGCCCGGCTAACCACTGGGGCGGCATATCTGGGCTGTCGGTTTCTAATGCAATGCTCTCGATGGGTAGCCGCTTTAATACGGCTTGTAAACGCGTGGCACGAGGCCAGGTCGCGGCACCGCCAAAACCCAGTAGAAAGCCCAGCTTGATATATTCTCGTGCTTCTTCATAACTGCCAGAAAAGGCATGAATAATCCCGCCCCGGGTTAACTTAGCCTGTTTTAAGAGCGCTGTGACCTGAGCATTGGCGCGCCGCGCATGAATAATCACCGGCAGGGTAAAGTGTGTGGCTAGAGCAAGTTGTTGCTCGAACAAATGAATTTGTTGTTGCACATCCAGCTCTTTTAAGAAGAAATCTAAACCTATTTCACCAATGGCACACAGCTTGGGATGCGTGGCATAGCGCTTGATTTGCTCGCTAAGTGCCTGAATATCGCTGTCTTGATGCTCTGTGAGAAAGTAGGGGTGCAAGCCAAAAGCTGCATAGAGCCCAGGGGTCTGTTCGACCGTATGCCACACGCGTGGCCAATGTTGACGAGTGACGCCCACCACCAGCATTTTCTTGACTCCTAGCGCTTGGCTGCGGGCAATCACCGCTTCACGATCATGATCAAAGGCGGGGAAGTCCAGATGACAGTGGCTATCAATCAATAACATGCGCAGCTCCAACAAAAAAGCGCAGGTTTGGCCTGCGCTTTTAGGGTGAGAGGAATACCGGTCAGTTTAGCCCCGCGCGTTTAGTGGTGTTCGCGGGTGGCTAAGAACTTAATATCCGGCCAGCGTTCTTCCATCAAGCTTAAATTGACTCGAGTGGGGGCAAGGTAAGTCAGGTGCCCACCGCCATCAACCGATAGATTATCGTGCGCTTTGTTTTTAAACTCTTCGAGTTTTTTCTTATTGTCACACTCAATCCAGCGCGCTGACCACACGTTAATCGCTTCGTAAATGCACTCCACTTTGTATTCTTCTTTGAGACGACTGGCGACTACATCAAACTGCAGCACACCAATGGCACCGAGAATAATGTCGTTGTTGCGCTCAGGGAAGAATACTTGTGTGGCACCTTCTTCGGCCAGCTCTTGCAGACCTTGGCGCAGTTGCTTAGCACGCAATGGGTCAGCCAAACGGACACGACGGAACAGTTCCGGGGCAAAGTGTGGAATACCAGTAAAGGACAAATCTTCACCGTCAGTGAAGGTGTCACCAATTTGAATGGTGCCGTGGTTATGCAGACCAATAATATCGCCGGCATAGGCTTCTTCAAGGCGCTCACGTTCGCTGGAGAAAAAGGTCAGCGCATCGGTAATGCGAATATCTTTGTTGGTGCGCGCATGGCGCATTTTCATGCCTTGCTCATATTTACCCGAGCATACCCGCATAAAGGCAATCCGATCGCGGTGGCGCGGATCCATATTGGCTTGGATTTTAAACACAAAGCCGCTGAAAGTTTCTTCGCTGGGCAGTATTTCGCGCTCATTGGCCATACGCGGCTGTGGCGCTGGCGCCCAGTTCACAAAGGCATCCAGTACGTGGTCAACCCCGAAGTTGCCCAATGCCGTACCAAAAAACACCGGTGTCATTTTGCCTTTAAGGAACTCTGCACGGTCAAACTCATGGCAAGCGCCTTGTACCAGTTCGAGGTCTTCGACAAATTTCTCGTATAGGTCTCCGATATGCGCACGGGCTTCGGCGCTGTCGAGGCCTTTAATCAGTTTTGCATCGGTGCGTTCATGGCCATGACCTGGGGTGTACACATAAATCACATCATCGGTGAGGTGATACACGCCTTTAAATTCACGGTAGCAGCCAATCGGCCAGGTGATGGGCGCGGCTTTTAGACCGAGTACCGCTTCAATTTCATCGAGTAATTCAATCGGATCGCGAATATCACGGTCTAATTTATTGATGAAACTGATGATTGGCGTATCGCGCATACGACACACATTCATCAAGGCGATGGTGCGTGGTTCAACCCCTTTACCGCCGTCAATCATCATCAAGGCACTGTCGACCGCGGTGAGCGTACGGTAAGTGTCTTCGGAGAAGTCTTCGTGACCTGGAGTGTCGAGCAGGTTGACCATGTGTTTGCGGTAAGGGAATTGCATCACCGAGGTGGTAATCGAAATACCGCGTTGTTGCTCCATAGCCATCCAGTCTGAGGTGGCATGGCGGTCAGATTTACGCGATTTAACCGTACCCGCAACAGAAATGGCCTGTCCCATCAGCAATAAGCGTTCGGTAATGGTGGTTTTACCGGCGTCCGGGTGGGCAATAATAGCGAACGTACGACGTTTCGCAACTTCGGCAGCCTGTTTGCTCATGCTGATAGCGCCTCAAAATCAAAAGATCAAAAATTAGCCGGCAATTATAGCGGACTTCCCTGCTAAGGTGGAAATAGGCGTGTTTAATCAGCAATTAAATGCGGTTCGTGCGCAAACCCGCAGCGTTGCGAGCCGGTTGGGTTAGAATAGCCTGCTGGTCTGCGCGCTGCAGCTGTATCTGTTGTGCACAGTGCTTATTTTTTTTCGGCAAGGTTACCTATGGCTTGGTTTGATTGGTTTGAGCGGCGGATTGATCCTTATCCTGAACAACCGCTGGTTGTGAAACAGCTGACAATGGGCCATTTTATTCGGGCCTGTGCCCGTGGTGCGGGACCTTGGTTGTTGCTGTTAGTGTTGTTCAACGCAGGTCTTGGCGTATTTGAAGCCGTGTTGTTTCAAATGATGGGCTTGATTGTGGATTGGCTGAATCAATACGGCCCAGCGCAATTATGGGCAGAGAAAAGCACGCCGCTGCTGGCGATGCTGACGCTGATTGTGTTGAGCCCCTTGTGGGTATTGCTGGCCAGTAATGTGCGCTTTCAAACCCTGCAGGGTGTGCTACCGATGCGCTTGCGTTGGCAATTTCATCAGCTGCTGCTCAGCCAAAGCATGCAGTTTTACCAAGATGAGTTTGCTGGGCGCATTTCTGCCAAAGTGATGCAAACCGCATTAGCGGTACGCGACACCATTATGATTTGCGCAGAAATGCTGGTCTATGTGCTGATTTACTTTCTCACTACCGCGGTGATTTTGCTCAGTTTTGATGCGTGGCTGTTGTTGCCTTTTGTCGCATGGCTGCTGATTTTTGGCATTGTTTTACGCATCTTTGTACCGCGTATGGCGAAATTGGCCAGTGATCAGGCGGATGCTCGTTCGATGATGACTGGGCGTATTACCGATGCCTATTCCAATATTGCTACAGTAAAACTGTTCTCCCATGGTGGCCGTGAAGCCGGCTATGCCAAGCAAGCCATGCAAGAGTTTATGGGCACAGTGCATGCGCAAATGCGTTGGGTTACTTATTTGGAGTTGCTGAATCACACGCTAAATATGCTGTTGGTTGGCGGCACCGCAGCCTTGAGTTTGTATTTGTGGCAGCAGGATTTAATTGGCGTCGGTGCGGTGGCGGCTGCTATTGCCATGGCGCTGCGTCTGATTGGCTTATCTCATTGGATTATGTGGGAAGCCACTATGCTGTTTGAGAATCTGGGTACTGCGCAAGATGGGATGAATACCATCAGTACACCAGTCAAACTTTTAGATGCACCGGATGCCACTGAGCTGAAGGTGCCGCGGGGTGAGATTGAGTTTAAGCAGCTGTGTTTTCACTACCGTAACGGTCAGCCGCTGATGAGCGACTTTAATCTACATATTAAAGCCGGCGAGAAAATTGGTTTAGTCGGGCGCTCCGGTGCGGGTAAATCCACCTTGGTTAATATTTTGCTGCGCTTTTATGATCTGCACAGCGGTCAAATCCTGATTGATGGTCAAGATATTGCCAAAGTGACTCAGCAATCCTTGCGTCAGCATATCGGTATGGTCACTCAAGATACCTCCTTAATGCACCGTTCAGTGCGCGATAATGTGGTGTATGGCCGGCCAGATGCCACTGAAGAGGAGTTGCTGCAAGCCATAGCGCGAGCACAAGCGGCCGAGTTTATTCCCTCACTATCGGATGCCGAAGGACGGACCGGCTTAGATGCACATGTTGGTGACCGCGGCGTTAAACTGTCTGGCGGGCAACGCCAGCGCATTGCTATTGCCCGAGTGATGCTCAAAGATGCGCCCATTCTATTGCTGGATGAAGCCACCAGCGCTTTGGACTCTGAAGTGGAAGTGGCCATTCAAGAAAGCCTGTATGAGTTAATGGCAGATAAAACCGTGATTGCCATCGCTCACCGTTTATCCACCATTGCTGCTATGGATCGTTTGGTGGTGATGGATAAAGGGCGGATTGTTGAAGTGGGCAGCCACTCAGAGTTATTGGCGAAAAATGGTCTTTATGCGCGCTTATGGAATCGTCAGTCAGGTGGCTTTTTAGGTGGTGAAGAATAAAGGTGCAGCCTTGTATGCTGGGTAAAATACTGCGGTTACAGCGGGTCGAGAGCTGTAACCGCAGTACCTTTACTCAACCCGTTGCAACAGGCCCGCTAGATTAAAAGGCTCGGGCAGTTGCCGCCAATGGCTTTCACCTAAGGCCAGCTCATCATCAGTGAGTAAGCAAGCGCTTAAGTCTGCTTGGAGCTGAGTAAAGTCGATATTTTGTCCAATAAAGACCAGTTCTTGGCGGCAGTCACCGACCTTGTCGTCCCAATGCGCTTGAATGGATTTTAAACTTTCCGCATCCTGTGGCCAGTCGGCAGGTGGCACACTGGCCCACCATTGACCGGCATAGCTGTAGCGCATCATGCCGCCAGCTTGTGACCAGCTCGCGACTAAATCAGGGCTGGGTGCCAACCAGAAATAGCCTTTGGAACGTAA
Source organism: Gammaproteobacteria bacterium DTU037 (assembly GCA_001513025.1). Lineage (GTDB taxonomy): Bacteria > Pseudomonadota > Gammaproteobacteria > Pseudomonadales > Pseudomonadaceae > Denitrificimonas. The sequence continues at coordinate 9,586 of LFRZ01000114.1, forward strand.
TAAGCGGCCATTGCGCCAGTCTTGATTTAAAAACTGATGGAAGCGCTGGGCATGTAAAGGACGACGGGCCTGCCATGCATAAGAGGCAATGCCATACTCCTCACTTTCAGGCGTATGCTCACCGCGCATTTCCTTTAACCAGCCTGGGGCTTGCGCTGCTTGCTCAAAATCAAAGGCGTGGGTATTTAAGACTTCAGACAGTGGAATATCGCCCATACGCATGGGTAAGATTTTGGCTTGGGTATTAAGCGCGCGCAAAATTGCTTGCAGCTCTTGGTAAGCCACTTGGCTGATTAAATCAGTTTTACTCACTAAAATCACATCAGCAAATTCAACTTGCTCAATCAGCAGATCAGTAATGGCACGCTCATCCTCTTCTTCGACACTCTGTTCGCGCTCACCAATCCATTGTGCGGCATGATAATCGGTTAAAAAATTCACCCCATCAACCACAGTGACCATGGTATCCAAGCGGGTGAGGTCGGATAAGCTGTGGCCGTTTTCATCGGTAAAGGTGAAGGTTTCTGCCACCGGCAAGGGTTCGGAAATACCTGTGGACTCAATCAATAAATAATCAAAGCGATTTTGTTGGGCCAAGGCTGCGACTTCTTTTAATAAATCCTCACGTAAGGTGCAGCAGATGCAACCATTGCTCATTTCAATTAACTGCTCTTCTGCGCGATTAAGTGTCACACCTTGCTGTACAGCGTCGGCGTCGAGATTGATTTCACTCATATCATTAACGATAACAGCGACACGTAAGCCTTCGCGGTTTTTTAAAATATGATTAAGCAGTGTGGTTTTTCCAGCACCTAAAAAGCCAGATAAGACTGTGACGGGAAGCGGGTGAGACATGGGTTGTTCCTTGGGTTAAGTCAAGCTGTGCCCTTGTTCGGGGGGCGCAGCAGTGCAGTGATGGGATTAACGCGCTAGGGCGGCGCAGTCTGAGGCTTCATCTTGTTCGATTGAGGCCAGCGCATCGTGCGCATGCAAACTTTCTAAATGACGAGCGCTGGCTGAAAAGGCCTTGTAATGCCCGCTTAATGCCTGTTGCAGGCGTCGCACTGCATCTTCGACAAAGATTAAATTTTGGCCATTGAGACGGGCAAATTCTTGCTCATCAATGCGTTTGACCGCGGTTTGTAAAGGTGTGCTGAGAGCTGCTTCGATGCGATCAATGAGGGCGACTAAGGCAAACTGGGCTGCATCCTGTGGCACAGTCACTGTGACCGTGGCTTGGCTGCGTTGGCTGTGCGGCGTCGCAAAGCTGCCGTGCTCTTGTAGCCAGTGCGCCACCTGCTCAACACTGCACTGCTCAGTCGCAGCAAATGCTTGATTGAAGTGCTGGGCTAAAAGTTGACGGGCTAACGCAGCAGAGCAGGGGCAGGTAGAGGAATAGCCCACTTTCACTTCGGCGGTCAGTGTAAAACCTGCCGGTGACAGTTGCGCATGCAGTTGCACGGGATAGCTTTTCCAGCCGCCCAGCCCAGGGCTGAGCAGTGCAGGGCGCTTGAGTAACAGGTTAAAGCGCAGGATTAAGCGTGCCTGTGAGGCTTGTGCTTCTTGCTGGCCTTGAATGCCTTGCTCTAAGGTCGTTAGCAGGGAAGCGGGCGTTAGCGGTTGCAGTTCGGCCAGTTGGCTGAGCAGTTGATACAAGCGCGACATATGAATGCCTTTACTGTTAGCCGCGCCCATATCCACTTGAAAGCAAGCTTGGCTGCTCAAGGTGTTAAACAAATGAGGTGGCTCTTGAGCCAAGCACAAGGGCAAATCAATAGCATCCATGCCGACCCAGTTGATGGGTGTGTGGATGTGGGTTTTTGAGTTTAAGGAAATATCAGGTAGAGAGCGGGTCATAGTGATCAAAGGCGTCGTTAAAAGTACGTTATACTATAACTATTGGTGCGATTATAACAATACAGATCTTGGTTCAGTGCTGAATCTGCTCGGGCGTCAGCCTGCTGTACTCGGCTTTTATTGCTTAAGATTTAAATATATAAAACGCTTATAGCAAATTAATCTTAAAATGCACTTTTTAAGGTTGCTATCCTAGAGTCATCGTCCTAAAGTGCGCGCCTAGAACGCTCATGCTGAAACGATCCATCCGGCTCAAGTACTGACGACGAGAGGTTGATAGCGCTTAACGCTATAAATCCTCGGCGACATGCCTTGGGAAGTAGGCGAACCAAAGTGGGGAAACGGATTCAGCGTTCAGGTTTAACCCCTTGTTTTCTTGATTTTGCCACGACCCGGAGAGGAGTCCAGCTATGTCCATTAAAGTGGAAGATTACTTCGCGCCTGAAACATTTAAAAAAATGAAGGCGTTTGCTGATCAACATGAAACCCCATTTGTGGTGATTGATACAGCGACCATCGCACGCGCTTACGATGAAATTGCAGAAAACTTTCCTTTTGCAAAAATTTACTATGCAGTGAAAGCTAACCCTGCTGTAGAAATCACTAAGTTGCTGAATGAAAAAGGCTCTAACTTTGATATCGCCTCGATCTATGAATTAGACAAGGTGCTGTCATGCGGCGTGAAGCCCGAGCAAATCAGCTTTGGCAACACCATTAAAAAAGCCCGTGATGTGCGTTACTTCTATGAGAAGGGCATACGCATGTATGCCACCGACTCAGAAGCTGACTTGCGTAATATCGCTAAAGCCGCGCCAGGTTCTAAAATCTATGTACGTATTCTGACCGAAGGTTCAGGCTCAGCTGATTGGCCGTTGTCACGTAAGTTTGGTTGCCAAACCGATATGGCGATGGACTTATTGGTGTTGGCGCGCGAGTTAGGTCTAGTGCCTTACGGTGTCTCCTTCCATGTGGGTTCACAGCAGCGTGAAATCGGATCTTGGGATGCGGCGATTGGTAAAGTGAAAATCATTTATGAGCGCTTGCGTGAAGAAGATGGCATTCATTTACAAATGATCAATATGGGCGGCGGTTTCCCAGCCAACTATTTGAATCGCACCAATACGCTGCAAGCCTATGCGGAAGAAATTACCCGTTTCTTAAAAGAAGATTTCGGTGATGATTTACCCGAAATTATTCTTGAGCCAGGCCGTTCCTTGATTGCTAATGCCGGTATTTTGGTCAGTGAAGTGGTATTGGTTTCGCGTAAATCACGCACGGCAGTGGAGCGTTGGGTGTATACCGATGTCGGCAAATTCTCCGGTTTGATTGAAACCATGGATGAGTCGATTAAGTTTCCGATCTGGACCGAAAAGCAGGGCGAGCTGGAAGATGTGGTGATTGCCGGTCCAACCTGTGACAGTGCCGATATTATGTATGAAAACTACAAATACGGTTTGCCGTTGAACTTAGCCAGTGAAGATCGGCTCTATTGGTTATCAACAGGTGCCTATACCACCAGCTACAGTGCGGTTGAATTCAATGGTTTTCCGCCGTTGAAATCTTACTACCTGTAAGACTCGCTCTGTATATACCATTACTTTATTGAGATATGTCAATAAAGTAATGGTAATGCTAATTGTTATCATTTAGGATTCCTTCTTCTAAAAAAGGAGGAACTCCCTTGCCTGCATCTATCGTTTCATCAAAAAAACAACCGCGTTCTTTGTTAGTCACTGCCGTTGGTCTTGCGCTTGCCTCAGCCAGCCATATGTCCGTTGCACAAGACAACACCGCTGCCGTCGAACTTGATTCGCAAACAGTAGTGGGTGAGACGCCAGCCTATCGCACCACGCATTCCGTTTCGGTTAAGAACACTGTGCCTTTGTTCGATATGCCGCAAACCATTCAAGTGATTCCTGCCGAAGTGATTAAAGAGCAGCAGGCACTGAGTTTGCGTCAAGTCTTGAGTAACGTCTCAGGCATTACTTTCAATGCTGGTGAGGGCGGTGGTGGTTCAGGTGACAGCATCAATATTCGTGGCTTTAGCGCCAATGCCAATATGCAAATTGATGGCCTGCGCGACAGCACACAAACCAATCGTACTGACACCTTTAATATTGAAGCGGTTGAAGTGATTAAAGGCCCCAACTCAGTATTTGGCGGCAGCGGCACTACAGGCGGTAGTATCAACCAAGCCAGTAAAGCACCCAAACAGCGTAATTTTGCTGAGCTCGGCGCATCCTTAGGCACCGATGGTTATCACCGTATGACACTGGATGCCAATCAGCGCTTAGAAGGTGTGGGCACTGGCAGTGCGTTTCGTCTTAACTTGATGGCGCACGAAAATGATGTGCCAGGTCGTGACGATATTGATCGCCAGCGCTGGGGTATTGCACCCTCGGTGTTATTTGGTTTGAGCGATGCAACGCGCCTCACGCTGAGTTATTTCCACCAAGTCGATGACAATCTGCCAGATTACGGTGTGCCGGCGCGCGACGGTAAAAAGCTGTCGGGTGTCAGTCGTGATGATTACTTTGGTTTTCGCAACTTTGATAAAGAAGAAATTACCAGCGATGCTTTCACGGTTAAATTTGAGCACGATATTAATGATTCGCTACAGCTACAGAACTTAACTCGCTACAGTCGTATTGATCGCGATACCGTGATTTCTGCAGCACATGTGAATCTTGATAAAGAAAAAGGCACAAATCGGCCTATACCTCCTGGACGTTACCAGCCAGCAGGTCCACAGGGTTATGGTCGTGATGTTGAGTCACAAATGTGGATCAATCAGCTGAGTTTGATTGGTGAAAATGAGCTGTTGGGTATGCAGCACAGCTGGGTTGCCGGTGGCGAAATCTCACGAGAAACCTATGAGCGTGAAGCCTATAACCATGCTTTTGACTTCACTGGTATTGATTATGATTTATATGGCCCTCCAGGTTATTACGCCGGTCCTGCGCAGCGCACCTCATTGGATAACACCGAAACCCATCTGACCAATAAAGCGCTGTATGCCTTTGACACCATCAGCCTGACCCCACAATGGGATATCAATCTGGGCCTGCGTTATGACTGGCTCAATGGCGACTATGAAAAAACTACAGTCAAAACAGGCCTCACCGATAAGTACCGCACTGAAGACAAAAAATTCAGTGGTCGTGCTGGCTTGGTGTATAAGCCTGCGGATAATGGTCGAATTTATGTGGCCTACGGCACCTCCTTTAACCCATCCGCTGAGTTTTTAACCACTATGGGTTCTGGCGTCAGTGGTGCTACGGCAGACTTATCTCCTGAGAAGAACCGTACGCTTGAGTTAGGTACTAAATGGACCTTCTTCAATAGCGCCTTAGAGTTGGATGGTGCGCTTTTCCGTGTTGAGAAAACCAATGCTCGCGAACAGCTAGCCGATGGCTCTTACCGTATGGCGGGTGAGCAACGTGTGCAGGGTGTGGAGTTGGGTGCAACCGGAAAGCTGATGGATGACTGGAAAGTCTATGCCAACTACACCTACCTCAGCAGTGAAACCACCAAGTCAAATGATGCCAATAGAAAAGGTCAGGCATTAGGCAATACGCCGCCGCATTCATTCAACCTCTGGACCACTTATGATCTACCGCAGGGCTGGCAAGTGGGTTATGGCAGCCGTTATGTCAGTCAGCGCAATGTCACCTCGGAAGACCGCGCTAAGTTGGCAGAGTATTGGGTGCATAATGCTTTGATCGGTTACCAAGTGAATGATCAGCTGGGTGTGCAACTGAACCTTAATAATATCTTTGATAAAGACTATGTTGAACGGGTACGTCAGCGTCCTGGTGATGACTCACGCTCATCGGCAGTGGAGTTTGGTGATGGTCGCAATCTGATTTTATCGACCACCTATACGTTCTAAAATGATGTCACCCTTGCTGTTTAATGCAGCAAGGGTGTTTTGAGATTAAGACGATGATGTTACATATTCCTAATGTATTAACTGCGCAGCAGGTGCAAGAGTGTCGCCAGTTATTGGTGCAAGCGAGCTGGCAGGACGGTAACGCCACTTCAGGCTTTCAGTCGGCGATGACAAAAAATAATCTGCAGTTAGCGCAAGACTCGACTACTGCGATCAACATCGGTGCGCTGATTGTGCAGGCCTTACACAACAATCCGCTGTTTGTTGCTGCTGCGTTGCCAGACACCATTTTCCCACCATTATTTAATTGCTACCAAGTCGGACAAGGCTTTGGTATTCATGTGGATAATGCGATCCGCATCGATCGGCACACCGGACAAAAAGTGCGTACGGATTTATCGGCAACCTTGTTTTTTAGCGAACCGGATGAATACGATGGCGGTGAACTGGTGGTGGAAGACACTTACGGCGCGCATAGCGTTAAGTTGCCGGCTGGCGATATGATTCTGTATCCATCAAGCAGCTTGCATCAGGTGATGCCGATCACGCGCGGGCAACGAGTCTGTTCATTTTTTTGGCTGCAGAGTCTAATTCGTGAAGATGCGCAGCGCAGTTTGTTATTTGATTTGGACACCAGTATTCAAGAGGTCAATCAAGCGCTGGGTGTTGGTCATGCTACCAGTGTGCAGTTGACCGGTGTGTACCATAATTTGCTCAGACGCTGGGCGCGTTAAGCTCCCCAGCCCCTCTCAATATAGATCAGTGCGATAGCGCCCTTGTTGCTGCAAGCTCTGCATCTGCTCTTCACCGAGCAGTTGCGTCAAGGTTTCTTGCACGCCACGTCCCATCCCTTGCAAGCGGCCACAGACATAAATTATCGCCCCTTGTTCGAGCCAGCTGAGTAAGCGCTGGTGCTGTTCATCTAGATAATCTTGCACATAACGGGGTGTATTTGTATCGCGGGAAAAGGCGTAATCAAGATAAGTGAGGTGCTGACTGCGCTGCCATTGGTATAATTCTTCAGGTAGCAGTCGATCGGTGCGCGGGCAGCGCTCGCCTAAAATCAGCCAGTTTTGACTGAGCTGTGGCCGCTCGGCAAGGTGTGCTCTTAAGCCTGCCAAGCCGCTGCCAGCGCCAATGAAAATCGCCGGTTTGTCTTGCTCTACAGCGTGAAAGTTAGGCTTGTCGCAGAGACTAAAAGCAATACTGTCGTTAAGACTTAGCGTTTCACACAGCCAGCCTGAGCATTGCCCCGGTGTTTGTTTAGCATCGTAGCTGAGGCGCACAATCAGCTCTAAATAACCACTTGTAGCGCTTGATGCAATGGAGTATTCACGGCTGCTAAACGCTGAATCATTCAAGGGGTGTACCCGCACAGTATCGCCAGCTTGCCAGTCACAGTGCGCGGTTTGAAAGCGCAGTTTATAGAGCCCAGGGCTGTTGCTGTAAGGATTGAGATGCTGGCGCTCAAGCAGAGTGGCATTAAACCAAGCGGGTTGGTATGGAGTCGGTTGGCTTGTGTTGATGGCAAAGTATTCAGCCATATGCTGCTGCCAGTGAGCTAGGTCCTCTGCTTGCATATTGTCGACAGTGATCAAGGGTAAGCTTAGTTTTGCACCTTGTGCGATTAAACGTGCTTGCAGTTGTTCGGCAAATTTACAAAAATCTGGATAACGACGATCGCCTAATCCGAGCACCTGAATATTGAGGTGCTGCAGATGACAGTTGTTCGATACATTTTTTAAGAATAGACGCGCATGTTCAGGCGCTTCACCCTCGCCGAAGGTGCTGACGATAAAGATGATCTGTGTGCTTTTTTGCAGCAGGCTGCTACTGAGCTGATCCAGAGCTAAACAGTCTGCAGATTTCCCTGCTCGGCTGAGTTGCTGCTGCAGTTGCTCAGCAAGTTGCTGGGCGTTACCACTTTGGCTGGCCCAGACAATGAGCAGATCCCCTGTCGCGTAAGACATAGTGCGTTGCTTGGCGCGATAACCATACCAAGTCCAGATGCAGCATCCGCAATAACTCAGTAGCACGCCAGCAGCAATGAGCTGGCGGCTATGGTCTGCAACGATCTCAAACATAGGTACTTAGGGTGCCAACACTTCTAGAGTGGCGCTGTAGCTGGCACGTTTTTGTGTGGCCGGTGACTCTGTGCTGGTAATGGCTTGCGTGCTCACAGCTTCGAGCCAGTACATGCCAGCCTGTGGCCAAGTGATAGAAAAAGCGCCGTTGTTATCGGTGCTCAGTACGATCTCGTTGAGGCTGTCGCGGTAGCGAATCCCTTCAGCAATCACCGTGACTTTTAAATTTGCGGCGGGTTTACCATCGAGTAGAAAAGCAAAGTGCGCTGTTTCACCGGCGAAGAGGTCGTTAGGGTGGGTTTTTGCGATCAGCTCTAAGCCCTTGTTAGTCGGTTTAAGCACTTGCTCAGAGGGTTGGCCTGACGTGACAAAAACTTCCATGCGGCTGGCGCTTTCGGTGACTTGCAGTTTTTCTGCATCCTTTGGCACCTGTTTGGCAAAGTCTGCAGCTTTGCCTGACCAGCGCTTCATTTCGCCATTTTCTTGGTAACGAGCAAAAAGACCTTGGTTAGCAATGGCTAACTTCCATGTACCTTTTTGATCCAGTTGTACATCGAAGGTGCTGCGGTAACGGCCGGTATTGCCAAAGAGTGGCTTGGCTAAGCTGCCGTCTGGGCGGATAATTTCCAGCTGTGCACGTGGGCGTGCAGGAGGAGCTTTGGCATCTTTAGCGGCTGGTGTTTGCCCAGGCATCACCAAGGGCTCACCGACTCCTTCGATTTGTAGCGGGAAATGCTCAAAATAAAAAATATCATTGGAAACTGCAGCATCAACGCTAATCCAAGGTTCATCGCCTGATAGTACTGTCGCTGAAGGCAACATCCATGCGCGGTGGGCATGGGCGCTGAGCGGCAAACAGATGGCTAACGCCAGTGCAGTCCATTTGATCATAGGTTTCATTGTTGGGTTTCCTTAAGGAGTGAGGGTGAGATTGATGGCGCCAAGTTCGCTGGAGCCTTGAGCTTTTGCGCTGACTTTTTGCGTCGGTGGCCAGCTGAAAGGAATACGTAAAATTTCACGCCCGCCGACTTCGCGAGCCGCTTCAACCAGTAACTCGTAGTCGCCGGCTTTGAGTTGCTGTAAAGCAGCGCTGCCGCCGTTAAAGTTTAGTGAGTGTGTGCCCACCGCGCGTGTTGCAGCGCTGACGCCATCGACTGGCAACTCAAGGCTACGGCCACTGCGACGCCACCATTGGCGCATATCTTTGAGCCATTTCTCGCCTTCGTTATCTTTCATTTTTACGTCATACCAGACATTTAAATTGGCAATATGCTGGTTGTCTTGTTCGATCCATAGAGCAACGTACGGGCGGTGATACTCAGCAACGTCAAGGCGAGGTATTTCGATCTCTACAGTGAGGTCAGTTGCACTAACAGGGATGCAGGTGGCTAACGCGCATGCAGCGAGGGCTTTTCTAAGCATGAAACGATCCTTCCTTAATGAATAAATAACAGCATGATGAGTAATGGAATCACCAAGCCTGCCAAGGTGACCGGCCAAGTGCTTGGGCGCATGTTTGTTTGCCGCGTCAGCAACCACAGCCCAGTGAAGCTAAATAGCACGCAAATGCCAGCGAAAATGTCGATAAACCACGACCATGCCGCACCGCTATGACGGCCTTTATGCAGATCATTAAAATAAGCAATCCAGCCACGGTCAGTGCTTTCATAAAGCAATTCGCCACTGTCTAAATCGATACTGAACCAGCCATCACCACCCGGGCGTGGTAAGGCTAAATACAGCTCAGCAGAAGACCACTCGGCATGGGTTGGATTGATCGATTGCTGGAGTTGCTGCTCAATCCAGTCTTGTGCCAAGCGGGGAATCTGTTGCTGTGTCGCGGCGAGCTGCAGTTCAGCGAGTAATGGTTTGGGCAAGACGCTGTCGAGGGTAACGATGAGCGGTTTAGCACTAATTTGGCTGGCGTGATTCAGGGTGATGCCGGTGACGGCAAACAGCAGCATGCCAGCTAAGCACAGTGCCGAGCTGATCCAGTGCCATTGCCTAAGTGTGCCGAGCCAAACAGGAGGACGCATAAGGAGACCTGATGCAAACACCACCCGCGTATGTTGCATGCGAGTGGTGTTTAAACGAGTGGAAAGTTAGAACGCGTAGGTGGCTGACATCCATAGACGACGGCCTTCTTCGATGGTGCCTGAAGAGCCTGCAGTGGAGTGGGTATAGTCAGTGCCGTAAGCGATACCGTTAGCGACGCCAGCATTGCTGTAGGTGGCGTAACTTTTACCTTTAACAAAGTCTTTATTGAGCAAGTTGTAGAGGGTGGCGTTGAAAGTCAATTCTTCAGTCGCTTGATAAGAGCCGCCTAAGTGGAACAAAGTGTAAGCCTGCATGTTCTTGCCAAGATTTTGATAAATGGATTGGCTGGTGGAGTAACTGCCGTTGGCGTTGGCAAGATTGGCGTATTTTGAAGTGAAGCGTGCGCGCTCGCCGCGATACTCACTTTTCAGCCATAGATTAAGCCTGTCAGTAGTTGCCCAATTTAAGCTGGCGTTAGCCAAGTGCTTAGGTGTATTGGTTAAAGGCTCGCCCTTATCTTTGCCGCTTTTTTGCTCGCTGTCGGTAAAGGTGTAATTGGCATTCACACTCCAAGCATCAGCAAACTGCCAGCGACCGGCCAGCTCAAAACCTTGGGTAATGGCTTCATCAACGTTGATTTTCTGTGAGCACTCGCCACCCGAGTTACCGGCGCAGAGTGGATCGATAATAGGATTACCTGTGGCGATTTTATCTTTAAATTTGTTATGGAAAACTGTGGCGTTGGCGTTGAAACCAGCGAGGTTATCAAAGTACATACCCAATTCAGTGCTGGTGCTGGTTTCTGGTTTTAAGCTGGGATTGCCAATTGTGGTGGTTTTACCTTGTCCGGTTACGCCGTTAATACCACTGTGTAGATCATTCAAGCTTGGGGTCTTATAGCCTTTGCTCACGCCGCCTTTCAGTGTCCAATTATCATTGGTGTTCCAAACTAAGTACGCACGTGGACTGGTATGGCCGCCAAACGCTTGGTGGCGGTCATAGCGCGCGCCCAACGTCAGAGCTAGATCATCGCTCATGTGCCATTCATTTTCGGCAAAGACAGCAGCTGCTTCTTGCTTGAACTTCTTGGTGGCGATGCCGTCTTCCAATTCAGCATCCCAGTACTGGCCGCCAAGGGTGCTGACCGTATTGTCGGTGAGCGCTGTGACAAACTTAGTGTCGACAACTAAATCAGTGGATTTTAAGGTGCGTTTATCGCCGCCAACAATGTCAGGAAAACCAACATAACCTGTGCCGATGGTGCCAGGAATGCTACGGCCAAAGGTTTCGGTGGTGTTATAGGTGATCGCACTGTCCAGCGTCCCTAGATCAAAACGACCGGTATGAGTTAAGGCGTATTGAGTGCGCTCAAACTTTAATTCATCGCTGTAACCATTGGCTTTACTTGCATCGCTAACAGCGCAGCCATCAATCGCGTCGCCGCCTTTTTTGCCATCTAAAGTACCCAGTTGGCAGTCATCGTTATTGTATCGTTGCCGACCTTTTTCAAAATCTAAAGCAAAGTCATGATTATCTTGCGGGGTGAAGTTCAAACGAGCGCCAAGGTTGAAATTTTGTCCTTCAACTGGGGAAGGGCCGCGTTTGCTGACATTAATACCGCCGCCGTAGGTTAGATCTGATGCCTGGCGATCAAAGAAGCTGCCGCGTACATTGAGGCCGAGTAAGCCGTCAATCAGCGGGCCGCTGCTGTAAAAACTGGTGCCGCCGGTATCGCCGAAGTCACGCTCTTCTTGGTAGGTGTAGTCTGCGGTGACGCTACCAGTCCACTCAGTGCCAACTTTTTTAGTGATGATATTAATGATCCCGCCCATGGCATCGGAACCATACAGGGTCGACATTGGGCCGCGAATCACTTCAATGCGCTCAATGGCTGACATTGGTGGCATAAAGCTGGTGGAGGTATCGCCAAAACCATTCGGCGTCACACTGCCTGCTGGGTTTTGCCTGCGGCCATCAATTAAAATCAGTGTGTAATCGCTGGGCATACCACGCATGCTGATGTTTAAGCCGCCAGTTTTTCCGGTGGTTTGCTTAACATCGATGCCTTCAACATCATCTAAGGCTTGAGCGAGATTGCTGTAGCGTTTCTTTTGCAGATCGGCGTTGCTCACCACGGAAATACTGGCTGGCGCATCGGTGATTTTCTGCTCAAAACCTGAGGCGCTGACAACGGTTGAGCCGAGTTGGGCGGGTGCTTGATCAGCTAATGCAAGGCTACTGGTGCTGAGAATTGAACAGGCAAGTAATGAATAGGCAAAGGGGATACGCATAGCAAGCTCCAAACAAGAATGCTGCGCATGTTAACGATTATCAATTGGCTTGTAAACGGTATTGCGAATTATTATTGTTTGGGGCTGGCTGCTAAGAGTAGTACTGAGTGCTTTGCTCATCCTATTCTTCGAATGCAGGTGAGGGTCGTTAGTTTGAGTGTGTTGTATAAGCTGAACAGATGGCACGGGGCGTTGTGCCATCTGCTTGCACAGGATTAAGGTAGCGTAATCTCAATGACGCCATCGGCAATAATACTAACTTGGCTGCTACCCGCTTCAATTTGCGGTACAGCGGTGGCTTCATCCGACATAGCGGATGAGAGCATTTTCGCCGAGCGTGCATAAATGGGTGGCTGTGCAAAGCCATTGCTGTTCAAGTTTAAGTTCACCACTTTGTAGTTTGTGCTGCCAAATGCCTCGCTGACCAATTTGGCTCTGGCTTGAAAAGCGCTGATGGCGTCTTTGAGTAATTGGTCTTCGCTCTTGATACGTGTTTGCGCGGCAATACTAAATTGCATATTGGCCATTTTTAGGTCTTTTAAGAGTTCACCTGTTAGCGCAGATAATCTTGAGAACTCTGTGCTTTCTAAGCGTACTTCAGCACGTTCGCGCCAAGCAGTAATTTTTTTACCTTTGTCGTCATAGATTGGATAGCTGCTGCGATTACCGAGTTTAACGCTGACTTGTGGGTACAGGCGTGCTTTATCCAGCGCCTGATTCAGCGCATTGGTGACTGTGCTGGCCAGTCGCGCAGGATCAGTGTCTTGCGCTTCACTGTAGAGTGTCACTTGCATTTGGTCGTGAGCAACTTCTTGATGGGCTTCAGCACGTAAAGAGATTTGATTGTAGTTTTGTTCATTGGCCAGTAATGCGGTACTTGTTGCAAGGCTGCTGACCAATAGGACGATAGGTGCGGCGCGTAAAAGTTGGATCATAATCACTCCAAGTGCATTCTGTGCATGAAAGACAAAGACTGTATAGCAGGGCAGAGGTTCATTAATAGGTTTTTCTGTGACTATGGGTCGCAGTGTGCAGTGGCTTGCTCTAGGGCAGTTATACTCTATCGCAGCTTAAGGAGAAATTATGTTGGCACCCACACAGCTGTTATCTGCCAGTCGCCAGAATTTATGGCGACTGACATGGATTCGTCTTTTGGTTCTTACTGCGCAAGCGGGCACGCTTGGCTTTGCTTATATGAGCGATATGGTGGCGCTGGCGTGGCTACCATTGCTCTGGTTAGTGCTTTTGTCACTGAGCATGTGTGTGTTGACCAGCTTGCGTTTGCGAGCGAGTTGGCCGGTCACTGAGCTTGAGTTTGCGATTCATTTAGGCATGGATTTAGTGATTCATAGCGGCCTACTGTATTACGTGGGAGGCTCGACCAACCCTTTTGTGGCCTATTATTTAGTGCCTCTGACAATTGCTGCGGCTACTTTGCCTTGGTTGCATTCGATTGTGCTCAGTGGTTTGGCATTGACCGGCTACACGACTTTATTGATTTGGTATCGCCCTTTACATTTGCAGGGCGAACAAGTGGGGCAGTTACTGATTACCCTGCATTTGTTTGGTATGTGGTTGAATTTTGCCCTATCTGCAGCCTTTATTACCTTTTTTGTTTCGAAAATGTCGGAGGCAGTACGCGAACAAGATCAGCTACGGGCTGCGCGACGTGAAGATAGCATGCGTGATCAGCAATTATTAGCGGTAGCAACGCAAGCCGCGGGTGCTGCTCATGAACTCAGTACGCCATTGTCAACCATGAGTGTATTGTTGACTGAGTTACGCCGCGAGCACCGTGATCAACTAGAGTTGCAAGAAGATTTAACCTTACTGCAAGAGCAAGTGAAACTGTGCAAGGGCACCTTGCAACATTTGGTGCGCGCAGCCGAGGCAGATCGTCGGCAAGCGATAGAAGAGCAAAGTGTGCTGAGTTGGCTGGAAACGGCCTTGCACCGCTGGCATTTAATGCGCCCAGAGGCCACTTATCGTTATCAGTTGGCCGGCATGGGTGCCGCGCCAACCTTAATGCCACCGGTGGATTTAACCCAAGCCTTACTTAATCTACTCAATAATGCCGCGGATGCTTGTCCTGATAATTTGCTGATTGGTCTAGATTGGAATCAACAGTGGATTATCATCACCATTCGTGATTATGGTGCCGGTGTGCCTTTAGCGATTGCTGAGCAACTGGGTAAGCCGTTTTTTACCACTAAAGGTAAAGGTTTTGGCTTAGGTCTGTTTTTAAGCCAAATTAGCGTTATTCGTGCAGGCGGTACGGTAAAATTGTATAACCAAGAAGGCGGCGGAACTTTAACTGAGTTACGTTTGCCGCGGATGCATTTATTGCTTTAAGCGAGGAGTTACAAGTGACTGAAGAAAACCTATTTGAAGGTGAAGAACAGCCGCATTTGTTATTGGTGGATGATGATGAAACCTTTACTCGGGTGATGGCGCGGGCAATGTCACGACGCGGTTTGCGTGTGTCCATTGCCGGTTCTGCAGATGAGGGCTTGGCTTTAGCTAAAGTTGATTTGCCGGATTACGCGGTGCTTGATCTGAAAATGGATGGTGACTCTGGCTTGGTGCTGCTGCCCAAGTTGCTGGAATTGGATGCTGAGATGAAGGTGCTGATTCTAACCGGCTACTCCAGTATCACCACTGCGGTTGAGGCGATTAAACGCGGGGCATCCAATTATTTATGTAAGCCTGCTGATGCGGATGATGTACTCGCCGCATTGTTATCGGATCATGCTGATTTGGCGACACTGGTGCCAGAGAATCCAATGTCAGTCGATCGTTTGCAATGGGAGCATATCCAGCGCGTATTAGCTGAGCATGATGGCAATATATCAGCGACTGCGCGGGCACTGGGCATGCACCGCCGTACCTTGCAGCGCAAATTGCAAAAGCGTCCTGTGCACCGTTGATTAAAAGGCGTCTGGGCCGGCCAGCTCAGACGCCTTAATAGTGAGTGACGCAGCGCTTAACGGGTGCCAAAAACCACCATGGTCTTGCCATGTACATCGACGAGGCCTTGTTCTTCGAGGCTTTTCAGCACGCGGCCCACCATCTCGCGCGAGCAGCCGACAATACGACCAATTTCTTGACGGGTGATTTTAATTTGCATGCCGTCGGGATGGGTCATCGCATCCGGCTGTTTGCACAGTTCCAATAACGTTCTGGCTATGCGGCCAGTCACATCTAAAAAGGCTAAATCACCGACTTTACGCGTGGTATTGCGTAAGCGATCGGCCATCTGGTTGCCCAAGGTGTGCAAGAGTTCTGCATCACTGCGGGACAGCTCACGAAACTTTTCATAGCTTATTTCTGCAATCTCGCAAGCAGTTTTTGCGCGTACCCCGGCACTGCGTTGTGGCTCAGCGTTGCTGCTACTGAATAAACCCATTTCACCAAAAAACTCACCTGGATTGAGGTAGGCAATAATGATTTCTTTGTCGTGATGACCTTTAAGGTGAATGGTGACTGAGCCTCGCAGAATCAAAAATAATGACTCGCAAGGATCGCCTGCACAAATAATAGTGCTTTTGTTGCTGTAGTAACGTGTATGGCAATGTTGCAGAATTTTATCAATGTTTGTGCGTTGTTGCGATATGACAGCCATGCGATAGCCTCAAGAATGAATTCGGTCTTTTAGAGTGCAAGGCAATCATTCTTTTTTTGGTGTTTTATAAGTGTGTTGTACTTATCATAAAGATAAGCCTGCTTTGCGCAAGGGTATTAGATAGATGTAATAAGGTGTTATCTAAGGCTTCTGCACAGCGCTGTTAGCCAAAGGCGAGGGATGTGAAGTGCTGTGCTAAACTTGACGTTTTCCATAGGCGATTGGAGTAATAGTTATGCAGGCGCGGGTAAAGTGGGTTGAACAAGCGACGTTTTTAGCTGAGTCAGGCAGCGGCCATAGCGTCATTATGGATGGTCCTGAACAGGCCGGTGGGCGTAATCTGGGTGTGCGACCCATGGAAATGTTATTGATGGGCTTAGGGGGTTGCAGTAACTTTGATGTGGTCAGTATTTTGAAAAAATCACGTCAAGCTGTGCGCGATTGTGAAGTGCGTATTGATGCTGAGCGGGCTGAGGTTGAGCCTAAGGTGTTCACTAAAATTGCGCTGCATTTTATTGTCAGCGGTACCGCTTTAAAAGAAACAGTGGTCAAACGTGCGGTTGATTTATCTGCTGAAAAATACTGTTCCGCATCGATTATGCTGGGACGTGCAGGTGTTGACATCACCCACAGCTTTGAAATTATTGAAGTAGCCTAGAGCGCTGCTTAAAATTAGTTAACTTATTCAAGCTAAAAGCTGGCAACCACAAAGCTTGCTCTGCATAATGGCGCGCCCCTTTTCTACACACTAAGTGGGTGTGTCAGGGAAACCAGAATCGCATTGCGAAGAGGTGAAAACTGCCCTACGCAACTGTATTGCTTAAAAAGGCTAATACAGTTGACTGGCGTGCATGATAACGCGGCTGCGCCGCACCAATGAAGAGAATCTAACGTTGACCAGTAAACTCAAGCTGCATGGGTTCAACAATCTCACCAAAACTGTGAGTTTCAACATTTATGACATCAGTTACGCGCGAACCATTGATGATCAGCAAGCCTACGTTGGCTATATCAACGAAGAGTATGATGCTGAGCGTCTTACGCAAATACTGACAGATGTTGTCGATATCATTGGCGCTAATATTTTAAATATTGCTCGTCAAGATTACGAGCCGCAAGGCGCAAGTGTGACAATTCTGATTTCTGAAGAGCCAGTGGAACCTACGGCCAGTCAGATTGAAGAGTCGCCCGGTCCATTGCCTGAAACGATTTTGGCACATTTGGATAAAAGCCATATTACTGTGCATACTTATCCGGAAATTCATCCGGTGGATGGTTTGTCGACTTTCCGTGTGGATATTGATGTATCGACTTGTGGCGTGATTTCACCGCTTAAAGCCTTGAATTATTTGATTCACCAATTTGATTCTGACATTGTCACGATTGATTATCGTGTACGTGGCTTTACCCGTGACGTTGAAGGGCGTAAGCATTTTATTGATCACGAGATTAATTCGATTCAAAATTATCTATCTGAAGACACTCGTGCGGCCTATCAAATGACCGATGTGAACGTCTATCAAGAGCATTTATTTCATACCAAAATGCTGCTGAAAAACTTTGAACTCGATGACTATTTGTTTGGTGATGCCACACGTAATTTATCTTACGAGCAGCGCCGAGATGTAGAGGAGCGTTTGCGTCACGAAATGTTAGAGATTTTTTACGGGCGTAATATGCCGAAAACCAATCGCTAATGTGAGCAAAAAGATACAAAAAAGGCGTTGATTATCAACGCCTTTTTTGTATCTGAAGTCAGCTATTGCCGATCAAATACGGTAGCTACTGCTGGTCATTACTTTGGCTAATAGACTCATGCCAAATTTAACCGGTGCTGGAAAACGATAGCCGCCAGCATCCAACGCGCTAGTGGCATGCTGTTCTTCATCGATGCGCATTTGTTCTAAAATAGCACGCGACTTGCCATCGGTTTCTGGAATTTGTTGCAAATGATCATCTAAGTGTTTGCAGACCTGATCTTCGGTAGCGGCAACAAAACCTAGGCTGACTTTGTCACTGATAGCGCCAGCGGTGGCGCCAATAGCAAAGGATAAACCGTAAAACAATGGATTGAGCAGGCTGGTATGGCTATCCAGTTCGCCAATACGCTGCTCGCACCAGACCAAATGGTCAATTTCTTCTTCGGCTGCTTGTTCCATTTTTTCACGTGTTTCTGGCAAGCTCGCAGTCAGGGCTTGGCCTTGATACAGCGCTTGGGCACAGACTTCGCCGGTATGGTTAATGCGCATTAAACCAGCAATGTGACGTTTTTGTGTGGTATCTAAGGTACTGCTTGTTGCCAGCACGGCCGGTGATGGGCGGTGTGCGTGACTGCTGTTCGGAATTAAGGTGCGCATCGCTGCATCGGCTTGCAGTAGCAGGCGATCGATCGGCGAGTAATGGCGTTGAGTGGACATAGCAGGCTCCTGTTAAATAGCCGTAATAGGTAAGCAGCAAGGAAAGGTCGCACCTTACTTCAGTCATCTATACGCGTAGGCGTACCGACTAGCCTGGCGGCCAGCTCATCTGCCGTTGGCCGAGTACATGCATATGAATATGATAAACCGTCTGCCCACCCATGTCGTTGGTGTTCATCACCACACGAAAGCCTTCGGCACAGCCTTGCTCTTTGGCTAAGCGTTGCGCCGTGTAGAGGATGTGTCCTGCTAAAAACGTATCATCAACGCTTAAGTCAGTCAGCAGACTGATATGTTTTTTTGGAATCACTAGAAAATGCACAGGTGCTTGTCCGGCAATATCGTGAAAGGCAACGACATGTTCATCTTCGTATATTTTTTTTGCAGGGATTTCACCCGCAACAATTTTGCAAAACAAACAATCCATAATACAGACCTCTGCTTGTTGTAAGATTCTTCGAGTTTAGCTGTCTGATCGTGCAATCACCAGCGTTGATAATGTTTTGATGGGTGCAGCACTGGCAAAATCATCGCAAAAATGGGTCGCTGGTTTTAGATGCGTGGCTGCGTTTAATTGTGATTGAGTGGTGCGATGCGTTGCGCACCTGAGGCACATTAACCACGCTGGCTGTGCCGCGCGTTAGCAATTTGCGTGCTTGTTCGGTTAGTGAGCACCTGCAGCAATCGCTTTTGGCGCACAAAGGTTGCACCGCAGGATGCCCTTATCCGTGCTGATGGCAGCAGAACGGACGACCCTGCGACATTGGGCTGCAGAGCGAACCGTGCCGGCCAATTGGGGTTATGCTGTTGTAGAATAAACAGTGCTGGATGGACTTGCTTTACCCGCCAATCTTGATAATTTTTCTTGTGCGACTAAAGGCTGATGTGTATCTTGGTCGCTTTTGGGCTTTAGCAGGCCGCTCATTTTTAATCTACGCCGCGGCTGTATTGCTGCTGTGTGAAATGTTTTTACGAT
Organism: Gammaproteobacteria bacterium DTU037; assembly: GCA_001513025.1. Classification (GTDB taxonomy): domain Bacteria; phylum Pseudomonadota; class Gammaproteobacteria; order Pseudomonadales; family Pseudomonadaceae; genus Denitrificimonas. Next base: position 28,762 of record LFRZ01000114.1, read on the forward strand.
AATAATACTGATATAGGAGCACAAAAATGCGCGTAATTTTGTTAGGGGCACCGGGTGCCGGAAAAGGTACACAAGCTGGATTTATTACGAAAAAATTTGCCATCCCTCAAATTTCTACTGGCGATATGCTGCGTGCCGCAGTGAAAGCAGAAAGCCCATTGGGTTTAAAAGTTAAAAACGTGATGGCGACTGGCGGTTTGGTGTCAGATGAGATCATTATTGATCTGATTAAACAGCGTATTACTGCAGATGACTGCGTCAATGGCTTTTTGTTTGATGGCTTTCCTCGCACTATTCCACAAGCAGAAGCACTGCGCGACGCCGGTGTTGAAATCGATCATGTGATTGAAATTGCTGTGGAAGACGAGGAAATTGTTGCTCGTATTGCTGGTCGCCGTATGCACCCTGCTTCAGGTCGTACCTATCATGACTTGCACAATCCACCCAAAGTGGCTGGTAAAGATGATGAAACCGGTGAAGACTTAATTCAGCGTGAAGATGATAAAGAAGACACCGTACGTCACCGTTTATCTGTGTATCACTCACAAACCAAACCTTTGGTGGCCTTCTATCAAGATCTAGCTGCGGCTAATGGCACACCAAAATACAGCGCTATTCCAGGTGTCGGTACAGTGGAGCAGATTACGGCACAGGTCTTGGCTGCCTTAAACTAAGTCGGAATTAAGGAATACATTCGTTGTCGCAGTGAGTCTGCTCAATGTTATAGCGAATGTATTCTTGTTTGTTTTTCGCTCAAAATTCCCCTGTTAGCAGCCTGCCTGTTACAATTCTGTTTTTAATTATTCGATGATAAACCATGACGACTTTACTGGCGCTGGATACGGCCACTGAAGCTTGTTCTGTTGCGTTATTACACAATGGTCAAGTCTTCAGCCGCTACGCGGTCATTCCCCGTTTACATGCACAATCTATTTTGCCGATGATTAGCCAAGTGCTGGCCGAAGCGGGTATTGCTAAAACTGCAGTGGAGGCGATTGCCTTTGGCCGAGGACCTGGTGCCTTTACCGGTTTACGCATAGCTGTGGGTGTGGTGCAAGGCTTGGCGTTTGCGCTTAAGTGCCCGGTATTGCCGGTGTCCAACCTTGCAGCGATTGCCCAGCGTGCGTGTCGTGAACAAGGAGCTAAGCAGGTTGCGGTGGCGATTGATGCGCGTATGGATGAAGTCTACTGGGGTTGCTATAGCCTGAAGGATGGCGAGGTGCACTTGCAAGGTCTGGAAGCGGTGCTGGCCCCAGAACGGGCTGAGTTGCCACGCAGCGCTGAGGGTGAATGGTTTGCCGCAGGCACAGGCTGGCACGCCTATGCTGGGCGTATTGCCGTGCCGGTGTACGGCAGTGATCGACAATTACTCCCGCATGCCGAGGATATTTTAACCCTTGCACAAGGCATGTGGCGGCGTGGTGAAGCCATTTGCGCGCAGCAGGCGCAACCCATTTACCTGCGCGATCAAGTGGCCACACCCAAGCAGTCTTAATAGAGTTGATAGATCCGTTTAATGTCAGACTTAAGCTTAACCACCTCTGTGTTGATCCGTGTTGATCCTCTGACTGCCAGCGATCAGTATGTCGCCGCGCAGTGGGCACAGGATTTAAACTTACCGTTCGAAGCTGAGGCCGAGTTTGCCTTGCAAGTCAGTGCGGATGGCTTGCAACTGCAGGACTTAAGTGCTGATGCGCCAGGTCCCCTTCGTGTCGATTTTATTGAAGGCGCACTGGCGCATCGTCGCCAATTTGGTGGCGGCAGTGGGCAGATGATTGCTAAAGCGGTAGGTATTCAGCCGGGTGTGCGCCCGACGATTTTAGATGCCACGGCAGGTTTGGGGCGCGATGCCTTTGTTTTAGCCTGCTTAGGTTGTCAGGTGCATATGATTGAGCGCAACCCCATTGTTGCTGCCTTACTGGCTGATGGTTTGCGCCGTGCGCGCCTTGATGCAGCGGTGGCCGTCATTGTGCAGCGCATGCCATTATTGGTCGGTGATGCTATTGAATTGATGTCGGCCTGGACAGCAGAGGCGCCGCAGGTGATTCATCTGGATCCGATGTTTCCCAGTCGCGATAAAAGCGCACTGGTGAAAAAAGAGATGCGCTTATTTAAACCTTTGGTCGGCGCCGATGCCGATGCGCCCGATTTGCTGGTGGCAGCCTTGGCTTTGGCTACCCATCGCGTGGTGGTTAAACGTCCGCGTAAAGCACCGGCGATTGCCGGAACACCACCGACCTATAGTGTGGATGGCAAATCCAGCCGTTATGATGTTTATGCCAAGAAAAGCTTAAAACCCTAAGCCAGATAAAAACAGGCAGACACAAAAAAGCCCGCGAAAAGTTATTTTCAACGGGCTTTTTAATGGGCCAGCAGTGGTTAGGGATTAGTTAACCAGAGTCCGCCATTCTGCGTGCTCTTCAGTTTGCCCAGAGACTAAATCAAAGTAGGCTTTTTGCAGCACTTCAGTGATTGGGCCGCGGCTGCCGATACCGATTTGACGGCCATCGACTTCGCGGATGGGTGTCACTTCTGCGGCAGTACCGGTAAAGAAGGCTTCATCAGCGATATAAACTTCATCACGGGTAATACGTTTTTCTACGATTTCGATACCGCGCGCTTTAGCCAAGGTCAAAATGGTGTTACGCGTAATACCATTTAAGCAGGCAGTGACTTCCGGCGTATAAATCACACCATTTTTCACGATAAAGATGTTTTCGCCAGACCCTTCAGCCACATAGCCTTCTGGATCAAGCAGCATCGCTTCATCAGCGCCGGCAGATACCGCTTCTTGCAGGGCTAACATTGAGTTCACATAAGCACCGCTGGATTTAGCACGGGTCATAGTGATATTCACATGGTGGCGGGTGAAGGAACTGGTGCGAATCTTAATGCCTGTTTTCAAGGCTTCTTCGCCCATATAAGCACCCCAGTGCCATGCTGCGACAATCATATGTACTTTTAGATTGTCAGCACGGATACCCATACCTTCTGAGCCATAAAACGCTAAAGGACGGATATACGCGCTGTCCAGTTTGTTGTCACGCACTGACGCGATGATTGCTTGGTTGATCTCTTCTTTAGTGAAAGGGATCTTCATGCCCATAATATGCGCTGATTCAAACAGACGATCAGTGTGTGCTTGTAAGCGGAAAATTGCCGTACCTTGTGGCGTTTTATAAGCGCGAATGCCTTCAAAGACACCCATGCCGTAGTGTAATGAGTGAGTCAGAACGTGAGTGGTTGCATTACGCCATTCAACCATTTCACCGTCATACCAAATAACACCATCACGATCAGCCATCGACATTGTTGCGTGCTCCTGAAAATAATATTAAAAAACCAATTACAGATAACTCAAGCCCAGCTCTTGCCAGACGCCCATCACTGCGTGACGCTCGTCTACAAATAGATTGCCTTCAACCACGCCTTGCTGCTTTTGCAGGGCCAGACGGTGGGCCGCAGCACGATAGGCTTTGTAAGCCTCCTGCAGCATGCGGACATGATCCGCGCTAAACAGGTTTTCTGCGCCGAGACCGTCAAGAATACGGATGTTGTCGGTATAGGTTACCAGTTGTGGATATTGCCATGACCAAGCTAGAACGGCATATTGCACCATAAATTCGATGTCAACGATACCACCAGCATCCTGCTTTAGATCAAATGGCACATCACTATTGAATGCATTTTGGCCTAAACCACCTCGGGTGATCTGAGTCCCATGATTATGCCGCATTTTGGCGCGCATTTCGCTGACTTCCTCTTGCAAAACCGGCAAGCTGCGCTGGCGGCCTAAAACATTCAGGCGCACTTGGTTAAATTGCTCGGTTAAGGCGGGGCTGCCGACCAATACGCGCGCGCGTATCAGCGCTTGGTGCTCCCAAGTCCAGGCTTGTTCTTCTTGATAGCGGGCAAAGGCACTCAGTGAGCTGGCCAACAAGCCTGCATCACCACTGGGTCTAAGACGCATATCCACATCGTACAGACCACCAGCGGTGGTGCGCGTGGTCAGCATGGAAATAATACGCTGGCCTAGACGCGTATAAAACTGTGCGCCATCCACTGGGCGCGGACCATCTGTTTCGGCCAAAGGGTCGCAATCGTAAATAAACACCAGATCCAGATCCGAGCCATGACCCAGCTCAATCCCGCCCAGTTTGCCATAGCCAATCACAATAAAGTCCAACTCACTACGGCTGCCGTCCATGCGCTGCGGCATGCCATGTTTGCGCACCATTTCATGCCACACCAAGTGCAAGGCCTGCTCAAGAATCGCTTCGGCCAGCCAGGTCAGATAATCACTGACTTTCATCAAGGGTAATGTGCCAGCAATTTCCGAGGCGGCGACACGTAAGCGGTGCGCCAGTTTAAAGTGGCGCAGGGCATTCATTTGTTGCTCAAGGTCTTCCTCTGGAATGCGCAGTAAATGCTCGCGCAGTTCGGCGGTTAACTCAGGGGCCAAGGGTGGGCGGTATAAGCGTCCTTCATTGAGTAACTCATCCAGCAGTGCAGGGAAACGGCTCAGTTGCTCGGCAATCCATGGACTGGCTGCGCAGAGGCTGATCACTCGGAGTAATGCGCCGGGGTTTTCGGTGAGTAACACCAGATAAGCCGAGCGCCGCGCCACCGCTTCAATCAGCGGTAACACCCGCTCCAGTACTAGATCAGGATTGTCGTGCTCAATGGCTTGCGATAAAAAGCGCGGCATAAAGGCATCCAGACGTTCACGCCCCACACGCTGCATGGCGCGTACTTGGCTGCTTTCGCGCAATTGTACGATGCGTTGCCACGCCGCATGGCTGTCTTGATAGCCGGCCTCGCTCAGTTGCTGATAAATGCTTTCTACGGCAATGGTGTCTTCCCAAACCGGTAACCATTCACCGCCAATGCACTCGTCTTCGTCATCATCGGGATCTGCAATAATATCGCGGAAATGATGTTCAATGCGTTTGCGCCAATACATCAACTGTCCGACAAACGTCGTCCAATCGTTAAAGCCCATCATAAAGGCCAAACGCGCTTGCTCTTGCGCCGTATCTGGCAGACTTTGCGTTTGTAAATCAGCCACCGCTTGCAGGGCATGTTCGGTGTAACGCAAGAAGCGATAAGCATCTTTGAGTTCGGTTACATCCGAGGAGGGCATATAACCTTGCGCTGCTAGTGTATCTAGAATATTCAGTAAGGGCCGTTGTTGCAGGCTTAAATCACGTCCGCCGTGAATTAACTGAAAGGCTTGTGCGATAAATTCTACTTCACGAATCCCGCCAGAGCCCAACTTGATATTGTCATCCATATCTTTGCGCCGCACTTCTTGTTGGATCAACTGTTTCATTGAGCGCAGCGCTTCAATCGCCGAGAAGTCTAGATAGCGTCGATAGACAAAGGGGCGCAAGATGCGCAATAAGCTGGCCCCAGTATTTTGATCACCGCCCACTACGCGCGCTTTAATCATCGCGTAGCGCTCCCAATCCCGCCCTTGATTCTGGTAGTACTGCTCTATTGCATTGAAACTGTAGACCAGCGGACCACCGGAGCCATAGGGACGCAGGCGCATATCGACACGAAAGGTAAAACCATCTTCGGTGATGGTGTCCAGCGCTTTAATCAGCTTCTGGCCAAGACGGGTAAAAAATTCTTGATTATCCAAGCTGCGTTTCGCGCCTTCGGTTTCACCGCCTTCGGGGTAGGTAAAAATTAAATCCACATCCGAGGAGAGGTTCAGCTCATAGGCGCCCAACTTGCCCATACCGAGAATTACCAGTTGCTGCGGATGTTTGCTGTAACGTCCAATTGGCGTGCCAAATAGTTGGCAGTGTTGTTGATACAGCCAGTGGTAGGCTAAATCAATACAGGCATCGGCCATGGCGGAAAGATCGCGACAGGTTTCGCTCAGTTCAGATTGACGCATTAAATCGCGCCAGATAATCCGTACCTGTTGGCGGTTACGGTATTGGCGCAAGTGCACTAATAGGCTGGCCTCATCAGGGCAGTCGAGCAAGCGCTCATTGAGTTGATAGCGCGTTTCACCGGGCACTAAGGTGCGATCCAGTTGCCCTGAGGCGACCAGGTCGATCAACATTTGCGGATCTCGAATCGCTTGGCTGAGGACAAAATCGCTGAGGCTGCACACGCGAATAAACGCCTGATAGCGGCTTTCTGGCCATAAGGGGTTAGTAATCTGTTGATCTTGCAGGGCGTGCGCCCATTCGCGCTGTGCTCTTTGTTGCAAAAACAACAAGCTAGAGGGGATCGTATCCAGTAACAGAGGGGTCATGCGAGATCCTGAATATTGTCACGCTAAGAATGTTCGTAAAGATACCTTAAATCCGCTGAGTATGGTGTGTGCAAAAAAAGCACTTGGCCAAAAGATGTAGTGAATAGATGCTGACTTGCGTGTTGTTTTGTAGTAAAACTACATAAAGGAAAAATACTATGACTTTGCAGTGCCATGGGCTGACTGTTCACAAGACATGAAGCACGTATAGGTCTTATCATCAATAGACCCTTTGTTCGGGAGCAAAACATGCAAGATCTTGATCCGGTAGAAACACAAGAATGGCTGGACGCCTTGGATTCTGTCCAGGCGCACGAAGGCGAAGAACGCGTTCATTATATTTTATCGCGTTTAGGCGAGCTGGCCAGTCGCAGCGGCACGCGTTTACCGCATGCCATTACAACCCCTTATCGCAATACTATTCCGGTTACCCATGAAGCACGCATGCCTGGCGATTTATTTATGGAACGCCGCATTCGTTCTTTAGTGCGCTGGAATGCTTTGGCCATGGTGATGCGTGCTAACCAAGCCGACCCCGACTTAGGTGGACATATTGCCACCTTTGCCTCCAGTGCGACCTTGTATGACATTGGTTTTAACTATTTTTTTAAAGCACCGACCGAAGAACATGGGGGTGACTTAATTTATTTCCAAGGGCATGCTTCGCCTGGCGTGTATGCGCGTTCTTTTTTAGAAGGGCGTATCACTGAAGAGCAATTGGATCATTTCCGTCGCGAAACTGATGGCGAAGGCTTGTCATCGTACCCGCATCCTTGGCTGATGCCGGACTACTGGCAGTTCCCAACGGTGTCGATGGGTTTAGGCCCAATTCAAGCGATTTACCAAGCGCGTTTTATGAAATACCTTGAACACCGTGGTTTTATTGAACCGGGCAAGCAAAAAATCTGGTGCTTCTTAGGTGATGGTGAAACCGATGAGCCAGAATCGCTGGGTGCGATTTCTTTGGCCGGTCGTGAAAAACTCGACAACCTGATTTTTGTGATCAACTGTAACTTGCAGCGCTTAGATGGCCCCGTGCGCGGTAACGGCAAAATTATCCAAGAGTTGGAAGGTAACTTCCGTGGCGCTGAGTGGAACGTTATTAAAGTTCTATGGGGCCGCTTATGGGATCCACTGTTTGCCAAAGACACTGAAGGTGTCATGCAGCGTCGTATGGATGAAGCATTGGATGGTGATTATCAAAACTATAAAGCCAATGATGGTGCCTTTGTCCGTAAAGACTTCTTTGGTGCTGATCCACGCTTAGCCGAGATGGTGTCTGATCTAACCGATGATGAGGTATGGAGCCTCAATCGTGGTGGTCATGACCCGTTTAAAGTGTATGCCGCCTATCATGCTGCGGTTAACCATACCGGTCAGCCCACGGTGATCTTGGCAAAAACCATTAAAGGTTATGGCACCGGTACCGGTGAAGCGCAAAACATTGCTCACAACGTGAAGAAAGTTGACTTAGCCAGCCTCAAAGGCTTTAGAGACCGTTTTAATATTCCAGTGAGTGATGAGAACTTAGAAAGCTTGCCGTTCTATCGTCCTGCAGAAAACAGTCCAGAGATGCGTTATCTGCAAGAGCGACGTGAAAAACTCGGTGGTTTTGTACCGCAGCGCCGCATGAAAAGTATCAGTATTCCAACGCCGTCACTGGAAACCTTGAAAAGTATTCTGGATGGCAGTGGTGATCGTGAAGTTTCCACGACCATGGTGTTTGTGCGTATTTTGGCGCAATTACTCAAAGATAAAGACTTAGGTAAACGTATCGTACCCATCGTACCCGATGAAGCGCGTACCTTTGGTATGGAAGGTATGTTCCGTCAGTTGGGTATTTATTCGGCAGTCGGTCAACTGTATCAGCCGGTCGACCATGGCCAAGTGATGTATTACAAGGAAGACAAAAAAGGCCAAATCCTTGAAGAAGGCATCACCGAAGCGGGTGCGATGTCGGCGTGGATTGCTGCGGCAACAGCCTACAGTAATCACAATCAGCCGATGCTACCTTTCTATGCGTTCTATTCGATGTTTGGCTTCCAACGTATTGGTGACTTAGCCTGGGCCTCAGGTGATATTCGTGCTCGTGGTTTCTTGATGGGAGGTACTGCAGGGCGCACCACGCTCAACGGTGAAGGCTTGCAGCACCAAGATGGTCACAGTCATATTTTGGCGGGCACCATTCCGAACTGCCATACTTATGATCCAACCTACGGCTACGAAATGGCGGTGATTATTCGCGAAGGCATTTATCAAATGCTTGAGCTACAAAATGATCGTTACTACTACATCACCATGATGAACGAAGCTTACGAGCAACCGGCAATGCCTGAGCGTGAGGGTATTGAGGCCGATATTGTTCGCGGTATGTACTTGCTTGAAGAAGATAAACGCAGCAGTGATTTGCATGTACAGCTATTAGGTAGCGGTACGATTTTGCTTGAAGTACGCGAAGCCGCAAAAATCCTCCGTGATGAATTTGGTGTGGGCGCTGATGTCTGGAGTGTCACCAGCTTTAACGAATTACGTCGTGATTGCTTAGACGCTGAGCGCTGGAACCGTTTGCATCCGCGTGAAACTGCGCGCCTGTCGCATATTGAAAATTGCTTGCAGGATCGTCGTGGGCCCGTGGTGGCATCAACCGATTACATGAAGTTGTATGCTGATCAAGTGCGCCAATGGGTGCCGCAAGACCAGTACAAAGTGTTGGGCACTGATGGTTTTGGTCGCAGTGACTCACGTAAAAAACTACGTCACTTCTTTGAAGTGGACCGTTACTGGGTGGTGTTGGCGGCGTTAGAAGGCTTAGTTGCTCAAGGCCAAATGGATGTGCAAGTGATGCTTGATGCCATGCAGAAATTTGGTATCGATGCCAATAAACCTAACCCACTGGACTGCTGAGGAGAGCGACGATGAGTGAATTAATTCGCGTACCCGACATCGGCACCGGTGAGGGTGAGGTGATTGAGTTATTTGTAAAAGTGGGCGACCGCATTGAGGCGGAGCAGAGTTTGCTGACGCTTGAGTCGGATAAAGCCAGTATGGAAATTCCAGCGCCTAAAGCTGGAGTGATTACAAGTTTAGCGGTCAAACTGGGCGATCGCCTTAAAGAAGGCGATGCTTTATTAGAACTTGAGGTGGAAGAAGACGCGGCCGCACCTGTTGCCGAAGATAACGCTGAGCCTGTTGCCGCAGCTGCAGCACCCGTCGCGCAAGCCGCTGCTGTGTCCAGTGTGGCCGAGGTGGCGGCAGAGAATATTGTTGAAGACATCCATGTGCCAGATATTGGCTCCTCTGGTAAAGCGCGGGTGATTGAGCTGCTGGTGGCCGTGGGTGATCAGATTACTGAAGAGCAATCGCTGCTCACCTTAGAGTCGGATAAAGCCAGTATGGAAATCCCTTCGCCAGTCAGTGGTGAAGTGGTTGAAGTGTTGGTCCGTCTAGATGCAGAAGTCGGTACCGGTGACTTAATCTTTAAGGTCAAAGTCGCACAAGCGGCGGTCAGTCAGGCGCCTGCAGCTGTGGCACCTGTTGCCGCTGCTGCTCCCGCCGCTGCTGCTGAATCTGCTGTGGCAGCCAAGCCGAGTGCCGCAGTGTCCGTGGCACCTGTAACCGCACCAAGTCCAGATAAACGCAAAACGACCGTGGTACATGCCGGTCCTGCGGTACGTAAGTTGGCGCGTGAGTTTGGTGTGGACCTTGGTTTAGTTACCGCCAGTGGCCCGCATCAACGTCTGGTTAAAGAAGACGTGCATGCCTATGTGCAAACCGCTCTGAGTAAACAAAGCAGTAGCACTGTTGAGCAGGGCAGCGGTATTCCGCCAATTCCTGAAATAGACTTTGCTCGCTTCGGTGAGATCGAAGAAGTAGCGATGACCCGCTTACAGCAAATCGGCGCATTAAACTTGCACCGCAGTTGGCTGAATGTGCCGCATGTGACTCAGTTTGAATCGGCGGATATTACCGATTTAGAAGCGTTTCGCGTCAGTCAAAAAGCTGTTGCGGAAAAAGCGGGAGTGAAGCTGACGATACTGCCGTTCTTATTGAAAGCTTGTGCGCATCTGCTACAAGAAATGCCAGATTTCAATAGTTCGCTAGCGCCGAGCGGCAAAGCATTGATTCGCAAGAAGTATGTGCATTTAGGCTTTGCTGTCGATACCCCTGAAGGGCTGTTGGTGCCAGTGATTCGTGATGTCAATCAGAAGAGCTTGCTGCAATTGTCTGCCGAAGCGGCTGAGTTGGCGGATAAAGCACGCAATAAAAAGCTCAGTGCTGAGCAGATGCAAGGCGCGTGCTTTACGATTTCCAGCTTAGGGCACATTGGCGGCACCGGCTTTACGCCGATTGTCAATGCACCTGAAGTGGCTATTCTCGGTGTCTCACGGGCGACCATGCAACCGGTGTGGAATGGCGAGGGTTTTGATCCACGCCTGATGCTGCCCTTGTCACTGTCCTATGATCACCGTGTGATTAATGGCGCCGCTGCAGCGCACTTCACTCGACGTCTCAGTGAGTTATTAGCCGAAATCCGTAGCTTATTGCTGTAAAGCGTTTAGTTGCGACTCAACACCCCGTACAGGCTTAACGCGTGTCGGGGTGTTTTTATTACTGCTTAGCAAAATCCAACTGACGCCAGGCCTCATACACGGCAATCGCCACGGTATTGGACAGATTTAAACTGCGTGAGCCTTCGCGCATGGGTAAGCGCAGCAATTGCTCTGCTGGGATGCTATTGCGGATTTCTGTAGGCAGTCCGCGCGTTTCTGGACCAAAAATAAACGCGTCACCATCTTGATAAGTCACCTCGGCATAGCTGTGTGTGGCTTTTGTACTTAAGGCAAATAAGCGTGGCTGTTGCAAAGCCTCTAAGCAATCTTGCAGGTTCGCGTGCAGCTTTACCTCCGCAAATTCTTGATAATCAAGTCCCGCACGGCGCAGACGCTTGTCGTCAAAGTCAAAACCAAGCGGTTCAATTAAGTGCAAGCTGCAGCCTACGTTAGCACACAGACGGATAATATTACCGGTATTGGGTGGGATTTCTGGCTCAAAGAGAATGACGTGAAACATGCGTGATCCTGCGAATAAAGTAGGCGCTAATTCTACATGGGAATCTGGGTTAAAGAGGCAGTGCTAGCAGATTTAGTCGAGTACTGCATTATTTTGGCACCTGGGCCAGTCCTCTCATGTGTCTTTTAAAGTGCTTAAAGCATGGCGTTTTTCCCTGCATAGCGCGAGTCATGCTACTAATGCAGGGCTAAGGCTTTATAATGATGGCAATTTATCGAGGAGCAGAGCATGGCCAATCTTTTACTTGAGCAGTTGAGCGCAGAAATTGTAGCCAATGTGCGTATTGCCTTGGCGGAAGACGTGGGCTCGGGCGATATTACCGCGCAGCTGATTCCGGCGGAGCAATTGGCTCGCGCTAAAGTGATTACGCGTGAGCCAGCGGTGATCAGTGGGGTGGCTTGGGTCACGGAAGTATTTCGTCAAGTTGATAGCAGTGTGCAGCTGCGTTGGCTGGTGGCTGATGGTCAGCGCGTGCAGGCGAATGATGTGTTATTTGAACTGCAAGGCAAGGCACGCTCCTTGCTGACCGGGGAGCGCGCCGCATTAAATTTCTTACAGAGCTTGTCGGCGGTGGCCACGCGCAGTCAGTACTTTGCCGATATGGTGACCGGCACTGCAGTGAAACTACTGGATACGCGGAAAACTTTACCCGGCTTACGCCTTGCACAAAAATACGCGGTGACCTGTGGTGGTTGTCATAACCATCGCTTGGGTTTGTATGATGCCTTTTTAATTAAAGAAAACCATATTGCCGCCTGTGGTGGTGTTGCTGCGACTGTGGCCGCGGCACACCGAATTGCGCCGGGTAAACCGGTTGAAGTTGAGGTGGAAAACTTGGCTGAGCTGCGTGAAGCACTGGCCGCTGGCGCGGATATTATTATGCTGGATGAGTTGAGCTTAGAGGATATGCGCACTGCGGTTCAACTTAATGCTTCACAAGCCAAGCTAGAAGCATCAGGCGGTGTCAATGAGCAGACCATTCGTGCGATCGCTGAGACCGGGGTGGATTATATTTCGCTGGGTACTTTGACTAAGGATGTCAAAGCGATCGACTTATCCATGCGTTTAAGCCTGTAAACGCAGGCTTAATTTGCATCTGGAACTTAGGCTGACGGCCTTAGTGGGTCGTCAGCCTGCTGTGAGCTAGCGGCGGCGCAAATTGGCTTCGATTTCTTTATCTAAATCGGGCGGTAAAAAGTCGCTATCAGGGTTGTAGTTGGGGTTTAAATAGATCGATAACGCTTGCAGGTTATCTGGGCTGAGCGTGCCAGCCGTTTGTTGTAAGCGTAGATTATTTAAAATGTAGTCGTAGCGCGCATTGTTGTAGTTACGCACTGCGGCATACAGATAGCGCTGGGCATCTAACACATCGACAATATTACGCGTACCGACATCGTAACCAATTTGTGTGGCTTCGACTGCGCTCTGGCTAGAAATAATCGCTTGCTTCAGCGCCTGCACTTGTTCCACATCGGTATTTACCGCGCGGTGGAAATTGCGCGCATCTTGCACCGTTTTACGGCGTAGACTTTCACGCATTTGCTCGGCTTGATCTAAGCGATAGACCCCTTCGCGTACTTGCGAGCTGGTCATACCGCCGGTGTACAGCGGGATATTGAGCTGTATACCAATGCTGCTTTGCTCAGCGTTGCCGTTATATCTGGGCATGCCCATTAATGAGCTTTGGCCACTATTTACAAACCCCAAGCTGTCGTTATCGCCTTTTTGATACTGCGCCACCGCATCCACAGTGGGCGCATGGTCTGACTTGCGTTGTTTAACGCTGTCTTGTGCGGCTTGCACAGCATAGTTAATTGCCTGTAAACCAAGATTTTGTTCGCTGGCAGTATTGACCCATGCGCTCGCATCATTGGGGCTCGGCGCAAGAATGGGCAGGCTGTGTTTTACCCCTTCGAGTGCAGCTAAGTCCACATTGGTTAGAGTGCTGACCGCTTGAAAGGCATCACTGACCATGCGCTCTGCAACCAGACGATTAGCGCGCGCGGCATCATAAGCGGCTTGCGCTTGCAAGACATCGGTCTTGTCAGAGAGACCCACATCAAAGCGTTCGTTGGCCAGATCGAACTGACGTTTAAAGGCTGATTCTTCCGCGCGACTGGCGGCTAGGTTATCTTGTGCGCGCAGCACTGCAAAATAGACTTCAGAGCTTTGCAAAATAAGGTTTTGCTCAATGGCTGATAACTCTAATGCCGATTGCTCGTTGCTGGCTTGCGCCGCCTGTAATTGATACCAGCGGTCTAAACGAAATAATGGCTGGCTGAGGCTGGCTTGATAGACCACGCCACTGCGTGAAGCGGATTGGGAGCTGGTTGTGGTATCGACCTTGCTGCGATTGCTTGAGTTGCTGGCACCGGCGCCTATTTGCGGTAATAAACCGGCACGTGCTTGCGGCACACGCTCGCTCTGCGCTTGGTAATCAGCATGCGCGGCGGCTAAGTCTGCATTGTTATCAACGGCGAGTTGGTAGACATCCAGCAGGTTCACTTTGTCTTGGCTGAGCGGTGCTGCATAAGCGGCCGATCCCAAAACTGTAGCTATAGCAAAAGTAAGCGACAGTACACGCATCATCAGTATCCTAAGTTTTGCAAAGAGAAATCTGCTTAAGGCTACGGCTGATCACTAAGTCGGTCAAGCATGCGCTACGATTGTTTAAGGCAGGCGACAGCTTAGCGCTTAGTCGAGTGTGCTTGCAGTTTATCTTGTGTACTGGGTAGACTGTTGGCTGTTTCTTGTCGGGGTGCTCTGAATAGAGCTGAGATCGGTTAAACCGGATCCCGTTGAACCTGATCGAGCTCATACTCGCGTAGGGAACAAGATAAGTTGGCCGTAAGGCCGACCTGCCTTTGTCCGTTGGTTCCCCCGACACTTTATGGTGTATTTTGGAGAGCCAATAGCATGAATCAAGCCCCCTCGCAGCATCTCAGTGATACCGCTCAAGTCGACCCGCAATCGATTCAGCCCTTTCCCAATTCGCGCAAAATTTATGTGCAAGGTTCACGCCCTGATATTCTCGTGCCCATGCGCGAAATCAGCCTGACGCCCACCCAAACCGATGAAGGTATTGAAGAGCACGCACCGGTGTTCGTCTATGACACCTCAGGTCCCTATAGCGATCCCAGTGTAAAGATTGATGTACGCAAAGGCTTAGCGGACCTGCGCAGCAGTTGGATTGCCGAGCGCGCTGATACTGAAATCCTGAGCGGGCTCAGCTCAAGCTTTAGCCAAGCGCGCTTAGATAATCCAGAGTTGAGTCACATGCGTTTTGCCGCTATCCGCAACCCGCGTCGCGCTAAAGCAGGCAAAAACGTCACACAAATGCACTATGCGCGCCAAGGCATTATTACCCCAGAAATGGAGTATGTGGCGATTCGTGAAAATCTAAAACTGGAAAAAGCCCGTGATGCCGGCCTGTTAGAGAGCCAGCATCGCGGACACAGCTTTGGTGCCAGTATCCCTAAAGAGATTACCCCTGAATTTGTGCGCTCAGAAATTGCCCGTGGCCGTGCGATTATCCCCGCCAATATCAATCACCCTGAACTGGAGCCGATGATTTTAGGCCGTAATTTTCTGGTCAAGATTAACGGCAATATTGGCAATAGCGCGCTGGGTTCATCGATCGAAGAAGAAGTGGCCAAGCTGACATGGGGGATTCGTTGGGGCTCAGACACCATTATGGATTTGTCTACGGGTAAAAATATCCATGAAACCCGTGAGTGGATTGTGCGTAACTCGCCGGTTCCAGTCGGCACAGTGCCGATTTATCAGGCCTTGGAAAAAGTCAATGGGATTGCCGAAGACCTGACTTGGGAAGTGTTCCGCGATACCTTGATTGAACAAGCCGAGCAGGGCGTAGATTATTTCACCATTCACGCGGGTGTCTTACTGCGTTATGTCCCCCTGACGGCCAAGCGTGTGACCGGTATTGTTTCCCGTGGTGGCTCTATTATGGCCAAGTGGTGTTTAGCCCACCACCAAGAAAATTTTCTCTATACGCATTTTGAAGATATCTGCGAGATCATGAAGGCCTATGATGTCAGCTTCTCCTTGGGTGATGGTTTGCGCCCCGGCTCGATTGCCGATGCCAATGATGCCGCCCAGTTTGCTGAGTTAGAAACGCTCGGTGAGTTGACTAAGATTGCTTGGCAGCATGATGTGCAGTGCTTTATTGAAGGCCCAGGCCATGTGCCCATGCATATGATTAAAGAAAATATGGACAAGCAACTGGCGTGCTGTGATGAAGCTCCCTTTTATACGCTGGGCCCATTAACTACAGATATAGCGCCAGGCTATGATCACATTACCTCAGGGATTGGTGCGGCAATGATTGCCTGGTACGGCTGTGCCATGCTCTGCTATGTGACGCCCAAAGAGCATTTAGGTTTGCCCAATAAGGATGATGTGAAAACGGGTATTATCACCTACAAGATTGCTGCGCATGCCGCAGACTTGGCTAAAGGCCACCCAGGTGCGCAATTACGCGATGATGCCTTAAGTAAGGCGCGCTTTGAGTTCCGTTGGGAAGATCAGTTTAACTTAGGCCTAGATCCTGATACGGCGCGCGCTTTCCATGATGAAACCTTGCCCAAAGATTCAGCCAAAGTGGCGCATTTTTGCTCCATGTGCGGCCCTAAGTTCTGCTCAATGAAAATTACTCAAGACGTCCGTCAGTATGCTAAAGAGCACGGTTTAACCGATGAGCAAAAAGCGATCGAAGCAGGTTTTAAACAGCAAGCTGAACGTTTCCGTGAGGAAGGTTCGCTGATCTACAAACAGCTTTAAGTGTTTTAGTGGTATAAAAGGCGGCCTTAAAGGGCCGTTTTTTATGGGAACAAATAGATGACTGAACGAAGTATGACGCGTGAGGATGATGTGCTAGTTGAGCAGCGTGAACGCTGTTTTCAAGGCTTTTACCGGCTTGATCGCCTGCACCTGAAACATCGTTTATTTGCCGGAGGCATGGGGCCAAGCATCAGTCGCGAACTCTTTGTGCGGCCCGATGCGGTGTGTGTGCTGCCCTATGATCCAAAAACTGATTCAGTGGTCTTGGTTGAGCAGTTTCGGATCGGTGCCTTGGATAAAAGTCCAGAACCTTGGTTGCTGGAAATTGTGGCAGGTCTGATTGACACTGATGAACAGCCGCAAGAAGTGGCGCGTCGTGAGGCCCGTGAAGAAGCTGATCTAGTCTTGCATGAGCTGTTGCCGGTGATGAATTACTATCCGTCACCTGGGGGGTCAGATGAGCGTGTCTATCTCTATGTTGGGCGCTGTTCGACCGAGGGTGTGGGCGGGGTTTTTGGTGTGGCGGAGGAAGGCGAAGATATTCGTGTGCATGTGTGGCCCTTTGCTGCAGCCTTACAAGCCATACAAGATGGGCGTATTGATAATGCTGCAAGCATTATTGCCTTGCAGTGGTTGGCATTAAACAAAGACAAGGTGTGCGCTGATTGGCTGGCACTTGAATCCTAATTTAGCCTTGGCTGCGTCGCGCACGACACAGCCAAGGGTTTGCTTACATTATAAGCCCGGTAAGCGCTTACGAATTTGACTGATCAGCGTATCTAACGTGGCCGCATCATGCGTATCAACACGGTAACTTTGTGCCACTTCGGTAGCGCTGAGCGGTTCTAAGTGCGCACGTTGTGCCAAAATCACTTCAGCGGTGGCGTCGGACGGGTCTAAACCTTCGGCTTGACGTTGCTTCAGCCAAGTGGCGACCACTTCGTCAGGTGCTTGGCAGTCGAGAATTAAGAAGGGGGTGCCGGTGTTTTCAGCAATCTGCCACGCATCATGGCGCTGCTCGGATTTTAAGTAGGTGGCATCAATCACGGCAGGGAAGCCCGCTTGCAAGGCTTCGGCCGCCAGGGCATGCAGACGTTGATAGGTGGCGGCACTGGCGTTGGGATTGTAAATGCCGCCACCCAAGGTGTTTTGCTGCTCACTGTCTTGTTCGCCAAATAAGCGCTTGCGCTCAACGTCAGAGCGAAAACGTAGCGCACCTAAAGCTTCGACTAAACGCATGGCTACATAGCTTTTACCAACGGCAGACACGCCGTGGGTAATGGCCAGTAAGCGTGATGGAATTGCACAATAGCTTTCCGCTAAATTTGCATAGCTGCGGTATTGGCGAACAATCACGGCTCGTTGTACGGGGTCAGTTTCTTGGCCAAGACGGAACAAGTTGACTTTACCGCGCACCATGGCGCGATAGGCTTTGTAGAAACTGATCAGTGGCATGGCTTGATAGTCACCGGTCAATTCCAGCCAGGCATTGACAAAACGACGGGCTAAAGGCTTAAGGCCGCGGTCTTCTAAGTCCATCGCCAAAAACGCTGCATCTGATGCCACATCGATTAAGCGGAAGGGTTCGTTAAACTCGATGCAGTCAAACAGCACCACTTCACCGTCAAGTAAGGTGGCGTTGCCTAAGTGAATATCACCATGACACTCGCGAATTGAACCATTATGGCGGCGTTGTTCTAATAGGGGGAGTAAACGGGTAAAACTGTCTTCTGCCCAGGCTTCTAGCGCATCCAACTGTTGTAAATCAGCTGGTTCGCTCAGTAACGGACGGATTTGCTCAAAGTTTTGCCGAATTGGTGCCATAATTGCGAACGGATCGCCCAGCGCATGTTCCGCAGGTACGCGAGGTGCTTCATGGTGGAAGCGGGCAATTTGTTTAGCCAGCGCGTCAATATGGGTTTCGCACAGTTCGCCGCGTTTTTGCATATCACCCAGTAACTGGGTTTGCGGGAATTGACGCATTTTAACCGCGTACTCAATCACTGGACCGTCACCGTCGAGTCGAGGCGCGTCAATCGAGCCGGTAATCGCCACAACGTTGAGGTACAGGCCCTCAGTTAAGCGCTGGTTAAGACGGACTTCTTCATTGCAAAAATGCTGACGCGCAGCAATATCAGTGAAGTCTAAAAAGCCAAAGTTAACGGCTTTTTTGATTTTATACGCATAAGGGCCCGTCAGGATGACCCAAGAGATATGCGTTTCGATGACCTGAAATTCTTCAATGGGATGCGGGAAAATATCAGGGTTTTGTAAGGCGGCAATCAGGGCTTGAGTCACAGGAGATCCTTCAGAGTAATAAAATAATGCCTTCATTATGGCAACTGTGGGCAACAGTGCAAACTATAACAAGATGCATTTTGAACTGAAACAAAACAGGTATAATTAGTAGTATGACTCAAAAATCAACGTCTCGATCTTCTAAAAAGACCGCCCGTCAGCGTAAAAAAAAGGCTTCAGGCAGCTGGTTAGGCTTGTTTGTTAAGCTGTCCATGGTTGCTGTTGTAGTGCTGGCTGGCGTGCTGATGTACTTAGATGCCATTGTGCAAGAGAAATTCTCCGGCAAACGCTGGACAGTACCCGCCAAAGTGTATGCACGACCTTTGGAATTGTTTGCTGGGCAAAAGCTGAACAAACAAGACCTTCTGGTTGAGTTGAATGCTTTAGGTTACCGCAATGAGTCTTCGGCAAAAAGTGCGGGTGCGGTATCGATTAATGGTAATACCGTTGAGCTGCATACGCGGGGCTTTCAGTTTTATGAAGGTGCCGAGCCTGCGCAAGCGTTGCGTGTGCGTTTTTCTGGCAATAGCGTGGCAAGCTTAGCGCAAATCAATGGTAATCCCCTTGCTGTGGCGCGCCTAGAGCCTTTAGTGGTGGGCGGTTTATACCCGGCGCACAAAGAAGATCGTATCTTAATTCGCTTAGAGCAAGTGCCTGACTTATTGCCGCAAGCCCTGATTGCCGTAGAAGATCGAGACTTCTATACGCACCATGGTGTTTCGTTAAAGTCCATCGCGCGCGCATTATGGGTGAACACTTCATCAGGTTCTTTACGTCAAGGTGGCAGTACGCTGACTCAGCAGTTGGTGAAAAACTTTTTCCTCAGTAACGAGCGTACATTGACCCGTAAAGTCACTGAAGCTTTGATGTCGATTCTGATTGAAGTGCATTACAACAAAGAAGAGATCTTAGAGGCTTACCTCAATGAGGTCTTTTTAGGTCAAGACGGGCAGCGTGCGGTGCATGGGTTTGGTTTGGCCAGTCAGTATTTCTTCAGTCAGCCATTGGCCGAGTTGAAGTTACATCAAGTGGCGCTGTTGGTCGGCATGGTTAAGGGGCCGTCTTACTATAATCCACGTCGTCAGCCGGAACGTGCCCTTGAACGGCGCAATTTGGTGATTGATTTATTAGCCGAGCAGGGTGTGGTGGCACTCGAACAGGCGAACCACGCCAAGCTGCAGCCGTTGAGTATTACTACGCGTGGCAGTCTTGCCAATACCACTTATCCTGGGTTTGTTGATCTGGTTAAGCGCCAGTTACGTGAAGACTATCGTGATCAAGACTTAACTGAAGAAGGTCTGCGCATTTTTACCAGTTTTGATCCAATCTTGCAGCGTAAAGCTGAGGAGGCCTTGGCGCAAACTTATAAACAGCTGGCTGGCCGTCGGGGTATTGATGACGTGGAGTCAGCGATGCTGGTCAGCAATCCTGAAAGTGGTGAAGTGCTGGCGCTGTTAGGCAGTCGTTTGCCGCGCTATGCAGGTTTTAATCGTGCCTTAGATGCTGTGCGACCTATCGGCTCCTTGGTTAAGCCCGCCATTTATCTAGCCGCATTAGAGCAGCCCAGTCAATACACATTGACTCACTATATTCAAGACCAGTCTTTTTCGGTTAAAAGCAAAAATGGCCAAGTTTGGACACCGCAAAACTATGATCGCAAAGAGCATGGTACGGTGTTTTTATACCAAGGTTTAGCACAGTCCTATAACCTGTCAACGGCTAAGCTCGGCTTGGAAATGGGTGTGCCGCGAGTCTTGGAAACACTGCGCAAGTTGGGCGTTGAGCGTGAGTGGCCCGCGTATCCGTCAATGTTGTTGGGTGCCGGTGGTTTGACTCCGATTGAAGTGGCAGGAATGTATCAGACCATTGCCAATGGTGGTTTTAATACACCACTGCGCGCTATTCGCAGTGTCTTAACCGCTGAGGGGGAGCCTTTAGGGCGTTATCCGTATACGGTTGAGCAGCGCTTTGATGCGGGCGCGGTTTATTTAACTCAAGAGGCGATGCGCCGTGTAATGACGGAAGGGACAGGCCGCTCAGTCTATAATCGTGTGCCGTCTTCAGTGGTTTTAGCGGGTAAAACAGGCACCAGTAATGATCTGCGTGATAGCTGGTTTGCTGGTTTTGGCCAAGACTTGCTGGCGGTGGTCTGGATGGGGCGCGATGATAATGGCAAAACACCACTCACCGGTGCCAGCGGGGCGATGCAGGTTTGGGCTAACTTTATGTATACAGCTGCGCCGCGCTCCTTGAATATGACACCGCCAGACAATGTGGTGATGGCTTGGGTCGATGCTTATTCTGGCTTAGGCAGTGCACAAGGTTGCCCAGGGGCTGTACAAATGCCGTATATTCGCGGCAGTGAACCTCTGGTTGGTGAATCGTGCGATAAGCCTATATTTGAGAGTGCGCCTGCCGAGTCAGTAAAAAGTTGGATTCGCAGTTGGTTAAATTAATAATGATGAGGAATAGACGTGAGTAAGCATGCAATTATTTTAATTGCCCTAGCGACGCTACTGGCCGGTTGTGCTGGCTCGCCGCACAGCGCAATACCCGTTGTCGAAAGTGGTGGGCCGTTGACGCCTGGAGCAATGCGTGACAGTCGAGCGCGCCAATCGGCAGACACAGCACCGCCCGTACAGCAGCCTAATGTAAGAGTCGTACCTCAAGCTGAGAGTGAAACGGTGCAAACCTATGCAGTGCCAAGCGCTCCGATTGGTGGCATTGAGGTGTACCACGCTGATTCAACATCAGTTACACCCAGCGTTGCTGCGCCGACATCACCTATGCCAATGGGTAATCAAGCTCGCTTAGCTGCAGATGAACAATTGGATGGTGCTGTACTCGCGCTATTAACCACCGCTAAACAGCAGCAAACTGGTGGCGATTTTAATGGCGCTGCATCAAGCTTGGAGCGTGCACAGCGCATTGCTCCTCGTGAGCCGCAAGTACTCTACCGTTTAGCTGAAGTGCGTTTAGCACAAGGTGATGCAGGGCAGGCCGAGCAACTGGCTCAGCGCGGATTAAGTTATAGCACGGGTCGCCCAGCATTGCAGGCCGGGCTCTGGGATTTAATTGCGCGCGCGCGCGCTCAGCAAGGTAATAGCTCTGGCGCAGAAGAAGCACAGCGTCGTGCAAGGATTAATTTATAATGGTTGCTCAGAACAAATTGCAGGTGATGACGCTCTTGACTGAATTGCAAGATGAGCTACAACAGTTAGGTTGGTGGCAGCAGCATGCACCGAGTGAGCAAGCGTTGCAAAGCCAGCAGCCCTTTTGCGTAGACACCTTAGAGTTTGCGCAATGGCTGCAGTGGATCTTTATCGCGCGTATGCAGACTATGGTAATGACCGATCAAGCCTTGCCACGTCAGTGTGCGATTTATGAAATGGCTGAAGTTGTTTACCGCGATCAGTTGGCCTTAACCACATCTTTGCTCAGCTGTTTGAAGCGTATCGATACAGCCGTTATGGCCTCAGCGGTGCTGCACTAAATTATGATTTCAGCTGCGCTATTGTTTTACAGTGGCGCAGCGCTCGCTAATCGTTTGTTTGAGCTCAGTGATACGTGTTTGGCGTTCTTCTTCGCTGAGCCGTATTGGTTTGCCATCCACCTCAGCTAACACTCTTGGGTTGTTTTCTAACTGCGCCAGATTATAGCGAATCGCTGTGCAGTATTTTTTCAGGGCGATTTCTTCTGTGGCAACTTGTTGGCGAACGATTCGATCAATCTCAGCTTGGGTGGTCGCATTGGTTTGCGCGTCATCAAGGGCCCTGTTTTTTTCTACAGGCCTAGGCTGAGATATGTGACTGGTAATACTTTCAACTGCTTGGTTCGCTGGCGGTTCTGAGCCAAAGTGTATTGTGCCTTGGGCATCAACCCACTTGTAAATGGGCGCTGCAAGTAGTGCAGAGTTAAACAATAATAAAAGGCTGGCAGTCGTGATTAAGCAACGCATGTGATGTCCTTGTTCTGTGTGTGTAAAAGCGAAATAGGCGCAAGGCAATACGACACTCAATATACCGTAAAAGCCTATAAGGTAAGCTTGTGGTTGCGTACCAAGCCCAAAAATATCTATCATAGGTAGCAGATAGCCGAGGAAACGAGAGAATTGTCTTGTAGTGCTTGACTTGCGGCTGCTGAATGCGAACAATTCATAGATTGCTGTAATGTTCGCCTCAAAAAGGCGCTTATAGCGTTAGTTCATGAGGTGCGTACCCGTGCCGCCCGTTATACCCGTATCGCGTTACCTCGCGCTGGGTGAGAAATCTTTAGACATTCGGGTTTCTCGATGCTGCTTAATTTAGGTAGCTGGGTAGTCGGCAATCACCGTCACCCATGCTGAAAATAACAGCAACCTACAATCAGATTGCCCTTGATGAGGGGCGCTATTCTGGCGTTTTAGAGGTGTTACTGTGGAACTTTTATCCGGCGCAGAAATGCTCGTTCGCTCTCTGCGTGACGAAGGCGTTAAATATATATATGGCTACCCAGGTGGGGCCGTACTGCATATCTATGATGCATTATTCAAAGAGCCTGCTCTGACGCATATTTTAGTGCGTCATGAGCAAGCTGCCACGCATATGGCCGATGGCTATGCGCGTGCAACTGGTAAAGCGGGTGTCGTTTTTGTAACGTCGGGACCGGGTGCGACCAATGCGGTGACGGGTATTGCCACAGCCTTTATGGACTCGATTCCAATGGTGGTGATCTCAGGCCAAGTGGCCAGTGATATGGTCGGTACCGATGCATTCCAAGAAACCGATATGATTGGTATCTCGCGTCCTATCGTTAAGCACAGCTTTATTATTAAGCATGCTTCAGAAATTCCTGAAGTGATCAAAAAAGCCTTCTATTTAGCTGAGTCAGGCCGTCCAGGACCTGTGGTTATTGATGTCCCTAAGGATATGACTAACCCTATTGATAAGTTTGAATACAGCTATCCTAAGAAAGCCAAGTTACGTTCTTATGCACCAGCGACCCGCGGGCATTCTGGACAAATTCGCAAAGCGGCAGAAATGTTGCTGGCGGCTAAACGTCCAGTGGTTTACGCCGGTGGTGGTGTTATTTTAGGCGGTGCCTCTGCGCAACTGACTGAAATGGCTAAACTATTGAATGTACCTGTGACCAATACATTAATGGGTTTAGGTAGCTTTCCAGGCGATGATCGTCAGTTTCTTGGTATGCTGGGTATGCACGGTAGTTATACCGCAAACCTAGCTATGCATCATTGCGATGTATTGCTTGCTGTTGGTGCGCGCTTTGATGATCGCGTGATTAATGGCGCAGCTAAGTTCTGCCCTAACGCAAAAATCATTCATATTGATATTGATCCGGCGTCAATTTCTAAAACGATCAAAGCTGATATCCCGATTGTTGGGCCAGTTGATAGCGTTTTAAATGACATGCTATCTGCGTTAAAAGATATCGGTACTAAGCCTAATCCAGATGTTGTCGCCAGTTGGTGGAAACAAGTCGATGAGTGGCGCGGCAACGGTAAGTTGTTTCCGTACGATAGCGGTGACGGCAGTATCATTAAGCCGCAAACAGTGATTGAGACCTTGAGTGAAGTGACTGCAGGTAATGCATTCATCACCTCAGACGTGGGTCAGCATCAGATGTTTGCTGCGCAATATTATCGCTTCAACAAACCCAATCGCTGGATTAACTCAGGTGGTTTGGGCACGATGGGCTTTGGTTTTCCTGCAGCGATGGGTGTAAAGCTAAGTTTTCCTGATGATGACGTTGCCTGTGTGACCGGTGAAGGCAGTATTCAGATGAATATTCAAGAGCTGTCAACCTGTCTGCAATATGACCTGCCTGTTAAGATTATTAACTTAAATAATGGTGCGTTGGGCATGGTTCGCCAATGGCAAGACATGGTCTATAACAGTCGTTATTCTCATTCTTATATGGAGTCATTACCGGACTTCGTTAAGTTGGCCGAGGCTTACGGGCATGTTGGTATGCGTATTACTGACTTGAAAGATTTGAAGCCAAAAATGGAAGAAGCCTTTGCGATGAAAAATCGTTTGGTATTCTTAGATATTCAAGTCGATACCAGTGAGCACGTGTACCCAATGCAGATTCGTGATGGTGCGATGCGCGATATGTGGCTCAGCAAAACGGAGCGGACATAATCATGAGACATATTATTTCTTTGCTGATGGAAAATGAACCAGGTGCTTTATCGCGCGTGATTGGCCTGTTCTCTCAGCGCAACTACAATATTGAAAGCCTAACGGTTGCTGCCACAGAAGATCCAACGCTGTCGCGACTAACCCTGACAACAATTGGTAAGGAGGAGGTGATTGAGCAAATCACCAAGAATCTGAATAAACTGATTGAAGTGGTAAAGTTGGTTGATTTGTCAGAGAGTGCGCATATTGAGCGTGAGTTGATGTTGGTTAAAGTAAAAGCCAGCGGTGCTCAGCGTGCAGAAATTAAGCGGACCGCTGATATTTTTAGAGGTCAGATTGTTGATGTCTCACCAAGTCTTTACACGGTGCAGTTAGCAGGAACAACCGATAAACTGGATAGCTTTATTCAGGCTATCGGCCCAGCTTCTATTCTAGAAGTCGTGCGCAGCGGTGTAACCGGTATTGCACGTGGCGATAAAGTTTTAAGCCTTTGAATTAAATCTGAAGGGCACGGGCTCTTCAATATTAGGAGAATTTTATGAAAGTTTACTACGATAAAGATTGTGATCTATCCATCATCAAAGGCAAAAAAGTAGCCATTATTGGTTATGGCTCACAGGGTCATGCGCACGCATGCAACCTGCAAGACTCAGGTGTTGATGTCACTGTAGGTTTACGTGCAGGTTCTTCTTCAATTGCTAAGGCTGAAGCGCATGGTTTGAAAGTGTCAGATGTTGCCTCTGCTGTTAAAGCAGCTGACATTGTTATGGTTCTAACTCCGGACGAGTTCCAGGGTCAGCTATACAAAGAAGAGCTAGAGCCAAACCTGAAAAAAGGCGCAACTTTGGCTTTCGCACACGGTTTTGCTGTTCACTACAACCAAGTGACGCCACGTGCTGACCTTGACGTCATTATGATCGCGCCAAAAGCGCCAGGCCATACTGTACGTTCAGAGTTTGTTAAAGGTGGTGGTATTCCAGATCTTATCGCTATTTACCAAGATGCTTCTGGTAATGCGAAAAACGTTGCGCTGTCATACGCGAGCGGTGTAGGTGGTGGACGTACTGGTATTATCGAAACGACGTTTAAAGACGAAACAGAGACTGACTTGTTCGGTGAGCAAGCTGTTCTGTGTGGCGGTACTGTTGAGCTGGTTAAAGCAGGCTTTGAAGTGTTGGTTGAAGCAGGTTACGCACCAGAAATGGCGTATTTTGAGTGCCTGCATGAATTGAAATTGATTGTAGATCTGATGTTCGAAGGTGGTATAGCGAACATGAACTACTCAATCTCTAACAACGCAGAGTATGGTGAATACGTCACTGGTCCTGAAGTGATTAACGCTGAATCACGCGCTGCAATGCGTAACGCTCTGAAGCGTATTCAGAATGGTGAGTATGCGAAAATGTTTATCACTGAAGGTGCAACTAACTATCCTTCGATGACTGCGTACCGTCGTAACAACGCTGCGCACGGCATTGAAGTGGTTGGTGAAAAATTGCGCTCTATGATGCCGTGGATTTCTGCTAATAAAATTGTAGATAAGTCAAAGAACTGATTTTTTCTTACAATTGAAAAACGCGGCTACGGCCGCGTTTTTCGTTTCTAGTGCTTATTTAGTATAAAATAATGCGCTTGCCAGATAGATTGGTTTATTACCTAGAGAAGCTTAAGGAAGTTTATGAATCAGCGTCCTGAAGAACACGATAGCGCATCGACTATTGAGAGTTTGCTGCCTATCGATGAGCACGTCGAAGAAGGTCACGATAACGAAGGTCGCAAAGTGCGGCATAGGGGTGTCTACTTATTACCGAATTTGTTTACTACTGCGAATTTGTTTGCAGGCTTTTATTCGATCATGTGTGCCGTCAGCGGTAACTTCAATGTTGCGGCTGCAACAATTTTTGTTGCTATGGTGCTTGATGGGTTAGACGGGCGAGTTGCACGGATGACGAATACACAAAGTGCTTTCGGTGCAGAGTATGACTCATTGTCCGATATGGTGGCTTTTGGTTTAGCTCCGGCTGTGTTGGCGTATCAATGGGCGCTGATCGAGATGGGTAATGTCGGGCTGACAATTTCCTTTATTTATGTGGCTTGTGCTGCTTTGCGTTTGGCACGTTTTAACACGCAGATAGGTGTGGTTGATAAGCGCTGGTTTATTGGCTTGGCTAGCCCTGCAGCGGCTGGATTAGTGGCGGGTATGGTGTGGGCTATCTGGGCGTTTAGTGATGATGGTGTGGGTGGGGTTGATTTACCATTTGCTGTCATTATTTTATTTGCTGTGCTGGTGGCTTTGTCTGGCTTGCTTATGGTGAGTAATATTAAGTACTACAGCTTTAAGGACTTAGATCTTAAGGGGCGAGTGCCTTTTGTAGTAATCCTAGTTGCGGTTTTGGCATTTGCCGTTGTGTTCAGTGATCCTCCGCGGATCCTGTTGCTGATGTTCTTGGTGTACGCTGTTTCAGGGCCAGTTCAATATATGCTGCGTCTGCGTAAACGCCAGACTAATCAGTAAAGTCACAGTGTTTGAAGTATTTTGCAACTCTTTTGCAAAAGCGGTTGACAGGTCAACGCTGTGCTGTAGAATGCGCACCTCGTTAGGCAAACAAGGTTACACGGCTTAACGTAACAGGTTGATTTTAAAGGAATATCTTAAATTTTAGCTTGATATGGCAGCGATCTAATGTAGAATGCGTGGCCTGCCAACAAGGAGCGAAAGATCCTTGGCGGTACCAAGGCGTTATCTGGAAGCGGTTAAAAACTTCCAGAAAATAAACCTTGACAGTTACTTTGGAGAGTGTAGAATACGCCTCCTCGCTAAGAT
>LFRZ01000094.1 GCA_001513025.1 Gammaproteobacteria bacterium DTU037
TTGGAAGGCTCTAAAGCTTTCACTAAAGACTTCTTCGCGCGCCACAATATCCCCACCAGCAACTACGCTAACTTTACTGAAGTGGAACCGGCACTGGCCTACTTGCGTGAGCAAGGTGCGCCGATTGTCGTCAAAGCGGACGGTTTAGCCGCAGGTAAAGGCGTGATCGTGGCCATGACCTTGGCCGAAGCAGAAGCGGCAGTGACCGATATGCTATCTGACAATGCCTTTGGGGAAGCAGGTTCACGCGTGGTCATCGAAGAGTTTTTGGATGGCGAAGAAGCCAGCTTTATTGTCATGGTCGACGGTGAAAACGTCTTACCCATGGCCACCAGCCAAGACCACAAACGTGTGGGTGATGGCGATACCGGCCCCAACACTGGCGGCATGGGTGCTTACTCACCTGCGCCCGTAGTGACCGATGCCGTTTACCAGCGCGTTATGGATGAGATCATCTACCCCACCGTGCGCGGTATGGCTGCTGAAGGCAATGTCTACACAGGCTTTCTCTATGCCGGTTTAATGATTGATAAAGCGGGTGCAGCAAAAATAATCGAGTACAACTGCCGCTTTGGCGATCCAGAAACGCAGCCCATTTTGCTGCGT
>LFRZ01000139.1 GCA_001513025.1 Gammaproteobacteria bacterium DTU037
ATACGCAAAAATGATAGGTCAGCTGGTAACGATTGTCTAGACGTTGGTAGTGTTAAAAGTTAAAGGATTTTTTGACCCATTTTCAGCCACTAAAAAACCCGCCGAAGCGGGTTTTTTAGTGATTTACGCAGCTACCTTATGGAGGCGCTGCAAGATCATGGGGGCAATTTCATCACCCAAAGAAATAGCTCTTTGTAGAGCTTTAATGCCTTTTTCCAAGTCGCGAATAACACCACGACCCTGAATCAGGCATTCACCGATAAAGCTGTACGCTTCTCCGGATCTGTATTCGTAGGCTGCTTTAGAAGCAATCGTAAAGGCAGCTTGCTCTTGACCAGAAAACAGTTTTGCGCCGGCAAGTAGCATCAGGTTATCAGCGGTTGGGTTTTGCTGTGCGCGGAACTCGATGAGTTCGATATCCAGATTATTCATGTCTTTTCCCCGAATTGTGAATAAATGCGGAGAAAAGACACGAGTCCCTTGCGGAGTGTATTCTCCGCAAGGGTAGGTAAGATTTAACATCAACTCATGTCGTGAGCGCCTAGTCTTTCATGATGTACGTAGGCTTGGGGCTTGTTGTCAGTCAACGACTAACGAAACAAGTCTAAAAC
>LFRZ01000149.1:0-76498 GCA_001513025.1 Gammaproteobacteria bacterium DTU037
ATCTTAGCGAGGAGGCGTATTCTACACTCTCCAAAGTAACTGTCAAGGTTTATTTTCTGGAAACTTTGTTTTCGTTTCCGTCTAACTCCTTGTTACCGCTGAGGTTCTTACGTTCCTCGTTGGTAGGCCGCGCATTCTACAGCAGACTGCGAACCTGTCAACCGTATTTGTAAAAGAGCTGCAAAATACTTCATTCATATCTTTAAACCTCGCCCGCGCCTCATTACTACTCTTCTATATAAAGACACTTATACCGCAGCGACTGCGCAGTGCTGCGGCCAAACCAGTACGATTCGGGCACCACCTAAGGTTCGACTACTCTCAATACGCACCCGTCCCGCATGCCAATACATAATCCGTTTAACGATAGCCAAGCCTAAGCCATGCCCACCGGAAGCTCGCGTACGGCTATCATCCAGCCTAAAAAAGGGTGTAAACACCTTTTCACGCAGCGCTTTAGCAATACCTGTGCCATCATCCTCAACAGCGATATAGCACAATTCATTTTGCACTCGGCACACAATTGAAACGCGCCGACGCGCATGACGCTGTGCATTACTGATTAAATTCTGTAAAGCTTGATATAGATAACGGCCTTCTCCATCCACCCAACACTCCTCGGTGCCTGTCTTTACATAACGCACATCTATCTCTGGACGCAACGGCGCCAGCTCTTGGATCACACGCTCAATCAAGGCATGCAGCTCCACCTGACTGAAGCGAATACTGGGCATGCCAGCTTCTAGTCTGGCATAGGTCAGCATCTCGTTCAGCAGACCATCCATATCCTCAATATCCTGATCCATGCTACCTAAGTATTTACTGCGCGCTTGTGGTTCATCGGCACTAGCGGCCATATCCAAACCAAAGCGCAAACGAGCCAGCGGTGTGCGCAACTCATGCGCCACAGCACGAACCATATCGCCTTGAACATTAATCAAGATTTTTAAACGCGCAGCCATTTCATTAAAGCGCACCGCCAAACGCCCGACCGAATCACTGCCACCTTCAGCAACCTGTACATTCAAGTGCCCTTGAGCAATACGCGACGCTGCATGCTCTAGATCTTGCAAGCGCCGCTCTAAATGACGTACCAACAGATACACCAAAATACCCACCATACTTAAGCCCAGCACCGCTATAAGTAGCAATACAGAGACAGGATAAGCATTGAGCTGACGCACGGGGCCCAACATCAACACCCAAGGTGTTTCATTGACACCGGCAAACACTCGAATTGCATCACCGCCCTGATCGAGCGCCATGACAGTATCGCCCTCTTCAATTCGTCGTAGTTGATCAGCGTCTAGATCTGTTTTATCGACAGATAATAACTGCAAATCAAAACCAAACTGATGCTTCTCAGCCAATGCAGCTAACCGAGCGGCTTGCTCTGCGGCGGGATAACGAACCAACTCATCAACTAATAGATAAACAGTGGCGCGCGCCAGTTGCTCACTGACACGCCGCACCTCACCCATCAGCACCTTGCGCTCAGGGGCATCGATCAAACTGTACACTTTAACCGGTAGCACATCACCGTACTGAACCAACACCCGACCACGTAGAATATGCTTCAGATCACCTCTATCGAGCGCTAAAGATTCTATGGGCTTAATCGTGAGCGGCACACCCAATAAACGAGCCCATAATGCAATAGCCCGCTTACGTTCAATAGTGTCGAGTGTTTCGAGGTTAGCAGCCATCAATCGGAACGTACCACTGGCCAAACGCTCACGGTGTTGATCGGCACGAATCTCATGGGTTAAATGCAGCGCCAGCACACCAAATCCAGCGGTTAAAATAAGCGTAGCGAGTAAGCCGCCGTAGGTTCTGAAGAAAATCGAGTTCACAGCAACTCTTGCGCCGCTTCGCGCACAAATAGATAACCTTTATTGCGGATGGTTTTTATCACCTGCGGTTGCTCGCCATCATCACCAATACGTGGTCGTATACGTGAAATGCGCACATCAATTGAGCGATCGACACCGTCGTACTCAATGCCGCGTAGCGCGCTAAAAATCGCTTCTCTCGACAGCGGGGTTCCGGCATTGATCGCCAGCAGCCAGAGCAAATCAAACTCAGCGCCAGTCAAGTCAATATACTTGTCCGCTAAAAATGCACTGCGCCTAGCATGGTCAATCGTCAGTTGACCAAATTTAAGTAAGTCAGGGACCACGCTACCCGTCTCAAGATTATCCGTGCGGCGCAATAATGCTTTAATCCGCGCCAACAAGACTGCAGGGCGAGCTGGCTTACACACATAATCATCTGCACCATTCTCAAAGCCTTGAAGTTGATCAGCATCATCGGTGCGCGCGGTCAGCATCAAAATAGCGCCTTTATACTCAGGGCGCACACGGCGGCAAATGGAAAAACCGTCCAAGCCTGGCAGCATTAAGTCCAAAACAACCAGATCCGGTTGTTCGCTCAGGATCCTTTGTACGGCTAAATGGCCGTCACTTTCCAGCAGCACAACAAAGCCTTGCGCTTGCAAGTACTCACAGGTGAGCTGCGCTAGGCGCACATCATCCTCAACAATTAAGATCCTACTCATAACACTCCTAAAAGCAGTCACTGCCAGCCAGCGGATCAAGTATGCTTAAGCTATCACAGTAATGGTGTCGATAATGGTGCAAGACTCTACACACTTTAGCATTCAATGCTTAGCGGAAAATCAGCATACTCTATTACGTAAATTTTATCGTAGCTACAAGAGCCCCATGCGTATAACCCAGCACGCCGATGCATGGGTGGTACGCGCACCCTCAATTATCGCCGCTGTATGCCTGTCACCGGTCGCTGACGGTTACTGGTTAACCAGTTTATTTACTGCGCCAGAGTTTCGTCAGCAAGGTGTTGCCAGTCTATTAATCAGACATGTTCAATTACTGCATTCAGACTCGCCGATTTGGTTGTTTTGTCATCCGGATCTTAGCGTCTTTTACCATGCGCTGGGATTTACACAGACACAAGTGCTGCCCGAATCTTTAAGCAGCCGCTTAGCTCGCTATCAACAGCACAAAGCCTTGATTGCGATGCTGTACAGACACGCCGAGACACTACACCGGCCAGAATAATCTCTAACGCACTTATTGGCCGTCAACCTCTCAAGCCTCAGCACCTGCACCCGCTATCTTATAGCCGCAACTTTCCTTAATATGACCGCATCTTACCCATGTTTCAGGTCATGTTAATGTCAATTTCCACAGGACTTCTCGCACTGGTCGCGCTGGCGTATATGGCCATTTTATTTGCTATTGCATTTTACGGCGACCGCCGCGGCACAACCATCAGTCCACGCATGCGCTCCACCATTTACAGCTTATCTCTAGCGGTGTACTGCAGCAGCTGGACATTTTTTGGTTCTGTTGGTCAAGCTGCGGAGCAAATCTGGTCGTTTCTGCCTATTTATATCGGCCCTATATTGCTGCTCACTTTAGCGCCTTGGGTGCTGGAAAAAATGGTCATCATCAGTAAGCAAGAAAACGTCACCTCCATTGCTGACTTTATTGCTGCGCGCTATGGCAAATCACAGCGCTTAGCCGTTGTGGTGACACTGATTACTGCGGTAGGTGTCTTACCCTATATCGCACTACAACTGAAAGGTATTGTTCTTGGCGTTAACTTGCTAACCGGCAGCTCAGCTAACTCAACCGGCATGCATGCACAAGACACCGCTCTGATAGTTACTGTTGTCCTTGCCCTATTTACCATTTTATTTGGTACGCGCAACCTCGATGTCACCGAACATCACCGCGGCTTAATGTTTGCTATTGCTTTTGAATCTGTCGTGAAGTTACTGGCCTTTATTGCCGTTGGCCTCTTTGTTATTTTTGGGCTCTACAGTGGTTTTGGCGATTTATGGCAACAAGCCAAAGATGCACCAAAGCTCGACGCCTATTGGAATGAGGCCACTAACTGGCCGGCAATGATTGTGCAAACCTGCGTTGCGATGATGGCAATTTATACCCTG
This sequence comes from Gammaproteobacteria bacterium DTU037, assembly GCA_001513025.1. Classification (GTDB taxonomy): domain Bacteria; phylum Pseudomonadota; class Gammaproteobacteria; order Pseudomonadales; family Pseudomonadaceae; genus Denitrificimonas. Next base: position 3,977 of record LFRZ01000149.1, read on the forward strand.
CCACGCCAATTTCACGTCACGGTAGTGGAAAACAATGACTACACCGACTTGCGTATAGCGCGCTGGGTATTCCCTGTCTATCTGCTGTTGGTTGCCTTATTTGTTATCCCTATTGCTCTGGCAGGTCAATTACGTCTGCCCACCTCGGTGGTCCCTGATTCGTTTGTGATTAGTCTACCGCTGGCTGAAGGTAATCCAGCGCTGGCCATTCTCGCTTTTATTGGTGGTGCCTCGGCAGCAACCGGTATGGTGATTGTTGCCGCCGTGACATTATCCATTATGATTTCCAACCATATTTTACTGCCATCAATGCTTGCGGCACGTACCACGGACCGACCTTTTGAGGCATTTCGTTATTGGATGCTGACCGCTCGTCGCCTGAGCATTATCATTATTTTATTATTGGCCTATACCAGTTACCGCTTACTGGGTGCCAACACCAGCTTGGCGACTATTGGTCAAATTGCCTTTGCCGCACTCACCCAACTGGCACCCGCCATGCTGGGCGCGCTGATTTGGAAACAAGCCAACCGCCAAGGTGTATTTGCCGGACTGATTGCCGGCTCGCTACTGTGGGTCTACACCTTAGTTTTACCCTTGATTGCTAGCAGTATGCATTGGTCATTGGCATCCTTCCCGGGCCTTACGTGGCTGTCGAGCCAACCCTTTGGCCTCGCCATAGACCCCTTAACCTTGGGTGTTTCATTGTCGTTAAGTGGAAACTTTTTACTCTTTGTGCTGGTGTCGTTGTTTTCCAAAACACGCGTCTCAGAACACTGGCAGGCCAGCCGCTTTATTGGTCAACACGTTGGTGGCCGGCAAACCTTTACTGTGCAAATCAGCGATCTACTCACTTTAGCCGGTCGCTTTGTTGGGGAAGACCGTGCCAAGCAGAGTTTTATTCGCTTTGCCTATAAAAAAGGTTCGGGCTTTAATCCTGCAGAAACAGCCAGTAGTGAATGGATCGCCCACACTGAGCGTTTGCTTAATGGTGTACTCGGCGCCTCATCCACCCGCGTGGTAGTGAAAGCGGCGATTGAAGGGCGTGAAATGTACGTTGAGGATGTGGTACGCATTGTCGGCGAAGCCTCAGAAGTGCTGCAGTTCAACCGCACACTGCTCCAAGGCGCGATTGAAAATATTACGCAAGGCATTAGTGTGGTTGATCGCTCGTTGCGTTTAGTGGCATGGAATAGTCGCTATTTAAAACTATTTAACTACCCCGATGATTTAATCCAGGTGGGCCGCCCTATCGCCGATATTATTCGTCACAATGCTCAGCATGGGCTGTGTGGACCAGGTGACCCTGAAGCGCATGTCAATAAGCGACTGTACTGGATGCGCCAAGGTGCAGCGCACACCTCTGAACGTTTATTTCCCAACGGCCGAGTGATTGAGTTAATCGGCAATCCCATGCCTGGCGGCGGTTTTGTGATGAGTTTTACTGACATTACCGCTTTCCGTGAAGCGGAGCACGCTTTAAAAGAAGCCAATGAAAGCCTTGAGCAACGCGTCAGCGAACGTACCCACGAGCTCTCCCAACTAAACATTGCCCTCAGTGAAGCTAAACATGTAGCGGAAAGTGCCAATCAATCTAAAACCCGTTTCTTAGCCGCCGTCAGCCATGACTTAATGCAACCGCTGAATGCCGCACGTCTCTTCTCCGCAGCGCTCTCACACCAAGATGCCCTGCCGGACGATGCACAAGAACTGGTCAAAAACTTAGACAGCTCGCTGCGTTCAGCAGAAGACTTAATCAGTGATTTACTGGACATTTCACGCTTAGAAAGTGGACGTATCACCCCACACTGCCAGCCTTTTGCCCTAGGTTCTTGGCTTGAAGCGCTCGGCGCTGAATTTACCGCCTTAGCTGAACAGCAAGGTATTGATTTTCGCTTACACAGTACTTCGCTGAATATCATCAGCGATCCGAAGCTGTTACGCCGTATTGTGCAAAACTTCCTCACCAACGCCTTTCGCTATGCCAATGGCAGCGTGCTACTGGGTGTACGCCACCAAGGCGAACAGGTACGTATTGATGTATGGGACCGAGGCCAAGGTATTCCACAAGATAAACTGCAATTTATTTTTGAAGAGTTTAAGCGCCTCGACAGTCACCAAACTCGTGAAGAAAAAGGTTTAGGTTTGGGTCTGGCCATTGCTGATGGTCTAAGTAAAGTACTCAATCATCAGATTGAAGTGCGCTCTTGGCTCGGAAAAGGCAGTGTCTTTAGTATTACCGTGCCACTGTACCGCGGGGTGCTAAATAAAATCATTGAACCCGCACATAAAGACCATTCAGCGACGCAGCCTTTAGCAGGCTTGCGCGTACTTTGCGTTGATAATGAAAGCAGTATTTTAGCCGGTATGCACAGCTTACTATCGCGTTGGGGTTGCGATGTACTGACGGCCAGCAACCGTGAGGAATGTCTAGCGTTGATCGAAAACGGTATCCATCCTGATTTAGCGTTAGTTGACTTCCATTTGGACGGGGGCGATACCGGTATTGCCCTAATGGCTTGGTTGCGCCAGCAGGTCAATGCGCCCATTCCTGGAATTGTGATCAGTGCTGATGGGCGTCCAGAGTTAGTCAGTCAAGTGCATGCGGCAGGCCTGAGCTTTTTAGCCAAGCCGGTGAAGCCTGCTGCGTTACGCGCACTGATTAACCGTCATATACCCAATTAAAGCCAAGTTTGGAGCAAGTCGAGTGCTCCAAACTTGGCTTTACCAATACGCCGACAGAGGATAAACAGTAGGCAAAAAAAAGGGCAACCTAAGTTGCCCAAATTGCCTTGCGTGCTCGTGCTGTTAAAAATATCAGTTTGACTTACGATTCTGCTCTTCTTTTCTAACAAAATAATAAAGACCAAAGAAGAAAGCGACCATAAGGGCGACTGTCCCGATGCCTGCAAAAACCACTACATCCATAAACATTGTCATCTCCTTACGCTTCTAGGTTAACTGTTGATCAAGATACGTCACAAGCGCCTGCAACACATTGACAGAGGTCAATAGATCAGTGCTATATGCTATCAAGCAGCCTGATACGTGATTACGACTTCAGATTAGCGCTTTTTCTTAGTCTTTTTTTTAGATTTAAGCGCAACAGGAGCCAATGGCAGTGCTTTTATAAAGGCCACGCGCACCTCTTGTAAGCGTTTTTCATTTAAATCATGCACTCGCCGAGCACGCTCACCGGACAATTCAATAACATTTTCTAGCGACTGATTACTCATACTGACTCCTACACCTTATATCCAAATAAACCTGCGCCAACGCGACTACTGCCTGCCTACGCTTTACTGCAACTGGCGGCGCAGAGGCCGCTGACATCTGAGCACGCCAGCGCTAAAAGCGCAATCTGCAGGCTAATGCGCACCCAATACGGAGCATCTTGGACAGCATTGCCCAGTGCCACAGTGATTCAACCGTGCCCTCTACGCAAGTATCCGTTATCATAGCGCGCTTTTTACACCACGCGGAGACAAGCATGACGCAGCAGTATCTACCGGGACAACGCTGGATCAGTGACGGCGAGGCTGAACAAGGCCTTGGCACTGTTCTGACCAGTGATGGTCGTCTACTCACCATCCTATACCCAGCCACAGGGGAAACCCGTCAATACTCGCAGCGCAATGCCCCGTTAACCCGCGTGCGCTTTATGCCCGGTGACGAAATCACTCACTTTGAAGGCTGGAGCATGACGGTCCGTGAAGTGACTGAAATCGACGGTCTCCTGATCTATTTAGGTTTTAATAACCAAAATGATGAGTGCACCTTACCTGAGACGCAGTTATCGAACTTTATCCAGTTCCGTATGGCCAGTGACCGTTTAGTCGCTGGGCAAGTCGATCCTCTGCGTTGGTTTACCTTGCGCTATAATTCGCTACAGCATAACAGCGAAATGCAGCAGTCAGATCTCTGGGGCTTAGCCGGCGCACGCGCACAGCCGATTGCTCACCAGTTGCACATTGCTCAAGAAGTCGCCAACCGGATTGCCCCGCGTGTGCTCTTGGCGGATGAAGTGGGTTTAGGTAAAACCATCGAAGCAGGTCTAATTATTCACCGCCAGATACTGGGTGGTCGAGCCAGCCGCGTCTTATTAATAGTGCCGGAAACCTTGCAACATCAGTGGCTGGTAGAAATGCGCCGTCGCTTTAATTTGGATGTTGCCCTGTTTGACGCTGAACGCTTTCGAGCCAGTGATGCCGACAATCCTTTTGAAGACTGTCAAATCGCGTTAGTGTCGATGAACTGGCTAATCGAGGATGAGCGCGCGCAACAAGCCTTATGCAGTTGCGACTGGGATATTATGGTGGTTGATGAAGCACACCACTTGGTCTGGCATCCAGAGCACTCAAGCCCTGCCTATCAACTGGTGGAAATCTTAGCCAGTATCATTCCAAGCGTTTTACTGCTGACTGCGACGCCTGAGCAACTGGGTCAAGACAGTCACTTTGCTCGTCTGCGCCTACTCGATCCACATCGTTTCCACGATTTAGCCGCCTTCCGTGAGGAAAGCCAACATTACCAAGCCATTGCCGATGCCGTACGTGAATTGCTCGATCAACAGCAGTTAAGTGACAGCGCAGAAAAAACCATTCAAGCTTTTTTAGGCGATGACAGCCACGCCCTCATCAGCGCCTTTAATGCCAAGGATGAGCAGGCAGCGCCGCGTTTGATTCGCGAACTGCTAGACCGCCATGGCACTGGACGCTTGTTATTTCGTAATACTCGCGCGGCAATTTCTGGTTTCCCAGAGCGCAAGCTGCATGCAGCGCCCTTGTCTTACCCTGCGCAATACCTTAGTAACCCTGCAGATTTACATGCCCAACTCTACCCAGAACTGTACGTTGACGGCCCGATTGATGATGCCGACGAATCTGAAAGCAAACAATATTGGTGGCGTTTTGATCCGCGTGTGGACTGGCTGCTCGACACACTAAAAGAGCTTAAGCAAGAAAAAGTGTTGGTGATTTGCGCTCATGCACAAACCGCTCTGGATCTTGGCGAGGCACTGCGTGTCCGCTCAGGCATTCCGGCGACTACCTTCCATGAAGGTATGAGCATTATCGAACGTGACCGTGCTGCCGCTTGGTTTGCCGATGATGAGTTTGGTGCACAAGTGCTGTTCTGCTCAGAGATTGGTAGTGAGGGGCGTAACTTCCAGTTCAGTCATCATCTGGTGTTATTTGACTTACCCCAGCACCCTGACTTACTTGAACAACGTATTGGTCGCCTCGACCGTATTGGTCAACAGCACACCATTGAAATCCATGTGCCTTATTTAACCGGTACAGCGCAGCAACGTGTCTTTGAATGGTATCAGCATGCGCTAAATGCCTTTTTAGCCACCTGCCCGACCGGCAATGCGTTACAGCTGCAATTTGCTAAGCCATTGGAAGCGCTGTTACTGGATGACGAGAGTGACACTGCGTGGCAAACACTGCTGGAAAATGCCAGTGCTGCGCGAGCAGAGTTAGAAAGCGAAATGGAGAAAGGCCGTGACCGCCTATTGGAAATCAACTCCAGCGGCGCCGGACGTGGACAAGCCTTAGTCGAGGCAATTGAGGAGCAAGATGACAGCTTTGCCCTGCCAATTTATATGGAGCAGCTGTTTAATGCCTTTGGTATTGAGAGCGAAGACCATTCTGATAACGCTTTGATTTTGCGCCCAGGCGAAAAAATGCTTGATGCCAGCTTCCCGCTAGGCAACGATGAAGCCGTCACCATCACTTATGATCGTGAATTGGCGCTCAGCCGCGAAGATATGCAATTTATCACGTGGGAACACCCGATGGTGCAAGGCGGTATGGATTTAGTACTGTCGGGTTCAATGGGTAATACAGCAGTCGCCTTACTGAAAAACAAAGCGATTAAAGCCGGTACTATGCTGGTTGAACTGCTGTATGTCAGCGAAGCCATTGCACCCAAGCATTTGCAACTGGGACGTTTCTTACCTCCGATTGCCCTGCGTTGTTTACTCGATGATAAGGGCAATGATCTGGCCAGCCGCGTGAGTTTTGCCACGCTCAATGAGCAGTTAGAAAGTGTACCGCGCTCCAGTGCAAGCAAATTTGCCCGCGCTCAACGTGATACCTTACTGCGCTTAGTCGACAGTGCCCAAACCACCATGCAACCTCGCCATAATGAGCGCGTTGCGCAAGCCAGTGCAGCCTTCGCGGCCAGTATGAATGAAGAGATTGCTCGCTTGACCGCTCTACAAGCGATCAACCCCAGCGTGCGCAATGAGGAAATCGAGACTTTACGTGCTTATCAAGAGCAAGGCTTGGCCATGTTTGGCAAAGCGGCGCTGCGTCTTGAGGCGATACGGGTATTGGTCGCTGGCTAATCGTTAAGCGTACTGCGCCGCAGTTGTGCCGCGCAGTACGCTTAAATACCATGGAGGCAATCGCATGACCTATACGCTCAACCCCATCGGTTATCTGCGCTCATGTTTTAAAGAAAAGTTTGCCATCCCCCGCCAGCCCTTATTAGCGCCCGCCGCGCAAGGCTGCATTGAACTATTAGCGCCTTACGATCAGGCTGACGCCATCGCGGGGCTAGAAGAGATCAGCCATATTTGGGTGATTTTTCTATTTCATAAAAACCTAGAAAACACGCCACGCTTAAAAGTTCGTCCACCGCGCTTGGGCGGCAATAAAAGTATTGGTGTATTCGCCAGTCGCGCCACCCACCGCCCCAACGGTATCGGGCAATCAGCGGTACGTCTAGAACGTGCCGAACCAGGTCGCTTATGGGTCTCGGGCATTGATTTATTGGACGGCACACCAGTGCTCGATATTAAACCCTACGTACCTTATGCCGACAGCTTACCCATGGCGCAGAATGCAATAGCAACTAGCGCACCAGCACTGATCGAGGTGAGCTGGGACAGCGCTGCATTACAGCAGGCTGAGCAACATGCACAACGCCTCGCCCAACCATTAATAGCACTGATAGAGCAATGCTTAGCGCAAGATCCACGTCCAGCGTATCAGCAACCGTCGCCTGAGCGAGTCTATGGTGTGCAGTTTTACGATGTGCAGGTGCGTTGGCATTATCTGACACTTAAGCATATTGAAGTGCTTGAGATCTGTTCTGCTTAAGCATGCTAGGGGATCAAGCCTTGCTGTTATACGCTAGCAAGGCTTGATTGGCTTACTGTGCAGGAAGGTCTTTAGCCACAGGAATTAAACGGCCATTTTCAAGCGTTAAGATGCGATCCATTTGTTGCGCCAAAGCAGGGTCGTGAGTCACTACAAGAAACGCTGTGCCCAGTGAAACCGACAATTCTAAAATCAATTCTTGGATGGTTTGCGCCGTTGTACGATCGAGGTTACCAGTTGGCTCATCGAGTAGCACCAGCTTTGGCTGATTGACCAAGGCCCGAGCAATCGCCACACGCTGACGCTCGCCGCCGGATAACTCTGAGGGTTTATGCTGCATACGCGTAGCAAGACCCACACGAGCCAATAAGGCCTCAGCACGCTGGCGTGCCTGTGCTACGGGTAACTTACTAATCAGTAACGGCATGCAGACATTTTCGAGCGCACTAAACTCAGCCAGCAAGTGGTGAAACTGATAAACAAAACCCAGTGCGCGATTACGTAGTAAGCCACGATTCTTTTCAGATAAGGCCGATAACTCTTCACCGGCTAACCAAACACTGCCTGTACTTGGCGTATCTAAACCACCAAGCATATTCAGCAAAGTGGTTTTTCCAGAACCAGAACTTCCAATAATAGCCACACGCTCACCTGGCTTGAGTAGCAACTCAACGCCTTGTAGCACATGCACTTCAGCAGGGCCTTCACTGTAGCTTTTGCCTAAGTTGCGGCATTCTAAAACAGCTTGATTACTCATAACGCAAAGCCTCCGCAGGTTCAGTACGTGAAGCACGCCACGCAGGGTATAAAGTGGCTAAAAAGCTCATTAACAAGGCCGCACCGCAGATCATTAGCACATCACTGCTGCGTAATTCAGAGGGCAAGTAACTGATAAAATACACATCAGAACTTAAGAACTGGTGGCCAAAAAACTGCTCTAAAGCGGCGACCCAAGTCGTTACATTCAGTGCACTGATCACACCTAAAACACCACCAATCAAGGTACCTACGACGCCAATCAGCGAACCTTGCACCATAAAGATCGCCATTATTTGTCCGGGCGAAGCACCTAAAGTACGCAAAATAGCGATATCAGCTTTTTTATCTGTCACCACCATAACCAAGGTAGAAATAATATTAAACGCCGCCACCGCCACAATCAGCAGCAAGAGTAAAGCAATCATGGTTTTTTCCATTTGAATCGCTTGGAATAGATTACCGTGGCTGCGCGTCCAATCGCGCGGATGTAAATCACTGTCAGGCATACTGTTGGCAATTTCCCAGGCCACGCGCGGCGCATCAAATAAGTTATCCAGTTTTAAGCGGATGCCCTCCACTTGATTGGGCTGCCAGCGTGATAAACGCGCGGCATCTTCAATATGAATCAGCGCCAAGGAGCTGTCTAATTCAGCGCCAACTTTAAACACTCCGACAACGGTAAAGCGCTTTAAACGCGGAAATACACCCGCAGGGGTGATCGAGGCTTCAGGCAAAACAAAGGTTAACTTTTCGCCAACGGATGCATTAAACATCGCCGCTGTTTGCTGGCCAATCACAATACCAAACTCGCCACTTTGCAAGGCCTCTAAACTGCCTTCCACCATATGCTCACTAATAATTGAGACATTTTTTTCCGCACTGGGCAGCACGCCATTGACCAGCACCGGTTGTACGCTACCACTGTGGGTCAGCATGCCCTGTAACTGGGTAAAGGGCGCAACCGCAACCACCTCAGGATGCTCTAGCACCTGACCGCCAACCTGATGCCAGTCATCCAGCGGTGTATAAGAGCTGACGGTGGCATGCGGTACCATCCCGAGAATTCGGGTACGCAGTTCACGGTCAAATCCATTCATCACGGACAAGACTAAAATCATTACCAGTACGCCCAAGGCCAAGCCAACCATGGAAGTTAAAGAAATAAAAGAGATAAAATGATTGCGTCGTTTGGCTCGCGTATAGCGCATACCAATAAATAGAGCTAAAGGTCGAAACATAATGGCTACATTCACAGAAAAGATTCAATAGGTTGGCAGTGTCTTGCGTGCCGATTTACACTCTGACCTTCATTGCCGCTATGGGTTCGTTATGTCCATACAAGATAGCGAAGATCGCCGCGAATACTATCGCATTGACGATCAAATCGCACTGCAAATTCGTTATCCAGCGTGCCACACTGACGACCTCATGCCAAACACCATCTGCCAACGTTGATAGCGGACGCTAAAGCTGGCACGGCTGATTCATTGGCTCTACGCAAGATGTTCTTTGTATTGAACACATCGCAGAGTGCTCAACATTAGATCCTCCTCACCGCTCAGGATATCGCTGATATGACTCTTATTTACGGCCATCGCGGCGCACGCGGTCAAGCCCCAGAAAACACCTTGGCCAGCTTCCAAGCCTGTTTAAAAACTGGCGTGACCCGTTGCGAACTGGATTTACATCTATCGCTAGATGGGCAGTTGATGGTGATACATGACGCTACTTTAAAACGCACCACAGGCCGGCGCGGCACAGTCAGCCAATATACCGCGGCGCAACTAATGCAAATGGATGCCCGGCACAATACCCTGCCATGGCCAACCGCCTGCCCTATTCCCAGCCTTGAACAGTTGTTTGCGCAGTGCCCGTTTGAGCATTGGCAACTTGAGGTTAAAGAAACCTCAAAATCTCGCGCAGCAGCTATAGTGCGTGCCATTGATCAGCTCAGCGCACGTTTTGCCGTGCAGGATAAAATTATTATGACCAGCAGCGCACGTACAGTATTACGCGCAGCACAACGCCTCACCCCACATCTAGCACGAGGGCTGGTGGCTGAATACGCATGGTTAGATCCCATAAAAACAGCGCAACGCTACGGCTGTAGCATGCTGGTATTAAAATCGACATTAGCCAATGAGCAGCGCCTAAGGAAAGCTCAGCAGGCAGGATTACATGTATCGGTATGGACAGTCAACGAGCCAGCGCTGATGCGCCGACTCGCTACGTATGGTGTAGACAGTCTGATTACTGACTTTCCCGGTTTGGCCATTGCCACCCTTGAGAATCACTGAAACGCTGTTCCAAAAAGGCTCCGACCGAATCAGGCCACTGGCCGGAGCCGCTTAAAAAATCCGGTTCAAGCCATCGTAAGCGGCGACGCGATAGGCTTCGGCCATAGTTGGGAAGTTAAACGTGGTATTAATAAAATACTTTAACGTATTGGCTTCGCCTGGCTGATTCATAATCGCCTGACCAATATGGACAATTTCTGAGGCTTGGTAGCCAAAGCAATGCACACCCAAAATGGCTAAGGTTTCGCGGTGGAATAAGATTTTCAACATGCCCACCGGCTCGTTAGATATCTGCGCACGCGCCATACTTTTGAAGAAGGCTTTACCCACTTCATAAGGTACTTTAGCTTCCGTCAATTCACGCTCAGTTTTACCAATCGAGCTGATTTCCGGAATGGTGTAAATACCGGTTGGTACATCATCAACAAAGTGCCAGCTGTCATCGTCGATAATATTGCCAGCCGCCGAACGACCTTGATCATAGGCAGCACTGGCCAGACTCGGCCAGCCAATCACATCACCGGCGGCATAAATATTGGGCACGCTGGTGCGGTAGAACTGATCCACATCAACTTGGCCACGGCTATTGGCGGTCAAGCCGACGTTTTCCAAGCTAAGCTGGTCAGTATTACCGGTGCGGCCATTACACCATAAGAAGCCATCTGCTTTGATTTTCTTGCCGGATTTCAGATGCAGAATCACACCTTTATCCACACCTTCCACCCGCTCATATTCTTCATTGTGGCGAATCAAGACATTGTTATTGCGCAAATGGTAACTCAGCGCATCAGAAATCTCGTCATCCAAGAAGCTCAGCAGCTGATTGCGGTTATCAATGAGATCAACCAATACGCCTAAACCACTAAAAATTGACGCATATTCGCAACCAATCACTCCTGCTCCGTAAATAATCAAACGGCGCGGTGTATGGCTCAAGCTTAGAATGGTATCGCTGTCGTAAATACGTGGGTGATTGAAGTCAACATCGGCTGGGCGGTACGGGCGCGAGCCGGTGGCAATGATAATTTCATTCGCCACCAACTTTTCAACACGGCTGGGCCCCACCACATCAATGCTGTGTTCATCAGCAAAGCTCGCCGTTCCAAAATACACATCAATACGGTTGCGTGCATAGTAACTGGTACGTGATGCCACTTGACGCTCAATCACACTTTCTGCGTTTTTTAATACGTCAGGAAAGGAAAACCAACGTGGCTCACCAATTTGACGGAACATGGCACTGGTATTAAAACGTAAAATCTGACGCACAGAATGGCGCAAAGCTTTCGAAGGGATGGTACCTAAGTGCGTACTATTACCACCTAAGACACCACGGCTTTCTACAACAGCAACTTTACGACCTGCTTTGGCAGCATTCATTGCTGCGCCCTCGCCTGCAGGCCCTGAACCCAGAATAACTACATCATAATTGTAAACTGCCATTTGGACTCCTTCACAATATGCTCAGTCTCCAAAAGGCGGAGACTGCAGCATATTTACAAAATAAATTGGCTTATTCAGCCAGCATAACGAGCGTCAAGCAATTAGCGCTTGGTCGCGTCATAGCTTTGCGCCGCACTCACTTCATCGCACTTCTCGCGCACGCCACCACAAATAGAGCACTCTTTTTCAATACCTAAGTTGGCAATCCCGCCGCACGATCCGGCGATGGGTCGACGTCCAGCTAAAACTCCAGCCGACATCCCCAATACAACCAATAACATCACGGCAAATACGACGATAAATAACATAAACCCACTCACTGCTGACCCCCTTCAGGAAACATCCTGGAAAACTCTGAGCTGACTTGCGTGGTAAAGCCTTGATCGGCATGCATAATAAAAAAAGCAGCAATGTTGTGCTCTTCTGCAAAAGCCAAGCCGCGTTCAGGCCCAAGAACTAATAACAGTGTACCCAATCCATCAGCATGCAAGGCGGATCGATCGACCACAGTAACCGACGCCAGTCGATGGCTGATCGGCGCACCGGCTTGCGGATCAATGGTATGCGAGAAACGTATACCATTTTCCTCAAAGTAGTTGCGGTAATCACCTGAGGTATTGACGCCATAGCCATCAATTTCAAGTACGCGCTGGATCACCCGCTGACCATCACCTAACGGCTGCTCCATGGCGATACGCCAAGGCGAACCATCGGGCTTGCGCCCTTTAGCAATCAGCTCGCCGGTGACTTCAACCATGTAACTGTCAATCTTGAGTGCTGCAAAACGCTCACTGATACGATCAACCGTATAACCTGCAGCAATGCTATTGAATTCAACCTGCACGTCAGCATCTTTGCACAGCTGGTCATCGACTAGGCGCAGATACTGATAACCCACTTTAGCTTTTGCTTGAGCAATGGCTTCAGCGCTTGGCACCTGCTTGCCACGTGCTTGTGGGCCAAAGCCCCATAGGTTTAGCAACGGCCCTAAGGTCAAATCAAAGGCACCATCACTGAGTTGTGACAGCTCAATACCATACTGAACCAAATCCAGCACAGGCTGTGGCATCGGCATACAGGTATTGACTGGAGATTGGTTAAAGCGAGCGATATTCGAATCTAAGCGGTAGGTCGACATTTGTCGGTCGACCTCATCCAAAATGCTTTGCACTTCAACACCCACAGCATCTGCTGCAGGTGTTGTCGCGTTATAGACATACTTGATGGTGAAGGTGCTGCCCATCGTGGGACCGGACAGCTCTTCGATACGCTCAGCGTTGCTATCGCAACCACTGAGCGCTACAGCCAATAGTGAAACTAGACACGCTCCCTGCAACAGGTTGCGTAGCATATTAGCCTCCAAAGTCATCAAGTAAGATATTCTCAGGCTCTACACCTAAGTTTTCTAACAGGTTCACCACTGCTTTATTCATCATTGGCGGACCACACATATAGAACTCGCAATCTTCTGGTGCTGGATGGTCTTTCAAGTAGTTCTCATAGAGAACGTTATGGATAAATCCAGTTGGACCTGTCCAATTGTCTTCCGGCAATGGGTCAGATAAGGCCAAGTGCCAAGTGAAGTTTGGGTTCTCTGCTTGCAGTTTATCGTATTCTTCAACATAGAAGGCTTCACGCATTGAGCGCGCGCCATACCAAAAGCTGATTTTACGCGTAGTGTGCAAACGTTTGAGTTGGTCAAAGATGTGCGAACGCATCGGTGCCATACCTGCACCACCACCGACAAAGACCATTTCTGCCTCGGTATCTTTAGCAAAGAATTCACCAAAGGGGCCGTACACAGTCACTTTATCGCCCGGTTTTAAGCTAAACACCCATGACGACATAATCCCCGCAGGCAAATCATCACGACCTGGTGGCGGTGTGGCCACACGGATATTAAACTTAACAATACCCTTTTCATCGGGATAGTTCGCCATGGAGTAAGCGCGAATGGTTGATTCAGTGACGGTCGAGCTGTAACGCCAAATATCGAACTTATCCCAGTCTGCATGGAACTCTGGCTGGATATCAAAATCCTTGTAATGCACCACGTGTGGCGGGCATTCCAACTGCACATAACCACCCGCGCGGAAGTTTACATCCTCGCCGTCAGGAATACGCAAGGTCAGCTCTTTAATAAAGGTCGCCACGTTCGGGTTGGATTCAACCGTACATTCCCATTTCTTAACCCCAAAAATTTCTTCTGGGATTTCAATGTCCATGTCCTGTTTAACCGCAACCTGACACGACAAGCGCCAACCTTCTTTTCCTTCACGCTTAGTAAAGTGCGACTCTTCAGTGGGCAGCATTTCACCGCCACCACTGTTAATTACACACTTACACTGTGCACAGGTACCACCACCACCACAGGCGGAGGATAGGAAAATATTGTTGCCCGCTAGGGTTTGCAGCAACTTACCACCAGCCGGCACGGTAATGCTGCGTTCGCCGTTGATGTTAATGGTCACATCACCATCGGATACGAGACGCGCACGAGCGATAAGAATCATCACTACCAGAGCAAGAACGATCGCGGTGAACATGCCAATAGCGAGAAAAATCTCGAAATTCATTACTCGCTACTCCTTACAGTTGAACGCCAGAGAATGACATAAAGCCCAATGACATCAAACCAATCGTAATAAAGGTGATGCCCAGTCCTTGCAGACCTTGTGGCACATCGCTGTATTTTAGTTTTTCACGAATCGCGGCCAATAACGCAATGGCTAACGCCCAAGAGAAACCTGAGCCTAAACCGTAGACGGTACTTTCTGCGAAGTTGTAATCACGCTCGACCATAAACAAGGTACCGCCCATAATGGCGCAGTTTACTGTGATCAAGGGCAAGAACACCCCCAACGCGTTGTACAGCGCCGGCACATACTTATCGAGCAGCATTTCTAGAATTTGCACAATCGCCGCAATTACGCCGATATAGCTGAGCAAACCTAAGAAGCTTAAATCAACGTCAGGCATACCAGCCCAAGCCAAGGCGCCATCTTTAAGTAAATAGGTGTAAATCAGGTTGTTGGCCGGCACTGTAATCGCCTGCACCACCACAACTGCAATACCTAGACCAATCGCGGTTTCCACTTTTTTGGAAATCGCAATAAAGGTACACATACCCAAGAAAAACGCCAAAGCCATGTTTTCAACAAAAACGGCTTTAACAAATAAGCTGATGTAATGTTCCATCAGTACGCCTCCTTCTCTTGGGAATGCGCGGCAATGCGAAAGTCAGGCTTTTCCAGCTGTTCTTTTTTCCACATGCGTAATCCCCAGATAATCAGACCAATTAAGAAGAATGCCGACGGCGGTAACAGCAACATACCGTTGGGTAAGTACCAGCCACCATCATTGACCACAGGAAGAATGGTGTACCCCATCAGCTTACCTGCGCCAAACAACTCACGGATAATACCTAAAACAATCAGCATCGCGCTGTAGCCTAAACCGTTACCAATACCGTCAAAGAATGACAGCGCCGGCGGGTTAGCCATGGCAAAGGCTTCGGCACGTCCCATCACAATACAGTTGGTGATAATCAAACCGACAAACACCGATAACTGCTTAGACAGTGAGTAGGCAAAAGCTTTGAGTACCTGATCAACCACGATTACCAATGAGGCAATAATCACCATCTGCACAATCATTCGAATTGAACTGGGAATCTGCTTACGAATCATCGAGATAAACATACTCGAGAAGGCGGTTACCAAGGTTAAGGCAATCGACATCACCAGTGCAGTTTTCAGATTTGAAGTAACCGCCAAGGCCGAACAGATACCAAGGATCTGTAAGCCAATTGGGTTGTTATTAAAAATCGGATCAAGCAATACTTGTTTAATTGTTGGCTGTGACATGCTTAAGCCTCCCCAGCACGTAAATGCTCAATAAAGCTACCAAAGCCATTTTCACCCAGCCAGAACTGCACTAAGTGAGTGACGCCATTGCTGGTCAAAGTTGCACCAGCGAGGCCATCGACTTGATTAATAGCCGTTGCACTGTTCTGATCAACGTTGCCTTTAATAACGCGAAGGGCCACTTGATCCTTGCTGTTAAATAGGTTTTTGCCTAACCACAGAGCACGCCACTTTGGATTATCCACTTCACCACCCAAACCTGGGGTTTCACCATGCTGGTAAAAACCAAAGCCGGCAACCGTATTGAGGTCGCCTTTCACCGCAATAAAGCCATGCAGGGTTGACCACAAGCCGTAGCCGCGGACAGGAATGATTAAAGTATCCAGCTGACCCTCATGTTCAACGATATACACCGTGCTATAACGCTCACGACGTTTGATCGAAGCAATATCTTCAGAGCCGCTTAGCACTTTAGAAATGGCAGGGTCTTTAGATGACGCCAAGGGATCAAAGGTAATAGGGTTCTGCGCATCAGAAAATTTACCGGTTTCTAAGTCGACAACCCGTGCCTTAATCTGCTGGTCGAACATTTGTTTGACTTGACTACTGGAGAGACTCGCGTCACCCAGTCCTGCAATCGCTAGAATACTGCGCTGCTTATCCAGCAAACGGTTTTCAATTTGAATGGGGCGCAGAGCAACCGCTGCTCCTGCCACAAACACTGAACACACCAAGCACACCAATAAGGCGACGGTGAGTGTGCGTGCGGTTGATTCTCTTTGACTAGACATTGCGCGCCAGCCTCCGCTTGATATTGGCCTGAACAACAAAATGGTCAATTAATGGTGCACACAAGTTGGCAAACAAAATCGCCAACATCATGCCTTCAGGGAACGCTGGGTTCACCACACGGATCAACACCACCATCACACCAATCAATGCACCAAAAATCCATTTACCGGTATTGGTCATTGACGCCGAGACAGGGTCCGTCGCCATAAAGATCATACCGAAAGCAAAACCACCGACAACCAAGTGCCAGTACCACGGCATGGCAAACAGCGGATTGGTCTCTGAACCCAGCATATTGAACAGCATGCTTAAAGCAATCATGCCGATCATCACACCGGCAACAATGCGCCATGCAGCAATACGCATAATCAGCAGCACTGCACCACCGATAAAGATCGCCAGAGTACTGGTTTCACCCACCGAACCGTGCACTTTACCGATAAAGGCATCCATCCAGGTGACACCTGAACCGATAACCTGCTCAATGCCACCGGCGGCCGCTAGACTCAAGGACGTTGCACCTGCGAAACCATCAACAGCGGTCCACACGGCATCACCAGAGAGTTGCGCTGGATAAGCAAAGAATAAGAAGGCGCGACCCGCCAATGCTGGGTTTAAGAAGTTTTTACCGGTACCACCAAACACTTCTTTAGCAATCACCACACCGAAGCTGATACCCATGGCCACTTGCCATAAAGGAATGCTTGGCGGCAGGATTAGCGCAAAAAGGATTGAGGTCACGAAGAAACCTTCGTTGATTTCATGGCCGCGGATCGAAGCAAACAATACTTCCCAGAACCCGCCGACAACGAAAGCCACCATATAGATAGGCACAAACCAAGTAGCACCTTGGATTATATTGTCCCACATACTGCCGGGATCAAAGCCTGCCAGCATGCCGGTTAAGGCCATGCGCCAGCCTTCTTGCGCAGTAAGTAACTCAGGATTGGCTTCAAAAATGACGTTGGCTTGGTAACCAATATTCCACATACCAAAGAACATCGCTGGGAACGCACACAACCACACAGTGATCATAATACGCTTCAGGTCGACCCCATCACGCACGTGCGCAGTGGTTTTAGTAACGCTACTGGGGCGGTAGAAAATGGTGTCTGCTGCCTCATACAAGGCATACCACTTTTCGTACTTGCCGCCTTTTTCAAAGTTGTGTTCGATCTTATCAAGGAATGCACGAAGACCCATTGCTTATCCCTCCTGCTCAATACGCGTTAGATTGTCCCGTAAGATCGGGCCGTACTCGTACTTACCTGGGCATGCAAAGGTGCATAGCGCCAAGTCTTCCTCATCTAACTCTAAGCAGCCGAGCTGTTGTGCCACGTCAGTATCACCAACCAATAGTGCACGCAGTAACTGAGTTGGTAAAATATCCAACGGCATGACTTTTTCATAGCTGCCAACCGGCACCATCGCGCGCTCACTACCATTGGTGCTCGTGGTAAAAGCAAATTTCTTATTGGCGAACAGTTTAGAAATAAAGATATTAAGTACCGAAAACTTATCTACACCAGGGCGTAAATAGTGCAGCATTTGACGCTCATCACCTTCAGCCAAACAGCTGAGCTGATTATGATAACGACCTAAGAAATCGCACGTACCACGCGCCGTACGACCACCCAGCACTGAGCCAGAGATCACACGGTTGTTGCCGGCCTGCAATTGATCTTTAACGATATCACTGATATTGGCACCCAAACGGGTACGCACTAAGCGCGGTTTTTTTGCCACAGGGCCCGCTAAAGAAATCACACGCTCAACCCAGAGTTGACCGGTGCTAAATAACTTACCAATGGCGATCACATCCTGATAACCAATCTGCCATACAGTGCGTGTTGCACTCACTGGATCGAGAAAGTGGATATGGGTGCCAGCTAAACCGGCCGGGTGAGGTCCTGCAAAGGCTTCAGTGTGTACATTGGCCAGCGTTTCACCAGGCAAAGTCACGCCATCCGCTTTGCATAAAAACACTTTAGCCAAGCGACTAAGTACCGTTAAGCCACGACTGAAATCCTCTGCATATTCAGCAATTACAACCGAAGGATCAGCCGCCAGTGGATGGGTATCTATTGCTGTGACAAAGATCGAACGCGCCACCGCGTCAATCGCAGGCACTTTACTGTAAGGACGCGTGCGCAACGCTGTCCATAAACCGGACTGCTGTAAATTTTCACGCACTTGCTCATCCGCTAAGCTTGCGAGCTTGTCCTGAGCGTAACTGGCAAAAGTGATTTGCTCATCACCCTCCAGCTCAATCACCACAGATTGCAGTACCCGACGCTCGCCACGATTAATGGCTTTAACCACCCCAGCGCCCGGCGCTGTAAACAGTACTCCAGGCGTTTTCTTATCAGAGAAAAGGACTTGGCCGAGTTTAACTCGATCCCCTTCTTGCACCTGCATTGTAGGCTTCATCCCGTTATAGTCGAAGCCTATGACTGCAACACTACGAGCGGGCTGTGCAGCCTCAATCCGCTGTGTTGGCGTGCCAGTCATGGGCAAGTCAAGCCCACGTTTTATTTTGATCATAGGTTTGCCTAACCACGATAGTGAAAATTAAAGTTATATCGAAACATCTGCTCAGTTCACCTATAAAAGCACAAACTGTGCGAGTGTCTCGACGTTAAAAAGTAATCCGTATGATTATAAAGAGGCATGGTGGTGACTTGCCAGCCAAAAGGACAATTTTCTAAGAAATAGTCTTTTTAGTGCACGTCGCTCTCCATTCAAAAGTCGATAAAAAAACAAAAGGGAGCCACAAGGGCTCCCTTTTATAGACAACGTTCAGCCTCACACCACCACTTACTGTGGGAACGCAGGAGGATTGACGCCAGCGATTTCTTCCATCACTCGCACAACCTGACAGCTGTAACCGTACTCGTTATCATACCAAACATACAGGATGACACCATTCTCAGTGCAGATGGTCGCTTCCGCATCCACTACACCGGCATGACGTGAACCAACGAAGTCTGTAGAAACCACTTCTTGTGAGCACACATAGTCAATTTGCTTTTGCAACTCAGAGTGCATCGCCATCTGACGCAAGTACTCATTTACTTCTTCACGTGTTGTTCCGTTCTTAAGGTTTAAGTTAAGAATCGCCATAGACACGTTTGGCGTTGGTACACGGATCGCGTTACCGGTCAGCTTACCTTTAAGAATCGGTAGTGCTTTTGCCGCAGCAGTCGCAGCACCCGTCTCAGTAATCACCATATTCAATGGCGCTGAACGACCACGACGACTACCGGCGTGGAAGTTATCAATAAGGTTTTGGTCGTTCGTGTAAGAGTGCACGGTTTCAACGTGACCATTCACAATACCAAACTTGTCATTGATAGCTTTGAGCACTGGCACAATGGCGTTAGTGGTGCAGGAGGCAGCAGAAATAATTTTATCGTCTGCTGTGATTTCTGCATGGTTAATGCCGTGTACGATATTTTTCAGTGCACCTTTACCTGGAGCAGTCAGCACTACGCGCTCAATACCAGGGCACGCCAAATGTTGACTTAAGCCCTCTTCATCGCGCCAGCGACCAGTGTTATCCACCAGTAACGCATCTTTAATTCCATACTGAGTGTAATCTACAGTTTTTGGATCACTGGAGTAAATGACTTGAATCAAATTGCCATTGACCGTCAGCGTGTTGCTTTCTTCATCAATCACGATGGTGCCGTCAAACGGACCATGCACAGAATCACGACGCAGTAAGCTGGCACGCTTGGCTAAATCGTTTTCCGCGCCTTTACGCACCACAATAGCGCGCAAGCGTAAGCCTTCACCGGCACCAGTTTTAGCGACTAAGATACGAGCTAATAAGCGACCAATACGGCCAAAACCGTAGAGCACAACATCAGTACCTTGGTGCTTATTGCTGTCGCGCTTACCTGCAACGCTGGCTAACTCATCACGCACAAACTGCTCAAGACTGCGACCCTTAGCTTCGGCGCTAAATTTAACAGCCATTTTACCCAAGTCAACAGAAGCACTACCGAGATCCATTTCGCTCATGATCTTCAGAATAGGGTATGTATCACGCACCGACAGCTCAGAATCGTTACCTACACGGTGACGAGCAAAGCGGTGTGCTTTAAGAATTGCAATCACTGAACGGTTAATCAAGCCACGTCCATAAATCGACGTTACCACATTATTATTGCGGTACAGTTGGCCAACAAGCGGAATCATTGCCTCGGCAAGCGCTTCGCGATCAATCCATTCACTAAGACACTGGTCAGTCTTCTGAGTCACGTGGAATACCTATTCAAGGGTTAAAAAAGAGCTACATTATCGACTGCAGAAACGAAAGCAGCAAGCTCTAAGCGTTCATTCTGTTGAAAACCTTATCTGGCGAGCCATTCAATAGCCCGTTACAATCGTCTCTTTTCTTGTTCATATAAGAGTTAGCCGTGTCTGTATTGCGCCTTCCTAAATTGCCAACCCACTCTGCTAAACAGCTCTGGGGCAACCTCTCTGGAGCTGCTCAAGGTCTAGTGATCGCTGAAGCAGCACGCAGTTCGCAACGTTTTACTTTGCTGCTGACTGATAACAGTCAAAGCGCTGAGCGCCTTAAAGAAGAGCTGGCTTTTTTTGCCCCTGAATTACCTGTTTTACACTTCCCCGACTGGGAAACCTTAGCCTACGATGTTTTTTCTCCGCATCAGGATATTATTTCCCAGCGCGTTGCCACCTTGTATCAACTGCCGCAATTGCAGCGGGGCATCTTAGTCGTACCGATCAATACCGCCCTACACCGCCTCGCCCCCAAATCCTTTATGATTGACGCCAGCTTGATGCTGGATGTGGGGCAAAAACTCGATGTCGAAAGCATGCGCAACCGTCTGCAGGCATCGGGCTATCAGTGCGTAGATACCGTATATGAGCATGGCGAGTTTGCGGTGCGTGGTGCGTTATTGGACTTATTCCCCATGGGCAGTGACGCACCCTACCGCATTGACTTATTTGATGATGAAATCGAAACACTGCGTACCTTTGATCCAGAAACCCAGCGCTCTAATGACAAAGTCGACAGCATTCGCCTGTTGCCGGCGCGTGAGTTTCCTTTAGATAAAAAGGCCCGTGGTGATTTTCGTGCACGCTTTCGTGAGCGTTTTGATGTGGATTTCCGCCGCTGCCCACTGTATCAAGATTTGGCCAGCGGGATTATTCCGGCCGGCATTGAAGCCTACTTACCCTTATTTTTTGAAAACACCAGCAGCCTATTTGATTATTTGCCCAGTGATGCACAAGTATTCTCGATGCTCGGGGTGGACGCTGCCGCAGAAGCCTTTTGGCAAGATATCCGCAGCCGCTATGAAGAGCGCCGCGGTGATATTGAACGGCCACTGCTGCCGCCTGCCGACTTATTTATTGCCATTGATGAATACTATGGCGCGCTGAAAAGCCATCCGCGAATTATCATTGACACCGAGGACGTCAGCCCCGGCGTCGGCCGTGAGCGTCTACCCATCCAGGTATTTCCTGACTTAGCCATTGATGCCCGCGCCGCTGAACCGCTGAGCAAAGTCAAAGACTTCTTAGCCAACTTTACTGGCCGCAGCCTATTTAGCGTAGAAACCGCAGGCCGCCGCGAAGTCCTTCTAGAATTACTGCAGCGCATTGCTGTGGTGCCGGTTGAAGTGGCTAGCTGGGAAGATTTTTTAACCGCAGACTTCAAGGTCGCCATTTGCGTCGCGCCGATTGAAGCGGGTCTGCTACTTGATGATTTAGTTCTGATTCCTGAAAGCGCCTTACTCGGCCAGCGGGTGATGCAGCGCCGTCGCCGCGATAAAAATCGCGACGCCAGTCATGAACATGTAATTCGCAACCTCACCGAGCTGCGTGAAGGCGCACCGGTGGTGCATATTGATCACGGTGTCGGCCGCTACCAAGGTTTAGTCACCTTAGAGATTGATGAGCAAGCCACAGAATTTTTAATGCTCGAGTACGCCGATCAAGCCAAACTCTATGTACCTGTGGCCAATTTACATTTGATTGCGCGCTACACCGGCAGCGATGATAACAGTGCACCCTTACACCGCTTAGGCACTGAGCAATGGCAAAAAGCCAAACGTAAAGCCGCCGAGCAAGTGCGCGACGTTGCGGCAGAGTTACTCAACATTTACGCAATCCGTGCCGCTCGTGAAGGTTTTGCCTTTAGCAATCCAGGCATTGATTACAGCACTTTTAGCGCCGCCTTCCCGTTCGAGGAAACCCCCGACCAACAAGTGGCGATTGACAATGTGCGTAATGACATGTTGTCAGGCAAGCCCATGGATCGCTTAATTTGCGGGGATGTAGGTTTTGGTAAGACTGAAGTAGCGATGCGCGCGGCCTTTATTGCCGTACACAGCGGCAAGCAAGTCGCGGTACTGGTGCCGACCACGTTATTGGCGCAACAACATTACAACAGTTTTCGCGACCGTTTTGCTGATTGGCCGGTGCAAGTGGAAGTCATGAGCCGCTTCAAAACCGCCAAAGAAATTAACCAAGCCATCAGCAATCTCGCCGAAGGCAAAGTCGATATTTTAATCGGCACGCATAAACTACTGCAAAGTGATGTTAAATTTAACAACCTTGGTTTGGTGATTATTGATGAAGAGCACCGCTTTGGTGTGCGTCAAAAAGAGCAACTCAAAGCGCTGCGCAGTGAAGTGGATATTCTCACCCTCACCGCCACCCCGATTCCACGCACGCTGAATATGGCCTTTGCCGGCATGCGCGATATGTCGATTATTGCCACGCCGCCGGCGCGCCGCTTGTCGGTGCGCACCTTTGTCATGCAACGCCAAGATGCCGTGGTCAAAGAAGCCCTATTGCGTGAATTACTGCGCGGTGGTCAAGTCTACTTTTTGCATAACGATGTGAAAACCATCGAAAAATGTGCAGCCGATCTAGCCGCTTTAGTGCCTGAAGCACGGATTGGTATTGGTCATGGCCAGATGCATGAGCGTGAGCTTGAGCAAGTGATGGCCGACTTCTACCACAATCGTTACAACGTGCTGGTTGCTTCAACCATTATTGAAACCGGTATTGATGTACCCAACGCCAATACCATTATCATTGATCGCGCCGATAAGTTTGGCTTAGCCCAACTGCATCAACTGCGCGGTCGTGTGGGTCGTAGCCACCACCAGGCGTATGCTTACCTGCTGACGCCGCCGCAAAAAAGCATGACACCGGATGCGCAAAAACGTTTAGAGGCGATCAGCAATGCACAAGATTTAGGTGCAGGCTTTATGCTCGCCACCCATGACTTGGAAATCCGTGGCGCCGGTGAATTACTTGGCGATGGTCAAAGCGGTGAAATCCACGCGATTGGTTTTACTCTGTATATGGAAATGCTTGAGCGCGCGGTGGAATCGATCCGCAAAGGTGTAGAGCCTAATTTAGAACAACCGCTGGATAGTGGCACCGATATTAATCTGCGCGTAGCGGCCTTGATTCCGGATGAGTACCTGCCCGATGTGCATACACGCTTGATTCTCTACAAGCGTATTTCATCAGCCAAAGACAGTAACGCCTTAAAAGAACTGCAAGTGGAAATGATAGATCGCTTTGGCTTATTGCCTGATCCAGCTAAGCAGTTAATCCGCATAACCGAACTCAAACTGAAAGCACAAGCACTGGGTATTCTAAAAATTGATGCCGGACCCTACGGCGGCCGCTTAGAGTTTGCTGGGGATACCTGCGTTGACCCGATGCGCTTAATTAAACTGATCCAAAGTCAGCCCAAGCACTATCGCTTTGAAGGGGCGACAGTATTTAAATTTACTGTACCGATGGATAACCCCGAACAGCGTTTTGCTACAATCGAAGCCCTCTTAGGCCAACTATCTGAATAACAATAATTTAAGGAGCTGTACATGCGTTACTTCGTTCACCTTGTTCTTCTGTTCGCCCTGTGCAGCAGCCAAGCTTTTGCTAATGACACGCAAGTAGTGGAACTGATTGTCTTTCGACAAAGCAGTGAAAGCCTACCCGCTCATCGTGTTGCGCCAGACAACTGGGCTAACGGCAGCACGCGCCTCAGCGAAGAACAACTGCGCAGCACACACCTCGACCATTTAGCCGCAAAGCTGACCCCTGAGCAGGGGTATCAGATACTGCTGCATAAGGCATGGCTGCAAAACAGTGATGAGGCATCGAGGCACATCGCGATCAGCCAAGGCGCCGCGCATTTTGACCACTACCCTGTCGAAGGAACTTTAACTTTTGAGTTTGACCGTAGCAGTGTAGTAGAGCTTGATTTATGGATTAATCAATTTAACCCTGACAATACGCTACTCAGTAGCGAACGTTTTAAGCAGAAGACCATCGTTGCCAACGGCCAAGTAACCTTTGTTGATCACAGCACGCTAGGCGCCTTAATCCGCATTCAAGCGCAAAAAGCCCCAGCAAGCCAAGCTGAAGATGTAAATCCAACAGACTTTGAATAGTCAGTGCCCTCAATAGACTCAGCGCTCGCAATCACGCCTTAACTCACTCAGACGTGATTGCGCTTGTGCTAGGCCTTTTGCCGGCTCAATCCAGCGCTTTAAGCCACTGCGTATAACCTTGCTCTTGCATTTGCGCTTTAGGAATAAAGTTTAAACTGGCGCCATTAATGCAATAACGCAAACCACCCCGATCACTGGGACCATCAGGAAAAACATGGCCTAAATGTGAGTCGGCTAAGCGACTGCGCACTTCAATGCGGCGCATATTATAGCTGGTATCAGTTTTTTCAAGCACCGCACTGGCATCAATCGGCTTAACGAAACTCGGCCAACCACAGCCTGACTGATACTTATCACGTGAACTGAACAGTGGCTCACCGCTGACAATATCCACATACAAACCCGGCTCAAACAGCTCATCATAGCGGTGGCTAAAAGCACGCTCAGTGCCGCCGTTTTGCGTGACCTGATATTGTTCACGACTCAAGCGCTGCTGCAAAGTTTTCCTATCCGGCTTTTGGAAGCGGCTGGCATCAAAATCCTGCTGGATTTTGTCGGCTGACTTAGCTTTACTCGGCAGCGGCTCATCAGCCTTATTTAAATCAACATGACAATAGCCATTAGGATTTTTCATCAAGTAATCTTGATGGTATTGCTCTGCTTCATAGAAATGCTGCAAGGGCTGATTCTCAACAACCACAGGTCTTTTATAGCGCTTTTGCAATTCATTTAAAGATGCGGCAATCACAGACTGCTCGGCCACATCACTACTGTAGACACCCGCACGGTATTGCTCGCCGCGATCATTGCCTTGTTTGTTTAAACTGGTCGGATCAATGATGCGGAAATAATACTGCAAAATATCATCGAGACTGAGCTTGTTTGGGTTATAGACTACTTTTACCGTTTCCGCATGGCCAGTATTGCGATAAACCACATCCTCATAACTTGGGTTTTCTGTACGGCCATTGGCATAGCCCGACACCGCATCCAGCACACCATCAATGCGCTCGAAATACGCTTCAACACCCCAGAAGCAACCACCGGCTAAGTAGATCGTGCGCGCATTAACAGGTACCGCTGCTTGATTGGCTTTTGGTTGATAAAAAGTATGCGCAGCGTCATTCAGATCCGCAGCAGGATTCTGCAATAAGGCTAAGGCTTGTGACTTATTGATACTGCCTTTGATCACCCGCGCCAGCTGACCGCGCTGATCAAGCAAAACCCAACTGGGATAAACCTTAACGCCGAAACCTTTAACCAACTCGCCACTGCTATCCATACGCACCGGCAACTGCGGATAATCTAAACCGCTATACCAGTCTTTAAAGGCAGCTAATGGCTGCTCGCCCAAGACGCCGGGCGATGCCAAAGTCAGCAGGTTCACCCCAGCAAAATCAGGATCAGTCACCCAATCTTGCGTTTGCCCCAACTCAGACAGGCACAAAGGACACCAACTGGCCCATAATTTAACCAGGGTTGGCTTGCTCGTATCGAGGGCAAGCGTTGAAGTTTTAGCCTGCACATCGGGCAGACTGTGCAGTTGCTGCGCTAAATTGAGTGGTGATGCTTGCGCCACAGCCAAGGACTGACCGCCAACGACGAACCACAGCAGCAGCCCTGCTAGCACTGCGGTAACAGTGAGAATGTACCAACGCATAGATAACAGCATAATTTTTACTCGCGGTGTAAGTGTTCAACATTATGCCAGTAAACTTATACAAAATATTGTACAAATATACGTTTTTTTACTAACTCGATGTCAAACTCTGCTACCGAGACGAACAATCTAGCCAATAAAAAAGCCCAGCTTGTGCTGGGCTCCAAGCGAACTCAGGGACGCTTAATCCTCTGGCATCCTCTGCCCTTTAATCGCTGCCTGTCGACCCAACTCAGCCAAAATATTGGTTACAACATCCAAGCCGCGGCGAGCATCGTCACTTTGATTAAATTTCTTCACGCTTTGCCATAAAGTCGGTGCTTTAGCGCTGGATCCGGCCTGCGCTGAAGCATAACGCAAAGCATTGCTTAACATCCAAAGGCTGCCAATCCCATCTTCATAGAGCGCCATCAGCTTTTGCAACATGGCATCATCGGTCATTTCCACCACATCTGAGGTGGCAGCCAAGAGGTCTACAATATTATGCAAACGCCGGCCTTGTAAGACCGGTGCCAATTTTTCCAACAAATCGGCCAGCCCCGCTAAAGTAGCTTCATCTTGCAGTGCCGGTAAATGCTTCAGCAACTGATCGGTCGACTGGATGGATGTCTCAGGGTTTTGATCACTCATCTGCTTATCTCCTTAAGCCAAGCCGCGTGCGACTGACCAGTACAGGCCTCGGTTAAAACCTTTACACATTAAGCTGCCAATTTTAGTCGCAGGACTGGGCATTGCTTCCTGCTCATAGTTGTACCAGAGCGGTATCCCCGCATCCATCCCCATCTGCGCCACCGCTTGAACCAAGCCTTCATAGCGCGCCTCCGCTTTGCCCCAACGCAGCAGACCGGCAATATTGTCACAAATCACCGGCGACTGACTGTGGCAACTGCCACCGGCTTTACCAATCGGCAGATCCACGGTATCGCCCATCACAAAGACATTTTCAAAGCCTTCAAGCTGCAAAGAATAACGGTCCGTGGGCAACCAGCCTTCATTGTTCGGCGCTTGCGATACCCCAGAATTAAGCACTGCATCTACAGCGCGAATCGGTGGTGTTTGAATTAAAATATCAAAATTTTCTTCTTCCCCTTCTGCGGAAAAAGCAATCTTACGCTCAGGGTCAACGCTGGCTAAAGTAAAGCTGCGCTTATAACGAATATCCCTGGCATCAAACATACTGGGCAGCATCTCAGCGGTGTTTTTTTGCAAAAACAAAGCATTCTGGTGCAACTGGGCAACACTGGGGTAGCTGTACACCAGTTCGATTTGCTCGCGAACCCCACGCTTGCGCAAGAACTCATCCAGCAACAAGGTGGTTTCTAAGGGTGCCATACCGCACTGATGCGGCACATTGGGCGTGGTTGGAAAGGTCACGCCAATAAAAATGCGGCCTTTTTCAATGGTAGAGATTTTCTCATAGAGTTTGCGTGCGGGGTCGTGTTGATAGAAATGATCACCGGCCTCCTGCAAACCTTCAATGCGCTCCGGCGAGGGAATGCAACCGGTGGACACCACCAAGTAATCATAGTCATAACTCACGCCAGAGCGCATTTTCAAGCAGCTGTTTTTAAACTCAAAACCATCCACCTGATCCAGCACAAAATCAATTTCCGGTCGCAGTAAGGAGGCCTGCTGGCGTCGCAGATCGTTTTTAGCGTAGGCACCAAACGCCACATACATAAACGCAGGCTTGTAATAGTGCCAAGGGCTATTGGAGATCAGCATCACGCGCACTTCACCACGACTGACCTCTGGGTAAAGCTTACTGACCAGATTATTGGCCGTCATGGTACCGCCAATACCACCGCCGACTACGATAATGGTTTTTATCATCTCTGTGCTCCATTGGTTTTTACTGCAACCTTAGGCTTGATTTTGCAGGCGCTGCACGCTGATTGCATGCACCGGTAAAATAAAGCGTAAAAAGGCCATAAAACGACTTCATGTCGATAAGACCAGCTTGCTCTATTTGCAGAGACATTCATATCCATGCGGCACACGCCTGATTGAACCTTCAGTGTAATGATATCACCTAGCATAAATTGCAGCATGCGACATGAATACCCAACTGCTCTTTGCAGCGCTTCAAACAACAACTGAGCGCTATGGCTTAAAAACACTGTCTGCTAGCGCGATGCACTCATTGACGCTGAATTTATCTGGTGTGAGCACCTCGAGTTTAACAAGAGCCGGCGCTCTGCTCGAAGCGTCTAGGCTTGCACTCAGTCGATGGGCTCAAAGGGCATTAAGGGGCAGAGCCGGCAGTTACTGGGCTGACGCTGTGTTTAGCACCACCTAAAGCTTGCCTCTGCAGTTGCCTAGCGGCCTCGATAGACAAACAACTATATAGACAGCCGATAGATCGACAAGCAGACAGCGTGCCGCTAAGCCGGCTCAAACCAGCGCCTTAAGCGGCCAACAAAACACAGCGGTGCGCCGCTTAAGCAATCACGTTCGGCTCAATTTCCAATGCAACGCCATAGCGCTGCTGAATATCGGCCTGAATATCGGCGGCCAACTGCAGTATCTGTTGGCCCGTGGCTGTGCCGTAATTGACCAATACCAGCGCCTGTTTTGCATGCACCCCAGCATCGCCTTGGCGCACACCTTTCCAACCGGCTTGATCAATCAGCCAACCTGCAGCCAACTTCACCTGTCCATCGGCCTGCACAAAACTGATAAGATTGGGGTGATTTTTCTGCAACTGCTGCGCTTGTTCAGCGCTGATCACAGGGTTTTTAAAAAAACTGCCGGTATTGGCCAGCTGCTGTGGGTCCGGCAGTTTCTGCGCACGAATCTCACAGACCGCACGGCTGACATCCTGCGGCTGAGGTTGCACAATCTGCTGCCTCGCCAAATAACCGCGCAAATCACCATAATCCAACTGTAAACTCGCTTGTTTAGGCAAGTTAAAGGTCACACTTAAAATCACCCGCCGTCCAGATTCGCGCTTAAATAAACTGTCGCGGTAGGCAAACTGACATTGCGCGGCGCTTAGACGCTGGGTTTGCTCAGTCTCACGATCATAAACTAAAACACTTTCAAGGTGATCTTTCACCTCAACCCCATAAGCACCAATATTTTGCACAGGTGCCGCACCGACATGGCCTGGAATCAAACTGAGGTTTTCTAAACCACTAAAGCCCCGCGCCAGACTCCACTGGACAAAAGCATGCCAGTTTTCACCGGCCTGCACTTCAATCACGGCACTCTCCGCATCCTCGCTGAGTAGCGCAATACCACGCAATTGAATATAAATAACCAGCGCATCCACATCAGCTGTCAACACCAAATTACTGCCGCCGCCCAGCAAAAACACTGCAACGTCCTGCTGCTTGGCCCAAGCCAATGCCGCTTGCAACTGCGGCAGCGACTCAACGGTAACAAAGTAACGCGCAGCCACATCCACCGCTAAGCTATTATAAGGACGTAAAGACAGCTGCTGTTGGATGCTTAAATTCACATTTTCGCCTTTATTTCATCCAGTAAAACCTGACTGGCGTGCTCCAGCATATCCAGCACCAACTCAAAACCATCTTCGCCGCCATAATAAGGATCAGGCACTTCATCAGGGCTGATACCAAAGCGTGGCAAGTACAGCGCCAGCTCAGCTTTACTCGCTGCCGGTTGGATGGCTTGCAGGTTACTGAGATTGCTTTTATCCATGGCCAAGATCAAATCGAATTCTGCAAAGTCTTCGGCCGTTACCTGACGCCCACGCAGTGTAGACACATCGTAACCGCGCTGTGCGGCGGCGACTACGGTGCGAGGATCTGGCGTTTTACCCAAATGCCAATCAGAGGTGCCGGCTGAATCGATAGTGATTTTATCGCTTAAGCCTGCCTGCTCAACATAATGA
Organism: Gammaproteobacteria bacterium DTU037; assembly: GCA_001513025.1. Taxonomy (GTDB): domain Bacteria; phylum Pseudomonadota; class Gammaproteobacteria; order Pseudomonadales; family Pseudomonadaceae; genus Denitrificimonas. The sequence continues at coordinate 34,215 of LFRZ01000149.1, forward strand.
CGAAACACCCCTTCAGCAGTGGGTGAACGGCAGATATTACCCAGACAAACAAATAAAACCTTCATTGTTACTCCTCAAAAAAACGTCGTACACGCTGCAAATCTTCCAGCGTATCCACGCCTGCGGGCGGTGCCTCAACAGCATCTGCCACATGAATACCTGCCCCGTTCCATAAGGCACGCAATTGCTCAAGGGACTCAGTCAATTCTAATGCGCAGGGTCCCCAAGCGACAAAGTCCGCTAAAAAGCCAGCGCGATAGGCATAAATACCAATATGGCGGCGAAATTCAACCCCTTCAGGCATCACAGTTTGGCTTTTGGCAAAGGCATCGCGCGGCCAAGGCAAAGGCGCACGGCTAAAAGTTAAGGCATAGCCTTGTGCATCAGTACTGACTTTAACCACATTTGGATTCAGTACGCTGGCAATATCGGTAATTGGCTCAGCTAAAGTGGCCATGGCCGCCTGTCTATACTGCGCTAAATTAGCCGCCACTTGGTCAATCACCGCCGGTGGAATCAGTGGTTCATCACCTTGCACATTAACCACTATGGCATCACTGGCTAAGCCCAAATGTGCAACCACTTCAGCCAAGCGGTCAGTGCCGGACTCATGGTCATCCCGGGTCATGACCACCTGTGCGCCAAAGCCTTGGCAGACCGCAAAAATACGCTGATCATCGGTGGCGATCACCACCTGCTGCGCGGCGCTTTTTTTAGCTTGCAGCCAAACCCGCTGGATCATCGGCATACCAGCAATATCTTGCAGCGGCTTACCGGGAAAGCGCGTTGAGGCAAAGCGTGCGGGAATCACCACACAAAAATCTTGGGCCATGATCAGTCCAAACGCTCATCAGTGGTGAGGGTGCGCGCTTCGCTTTCTAGCATCACCGGAATATCATCACGGATGGGAAAAGCTAAGCCATCGGCCTTACACCAGAGTTCAGTTTTATCTTCACTGAGCTGCAGCGCACTTTTACATAAAGGGCAGGCTAAAATATCTAAGAGTTTCGGGTCCATCAGCACATCCTCACAACGAATCAGTTAATAAATGCTTAAGCTGCCCAGCAAACCAGCTCGCAAAAGCAGATGAAGGCTGTGCCGCTACCTGTAGATACCAGCAGTTGTCTGCGGCAAACTCACGGCACTTCACCGCATCTTTCTCAGTCATCACCACCGGTAAATCATCGGCGAAGTGTAAATCCTGCGCAGTAAATTCGGCATGATCAGCAAAGGCGTGGGAAATCGGCTGCCAGTTTAACCCTTCCAGCGTGTTGAAGAAACGCTGCGGATTGCCAATTCCAGCCACGGCATGCATGCGTTGCTGCGCAGCAAAGTAATTTAGTGGCTCGCGCCGACCACTGCGTACATGCACCAGCTCAGTGGGCTGTAACTGCATCGCAAAGCCATTTGCACTGTCCTGCTGCGCACCGTTCAACAGCACTGCATCCACACTCTGCAAGCGCTCAATCGGCTCACGTAAAGGCCCCATCGGCAAACAGCGTTGATTACCTAAGCCGCGTGCAGCATCAATCAAAACCAATTCTAAATCACGCGCCAAGCCGTAATGCTGCAAACCATCGTCAGATAAAATGATGTCCACTGAATGCTCAGCGAGCAGTTGCTGCACCGCGTGCGCACGTTGCGGAGCAATCACCAACGGTACGCCACTGCGCTGCACTATTAAGAGCGGCTCATCGCCAGCCTGCTCGGCTGAATCTGTGGCGCGCACGGTCCAAGGCCAATGCGCAGGACCTGCGCCGTAACCGCGGCTGACCACACCAACCCGCACACCCTGCGCGCGACATTGGTCGATCAGCCATAAAATTAATGGGGTTTTTCCCGTGCCGCCAACAGTGATATTCCCCACCACAACCACCGGCACTGGCGCACGGTAGATGTCACTGTCACCCCTAACAAATCGCGCCCGCTTGCGCTGCACAATCACGCGATACAGCTGTTCCAAAGGCCACACTAGCCACAGTGCTGGATGCCCATGATACCAAGCCTGTAAAATACGTTCGCTGAATTTCACGGCTCAGCTGGCGCCTCAACCGTACTAATACGTAAATGGGCAAAACCCAGTTTAGACGCCGCATCCATTGCGGTCACCACGGCTTGATAAGGTGCTTGCGCATCAGCGCTGAGGATCACCGGTAAACTGTGATCACCACCCGACTCAACACGCAAGGCCTCCATCAAGGTGCTTAAATCGTTGTGACTTAGACTTTGTCCATTTAAAGCAAAAGAGCCATCCACCGCCACCAATATTTCCAGCGGTATAACGACAGCCTCTAACGGCGTACCACTGACCGCCTCGGGCAGATCGACTTTAAGCTGAGTCTCACGGGTAAAGGTGGTTGTCACCACAAAAAACAGCAATAAGATAAACACCACATCAATCAGTGGCGCTAAATTAATATCTACCGGCTCACGGGGCTTACGCGGGAATCTCACACCTGATCCTCACTTAACTCAACCTCTCGCTCACCCAACACCACTTCCACCAGTTTAATCGCCTCTTGTTCCATATTGACCACTAACTCATCCACGCGGCGCTGTAAAAAACGGTGGAAAAAGACCGCTGGAATCGCCACAAACAAGCCGGCCGCGGTGGTCACCAAGGCTTTAGCAATACCGCCAGCCAATTGCGGCGCATTAGCCATTCCTGAGCCCATAAAAGCGCTAAAAATCTCAATCATACCCAAGACGGTACCAAGCAGTCCCAGTAAAGGGGTAATCGCAGCAATAGTGCCCAGCGGGGTCAAATAGCGCTCGAGTTCATTGACCACCTTAGCACCTGCTTCTTGAATACTTTCTTTCATCATCTCGCGGCCATAGCGTGAGTTGGCTAAGCCAGCAGCGAGGATCTGGCCCAAAGGTGAGCCAGCACGCAACTGATTAAACTTACTTTTATCCATTTGCTTGTCTTGCACCCAGCGCCAGACTTGACCCAGTAAGTGCGGCGGACTGATGCGCGAGGCGCGTAAGGTCCATAAGCGTTCAGCAACAATGGCCACTGCAATAATTGAACACAGCACAATAGGCAGCATAATCCAACCGCCCGACTTGATCAGCTCCCACACAATTAGCGACTCCAGCAATAAGTTTTGCTCACTTTAGCACAAGCTCGCCGCTACACCGTACGCCAGCCGCTGCATTTTATCGCCAAAACCGTAATTGCATGGCCATTGTCCAAGGTTCTCTATAGTGGCCTAAATAAACCCGCACCGCTTTATCAAGCGCGGTATCGTAAATACGCAGCTGTGCCCGCTCTAAATGGGCGACTACCTGCGGGTGTGGATGGCCATAACTGTTATGTTTACCGCGAGAGATTAAGGCCGAGTGCGGCTCAATCGCCTGCAGAAAACGTCGTGAAGTTGAGGTGCGACTGCCATGATGCCCAACCACCAGCCAATCCGTTTTTAACCAAGGCCAGTCAGCCAATAACGCCGCTTCACCCGCCGCATCTAAGTCACCGGTCAAAAGGAGGCGCTCGCCTTGCGCATCAATCAGTAGCACACAGGATTTTTGATTACTGTTTTGTGCATGGCGCCACTGCCAACGCCAGAACCACACACCATCCCACTGCCATTGCTGCTCGGTACAGGCTTGCGCAGCAAAATGTGCAGGATGCTGGTTTGCTTGGCCACTGATTACTTGCTTCACCTCTGACCCATCAAGCAACGCTTGCGCGCCACCAGCATGGTCAGCGTCGGCATGCGAGATCAACAACTGATCCAGTTGTCTTTGCGCAAAACCACGCAAAACAGGCAGCACTATGCGCTCGCCCGTATCAAATCCCGAGACCGCAGGCCCCGCATCGTAGAGCAAGCTATGCTGCGCGGTTTGCACCCAGACCGCTTGACCTTGCCCGACATCGAGCAGCCAAACTTGAGCATACCCGTCAGCAACGCGCTCTTGACTGGGATTGATTAGCGGCAGGCATAGCGCCAATCCCGCGGTAAAAGGTAACAGCGGGCGCGGCAGTAAAAAACAGGCGACGCCCACTAAAGCAAAGACTAATCCAAGTGCGCTAACAACACTACCTTGCCAGGCCGGCCAGCCCTGAGCAAACCAGTCCAGTACAGAAAACATTACTGTCAAACACCATGCCGCCGCATGCAAAACAAAGGCGGCAAGGCTAGGCCATGGCAACAGCAAAGCACCGAACAAGGTCAGCGGCAACGCCACTAGGCTCAACCAGGGCACCGCAAAGATATTGGCCACAGGCCCCATGATGCTTACCGGCAAGCTTAAGGCCAAGAGAAAAGGCGCCAAACCAACCGCCGCCACCCACTGCGTACGCCCCAGCATCTGCCACCAGCGCCAAGCGCCCAAGCGCGCTGAAAAAGCCAAGAGCAACGCGCCTACTGCCATAAATGACAACCAAAACCCAGCTTGCAGAACCACTAAAGGTTCATAGATCAAAACCAAACACAAGGCGGTTAAATAGGCGGTCCAAGCACTTAAATGCTGAAAGCGCCAGCGCCATAACAACGCCACCATCACCATAATACATGCGCGTTGTACCGGCACGGCAAAGCCGGCCAGCGCCCCATAGGCTAGCGCTGCACCCATCGAGAAGAAACACGCCACCGGCAGCCAAGGCACAGCCTTGGGCCAGCAGCCCAAACGCATCAAGCACACCACTGCCGCATAAGCGATAGCGGCGATTAAGCTGATGTGTTGGCCTGAAATCACCATTAAATGCACAGTGCCAGTGGCCTGCAGTGTTTGCCACTGCTCTGCACTTAAAGCTGAACCATCCCCCAATACCAGCGCGGCCATCACACCCTGCATCGACGACGGTGCAGAGCGCTGTAAACGCTCTCTAATTTGCTCGCGCCAATGTGACAAACCCTGCCCTTGGGCCAAACGCTGCCCGCTTTTTACCGAGCCCGTGGCACCGATGCGTTTAGCAAAGAGCCAGGCTTGATAGTCAAAACCATGCGGATTAAGCGAACCATCTGGGCGCTTTAAGCGTACTGCTAAGCGCCAGCGCTCACCGGCTTTGATTGGCCCTGGCGGTGCACGCCAAGCCAAACGCATACGTTTGGGTAGCTGTGTACGCCGCGACTCAGCATCATACAATTCAAAACGTACCGTCGCTGCTTGTCCTTGCACTGTCGGCCACTCAGGTAAACCCACAACAGTGCCTTCAACCCATAACGTGCGGCCATCGAAATCAGGCGCAAGTTGATCATCCACAGCCCACTGCGCACTCAAACAGGCCCACGACAACCCTAATAACGCAAAACCTAAAAAAGACAGGCGGCTAAACAGCAATAGCACTGCCATCAGCAACCCAAATAACAGCCATGCACTGCTTGGCAGCCAAGGCAACCAACGTAAAGCAAGCAGTCCAAAAATAAACGCAAGCACTGAGAATCGCATCACACTACCTCCCTGTAGCATTTGCAAACAAATATTCGCGTCAATATCACCTGTTCATATGCTTTTGTTACGCCCTGTAACAGCACCACGCACGAATAAGATGCATAATAGACGGGCTTTAGCATGTCAGAGAATATTCATGCCTCGTCAACTATTTAAACGTTACATGCCTGATCCAGAAAAACTAAAACATAACCCTTCGTTACGTTTTCTGGGCAGCCTTATTCATGATCCCAATTTATGGCATTTGAACCGTCATTCTGTGGCGCGAGCAGTGGCTGTAGGCTTATTTTGGGCAATGATTCCAATGCCTATGCAAATGTTTGCAGCGGCTTTTTTGGCTATTCCTGTGCGCGCTAATCTACCTATTTCTGTTGGCTTAGTATGGTTAACCAATCCAATCACTATGCCACCGGTGTTTTACGCCAACTATAAGCTGGGCGCATGGCTACTCAATACACCTACGCTTCATTTACCTGACAAAATGTCAATCAGTTGGATTTTAGAAGTCACCACCACGCACTGGCAGCCCTTGTATGCAGGTTCTATTTTAATGGGATTGATTCTTGCAGCGGTGGGTTATAGCTGTACAGTTTTATACTGGCGCTGGTGGGTCAATCGCAGCTGGAAAAAACGCAGCAAGCTGCGCAATTCGCGGATAAACGATTGATTTTAAAATAAGTTTTGACACATCTCGAAAAGTGCGTATACTTATCGGCGCGGGATGGAGCAGTCTGGTAGCTCGTCGGGCTCATAACCCGAAGGTCGTAGGTTCAAATCCTGCTCCCGCAACCAGATACTAAAGCCTTAACTTTCAATAAGTTAGGGCTTTTTTTATGCCTGCGATTTCTCGCTTAAAAATTGCCTAAAAAGCCCCGTGCCCAAACCGTGCCCTGTGCGTGCCTTTTTCTAAAATCTACGTTTTTTGATCTGACAGATTTTGACCGTAAGTCTTTTTAGGGCACAACTGTTTTTTCACGTGCGACCAGCCAATATTTACGCGGCTGGATAAATGACACCTGCACTGTGTCGCCAACAAGCCATAGAGCAAGGTGCTGTTTGCCGTCCCATCATCCAACCCGAAATTCGGCGCTGGATTGGCGTTATCTGCCAGCCTAGATCCCACCTATCTATCGCGACAGCAGCCATGCTTGACATACTTATCAACACCTACGCCGGCAAGCCCTACTTTGAGAAGCCGGAATCACTAGACCTATAGCCCATTGCTGCGACGACTTAACAAATGATTAAGCGTCAGGTTCAATTATTTCTTGGGCTGCACGGAAGGCTTCACTTGCAGCGGGCGACACCGGCGTACACAGCACAATGGAGGATGGCTTCGCAGATTTCCTTTGGCGTACAAGCGTTGTTGAGCGCACAACGCACATGCCCCTTAAGCTCTTGCGGGGCTTTAATGCAGTTAGTACGACAATTGTAATTAGGCTGCGCTCTTTACGGCTAAGCCCCTCTCGCCCCAGGCAGACCACAAGCATGCGGAATAAAGTCTTGTAAAGACTGGATAAATTCAGTGATATTGCCCATCGCCCGCTCTACGAGAGCCTCGCATAGCCTGATTAAAAGCTTGCGACTCAGTATGACAAACCCGATAGTGATACTCTGCTCGCAGGGTAGAAAACCGCTGTATGATTCAGCAATATCAGCGCGCAAGTAGCGCCCAGCATTGTCTGACGGGCTCTAGCAAAGAGCTGCAGTTGTGATCGAGGTGCGACGCATAAAACTTTTATAGGAAATAGATAATGCTAACAGGAAAAAATGCGGTAGTGACAGGCTCTACTTCGGGCATCGGTTTAGCAATAGCGCGTGGCCTAGCGGCACAAGGTGCCAATGTAATGATTAATGGTTTGGGCAGCGCACAAGACAATGAAGCCATCAGACAATCAATCGAGGCGGACTTTGCGGTCAAGGTGCTATTTTCGCCAGCGAACATGCTCAAACCAGAACAAATTGTCGCGATGATCGCTGAAGCAGAGCAGACCTTTGGCTCTGTCGACATTTTGGTGAACAACGCCGGCATTCAGTTTGTCGCCCCGATCGAAGAATTTCCAAATGATAAGTGGGATGCAATCATTGCGATTAATCTGACTTCGGCTTTCCACACTATTAAAGCTGTGACGCCAGGTATGAAGCAGCACAAATGGGGACGTATTATCAATACCGCCTCAGCACACGCGTTGGTCGCCTCACCTTACAAATCCGCTTATGTTGCAGCTAAGCACGCCATTGCAGGCCTTACCAAGACTGTTGCATTGGAGTTAGCTGAGTTTGGCACCACCGTTAATGCGATCGCACCGGGTTATGTTTGGACGCCATTAGTAGAGCAGCAAGTGGCTGATACAGCCAAGGTTCGCGGAATCAGCGAAGAGCAGGTTAAGCAGGACGTGATGCTTAAAGCGCAACCCACGAAAAAATTTGTCACTGTTGAAGAAGTGGCTGCTGTTGCAGTATTTCTCTGCAGCGATAGCGCAGCATCCATTACGGGGTCAACGCTACCTGTTGACGGTGGCTGGACAGCGCAATAAAGAGCGGCTTTGCAACTATAAATTATTATAAAACTATGCATGTAAGCTCTACGAAAGATAGCAGGAGTACAGTACCGATGGCTAAAAAATCAATAAACCTAGCACTGCAGGGCGGCGGCTCACATGGCGCCTTTACGTGGGGCGTACTCGACTACTTAATGGAAGATGGGCGCGTCAACATCGAGGGCATTTCGGGCACTAGCGCGGGCGCAATGAACGCTGTGGTATTTGCTCAAGGCTATATGGACGGTGGCGCACAAGGCGCACGTGAGTCACTGGAGAATTTTTGGCGAAAAGTTTCAAACTTAGCCATGTTCAGCCCCCTCAAACGCAGTCCAATGAGTGTCTTAACTGGCAATTGGGATATGAGTGGTTCGCCCGCTTATATCATGATGGATTTGTTAAGCCGAGTTGCTTCGCCTTATGAAACCAATCCATTCCAATTTAACCCGCTGCGTGAGCTGGTTGAAACAACTATTGATTTCGAAAAAGTTAGGGCCTGTAAGGATATAGAGTTATTTATTGCTGCCACTAACGTGCAATCCGGCAAGATTAAAGTATTTGAGCGCGAAGAACTCACCGCGGATATGATTTTGGCTTCTGCGTGCTTACCCACTATTTACCAAGCGGTTGAAGTTGATGGCATTCCTTACTGGGACGGTGGTTTTAGTGGCAACCCGCCTCTATTTCCTCTATTCCAGACGACAGAGTCGAAAGATATAGTCATTGTTCAAGTGAATCCGATTGAGCGTAACAAAACCCCAAAAACTGCACGAGAAATACAAAATCGCATCAATGAAATATCGTTCAACTCGTCCTTACTCAGAGAGCTACGCAGCATTGAGTTCGTGCATCGCCTGCTCAAGGAAAACAAATTGGATACAGATCACTATGCTAATATTTTAGTGCATCGTATCGAAGCAACTGAGCAAATAAACCCGCTCTCAGCCTCCAGTAAAATGAACTCTGAATGGTCGTTTTTAACCCATTTGCGTGATATTGGACGTGAATCTGCGCGGGTCTTTCTTGACCAGCACTATGACAATATAGGTAAAGAGTCGTCGCTTGACCTGGAGCATGAGATTCACTGGTCGTGAGTCTGTCCAAGGCCTTCTAGAAAAAACCTGTAGCCATGCTTTAGACTTGGGCTACAGGCTTTCTGCGAGAGTGATCGCTTTTAAATCTGGCGCCTCCGATCGACAAGCCCTGCGCGGCCTACAAAACACCAGGCATCGAGCTAGAATCCGTACCAGATAAAGCCAGTGCAGTGCTACAAGAAGCTGCAACACTGCTTGCGAGTTATTTCTGCTAATCTCCTTTGTCTGCCTGAGGTGCAGCGACTGGCAATTCCTGTTGTTGAGTTGCTGCTGTGCGTGCTTCAGGCTTTACTGCTGGCGCTGCCTTTTTCGCTGTAGCTTTAACAGGCGCAGCCTTTTCATTATCCGCCTTTGGCGTCTCAACAGGAGCTGTCGCGGCGAGTGATTGCTTGGGTTTAGTTGCAACTTTAGCCGCTTTAGACTTCGTCACCTGCGCTGGTTTTTGTTCCGCTGCCTTAGCTGGAACCCCCTTTGCCTGATCCGCCTTTGGCGAGTCAGATGAAGCTTGCGACTTTTGTGGTTTGGCTGCAGTTTTAGCCGCTTTAGGCTTCGCCGCTTGTGTTGGCTTGTTCAGCGCAGTTTTGCCTGGGCTTGGCTTTTTAGCCACGGCATCTGCTGCTTTAGGTTTAGGTTGTGCTGCAGCATCGGCACTCTCGGTTGCTGCAGATAACTTAGGCTGCACAACGGCCGGGACAGGTTGTTCAAACAATTGGTGCAATTGACGCCACAACTCACCGACAGCACCCTCAGCAGTCAACAGCTCAGGCACCAAGCGCATCACTGTACTCAGCAGTGTTTTTCGTGACTCATCATTAACAAGTAGCTGCGGTAACGTTTTCAAGCTTTCTTCTGGGAGGGCGAACACCAGCAATCCTTGCTGATCAATAATGTCACGAATGTTGCGTAAATCCATGTCGAACTCTTTGATCAGACGACGGCTTTTCTCTGCCAGCTGTTCCACACGATCCTTACTGAATTTGCCACTCTGATGGCCCAACAACAGCAATATCCGTGACAAGGCTTCCACGCCCCCGCCCTGCGTCAGAGAACCTCGTAAATGTTCAATTACACCCTGATCTTGTTGCACAATTGAGCCTTGCTGGGTCTCAGGAGCTTGCGCGCCAGTCAGAGCACTAAGGCCGCCGTAAACCGCATGAAACTGCATTTCCTGCGAAGCATCACGTACATCTCGGAAACTGTCTAGCTGTCCTTCGACTACATTAGACAAGGTCTCCTGCCAAGCTAACAATGGGTTGTTCAGGGAAACCGGCTGACGGTTTGCTCGCAGCAAAGGCGCATAACCGGCCAGCCAACTTAATCCTGGATTCAAGCTGCTGCAAGCGTACTGCTGCATACGAAACGGATGCATCTTGCGCGTCAACTCAGCCAAGGGTTCATTGATCACAGGACGCAGCCAAGGGCGTACAAACCACTCATAAAGCGTGTTGTTAATCTGTGAGACTTGGTCAACCAAAGCAAACTCTCGCTCATCATCCCGCTCACGCTCACTATCGTCATCGCTTATAATATCGGCGATACATCTCGGCTCAAAGTACACTGCATAGCTTTGCTCAGACTGATCTGTTGGCGGCACATCTTCGATAATCATTTCATAGAGCCCCGGTGCCAATAGCCTTATGGCCTTACTGGCATCAAGCAGCTCACGGTGTTCGCGGCGAGCTACAGCGCCAGAAACAAAGATACCAAAATGATCAATAGTGGCATGTTTTAAGTAAATAATAGTACGGCCCGCACTGCGTAGAGCCAGGTCGCTCGGATAAATATCGGCGATCCAATTTAACGCCTGCTGTGGCGGTGTAATGTCATCACCATAGGAGCAGAACACCACGACTGGCGCCTCGATTTTCTTCAGGTCAACCTCACTGCTCGGTTCGCCTAGGCCGCCGGTCAAACGATTACCAATGAACAAATCATCAACAATCACCTCGATCTCCTCGCTATTGAGCAGAGTTGGGCTGCTCCACCAGCGTTCAAAATCAAGAAAACCTGAGACCTCAGTGTCGACCTGAGTAAAGAGATTGTAATACTTATTCCAGTGAGTATCGGCTGGATTCAAGTTTTCATAGCCACTGACCAACCAAGCACCGTCAAAATGGCCATTGCCTAGGTCGCTCGCCAGTCGAGTCGTCCAAGCTCCGCCGAGCAGGCCGCCGGAGTAGCGCAGGGGATTACGACCATCAGCACCCGCCCAATAAGACAGTGGCGCACCATTGATGATCACCAGCCCTGGTAACTCTGGACGTGCCGCCGCAAGGCCCATTAGCGCCCACCCTGCCTGACAATTGCCAATCACTATAGGTTTGTCTGCTTGTGGGTGACGGTCAATCACTGCCTCAAGAAAGCGTGCTTGCGCCACACCAATATCATGCAAGGTTTGACCGGGCTCGGGGGAGTGGCTAAAGGCAATAAAATAGGTTGGATGCCCCGCACGTAAGCTTTCACCCACCGCTGAATCTTGCTTGAAGCCACCAATACCCGCGCCTTGCCCGCTACGCGGATCAATAACAATGACTGGCGCACGTTCAGCATCACTTGACTGATCAGTTTCGGGGATAATTCTTAATAACGAATAATTAACTGGCCGCGACAGCTCGCGCCCATCGATCAGTATTTCATAAGGAAACTTAAGCAATAACGGATACCCGGCACGCTCATACGCCAAGGTATTATCGCCACGCTGACGCAATGCATCCCAGTACAATAAACTGCGCTGAGAAAAATCAACCCAGTATTCCCAATACTCAGCAGCGCTCGGTTGGCGCAATTGTCCTTCACGCAAAGGCCCAAGAAGAGTTGTATGACGCTGGCCAGACGCCTCAGAGATGAGGCCAAACTGCAGGCGCTGCAGTTGTCCTAAGTGTTTGAACAGTGCCTGAGCAGAAGACCACTGCTCTTCTCGCCTGGCCAGAAAAGCCTTATCGCTCATACATACCTCTTCTAAAGTGCAATCATTGTTTTGAGTATGCCATATCCCTGCTTCAAGAATAGATGACGCCTCATGCATCCATTTATAGCGGATCAGCTGAGGTGAAGCAAAGTTTTTGTGCAGTGCAAAATAACAGTTGCAAAATTGTTTTTTGCAGTGCATCATAATAGCACATATGAGATTTACAGATTTCGTTTCCAAGCCGCATTAAGCTTAACTTTTCAGGAGCATTATGATGTCTTTATTTAATTCAGAAAAAATCCAAGAAGCTCAAAAAGCACAACTCGAACTGCTACAACAAATCAGCGGTAAGGTTTTTGAAAGCGTTGAGCAACTGACCCAACTGCAGTTCAAAAACCTGCGTGCAACCAGTGGCGACCAGTTTGACAGCCTACGCACGCTGTTCTCAGTAACTGACCCAAAAGATTTTGCAACCTTGCAAACATCTCTTACCCAGCCAACGGCACAAGCTGAGCGCTTAATGGAGTTTAACCGCGAAGTGTACGAGCTGATTTCTAGCACTCAAGCAGATATCGCTAAGATCGCTGAAAGCCAGATCGATGCTAGCACCAAGCAATCTCAAGAAATGATCGAGACACTCAGCAAGAACGCACCAGCAGGTGCTGAGCCTGCAGTGGCCATGTTTAAATCAGCTCTAGAAAGCGTTGGTAACACTTACGAAAGCGTGCAGAAAGCTGCTAAGCAAGCCACCCAAATGGCTGAAGAAGGCATCACCGCTGCTGCATCAGCTGCCGGTCAAGCGACTGCTGCTGCAAAGCCTAAAGCGGCTGCGAACAAGTAAGAGCACAGCTGCAAGATTGTCAAAGTTTCACTCAGTCGTTCAATAAAGGGAATGCCTATAAAGGGCATTCCCTTTTTATATTGTGTCCGGCCACTGATGACGCCTAAATTGACATAGCACGCGACTGCATGCCTATCTATCAGCGTAACCAGCATGCTGATTTGCGCGCCCCACTACACTTGACACACGCGCACTTGACCTGCGCCAGCGAGACGAACAACACACCAATAATGACTTTATTGAGTCCAGAAAAAACCCAATAAGCTCAAAAAGTCCAACTCGAATGGCTGCAACAAATCAGCGGAAATATTTTTGAGAGCGTTGAGCATTGCTGGCAGTCTCATCTGTGCCTCTGTGTGCTTTTATTCGCATGCCTTAGCGCACCTCGCCACAGCTGCTCCAAAGGCATAATACCACCGCCTTAGGCGATGACCTTCACTGCATGACCCTAGAGTGAGCGGTCCGCCCATAGATTTAGCCTTATGTAGTGCAGCCGCAACCGATGCTCAGCATCGCCAGCAGCCGTGCAAATCACTTTACGTCATCATTTTTTTCACTATCAGTACCCTCTGCTTTGCTCGAAGCAGGCGCACCAAATAGACCGAACAGGCTTTGCGTACTCTGATAAAGTTTTTTCGACTGCTCCATATAATCCTTCATCAAATCGCCCGTGACTGGCGTCTGCTTATGCATAAAGTCACTCCACGCTTGCGATGACTGCACAGTGGCCTTGGTCTGGAGGTCCACCACGGTTTGAATACTCTGCTCTAAATAGCTGCCGAGCATGCCTTGCAGCGGACCGTAAAAACGAATAATGCCCCTCAGCATATCGCTAGAAAAAATCGGCTCACCGTCATTTTCTGCTTCCTGAATAATTTGCAAGAGGATGCTGCGCGTTAAATCTTCGCCACTCTTGGCATCCACGACTTGAAAAGGAATCTCATCGATCACTAACTGACGTATATCGTTAACATTCACATGCGTACTGGTATGTGTGTCATACATGCGGCGGTTCGCATACTTCCTGATTAGGCGCGGCTCAGAGTGGTATTGGTCTAACATGGGTAATAAATCTCGCAGATAACATACATAAGCACAGTATCTTACCCCACCAGCGCATCTGCCGTCCTGCGTAAGCCTGTAAACACACGTCTACGCCAGCAATTTAAAGTCAATTGTTTTTAATTAACCACCCAATGTTCCTCAATACTATTATTTAAAGAAACTAGCAATTTTTAAGCAAATGAGTAATGCTAAAAATACATACATACATAATGGAGGATGTTTTATGAGTAGCGAAAAACGCACTGCACTTATCACAGGCGGTATGGGTGGTATAGGAACAGCGATTAGCCGGCGTATGCATGATGACGGATTCACCGTTGTAGTCGGTTGCAGTCCCTCTTCAACACGTAAAGATACATGGATCGCACAACAGCTCGAGGAAGGTTACAAATTCCACGTATTAGCCTGCGATATTGGCGATTGGGACTCTACCTGTAAGGGCTTTGAACGTCTGCGCGAAGAAGTCGGCACAATCGACGTTTTGGTCAATAATGCCGGTATCACCCGCGACGGTACCTTTCGTAAAATGACTGCTGAAAACTGGAATGCAGTCATCAACACCAACCTTAACAGCATGTTTAACACGACCAAACAGGTGGTCGAAGACATGTTAAGTAAAGGCTGGGGCCGGATTATTAATATCTCCTCAATCAACGGACAACGCGGCCAGTTTGGTCAAACCAACTACTCCGCAGCTAAAGCAGGTATTCATGGTTTCAGTATGGCTTTGGCGCGCGAACTCAGCAGCAAAGGTGTGACAGTCAATACCGTTTCACCGGGCTATATCGCAACTGATATGACCGCAGTGATTCGTCCCGATATTTTGGAAGGTATGATTGCAGGTATACCTGTTGGTCGCTTAGGATTGCCGAAAGAAATTGCCTCAATGGTCGCATGGTTGGCTTCAGAAGATGCAGCTTACGCAACCGGCGCTGATTTCACCGTCAACGGCGGCATGAATATGCAGTAACAAGGCTTACTCTCACCCACATCACAATCTGTTATTATTATAGTCAAAGTTAATATGCACAGTCCTTGCAGGGCCTGTGCATTCAGGCATCTAGAAGTACTGCATAAGCTTGTTTTAGCTTGCCAAAGACACTCAACGAGTAGCAGATAGGGCAATCCTAAAATTTGATGTGGAAAAGCGAATGTTGAGAATATAGCTGACAACAATACCGCGCAGGTATGCGCGGATTTCCTTTATACGCGCGAGGATTTTGCATATTTATGGATAATAACCTGCAAATGTTAAACACCTACTGGTCCGGCCAGACACCTTTCATTGCCAATTTATGCTTGCAACAACTGCGTCTTGGCATAGCACAGCACGACTGGTTCAAAGACTCCGATCGTAGTCAGTGGTTCGATGTACCCAACGAAGCACTGGAGCAATTACAAGTCGATTTCAACAAAGATTGGATAGCGCTAGGTCAGCAAACCATAAGCCAACAAGATTTCAGTTTTGAAGATAGACGTTTTTCCAGCGATAACTGGAACAATCCGCTATTTGGCTCCCTGGCAGCCTTCTACCTACTCAATTCACAGTTTCTGCTCAAACTACTGGATTTGTTGCCAATTAACGATGAAAAAGTAAAGCAGCGCCTGCGCTATTTGATCGAACAAATGATCGCCGCCAGCGCGCCCAGCAACTTCCTATTGAGCAACCCTGATGCGCTAGAGCGCCTCGTTGAAACCCAAGGAACCAGTCTCTTTAGTGGTTTTTTACACTTGGCCAGCGACTGGAAAGAAGGCAAGATGCGTCAAAGTGACGAAGGTCAGTTTGAAGTCGGGGTCGACCTCGCAATCACACCTGGTTCGGTAGTGTTCGAAAATGAATTATTCCAACTGATACAGTACAAACCGCTCAGCGAAACCCAATACCAAAAACCTGTACTTATCGTACCGCCCATAATCAACAAGTACTATATTCTCGACCTACAGCCAGAAAACTCACTGGTACGCCATTTGCTAGAACAAGGCCAACAGGTGTTCTTGATCTCATGGCGTAACTTCACTGAAGATCAGGCTAAACTCACCTGGGAACATGCTGTTCAAGATGGCGTCATCAGCGCCTTACGGGCGACTCGAGCGATTAGTGGCGAGCGTCACCTCAACACCCTAGGCTTTTGTATCGGTGGCACTCTACTCGGTTGTGCCCTTGCGGTTCTAGCGGCACGGGGCGACCGTGATATAGCAAGTCTAAGCCTATTTGCAACCTTCCTAGACTTTGTCGACACGGGCCCAATAAGCGTGTTTATCGATGAGAAGCTCGTCGCCGATAAAGAGCGCACTCTTGGTGGTCATGAGGGCAAATATGGCCTGTTTTATGGCAAAGATATGGGCAACACTTTTTCCTTGTTGCGCCCCAACGAGCTGTGGTGGAATTATAATGTCGATAAATATCTAAAGGGTGAAAAGCCTAGAGCTTTCGATCTACTCTTCTGGAACAATGACAGCACCAATTTTCCCGGTCCTATGTACTGCTGGTATTTACGCCATACTTATCTGCAAAACGACTTAAAGTCAGGCGAACTGGACATGTGCGGGGTCAAACTGGACTTAAGCACCATCAAAACGCCAGCCTACATTCTTGGCACCCAAGACGATCATATCGTACCTTGGCGCAGTGCTTACGCCAGTACCGCCATACTCAGTGGTCCGACACGTTTTGTTCTGGGAAGCTCAGGCCATATCGCTGGCGTGATCAACCCGCCCGCCAAACAGAAGCGTAATTATTGGATTAATCAGAAAATATCTAAATCGCCTGACACTTGGCTGAAAGCTGCCGAACAGAAGCCTGGCAGCTGGTGGAACGATTGGTTCGCTTGGTTAGCTAAACACAGCGGCGAACAGCGTCCTGCAGCAACCGAAATGGGCAGCGCAGAATACCCGCCGACAGAAGACGCGCCTGGCCGTTACGTTCGCGTTAAAGGCTAAGTCTACGCTTAAATCCCAGTAACGCTAAAATACGTGTTACTGGGGGCTTCTGGCTAATCCAACAAGCAAGACGAGAACATCTAGAATGTCGCGCAAAATCTTTAACAAAGATTGTTAAGTGCGCAGCGCAAGCAGAGTTTTAAACTAAAAATAACACGCGCATACCCTACTCTCGATCGAGACTAAACTCCTCCGACAGTAGAGTTGCTCTCTTGCGGTAGATGAAGTCCAAGAAGCTGTTTCAGACAGCTGGATCACTAGCAAGTAAGTAAAATCAGTCTTTTTGAATAAAATACCCATGCCGTTTATTAACATAGCATTATGCATGAATCATGACATCGCTCACTGGTGTGCGGCCGCACACGATATTCATCAAGCTTATCATCTAAAGAGCTAGAGGCTTAACGCACCAACAACGTAAGCGTCTAACTGCAGATCTAAAAGATACTTACCCCGCCTGCAACTGCCATAATCGAGCGGCAGTCACGAACCTTGTCAGGGAAAACATTCAAATTCAGCAAATATTTTGTGAGGAATACTTCCTGTCTATGCAATTTGCGCTGTCATAACTGCCAATATCACCTATACAGCCCAACCGCTTCACGCTGAAAAATTGATTTTTAATTAAGTTTTGACACAAGTGAAAAAGTACGCGCACTTTACGCTGCGGGATGGAGCAGTCTGGTAGCTCGTCGGGCTCATAACCCAATCCTGCTCCCGCAACCAGATTCATCAATAAAGCCTCAAGCATTCAATTGTTTTGGGCTTTTTTGTTTGTAGGTCCTGTACCCCTGTACTCTCTGCCATTCGCGCGGGAGCATGACCCAGCCTCTAACGACAGAACTCAGGCTGAATTTAACTGAACAGACCCATTTTGTACTGATAATAAGTGTCTAGAAATTCCCATACCTCGACAATTTTTTGTCCACGGCACTTAAATCGGAATAAATATTCATTAGCGTAGTCTTCGCCCGCACGGGTCTTGGCCGTCAGTCGAAAATGAGCAACAACATCATCCTGCTCAGCAATCAAAGCGTATAACTCAATAGCAATGCTTTCATAGGGGAAAAAGTCAGCGCCTTGCCCCATCATATCGAGTACTGCTGGGATACCAATAAAAGGGCCGACAAAGGGATGCGCTGGCGGTAGATTCCATTGAATATCCTCAGCGAAATACTCCGAGAGGGGCACCTGACTTTTTCCCGAAACTGAATCAAAGTACTTGCTGATTAATGCTTTGCTTGAACTCACGAGCAGAACCTCTAGCTATAAAGAGAAAATTGTAAGCATGTGGATACAATCAGCCGTGTAAGAACTGGCGGTCTGATTGTGCTTGGCAACTAGAAAAGGCAAGAAGGGATAAGCCACTTAGGCAATCAGATAAGGTGCCGGTAATGATGACCTGTCAAGATGGGATGGTGAGTAAAAACGAGGGAGGTTCACTCCCCCGCTTCAGTCAATACTTAGCTTTGTTGCTTTTCCATGGTAACGATGACCTGGCGCTCTTTCAGCTTGGCAGGAATATCGCTTTCATCCATAAAGAACTGTGAATACCACTCACGCAATTGGTAGATAGGACCGTCGCCTTCTGCCAGCACAGGGTTATCAATGCGGGCTTTATGCTTCCAGATATCAACGTCTTGGTAGAATGATTCGCGGTTGGCCTGAACATAGGTTTTAGCCAGCTCACTGTTCTGCTCATCCGTCATACTAGGGTCTTTCTTGACCAGCACACCAAAGCGCAGTTCAAAGCTGTTGGGTGACGTCGGTACGTGACTGTTCAGGAGAATGGTCTCGACTTTCTTGCCATCAAACTCAGCACTCATGCGTGTGAAGTGCGTGGCTGGACCGTAGTACGCCGACTTGGCCACTAAACCACCACCAAGGCGTCCAGAATCACCATGGAACTCTTGCGTCCCAATATGACCTTCGAAGGTATTGGCAAAGTAGGTGCACGGTGTGCCATGCACTGGACCGAAGTGAATCACATCAGATAAGTTATCCACCAGTTCACGTGGATTGGTATCGATATACATCAAGTCCACATGCCAGCTGTTATTCCACTCATCGCTGTCGATTTCTGGGAAGTACGGAATTTCCACACCCTCCGCCGGTGGGTTGCCTTCAGGGTTGTGCCAGACAAATAGCAGATTGTTAACTTCTGTGGTTAACCAGCTTTTGGTTTTTGCTTTCGGTGGGATACGGTCACAGTAAGGGATTTTTGCGCAACGGCCACTGGCGGCAAATTCCCAGTGGTGGAATGGACAGACAATACGTCCGTCAACAATTTCACCCTGAGATAAGTCAGCACCCATATGTGGGCAATACGCATCCAGCACGCTAATGGTACCTTCGTCATTGGCAAAGGCGACCAAGCGCGTGCCGAAGACATTAAGAGTGTGGGGCTTACCATCGCGGTAGTCTGCAGCTTCGCCCAAGCAATGCCAGCCTCGCGCGTAACGGTACTCTGCGGTCGCTCCAGAGGCTTGGTTATCTATAGTTTTTGTCATTTCCCGATCCTCATCAGTTCAAATTCTGTCTATATTTACGCAATATTAGCTATATCACTGCGTCACTATTGCCAAGCGAGGCACTATCCTCATCCCTCAACCGGACTAGATTGAGTGGCTCTAGGTTTTTTTTCGCCAGTTACCCACCAAGTATTGATCTAGGGCAAGTTTTTGCGTGTCGACTGTTCTTTTAATATAACGACCGGCATGGTCTGAGTGGGCCAACCAGAAAATAGCTTCCGCGGGGACTTCAGGCGGTGCAGCAAAACCACCTAAAGCGACAATACCTTGATCACCAATGGTAGCTTTCAGCGCTTCAGTCGCGACCACCCCAGGGTTTACGGTATAAGCACGCAACCCTTTTGCACCCAACTCAACATTAATAATCCCAGCCAAGCGCGACACCGCGGCTTTACCAGCACCGTAGGCATAGCCCCAGCCGCCCTTATCCGCGGAGACCGGCGGGTTAGACTCGCCCGCGCCAGAACTGACATTAATAATCACCCCTGAACCCTGCTCGACCATCAGTCGAGCAATGCCTTGGGTCAATGCCACCGGCCCCAACACATAGCCACGGTAGACGCGATCCAATGTCTCAGCGGTCAAGTCAAGCAAGCCACTGTTCAGATCGGTGCCTTGATAAATTGCATTATTAACCAGCACATCAATGCGTCCGCACTCTTGGGTTACCTGCTGCACGGCTTGCTGAACTGAGGCCTGATCTAACAAGTCGAGCGGTACCAGCCACACCTGGCGACCTAAGGCCTCAATGGCTGCCGCAGTGGCTCTTAGGCTGCCGGCTAAGACTGTACCGTCAGCGGCAATAACATCATGTTCATGGCGTGCGCCATCGTCGATTGAACGCGCACTGATCGCTACATCGTAGCCTTCGCGGGCAAACGCCAGTGCAGTCGCTCGGCCAATGCCGCGGCTTGCGCCGGTAATAAATGCAATTTTAGTCACACAACTCTCCTTCTTAACGCGCTCAATGAGGATTAGGCCGGGTAATCGCTATAACCCTCGACACCCGCAGAGTACAAAGTATCCCGATTGAACTCAGCCAGCTCACGGCCACTGGCAAAACGTTCAACCAGATTAGGATTGGCAATGTAGTGACGCGCGAAAGATACTGCATCAGCAACACCGGCCTCGACCGCTTCAGCAGCGCTGTCAGCATCAAAACCATCATTGATAATTAGCGCACCTTTAAATTGTGCACGTGCGATAGCGAACGCATCAATCTTACGCGTATGCGCTTTCATAATATGCAGGTAGGCCAAATCCATCTCAGCGATACCATCGAGTAACGCCTGCAGGGTTTCTGCTGGCTGACTGTCACTGACATCATTAAATTTATTAGCAGGGCAAAAACGAAAACCCACGCGCCCAGCACCAATCGCTTCAGACATAGCCTTCAGTACCAGTAACGGAAAACGCACTCGATTTCCCACTGATCCGCCAAACTCATCGGTACGCTGATTGGCATTCTCAGACATAAACTGCATCGGCAAATAACCGCTGGTGCCGTGCAATTCCACGCCATCAAAGCCCGCTTCGCGAGCATTGAGCGCTGCTTGACGGTATTCTTCAATAATCTCATACACTTCGCTATTGCTCAGCTCGCGCGGCATATCGGTGGCAGCCATGCCGACAGTATCGGTAAACAGCTCAACTTCAGCCCTAATAGCAGAAGGCCCCACAGTTTCAGAACCAGCTGGTTTGTTGTGCACAGTTGCAACTCGACCACAGTGCATCAGCTGTACAACAATAGTGCCACCCGCCGCATGTACCGCATCGGTCACTTTACGCCATGCAGCAATTTGCTCAGCATTGTAAATACCTGGTGTGCGGCAATAACCCATACCATTGGCAGAAGGTGAGGTGCCCTCAGAAATAATTAGCCCTGCACTTGCGCGCTGCGCATAATATTCAACCATTTCAGATGTAGGTACTGCTTGGTCAGTCGAGCGGCTACGCGTCATCGGCGCCATCACCACGCGGTTTTTTAACGACAGATCACCGAACTGAGCCGGTTCAAATAGCTTACTCATAGCAACTCCTTAACGTACTCGGATTCGCGGTGCTGGGGTGCCGCGCCGCATACCGTTTAGAAAACCATCCAGCGGCTGTGGTGGTGCCACTTCTGGAAGTGCATCGTGCTCTGGGCTGTTGTTCCAAAACTCTTTCCACGAAGGGAACAAGTCATGAAAAGTGCCATGGTAAGGTTCACGACCCGGCCAGCGCATTTTCATATCACCAATCGGTGGTTTATTTAGATCAGTGGCGTACCAGTAGCATGGCAAGCGACGGCGGAAATACCACTGGCCATCGACACGCTCATAATCATCCCAGTAGAGCATTTGCATGATCACCCACTCAGCGCCGGTTTCATGTTCGTTCTTGGAATAGACCACGCCAATCGCATGATCAGCATCGGTAAACTCAATGATGTGCTGACCAATATGGTGCGAGGTGCCGGTAAACTGGTGGCGCAAGGTATCGTCCACCCAGGCTTTAAGTTCTGCGCGGCCGGTTTTCCCTTTACCCACACGGATGTCTGCAGCAAACAGGCCAACATGCGCATCAAGATCGCGCATGTCCAGTGACAATGCGTACTTGCCGACCAGTTGACGAATCGCTTCGGTAGACTCTAGGCGGTCGATGCGCGCCAGCAGTTCGTTTTGACTCATATTTTATAATCTCTATGACTAAACAAAAGTAGTGCTGGAGCCCGCTCCAGCACTTGGCACCGATTAATCTATCGCGGTATGCAGGTCGGAACTGCGGCCACCATCAACAGGTAAAGCCGCACCGGTAATATAAGACGCCTCATCTGAAGCCAAAAACACCACGGCGTTAGCCAGCTCTGTGGCAGTACCGACACGTTTCATTGGAATCAACTTAGAGGTGCCCGCGCGCGACTCATCGCTGCTAAGCATGCCAGCGGTCGCATCCGTTTCGATCACACCTGGAATCACCACGTTACAGCGGATATTGGCCAAAGCGCCTTCCGATGCAGCGGCACGACTGAAGTTGGTTACCGCAGCTTTAGCCGCAGAATAACCGGCCATCCAAGCGGTGCCAAAGGTACCGCAGATGGATGAGATATTAACGATAGAGCCGCCATTGTCCTGCATTAATTGCATGGCCTTGCGCGTCCCCCAGAAGGTGCCATCTACTGTAGTGGTAAAGTTGGCGTGCCAATCTTCAGTGCTCATTTCAGTAATGCCGCCCCAAGTATACGAAGCAGCGTTATTAACCATAATATCCAGTCTGCCGTACTCTTTGGCGACCGCATCAATAGCACTGACAAACGTCTGTTCGTCACTGACGTCAGCTACTTTATAAGCAGCCTTTCCGCCTTGCTCGGCAATCTTGGCCACCAACGCTTTTAATGGTTCTTCACGGCGACCGAAGACCACTACGGTTGCGCCTTCTTCTGCCATACGCGTTGCTGTTGCCGCACCAATACCGGCACTGCCGCCGGTAACAATGGCAATCTTATTTTCAAGTCTGTTAGTCATCGTCTGCTACCCCTTAGTAAAATGCCATGCCGCCGTTAACGGCGATGTTCTGACCGGTAATAAAGCTGGCGTCATCACTGCCTAAGAAGGCCACAACACGAGCGATTTCGATGGTCGTACCTAAACGGCCTAATGGGATACCGGCAATCATTGAGTCCATCCATTCTTGCGGAATACCCGCCATCATTGGCGTATCGGTGGCACCAGGGACTAAGCTATTGACACGAATACCACTGGGCGCAAGCTCTCGGGCGGTGCTGCGGGTTAAACCCATCATGCCGGCTTTGGAGGCAACGTAATGGCTCGGTCCTTCACCGGTTAAAGCTCCGGTACTGGAGAAGTTAATAATCGAGCCTTTACCAGCCTTAACCATCAGCTTGGCTGCTTCACGGCTGCACAGGAACGCACCAGTCAGGTTAACGTTGATCACCCGCTGCCAGGTTTCTAAGGGCGTATCAAGGAAGCTGTCCATTGAACCGATGCCCGCATTATTCACCAAGATATCTAAATGGCCCTGCTCTTGCTCGATGCGTGCCATCAGCGCGGTGACAGCGGCTTCATTGGTAATATCACAGACCACGGCATGTGCTTTGCCAGCGAGATCCTTAACCGTTTCTTCTAGCGCTTGAGCATTCACATCAACGGCGTAAACAATTGCGCCAAGCTCAACAAAGTGCTGCACCATGGTGCGTCCCATGCCTTGTCCAGCGCCGGTAACAACACTGATTTTATTCTTCAGTTTCATAGTGGTTCCTGTCTTGTTTTTAGTTGTATTCATCATCAGGTTAGGCGTCGCCTGAAGCATCGTCTATTAAGACTAATCGTTAGCAACAAGCGCTGCGGCGCTGAGTCCAGCCTGGCGACCAAAGAAAGTTGAGTCACCCAAGGACATACCTGAACTGTAGCCTTCCCCCCAACGCGGCAGGCCGCAGGCGGTACGGCCAGCAGCATACAGCCCAGCAATCGGCTGCCCATCAGCATCCAACACTTCACCAGTAGGCTTGGTTGCTAGGCCACCTAAGGTAAAGGCGTGCCCCTCAATATCACCTGGGCAATAACTCAGTGCGGCAAACGGCGGGGTTACTAATGGTCGCAGCCACTCTGCACTTTTATGCAAGTAGGGGTCTTTACCTTCAGCGGCATGACGATTGAATTCGTTGACTGTTTCAACTAACGATCCTGGCTCTAGCTCAAGCTCTGCCTCGATCTCTTCCCAGGTTTCGCCGACTGCCGCAATGGTAATATTGGGCTGAATCATCGGGCGGCCAAAGATATCGTTATCCACCAACAACCAGACTCGGCCATTTGGCTGTCTCAGCACATAATGTGCGACACGACCGTGATAAGTGTCTTCATTAATAAAACGCTGGCTGCGCTCATTAACAAAAATACCTTTGATCAGTGACTCGGGCGGGAAGAACGGCAGCGTGGCAAAAAACTCGTGCATATTCAGGGTGGTGGCACCGACACTGATCCCCATTCGGATACCTGAACCGTCATCGTTACCACCCGTCACCAACTGCTCACAGCGCAGTGCTTCAGGGGCATAGCGGGCGACCATCTCACGATTGGTAATAAAACCACCGGCACATAAAATCACGCCATGACGCGCTTGCACAAAAATATTCTCGCCGGCTTTACGAATAACGAGGCCTTTGACTGCCCCGCTGCTATCAGTAATCAGGCACACCGCGCGCGAATCGTAATGTGCTGTTACGCCCAGCTCCATCGCGCGTGCGCACAGCTTTTCCATAAACAACTTACCACCGCCCCAACCGGTGAACTGCACCGTATGGCCACGCGGCGCAGGCTTAGCCTGGGCAGAGAAGGGCCAAGCCTTCTCATTACCCGACCAAATCAGCGTGTCATCGGTGGTGGGCTCAATCCACTTGCCGGGTAAGTAGGTACCTTTAAAAGGGACGCCCTGAGCACCCAGCCACTCAAAGTGGTCGGCGGCATTATTGGCATACAGAGTGACCCGATCTTTATCCGCGGCGGGACCACCGGACATCATCAAATAGCGCTGTAAATCTTCAGTGGCATCTGTAAAACCATGCTGGCGCTGAATCTCAGTACCACCACTGCCACCGACATACACTTCACCACCTGACCAGCTGGCACTCCCGCCTGGGGCACTGGCTACTTCAAAAATATCAACACGAGCGCCGGCCTTGCGCGCTTCGATTGCCGCACAGCTACCCGCAGCACCAAATCCAACAATAGCGACATCCGTCACGACATCCCACTGCGCTACCTCAGCCACCGACAATGCACGACCCGAACTGAATACTTTACTCATATGATGCACCTATAATTATTATTAAATTCAACGGCCTTCTAAGTAAAAAAGCCGGCCACTTAGTCAGTGGCCGGCTCTGATATAGCTCAACAATAATCGCTCCGCATTAACGCGAACGGGGTAAGCCGAGGCCAAACTGGGCAATCAGCTCGCGTTGAATTTCGTTGGTCCCGCCACCGAAGGTCAAAGTGGGTGCTGCACGTACGTCGTACTCCAGCTCACCCATCAGAAAAGCGGCGGCACTGCCGCTACGCACTAAACCATTAGCGCCTATTACTTCTGTCAACAGGCGCAAAATATCAATCACCGACTCAGAACCGTACACTTTAGTAGTCGAGGCCAAGGCCACGTCCATCTTGCCCTGATCCAAATCAGCGGCGATACGGAAGTTGATCAAACGCATGGCTTCTAACTTGGCGTAACACAGGGCAAGATTGCGTCGTACCCAGGCATGGTCAGTGGCACGGCGGCCACTTTCATCAGCAGCTTTAGCCCACAAATACACTTTGCGATACATGCCCACCACTCGATCAGCCCAAGAGCCAAGACCTAAGCGCTCATGGTTGAGCTGTGCGGTAATCAGCTGCCATCCTTTATTCAGCTCACCCACTAACATATCTTTGGGTACGACCACATTGTCATAGTAAGACGCTGCAGTCGCATTACTGCTGGTCGGAATCACTGTCTGCGAAAAGCCTTCAGTTTTAGTGTCAACAATCAGAATCGAGATGCCTTTATGGCGTGCTTCATCCGGATTGGTCCGCGCTGCCAGCCAAATGTAATCGGCACCATCGGCACCCGATGTCCACAGCTTGTTACCATTGACCACAAAGTGATCATCTTCAACCTTGGCAGCGGTTTTCAACACAGCTAAGTCACTGCCGGCACTGGGCTCGGAATAACCAATCGCGAAATGAATATCACCACTGGCAATACCACCGAGAAACTTCTCTTTTTGCGCAGCTGTTCCGTAGCTCATCAATGCAGGGCCAACCGTACTGATGGTGACAAAAGGCAGTGGCGCGCCAGCAATATTGGCTTCTTCAAAAAAGATCAATTGCTCGGTCGGGCCATAGCCCTGCCCGCCGTATTCTTTCGGCCAACCCACAGCCAACCAACCATCCTGACCCATCTGGCGGACGATCTTTTTAAACTGATCGCCACCTTCTGAGCCACGCAACTCATTGCGCAGCTCAGGCGTCATCAGATGAGTAAAATAATCGCGGACTTTTAATCGCAGCGCACGCTGCTCGTCGGTTAGATCAACAAACATAGTTCGCTCCTTAGGCTACGCCTAAAATCAGGCCACTGGTCGGTACGCCGGTGCCGGCGGTGACGACGACGTTCTCGACATTATCCACCTGATTGACCGCCTGTCCGCGTACTTGGCGCACACCTTCAGCAACGCCATTCATACCGTGGATGTAGGCTTCACCCAGCTGTCCACCGTGAGTATTGATCGGTAAGCGGCCGCCACGGGCATGATGCCCAGCACGAATAAAGTCTTTCGCTGCCCCGCGCTCAGCAAAACCAAATTCTTCCAATTGCGGCAACACGAAAGGGGTGAAGTGGTCGTAAATAACGGCAGTCTGAATCGCATCCGGGCTCAGGCCCGACTGGCGATAGACTTCCTTGGCCACCACGCCCATCTCAGGCAAGCCGGTAATATCGTCACGATAGAACGAAGTCATGCTCTGCTGACCGTGTGAGATACCTTGTGAAGCACCCTTAATAATCACCGGCTTTTGTTTCAGATCACGCGCACGTTCAACCGAGGTAATCACCATTGCCACCGCACCGTCTGACTCTTGGCAGCAATCGAGCAAATGCAGCGGCTCACAGATCCAACGTGAGTTCTGATGATCGTCTAAAGTAATCGGCTTTTCATAGAAAAACGCAGCAGGGTTGGTTGCGGCAAAATCGCGCGCCGCCACAGCAATACGACCAAAATCTTCAGACGTTGCACCGTACTCATGCATATAGCGCTGAGCAAACATGCCCACCCACGCGGCAGGGGTATGAAAGCCATGCGGCATATACCAACCGTAATTAACGTTGTCAAAAATCGGGGTTGCGCCAAAACCATAATCACCCGTACCAAAACGGTACCAAGAGCGCTCATTCATCGCGCGATAGACCACTACGGTTTTAGCCACGCCAGTGGCAACTGCCATCGCCGCATGCATGACTGGGGCGCATGCAGCACCGCCGCCGTGTGGCACTTGGGAGAAGAATTTCACATCCTTGCAACCCAGTAAGCGGGCGATTTCATACTCAGGCACTTTATCCACTGAGTAGCTACTAAAACCATCGACTTCCGACGGGTCAATACCCGCATCCGCCAGCGCCTGTAGAGTGGCCTCCATGGCCAGTCTCAGCTCAGTACGACCTGAGTTTTTGGAAAATTCTGTAGCGCCGAGGCCAACGATAGCCGCTTTACCCGACAGGAAAGAGTCACTCATTTCTAAAATCTCCCATAGCTCAAGGCAGTACCACGGTGACCGTACCGGCCACGTGGTTACCCATTGAATTTTTACCTTTAAAGCTTAAGAGCACGGAGCGGGTTGCTTCGTCGCGCTCAGTCACTTCACCAGTAAAGGTCATAGTGTCGCCCGGATAATTCGGGGCGCCCAACTTAATCTTCTGACTTTTGAACGTTGCCAAAGGGCCAGCCCACTCTTCCACAAAACGCTGCACCAGCCCATTGGTGGTAAGAATATTCATAAAAATATGCGGTGAACCCAGTGCCTGCGCCGCCTCTTTATCATGGTGACCGGGAAAGTAATCCCGCGTGGCGATCGCGCCACCGTTAATCAAGGTGACGGTGATCGGAATACTGAGTTCAGCCAGCTGATCGCCAACTTTAACCTCAGCCAGTGATTTGGTTTTCTTCAAGATCATATTTCCATCCCAGTTTATCGTTGTTGGCTAACCAGTTACCTAGGCGCTCAATGCTGCCTGAGGAGCTGCCCAAAACCATTGAAAGGTGACGACTCCAATACAGGAATCGATGAATCGGATAGGTTAAATCGACACCGATACCACCATGCACATGCTGAGTTTTATGCCCAACCAAATGCGCTGCCTCACAGCTTAAATAATGTGTTGCGAAGGCTTCGGATGGACTGGGCAGACTGGCATCCAGGCGATACAGCAACTGATAAAGTGTGCTGCGCAAGGCTTCGGTGGCAATATGGCAGTCAGCCATGGTCATTTGTACCGCTTGAAAGGTGCCAATCGCTCGGCCAAACTGCTCACGCTCTTTTAAATACTCGGCCGTGCGCTTAATCTGCTCAACGCTAACACCCAGTTGCAGTGATGCCAGCGCAGCAATCACGCGCTGCTCCAACCACTCGGTTGCGGCGCATGGTAAGACATCCAGCGGAGCAACAGTCACCTGGTCACAGTGCACATCAGCAACCGCTACCGCATTATTGGCAACGCCTGTCACTAAACGCACACCTTGCGCGTGAGGATTAAGCAAGACTAAACAAGGCCCTTGCGCAGAGTCGGCTAACACCAATAAACGCTGAGCCTGAGCGGCGTAGGCGACTGCACCGACCTGCCCCTGTAGACTCAGACCCGCATCAGTGCTCTGTAAGCGTAGCTGGATACCGCCGCTGCTGTTCAATGCAGTCAAAGCCAGGGTTAATAAAGACTCGCCGCTGGCCGCCTGCTCAAGCAAAGCTGTATGCGCCTCACCGGCAAACTCGGCCAAACAACAGGCCGTCAGTTGATGCTCCCAAATCGGCACCTGTGCCAGACTGGCACCCTGTGCTTCAAGTACGCAAAACAGCTCGGTCATGCCCAGACCACTGCCGCCAAATGACTCAGGAATCGCGAGGGCATGCAAACCTGTGTCAATACAGGTCTGCCATACATCGTCCATAAACGGCTTAGCCGCTAAATCATAATCGCGCATCTGCTCGTCGGAGCAGTTATCACGGAACAAACCATCAGCCATTTCTGCAATAGCACGCTGGTCTTCACTTAATGCAAAATCCATAAAGCCCCCTTATCCAGCCACTGGTCGAAATTGTGGCAAGGTTTGCTGGTCATCAAAGCGATTGAATTCCACCTGCAATTTCTGGCCAATTTCAATATCTTTAGGATCCACACCGACCAGCCCAGCAATTAAACGCACGCCTTCTTCAAGCTCAATCAGGCCAATGGGGTTGGGGTAATCAAACGGCGCAACTTCTGGGTAATGCATCACCACAAAGGAATACAACGACGCCTTACCGCTGGCTTGGATCGAATCCCAATCAAAGCTGTGGCAATTGATGCACACCGGTGCAGGTGGATGACGTAGCGTCTGGCACGCTGTGCAACGCTGGATCAGCAGCTTGCCTTGCTCGCAGCCTTCCCAGAAAAAGCGCGTATCATCACTGACGCCGGGTAGTGGACGCTTTCTTACCGCCTTATCAGGCTTAGCCTGTACCGCTTTATCATCCGCTGGCGTAGCATGTGCAGGTTTGAACTTGAACACGCGGAACATCAGCTCGCCGACTTTTTCATCCTCACCGCTGTCACGCTTGGCGTAAAATGGCATGGCCAAGGTGACAAAGAAGCCGGTCCCCAAACCTGTCGTTTTCTCTTCGCTAATAGAATCTACATGACTGGTGTAATACAAGGTTTCGCCCAAAGTGACATGGCGCTCAAAGCTCAGCTCAGTATTGACCGCCACCACCGCTGGATAGCCATAGCCTTCAATAAGTTTTAGGACTTCAAATGAGTTTTCATCGGTTGAGCCGGGCGCATAATTTTCATTATCCAAACCACCCATACACCACACTTGGAGCATTGATGGCGGCGCAACGATATCGTCGTAGCCAGCCTCGCGAGCAAACGCCGGATCGGTATACAGCGGGTTATCAACACCCATGATTTCACACCAATGGCGAATCATCGGCGCATTCACTTGATCCCAAGCGTAGACCCGTCCGTATTCACGACCCACAAAGGCTTCTATCTGTTCTAGTAATTTTGGATCAGCCAATTTCGTCTCCTGATTATGTCCAGTGACAGCCCTGCTTTTGCTCATCAAAAGCTGAAACCGTCTAATTTATCCAACTTGATTTGCTGTGGAAGAACTCAAGAACGCTGGCTTTTCGCCACCGCCGTGGAGCAATAAATTAGTACCACTCCAATAACTTGCGTACGCTGAGCCGGCAAATAAACAGGCACCGGCGACATCATCGGGCTCACCCATACGCCCGGCAGGAATGCCTGCGCCTACCGCTTCTACACCCGCCTCGTCACCGTAATGCAAATGGGACTGTTCGGTGCGAATCAGGCCTGGACTGACCGAGACCACGCGCACTTTTGGTGCCCATTCAACCGCTAACGAGCTGACCAGCGCTAATACCCCAGCTTTCGCTGCACCGTAGGCGGCAGTCCCAGGAGAAGGCCTGGAGGCACTGACACTACCGATAAACACAATCGCGCCGCCCCGCTCTTGCTGCTGCATCATGCGATTAGCAAACTGAGCAACATTTAATGGCACCAATAAATTAAGTCGAATAATGCTTTCACTAAAGCGTGGCGAGGCAGTCGCTGCGTCGGCAGCTGGACTGCCACCGGCATTGTTAACGACTACATCAAGACGGCCATAGCGCGCACTGATATGTTCAAATAACGCCGATAACGCATCCACATCTCGTAGATCTAACGCGTAAAAATCTGCCGCACGGCCTTCAACAGCGGGCAAACGCTGCGGCGCCTGGCGACCACACACCACCACCTCGGCTCCTGCTTCGAGAAAGCGCTGGGCAATACCTGCACCTATACCTTTAGTGCCACCCGTCACCAGCACAACTTTTCCGGTGTAATCTAGACCATTCGTAAACTGCATCCGAGCTTCCTCATAACAACGGCTTTTCATGACTCTATTGGCTTAGCTAAAAACGTTCATCGTCTGAATAGACGATGAACCAGAAGGCCTAGAAAACCAGAATGCAGACAGCAATAATTGCTTCTTTCTGCTGAGAGTTCCCGCATGCCTGATCATGACCAACACCCGCTATTAGTGGATTACCCAGAGCCTGGCGTAGCAAGGCTTACGCTGAACCGACCACAGGTCAATAACGCCCTAAGCCTTAAGCTCCAAGCGTTGTTATCTGAGTACTTTTTAAAGCTGGGTAACGACCCAGAGATTCGTTGCATTTTGCTCACCGGCGGTGACATTAACTTTGCTGCCGGCGGTGATATTTCCAGCATGGCCGACACTGGCCCCATCGAAATTTACCAGCGCCATACGGAACGCGTCTGGGCACCGATCCAGCACTGTCCAAAACCTGTGATTGCGGCTATTTGCGGCTATGCTTATGGCGGCGGCTGTGAGCTGGCCATGCACGCCGATATTTTAATTGCTGGCGAAAGCGCACAGTTCAGCCAGCCGGAAATCCGCATTGGTATCATGCCCGGCATTGGCGGCACCCAGCGTTTAGTACGCGCAGTGGGTAAAGCCAAAGCGATGCAAATGGCCCTGACCGGCAAACCAATCAGTGCCCACGACGCGTGGGTTAGCGGTTTAGTCAGCGAAGTCGTGCCCGATGATCAAGTGCAAGCACATGCGCTCAGCCAAGCAAAATTGATTGCAAAAATGTCGCCGCTTGCCGCTGAGCAAATTAAAGAAGTGATTCTGCACGGCATGGACGCCTCACTGGAAGCGGGCCTCGCGCTGGAGCGTAAAGCCAATGCACTACTATTTGCCTCGAACGACCAAAAAGAAGGCATGAATGCTTTTATTGAAAAAAGAAAGCCCACCTTTCTGGGTCATTAATAGTTCCGCCGCAAGAAAAACGCCCAGTTTATACTGGGCGTTTTTGTCTACAGCATGTGCTGCAGCTCACTCAAGATAAGCGACGGCGCAGTTCAACTTTATCAATTTTATTCGACGCATTTTTTGGCAAATCAGCATAAAAAGCCACCCGCCGTGGCACTTTATAATTGGCCATTTGCGCGCGACTCCAATCAATCAGCTGCTGTTCAGTCAGCTCAAATCCTCGCCTTAATACCACGCAAGCACAACCCACCTCGCCCATGCGCTCATCGGCTATGCCCACGACAGCCACTTGCGCGATAGCCGGATGTTCAAACAAGCCAGCTTCAATTTCAGCCGGATAGCAGTTAAAACCACCAACGATAAACATATCTTTGAGCCGGTCAGTAATCGTCAGATTACCATCAGCATCGATATGCCCAACATCACCGGTACGTAACCAACCCTCAGCAGTGATGGTTTCTGCTGTGGCGGCAGGGTCATTAAAATAACCTTGCATCACATGAAAGCCGCGCAAACAAATCTCGCCCGTAGCACCCACCGGCACCTCAGCACCCTGCTCATCAGCGATACGTAACTCAGTGCCGGGAATCGCGCGACCGCTGGTGCTGGCGATAGTCTCGGCCGGCGCTGCAGGATCACAAATAGTGGCCAGACCGCCACACTCCGTCAGGCCATACGCGGTCGTCACCACCGCAAAACCCAACTCATTGCGCAGACGTTCGATCAGTAACGGTGGAATAGCTGACGCGCCGGTAACCGCCACGCGCAAACTACTCAGGTCTGCACTGGCCAGCCGCGGATGCGCTAACATCGACAGATACAGCGTCGGCGGGCCGGGTAAAACAGTGATGCGCTCTTCTTCAACCCGCCGAAAAATATCTTCTGCATCAAATACAGTTTGGGGAATAATAGTCGCACCGGCGAGCATGCAAGTGAGCCAACCCGCCTTATAGCCAAAGCTGTGGAAAAACGGATTCACCACTAAATAGCGATCTGTGCTTTGAATACCCAAAATACGCACAAACTCTCGAAACGCCTGCAAGGTTTGCCCGTGACTGCTCATCACCCCCTTCGGCTTGCCTGTGGTGCCGGAAGTAAATAACAAGTCCGACAAATCCCCAGCAGTAATCGACTCTGCACGCTCGCGAGCAGCCGCTGGGGTGATTGCCGTACCGGCCACAGTTAAGTCAGCCAAGGTGGTTTGTCCAGCCGCCGTAGGCCTGCCAATCACCACCATTTGCTCTAAAGTGTGCGGGCGGCAGGCAGCCAACATGGCAGGGTAATCCACGCCCAAAAACTCACCCACGACAAAAACAATACGTGAGCCGCTGCGTTCTAACACATCGGCAGCTTCATTGCCTTTCATGCGCGTATTGATCGGAACCAGCACGCCTCCAGCACAATGAATAGCTAAGGCGATCAGCACCCAGTCGGTCGAATTAGGCGCCCAAACACCAATTCGATCGCCGGTTTGAATACCGCTGGCCATCAGACCGCGTGTTATTGCTAACACACGCTCTGGTAAGGCTGCATAACTGATCGATTCGCCGGGTGCCTCAAGCACAATATGTTCTGCGTATTGCCTTGCGCCGGCAAAGATTAACTCTGGAATAGTGTGTGCACTTTTGCTATCGACATTCATCTGGTTGATCCTACTCATTAGCCTAACAGCCTTTACTTTTATTATTCGAGAGTAACCAAGGCAATCAGCACACTCATCGTCAAGGTAGACTAGAGTTTAACTTTGTAGATCAGTTATCACGTCGCAGCGGCATCAGTAACTCACCTGGCACCAAGCTTTTTGCCGCACTCACTGGGCCGACCACAGTGCCACTCAACGCCACAACACTATTGAGCATCACGCGGACCAATTCTGCTTGGCGACGTACACCAGTCTTAGAAAAAATAGCGCGTAAGTGAGCGCGCGCCGTATTGCGCATAATCCCCAGTTTTTCAGCAGCATCCTCCAGAGAAAGCCCATTGGCCAATTCAAGGGCTAAGGTCGTTTCCGCTGGGGTAAAGTCAAATAGCTCCTTCGCCACCGAGCTGCTGACATTCGACTTATTCACCGCATCCCGCACATACAACAGCAAGGTGCCCCGGTCTTTGTCATCGAGCCAACCCACATTAGGGACTGCCTCAAACACAATACCGAGATTGACCTCGCCTGAGGGGCGGGTGACGGATAAAGGTTCACCGCTGAGGGTATCGCCACGCTCACGCGCATCAAATGCATCTTTGATGCGTTTTTGCAGCTCTTTATTATCACTGGGGTAACTGGCTTCCAGCCTATCACCGACCAGTTTGAGCCCGTCAGCACGGTCCAGTAGAGCTTGCGCGTACTCATTTAGCTTCTGTACGACACCCTTATCATTGAGCAAAATGGTGGCCACCGATAAACGGTTGATCGCATCGGCATATAAATTACCCATCGACTCACTGCGTCCCAGTAGACTACGAACCTGCAAAGCACTGCGCATATGCGGCAACAGCATCTGGCACAAGGCCTTATCTTGATCACTAAAGGCAGCTTCAGACTCAGGCCGGGTGATACGCAAACGAAACACACCTTCCTGTTCAGTAGAAATATCCGCACCCATCACATGAAATACATTTTGATGCTTACAGGATGCTTGGTAATAATCGGTTGCCACCCATGCTTCATCCGTCATCACATCGCGCTGAGTAAACACCGTGTCGACTGACTGACCGGAAAAGGGTGTGAGGTTACGATAATAACTGATATAGGCTAACTGACCATGCACAGCCAAATTACCTGAAACAAGCATCAAACCTATATCATCAATCCCAGGAATTCTTAAAATCAGGGTGACAAAGTTAGCCTTGAACTGCGTACGCATACGATCTAAAGCGGTCGTTATAGCTGTATCATTATGACTACCTGCATGGATCGACATCACCAGCTGATCATAATCAACCAGAGAGATATTTTGGCAATCTAGGGCAGCTTCTTGAGCGGGGAGATTTAGCGTCACGATGACCTCTTCTAATTTGAGCTCCGTCCTTGAATGCAACATCCAGCTATTATTGATTAGTATCAATTGAGAATAACTGCTTCTCAACACGCTGTCACACGTGCTGAGAAGAAAAGACCCGTCTTAGACTATTGCTTCATAAGAAACACTCTATTTTGTATTCGACTCATGCTTAACCGCCACCAATGGCTTGGAACGGTTAAACCAACTGGCCAATGCTGGCAGAATAATAATCGCTCCAAACACGTTGACCAAGAACATAAAGGCCAACAGGATCCCCATATCCGCCTGGAACTTAAGCGGTGCAAACGCCCAAGTACCCACACCTATCGACATAGTAATCGCGGTAAACAATGAGGCCGTTCCTCGCTGCAGCATAGACTGATAAAAGGCTTCACGCAGATCTCGCCCCAGCGACAGTTCATGCTGTAAGCGCTCATAAATATAGATTCCGTAATCCACCCCCACGCCGACACCTAAAGCCAGCACCGGTAAGGTCGAAACCTTCAGCCCGATACCCAGCCACGCCATCAGCGCATTACAGAAGGTCGCCACCACTGCCAAGGGCATAATAATGCACAGTACTGCGCGGAACGAGCGGAAGGTCATCCAGCAGAATAACGCCACCGAGGCCAACAACGCACTGTGCATCTGTACTTCAGCTTTCTTAACTGCTTCGTTAGATGCCGCTTGTACGCCAACGTTACCGCCAGCCATCTTAAACTCGACTTTTGGCTCATCAATCTCCTCAATGATTTCTTCCACGCGCTTAACCACACGACTGACTAAGTCACCTTGGTGATTGGCGAGATACAACACAACCTGCATTGTTTTACAGCCATCAACAACCAGGCCATGCTCACTCGAGAACGCCTGCGAACCCGCTCGCAAACCGCGATCACTACCTGGAATAGCCGCCCAACGCGGGTTGCCTTCGTTATTACCGGCAATGGTCACTTTACCCATACCCGCAACACTGGCTACCGACTGCACACCCAAAATATTGCGTGAGTGGAAATCGAGTTTTTCCACAGCACGCATCACATCAGGATCCAAACAGGCATCACCATCGGGGGTATTTGTTTCCACATACACCGTCAGTAGATCAAGACCCACTGAATAACGGTTAACAATGTTTTCGTTATCCAAGTTGTAGCGCGAATCTGCACGCAACTCAGGCGCACCGCTGGCGACATCGCCGACCACTAGGTCGCGACTCTTCCAAGCGCCACCCACCAACAAAACCAGACTGATGATAAAGACCACCAAGGCGACCCCTGGGCGCGTTACGTTAGAAAGAAACCACCAGACTTGGTGTCTTTTTTCTTCACCAGAAGCACCCGTCACTGCAGCGGAACGCTCCAGATGTAAGTGCGAAATAATGATCGGCAGCATCATTTTATTGGTGATAATCATCAACAAAACGCCGAGACAGGCGGTCACACCCAACTCATGCACAATAGGGATATCAATCAGCATGATGACGCCAAAACCCAGCGCATTCATCAACAGTGCCAGAGCACCGGGTACGAATATTTTACTAAATGCCGAGTGCGCCGCTTGTTCAGAAGTTTTACCCGCCAACACATCCTGCTTCCACGCGTTGGTCATCTGTACCGCATGCGATACACCAATTGAGAAGATCAGGAAGGGTACTAAAATAGACATGGGGTCAATTCCCATGCCCATCATGCGTAACAAACCTAACAACCAAACGACCGGCAGCATGGCCACAATCAATGACACCACGGTGAGCTTGACCGAGCGGGTATACATCCACAATAGAATCGTTGTAATGATAAAGGCGATCAGGAAAAACCACATCACATCCATCAGCCCAGCCACCACATCACCGGTCAGCTTAGAAAAACCAACGATATCAATGCCGATGTTTTCACTTTCAAAACTACTACGAATTTCTTCAAGATGACGTGAAATTTCCACGTAGGAGACTTGCTCTCCCGTATCTGGATTAATCTCCTGCAAATCAGCGCGCACCATTGCCGCACTCAAATCATTGGCCACCAACTGACCTATTTGACCAGAACGCTCAGTATTTCTACGTACCTGTTGTAAATCCTCTTCAGTACCACTGAAGTGCGGCGGCACAACAACGTCACCAATGTAACCTTGCTCCGTCACTTCGATATAACGCACATCCGGCGTAAACAAGGAGCTGACACTGGCCCGACGTACGCCAGGGATGAAAAACACCTCATCGGTCACCTTGCGCAACGCATCTAAGAACTCAGGGTTATAAATATCACCCTCGCCTTTCCAGCGTACACTGACCAAGACGTTATTCGCGCCAGAAAAGGTGTCGCTGTAATGCAGGAAGTTCTGCATAAACGGATGATTGACTGGAATCTGTTTGTTAAAGCCCGGATCCAAGCGGATACCCGTGGCGCTATAGCCCAGTACAACAGTGATAAGAATAAACAGCGCTAGTAAGGGTTTACGCCAGGCAAGCAGCTGATCAGCGCACCACTCGACCATCTGCTGGACCTTTGATTGTTGGTTACTCATGCTCCGCTCCTCTTAGTTCCATGCCGTCACGTGACCGTGAAGGCTCTGCATTAAACCGCGCTGTCCGGCCGCTACAATATTGCCGCTGGGCAATATTACGGCAGACGTTAGCGTGCCCAAACCACTGACATTACTGGTATCAAGTAACTGTCCTTGGTCATTCAGAGAGACCAAAATCCCAGCTGTACCAACAATCACCATATGTTTTCCATCTGGGGATACTGCGTGCCCATACAGAGGCAACTCACTGCCAATGTTCACTTGAGTCCAATGCTCGCCATTGTCCTCACTAAAGAACACATGACCGCGCATACCGTACGCGACCCAACGCGTGCCATGCATATAAGCAACACCAAACAGTGAGCCTTTATAGAAGGGGTCAAGTTTTTCCCACGAGGTGCCAGCATCAAGGCTGCGCATCACTAAGCCCATCTCTCCGACCATAATGCGTACATCGCCGGCATCACCGGCCATTGCGCTTAAATGCTCACCAAAAATATCCAACTCCTGCGCAGCAAAAGTCTTCCCCGCATCGCTTGAGACTAAAAACTTGCCGAAGCTACCGTAAGCAAATACATTTTGCCCGTCAGCACTCCAAGTACCGAGCAGCGGCTCACCCGTCTCAGCGTCACGCATAATCAGCGCCCAACTCAGGCCGCCGTCCTCACTGCGCAAAATAACGCTATCGTGGCCCACAGCCAGCAACACCTTATCGCTCAGCACCGAAATATCGGTCAGAGTGACCGGTACTTCAGTATCACGGTGGGTGACTTTCCACGCTTGGCCATTGTTTTCACTGACCACAATGGTGCCGCGCTCACCCACAGCAACAAGTCTGCCGTCGACAGTCACAAGGTCATTGAATTGGATACGCCTAACGTTGAAGTGCTCACCATCTGCCTCATTATCGTCTCGAGGAGAGAACGCAAATAAAACAAGAGCCGCGACCATTAAGCAAAATGAATAACTGATAAGTCTGTACATGGAACTCTCCCGTTTAGAGTGCTCGCGGGGCTTTCAAATGCAAACCGCGGACCTCAATTTGTTTTATAGTTTTTAAGGGCTGAGCTGATGGTGGTCTGGAACTCAAAACGCTGCATCGTTCAAACGGGTTATATGCAACGCATGATCAGACAATGGCTAAAAATGCCAGTAAATTACTTGATGTACAGATGCGTGGCAGCAGAAAACAAAAAACCGCCAATGCGCTAAACATGGCGGTTTTTCTAAGTTTCGTGACGCTTACTGGGGAATTTCAAACAACCCTGCAGCGCCCATGCCACCACCAATACACATGGATACCACTACGTATTTAACCTGACGACGACGGCCTTCCAGCAGCGCATGACCCACCATCCGCGCGCCACTCATACCGAAGGGGTGCCCGACTGAAATCGCGCCACCATTGACGTTGAGCTTGTCGTTATCAATACCGAGGTGATCGCGGCAATACAGCACCTGAGAAGCAAAGGCTTCATTAATCTCCCATAGACCAATGTCTGCTACTTGCAAATTAAAGCGTTTGAGCAGCTTTGGAATCGCATACACTGGACCAATACCCATTTCTTCTGGGTCACAACCGGCCACTGCTACACCGCGATAAATACCTAAGGGAGCCAAGCCACGACGATCCGCCTCTTCACGCGACATCAATAAGCACGCTGCTGCACCGTCAGAAAACTGTGAGGCGTTGCCCGCAGTAATACATTTGCCTTCGGCAATCCACTCACCGTCTTTCCACACGGTTTTCAAACCCTGCAAGCCTTCCAGCGTGGTGCTCGGACGGTTACATTCATCATGATCAGCCACGACTTCTTTATGTCCGGCTGGCGTGCCATCTTTTTCAAACAGCTGCATATTCGCCTTAAGCGGCACGATCTCATCATCAAAGCGACCGGCGTCTTGCGCCGCAGCCGTGCGTTGCTGACTTTGCAGGGCATATTCATCTTGCGCTTGACGGCTGATATTGTAACGCTCGGCAACAATCTCAGCAGTTTCAATCATCGGAATATACGCAGCAGGGGCAACCGCCATGACGGCTTCAGAGCGTGCACGATAAGTATTCTTATGTTTATTTTGTGTCAAAGACAGCGACTCAACACCGCCACCAATCGCCACATCATACTCGCCAGTCATAATGCCTTTAGCGGCTTCACTGATCGCCATCAGGCCGGAAGCGCACATACGATCCACCGCCATGCCCGCCACACTATTGGGCAGTCCGCCGGTATAGGCACTTAAACGACCAATGTTGTAGCCTTGGGTGCCCTGTTGCACGGCGCAACCCATAATCACATCACCCACATCAGCAGGATCAATACCTGCACGTTCAACCACGGCACGAATCACGTGGCCACCTAAAACCGGTGCTTCAGTATCATTGAAGGAACCGCGAAATGATTTGGTCAGCGCCGTACGCGCAGTGGAAACAATAACGACTTCTTTCATAGAAGATTCCTTAATCATTTGATACAAAAGTATAGCGGCTGATGGTATCCACCACGCACGCCGGACGGTCACTGCCTTCAATCTCAATCGTGACCCGCACAACCACTTGCACCGCGCCATTGGCGAGGCTTTCAACGCCGGTCACTTCACCGGCACCGCGAATGCGTGAACCGACAATCACCGGTGCAGGGAAGCGAATACGATCGCAACCGTAGTTCACACCCATGGCTAAGTTTTCGACCGTCATCAACTGCGGTAAAAAATAATTAACCAGCGACAAGGTCAAATAACCGTGCGCCACAGTGGCACCAAAAGGCCCATCTTTAGCACGCACAGGATCCACGTGAATCCACTGATGATCACCGGTCGCCTCGGCAAAGGTATCGATACGATCCTGTTCTATTAGTAGCCAATCAGAGACACCGAGCGACTGCCCTTGCGCCTCAACTAAGCTTGCTGCGTTTGAAAAAACTGTACTCATCGTACTTCTCCCTATACATCTAAAAGGACAGCCTTACGCCTGCTGCGAACTGCAGGACAACACTTCACCGGTCATATAGGACGCATAATCACTGGCTAGGAACATCATCACGTTGGCCACTTCCCATACTTCCGCACCACGGCCGTAGGCTTCACGGGCTTCCAGCTCTTTAAGCAGCTCTTCTGGAGCTGATTTGCGCAACATAGGATGAACCGCCAGCGACGGTGCCACCGCGTTAATTCGTACCCCAAACTCTGCTGCTTCCAATGCTGCACAGCGGGTAAAGGCCATCACCCCGGCTTTCGCGGCGGCATAATGCGACTGTTCTTTTTGTGCGCGCCAGCCCAATACTGAGGCGTTATTAACAATCGCCCCACCGTTGCCACGCTGCTTCATCATTTTCAACATATAGCGGGTCATGCGCATGGTGCCGTTAAGCGTGACATCCAACACCTTGTTCCACTCACTGTCTTGCATATCCAACAGCGCACAAGTGGTGCCAAGACCAGCGTTGTTAATCAAAATATCAACCCCACCGAGTTTTTCTTCAGCAAAATCAATCAGCGCTTGCACCTCATCTTCGTTGGTGACATTACACAACTGTCCCCACACTTGATCTGAGCCGCTTTGCTCTTTTAGAGCCGCGACCGACTTTTCCAGCCGCCCTTGGTGGACATCACTGATGACAATGCCACGGCAGCCTTCTTCCATCGCCTTCGTCGCCGCAGCAAAACCAATTCCAGCTCCCGCCGCCGCAGTAATCAACAGCGAGCGTCCTTTTAACAAACCATGACCTGGCACATAGGCCGGATTGCGAGTTACATCATTCATACTTATCTGCCTTTTGCTTCTTTGGGCATGCCCAGACCACGTTCAGCAATAATATTGCGCTGAATCTGGTTGGTGCCGCCATAAATAGTGTCGGATCGGGTAAACAGGAACAGTGATTGCAACCGAGTCAGGTTGTACGGCGCACTCTCCATTATTTCTGCGTCGGGGCCCAAGATGTCCATGGCTAAGGCGCCTAAATTACGGTGCCAACTGGCCCAGTGCAGCTTATAAACCAATGCTGAGCTGTCGGGGCCACTGCGCTCATCCTTAGACAGCATGCGCATGGCGTTATAACGCATCAGGCGTAAGCCGGTGTGCGCTTCAGCAATGCGCTGACGGATCACTGAATCTTTAGCTGAGCCATTGTCTTTCGCGATGCGGATAATTTCATTGAGTTCGTTTTGAAACTGCATTTGCTGACCCAGGGTGGAAACCCCGCGCTCAAAGCCCAGTAGCGCCATGGCAATTGACCACCCTTCGCCGGGTGCGCCAACGATATCTTCAGCCAGTGCCCCATCAAAAAACACTTCATTAAACTCAGAGGTACCAGTCAACTGCTCAATGGGCTGCACGGTAATTTCTGACTGCTGCATCTTCACCAAAAAGAAACCTAAGCCGCGGTGCGCCACTGAGTTTGGATCGGTACGCGCAATCACAAAGCACCAATCCGATTCATGCGCCAATGAGGTCCAGATTTTTTGCCCAGTAATCCGCCATTGACCCGTTGTCGCATCTTGCACGGCACGGGTGCGCACATTGGCCAAATCAGAACCGGCTGAAGGCTCTGAATAGCCCTGACACCAGAGCTCAGTACCACTCAAAATACCCGGTAAATATTTAGCCTTTTGCGCCGCAGAACCAAAAGCAACCAAGGTTGGAGCGGTTAAACCTTCGCCAATATGACCAATACGACCCGGTGCACCTGCACGCGCGTACTCCTCAGCAAAAATCACTTGCTGCTCAATCGAGGCACCACGCCCGCCATTCTCTTGAGGCAGACCGATACCCACCCAGTTGCCTGCAGCCAGTCGCTGCTCCCAGCGTTTACGTTCTTCAGGGAACATATGCTCATCGCCGGGACCGCCACGAAACTTCAG
>LFRZ01000149.1:76675-83191 GCA_001513025.1 Gammaproteobacteria bacterium DTU037
GCAAGCTTCTGATCACCGTCAGGTGCCAGCACTTCACTGGCCACGCAAGCGGCGTAATACACCGCTGAACAGGCCACTTCCGCTTTGAGCTTCATATCTGCCGCTTTATGTTTAACCGCCTGATAGCTGGCGATCACCCGACCAAACTGCTCACGCTCCATGGTGTAAGCCACCGCCAGATCTAAAGATTCGCTGGCAACTCCCAACTGCTCAGCCGCTAAGGCAATTTTCGCCAGCGCGAGTGTTTTCTGCAGTTGCGGCCACACCTGGCCTTCCTCGCCAAGGCGCATTTCCGAGCTGACAGCCACAGCAGTTAAACTGATCGTTGCTTGGCGACGCGTCTGATCCATAGTTGGCGTCCAAGTCGCTTGCAAGCCCGCCGTATCAGCCGGCACAGCAAATAAAGAAATACCTGCAGGCCCAGTGGTACCCGGCGCGCGCGCTGCAATAATCAGCAATTCAGCCGTATCACCGTCCAATACATAGCGCAATTCGCCATCCAGCACATAACCCGCATCGGTCGCTTGCCAGGTCGCAGAGATGGCCTCTGCGCCCCAGGTACCGGCCATACGTGCGGCTTGTGACCCGGTCCAGGCTAATGTTGCTGTTTGGCCTTCCGCAAGCGCCGGTAATAAACGCTGCTTTTGCTGATCAGAAGCCGCCAGCAAGATGGCATTAGTAGCGAAAGCGGTCGTGGCCAGAAAAGGTGAGCAAAACAACTTGCGCCCCATTTGCTCAAGTACGATAGCTAAATAGACATAGCTCATACCCAGCCCGCCGTACTCTTCAGGGATAGTGATCGCCTGTAAGCACAACTCATTACATAGGCGTTGCCAGACGTCAGGATCGTAACTAGACGCATGGGTCATTGCCTTGCGAACCTGTTCCGTACTGGATACGTCAGCCAAGAAAGCCTGCGCACTGTCGCGAACCATATACTGTTCGTCAGTTAGTCTAAATTCCATGACGCCTCCGAACCTAGGTTCCGTAAACTTTCTGTGCCGGCACTTCTTTGCCAAGCAAGGTTTGCATCGCCTCACCAACTTCAGCAGGTGCCCAACGTGCACCCTTATCCACACCTGCGGTCGAGCGCCAGCCGTCTGCAATGGAAATTTTTCCACCTTCAGACTCAAATACACGGCCAGTGACCTGAGCCGACGCCTCAGAGGCCAACCACGCCAGCAATGATGAGACGTTTTCTGGTGCCCAGTAATCAAAGCTGCCATCGGTTGGTGGCGCCATGCGGGTGGCCATTGCTTCAACCGCCGTGGTCATCCCAGTACGTGCAGCAGGTGCCACAGCGTTGGCAGTAATACCATAACGTCCCAATTCGGCCGCCTGGTTCAAGGTCAGTGCAGCAATGCCCGCTTTAGCCGCGGCATAGTTAGACTGACCGATAGAACCCTGCAAGCCTGCGCCTGAGGTGGTATTGAGAATGCGGCCACTGACCGCTTTGCCTTGTTTCGACTGGTCGCGCCAGTAGTGTACGGCGTGCGAGGTGATGCAAAAATGCCCTTTCAAATGCACACTCATAATCGCATCCCAATCTGCTTCAGTCATCGAAGCAAACATACGGTCACGGTTAATCCCAGCGTTGTTCAAGACAACGTGCAAATCACCCCAGGTATCAATCGCCTGCTGCACCGCACGGCCACTGTCTTCGTAATTGGTAATATCCGAAGTATTCACCGCGGCTTTACCACCGGCAGCAATAATCTCATCGACAACTTTTTGCGCAGCACTTTGATTGATGTCGTTGACCAAGACACAGGCGCCTTCAGCGGCCAATACGCGAGCATGCGCAGCACCTAAACCACCACCCGCGCCGGTAATAATCACCACGCGTTCGTTTAAAATACCCATAAGACTTCTACCTTTATTGTTATTAGCCCAAACGTTCAATAATAGTGACGTTGGCTTGACCGCCGCCTTCGCACATGGTCTGTAAACCAAAACGTTTGCCGGTGACCTCAAGCTGATTGAGCAATGTGGTCATCAGGCGTGCACCAGTGGCTCCCAATGGGTGGCCTAAAGCAATAGCGCCGCCATTGACGTTGGTTTGCGCAGGGTCATAATCCAACTCTTTCTGCCACGCCATCACCACCGAAGCAAAGGCTT
Source organism: Gammaproteobacteria bacterium DTU037 (assembly GCA_001513025.1). Classification (GTDB taxonomy): domain Bacteria; phylum Pseudomonadota; class Gammaproteobacteria; order Pseudomonadales; family Pseudomonadaceae; genus Denitrificimonas. The sequence continues at coordinate 78,794 of LFRZ01000149.1, forward strand.
CGTTAATTTCCACGAAGTCAATATCGGCCATACTCATACCGGCTTTTTTCAGAGCAAAACGGGTCGCTTCAATCGGTGCACGCAAATGCCAGATCGGGTCATCGCCGCGCACACTGAGGTGATGAATACGCGCGCGTGGCGTCAGGTTATAACGCTTGAGTGCCCGCTCAGAAACAACCAAAATGGCCGCAGAGGCATCACAGGTTTGACTTGAAACAGCCGCGGTAATATCGGGATAAATAGGATTAACCGGCTCCAGTGTGGCCATTTTCTCGAGACTGGTGTCACGCGGCGTTTCATCCCGCATGACATCAGCGTAAGCCACGATTTCACGATCAAAACGACCACTCTGAATCGCCGCAATGGCACGACGGTGGCTTTCTAAAGCGAAAGCTTCCATATCGGCACGGCTCAAGCCCCAATGCGTAGCGATACGTTGCGCGGCATAAAACTGATCCACCGGCTGATTAGCAAAACGCGCCTGCCAACCTTTACTGCCGGAGAATGGATCCGGAAAGCCCAAGGGCTGTCCGGCCAACATCGCGCTGGAAATCGGAATCTGGGTCATGGTTTGTACACCACCGACAGCGATCACATCTTGCGTACCACTCATCACCGCCTGCGCGGCAAAATGCAGCGCCTGCTGGGATGAGCCGCACTGACGGTCCACCGTGGTACCCGGCACATTCATCGCTAAACCAGCGGCTAACCAACTGGTGCGGGCAATATCGCCCGCTTGTGAACCAATCGTATCCACGCAACCAAAAATCACGTCATCGTAATCTTCGTCGGGAATATCATTACGCTCAACCAAGGCTTTAAGCACATGCGCACCTAAGTCGATGGCGTGTACATCAGACAAACCACCTTTACGTCGGCCCGTAGGGCTGCGTAAAACATCAACAATATAAGCTTCAGCCATGCTGTTATTCTCCAAAAGTGTAGCGAGGTCCAACCGCAGCGCCATCTGCAAAAATATCCTTGGCGATACGCTGGCGATGGAACTCACGGGTACCCCATGACGCATTCAGAGCCCAAGCGCGCTTCATAAACATCTGTAAGTCAGCTTCCCAGGTGTAACCCATCGCACCGTGCACTTGAATGCCATGACGTGCTGCCACTAATGCGGCTTCGCAGCAGGCTAACTTGGCATGCGAGACATACAAATCAGCGCGTGCATCACCCTGTGCCAGCGCATAGGCGGCGCGGTACAGCGCAGGCTTTGCAAACTCAATACCACTGACCACATCAGCTAATTTGTGTTTCACCGCCTGAAAGCTACCAATAGGTTTACCGAACTGTTTACGCTGCACCGCATAATCTACGGATAAATCCAGCATGCGCTGAGCCAGCCCGAGGCTTTGTCCAGCCACCGAAAGAGCGCCGCGGTTTAAGGTTTCATTCCAAATTGCCGCACCCGCTTGCGCATCCACGACTTGAGTGCTGGCGCTCGGAGTAAAACTGATCTTACTGAGACGGCGTGAGCTATCAATACTGCTGTTGCTGTCATACTCGAGCTGCTCACGCGATAAGAAATGCACTTCGCCCTGATGCTCAACAATAATCGTATCGGCCAGATGCACATCAGCAACCAAGGGGTTAATGCTGTGCGCAACAGCAATTCGCATATTGCCTTCAGCCACTTGGCTGAGTACGTCATTACGTGCCGCCACTGTTGCTGGTAAAGCACTCAATAAGCCTGTGGCCACATAGGCGGTATCAACCATTGAATCCGGAATGGCGTAATAGCCCAACTCCTGAGTCAATAGCGACCAAGCAATGTCATCCATGCCTAAACCGCCCTGTTCTTCAGGCACGGAGAGCGCAGTCAAACCCTGCGCCGCAATGCTACGGTGCAGCTCTGGCGAACGACCCGCTTCTGTTTCCCAGATCTCACGCAGCATCTCTGGCGGCGCTTCAGTCATTAAAAAACGGCTGATCGCTTCTTTAAAGGCGAGTTGATCTTCGGTAAATGTAAAATCCATGATCTATCCCCTTATCCGCGCGGCAGCTCGAGCATGCGCTCGGCAATGATGTTGCGCTGAATTTCATTGGTACCGGCATAAATAGGACCGGCCTGAGCAAACAAGAAACCTTCCAGCCAATTGCCATCCTCAACAACATCTGGCGAGCCAGGCTGCAGTTCCGCATAGGCGCCAAGCATTTCCATAGCGGCCTCATGCATTTTTAGATCCAGCTCCGACCAGATAATTTTATTGATACTGGACTCAGCGCCAATTTTCGCGCCTTTGCTGGTCAGCCCTACGGTGTGATAAGCAGAATGTGCATAGGCTTCCGCACCCATCCAGCAATCAATTACCGCATCACGTAAGCGGCCGTTTTCGCCATGCTCAGCTGCATATTTGCGATACAAATCCACCAAACGTTTGACCGTCGACTGGAAGCGAGCCGGTGAACGCAGCAATAAACCACGTTCAAAACCAGCAGTAGCCATAGCCACAGCCCAACCCTGACCCACTTCACCGATGCAGTTAAATGCAGGGATACGTACATCATCAAAAAACACTTCAGCAAAGGCTTCTTTACCGTTCAGTGCCTTGATTGGGCGCACAGTGACACCTGGTGCATTCAGCGGCACCATCATGTAACTGAGCCCATGATGACGCTTACTCTCAGGGTCCGTACGGAACAATCCGAACAACCAATCGGCGTAAATTGCACGGGTCGACCAGGTCTTTTGCCCGTTAATCACAAACTCATCACCGTCTGGCGTGGCACGGCTACGAATCGCCGCCATATCTGAACCGGCATCCGGCTCTGACCAACCTTGCGCCCACATATCTTCACTGGAAGCGATGCGCGGTAAAAAATGCTTCTTCTGCTCTTCAGTACCGAATTCCATCAAGGTCGGACCTAACAGCAATTGGCCATTGTGGTTAACCCGCATTGGCGCACCAGCAGAGTAATATTCTTCTTCGAAAATCAGCCACTCAATCAGATCACAGCCACGACCACCCAAGTGCTCAGGCCACATCACCATCGACAGGCGACTTTCATATAATTTAGCTTCCCACAGACGATGTTCTTCAAAGCCTTCACGGGTGTCATAACTTTTCAAGGGTTGCTTTGGCACATTGTGCGCCAGCCATTCCTGCACTTCTTGCCGGAACGCTTTCTGCTTTTCAGTAAATTTTAATTGCATGGCAGTTCTCTCCTGCGAAGGCCTTAATCAGAAACGGGCGTCGCGTTTTTCAACAAAGGCCCGGCGCGTTTCAGCCGAATCAGCCGTGGTATAGGCCTCAAGGGTAAATCCTTGCTCCCAGCGATACTTTTTCTCCAGATCACCATCTTCAATGCCGTTCAAGGCTTCTTTGGCGATACGAATCATCACGCCACTTTTCGCGGCAATCTTCGCTGCGATCTCGCGTGCGGCGGCAGGCAGTTCATCTTTAGTCACTAAACGCTCAATAAAGCCATACTGCATCGCATCAGGCGCACTGACGGCTTCACCGGTAAAGAACATATGGCGTACTTTTTGTACTGGGAACAGGCGCTGTAAATGCGCACCACCGCCCATCGCACCGCGGTCAACTTCTGGCAAGGCAAAGGTTGCACACTCAGAGGCCAAGACAATATCAGCCGCACCAGTGATGCCGATGCCACCACCTAAAACAAAACCATGTACCGCAACAATCACCGGTACGGGGCACAAGTGCACAGCGCGGAAGGTGGAATAATTACCCGCATTGACGCGTACAATCAGATCGGGATTAGCGTCCAATTCTTTGATATCAACACCGGCACAAAAGCCACGACCTTCAGCACGAATAATAATGACGCGTACGTCCTGATTGGCACCCAAAGTGTCAATACCCTGTGCTAACGCCAGCCACTCGTCGCTGTTCAACGCGTTAACGGGAGGTTTACATAGCACCAACTCAGCGATGCCATCTTTGATTTCAGTCGTAAATGCAGAACTACTTGGGCTGCTCATAATGAAACTCCTGCTTACTTGGATTCAATATCGGTTGGTGACACACAGCGAATCTGCAGCCGTTCGAGGCACTGCTCTGCTTCATGCACAATACTTTCAATCAGCTCGGCACAGCTGGGTAAATTATCAATCGCGGCCGCCACTTGACCACTGGGAAGAATGCCTTCAGCAGGAAAGCCTTCGACCATGGAGCGCTGTAATAACACCGGCTGATTGGCCGCCATCACCACTTGCGACATCGCCGATGGATCATCTTTGATCGCAGTGAAAAAGGTTTTAATCATATGCGTGGTGCTCATACCGGTCTGCGCTTTCCATTTGCGCGCACTGCGTAAGGCAATCCATAAACGCCCAATCGGTCCGGCCGCTTCCAAATGACGAATAAACTCATTATCGATCATGCGATGACGCATGCCATCAACGGCAAGGGTGACTCGAATCTG
>LFRZ01000149.1:83355-84081 GCA_001513025.1 Gammaproteobacteria bacterium DTU037
GCACCCAACTCAATGGCTTTGAGCGCATGCTTCAGCGCACCCACCGTTGGAATACACAACACCCCAGCGGCTTTGAAGCGCGCAATGGTGTGCTTATCTGGACCGCGACCGTAACTGACCGCTTTAAGCTGATACTTAATTGCTAGATCAATACATTGCGCTGCGTTTTCCTGAAACATATGAAAATTCAGACCAAAATTACTACCACCAGTGCTACTGATGACACGCTTAATCTCACCTTCAAGCTCAGCGGCATCAATCGTGGCGCCGGCCAAAAACCCAAAACCTCCAGCCTTAGTGGTAGCGATGACGAGATTGGAATCGGAGACCCAACCCATAGCGGTCTGCACAATCGGGTAACGGCAGCCCAGTGCCTCAGTTAAGCGGGTGCGTGGCAATGTCATGACTGATCTCCACCTGACGCCTCAGCTTTATTCTGAGCGGCCATCGACTTGCCATCAAAACCAGCGAGTTTATCGCCAGACACTTGCTCATTATGGACGTGAGCAAAATGGTGCCAAGCAAATGCGGCTTCCATCCCAGTGCGTTTGCCTTGCAAGTCTTCGATATGGTTAATCGCCTGCTTGGTCAACGCCAAGCCCATACGTGGCTGGGTAGCAATGCGTTGTGCCATTTTCAGTGCTTCGTTATGCAACTCGTCACGCGCGACAACACGATTAACCATACCCAACTCATACGCTCGCGCAGCCGGCATACGATCGCCTA
>LFRZ01000149.1:84200-86006 GCA_001513025.1 Gammaproteobacteria bacterium DTU037
TCTTGTTCGCGCGCATAAAGGAACTCACCGCCAGGCTTATTGCTGTGATCCCACCACAAACTTTTGCGCTCAAAGGCTTTATTGACATCACGACCTGGCGTACCAATATCGTGACCGGCAGAAAAGTGTTTACCGGTCGAGGTCAACATAATGACTTTTACGTTGTCATCGTTGATCGCTCGCGCAAACAAATCATCCAGCGCATAGGTCATCTGCGAGTTCTGCACGTTGTTGTACTTAGGGCGACTCATGGTGAGGATGGCAATGCCATCCTCTACCCGGTACTGCACAGGTTCGTCAGTCTCGTAAACAGATTCATCAACACGTGGTGTTAATTTGTCTAATTCACTCATACGTCCACCTGTTCGGCACTACGAATGCCAGCTGGATTTCCTTTCAACTGTTTAGAACGTAAATTGTGCGGGTCTAAGCGGGCAATCAGCTCCAGTTGCTCAGCCGTTGGCGCAACAGTTTCATGCAAATCATCCGCCTTAAGCAGTGGGAAGCCGGTGTTTTTCTGGACATGCTCAAAGCTGACACCGGGGTGCAATGAAATAACCCGCGCAGCATTGTCTGGGCCTTTAAAGTCCATCACACACAAATCAGTGACAGTTAGGCCAATGCCCATCGTGTCGCGACGCATATGCTCGCTCCAACGCTCAGCCTTGAAGCCAACACCAGACACCATATCAACCTCAGCTTCAACAAAAACACGTGTGCTGTGGCTCGGTACAAAAAAGGAGTTCAGGTGGTTAATACTGTTGCCCGGCAGACCACGCACACCCAACATCGCCACTTTAGGCTTGGCATAATCACCAATCACTGACAAGTTGGTTTGTGCCCAACGGTCAATCTGGGTTGGCCCCACCATCGCATGGCGCTGACCGCGCCAAACGTTATCAAAAATACGCTCAAATGGCATATAGCCCGAATACTTGGGCTGATAATCGCCGCGTGGACCCACTGGAATCGGCTCTTCTACCAAGAAAGCTTCACTGTCGGTCATTAATAACTCTGGCGAATGAGTCATTTTGGCAAGGCTGGCACCCAGGCGTGGAATAATACCCAGACCAGACGCCAGGACTTCACCGTTGTCACGAAAGGCTTCAGAAGCGGCTACAATCATAAGTTCTGCAAGACTGAAATTTGGCGTTGTCATATCACTACTCCTTAAAGTGCTGGCAATGGGATGGATGCAAGGTAATCGGTACCGCCATTGTTTTCGCGGTATTGTTCTTCGCCACCTTGTACATACTTCTCGACATAGTTAGCCCAGCCGTTTTCTTCCGAAGCGCCGTCGCTGTACTCTTTAAGGTGCTTCATATCCCAGCCATAGTTAGGGCTGCACATGGTTGGGTGCGCACCAAAGGGTGCTTCAATCACACCGGTGACCAGCGAGCGTTCAAAGGTATTGAAACGTGCTTCTTCTTTGCTCAGCTCAAATTTCTCTACCACTTCTTCGGCAGAGACAAAGGCTTGCTTGGCGGCACGCACCACGTGGTGGTCAAAGTACGCATCGTTACCGGTGACCAGCGTGTTGCCCAAACGGTCAGCACGGTTGACATGCACAAACGCCACATCCAGATACAGCGCTGGCATCGCCAGTAGTTCTTCGCCATCGGCATAAGGTGAGCGAATGGTTTTCAACTCAGGGTTATGGGTGAGTACATCAGTGGCTAAACCTGCGCGCGCCGGTAAAAACGGCACACGCATACCCGCAGCTTTCAGACCCCACTGGAATAAACCTTCGTCCAACTCCATCACATCAAGCGTACCGGCCTGACGAAACTTACGGAAATAAGGTTC
>LFRZ01000149.1:86149-94365 GCA_001513025.1 Gammaproteobacteria bacterium DTU037
TCACTGCGCAGAATTTCACGCACAATGGCCATCGGCTTACGCCGTGGGCCCCAACCACCAAATCCGATTGTCATGCCATCTCGAAGATGAGCAACCGCTTCTGCAGATGTCATTTGCTTATTCATTGTTTTTCTCCTTGCTGGCCAACACTGAAATCGTGACCCCAGACGCTAACTCGATTAAATTCAAAAACGGAATGCTTATCCCAGTCGACCTGCAGCCCACCCCAGCCAAATTCCAGATCAAATCCAGACGGTGTCTTCATATAAAACGATGTCATTTTGTCGTTGAGGTGCTGCCCTAAAGTGGCGGACAGCGGTACTGCGTGAGCGGCACAACGATCGTGCGCGCGACCCACTTCAGTCATATTCTCAACTTCCACCATCATATGAATGCATTTACTCGGTACATCGTATTCAGCGATCGCCAGGCTGTGGTGACGCGCATTACCGCAATGCATAAAGTGAATGCGTGTGGCATCGGCCTCAGGATCTGGACGGAAATTGAAAATATCTGAATTACGGAAACCGAGTACATCACGGTAAAACGCAGCACACTCATCAAAGTTCGGCGCGGGCAGCACGGTATGACCGAGGCCCATATTGTCGGTAACAAAACGCGGTACACCTTGTGGGGAAACAAACGGCTGACAGCCTGAAATATGGCCCCAGCTTAACTCATGGCGATTACCGGCTGGATCGGCCAGCGCGGCCACGGCTTGCACACCACGCGACACACACAGCGGGCGATCGCCGAGCACATAGCTCACCCCATGTGCATCAAGGCGTTGCAGCATGGCGTTAAAGTCTTCTTCGCTGCCCAGCTCCCAACCGGAAACCAGGTACTGATCAGTGACGCCTTCTTGCACCAAGATACGGAAAGGACGCTCATCCATTTTAATCCGTAATGTGCCATCCGCTTCGGTAGTCGTCATCATGCCCAGTACGTCTTCAGCGTAGCGGCGCCACGACTCTAAACTCTGAACCTGAGTGACTATGTAACTCAATGACTGAACAGTGCTCATTATAATTATTCTCCTGATACGCTTGGCTTTAGGACTGTTTTGAATTATTGCTTGAACGCCCTAATTGCTCATCGTCCATTAAGACTAATGTTTTTAGGCCCCAAATTAAGGGTGTTTCAGCATAAAAAAAACCGTCTCGCTTGCGCAGAGACGGTTAAAAAAAGAGTTGCAATAGGGGTATAAAACCGCAGATCAAAGCACTTACATATACAAAATAATCAGATCATTAATCACCGAAGGACGCTCTTGACCCACCACGTGAATATTCAGTTCAAGCACCAGCTGCGTACCACGACGGCTACGCTCAACCGACTTGACCCGTCCACGCGAGTGAATCAGTGAACCTGCCGGTACTGGTGATGGAAAGCGCAAACGCTCAGAGCCATAGTTGACCATATTAGTGAAGCCGGTGATCTCAAAACCCAAGTTAACCTGCAGCTTAGAACTCAGCACTTGCACTAACGCGCCATGCGCGATGGTGCCGCCGAAAGGCCCTTCTTTACGCGCACGCTCAGGATCAGTGTGAATCCAATAGTTGTCGCCCGATAGCTCAGCAAACTGATTGATCATCTGCTGATCCACCAACAGCTGATTACTCCAAGGGCTGAATTCTTCAGACACCAATGACTGCAATGCCGCCTCATCACTTAAAGGGATTTGACGGACCACTGGCGCATCAGCATCGGCCACAGCTACTTGTGGCTGCTTAGGTACTTCATCAACCTCATCAAGATCAACATGCACTCCGGTAAAACGCAAAAGTACAGTACCATCGCTGGAAACGCGCGCACGCACGGGCTTAACCCGCATACCAATCTCGATCTCCTCTTCCTTTAACCCAAGCAGCGTGGTGTTCACCCGCACACCCTGATCAAGCTCAACCACCGCCATCACTTGCGGCTCAGGGCCGGCAAATTCAGGCAACGTAGGTATTCTGGCGATGGTGTAGGTGTACAGCGTGCCCTCGCCAGACACCTCTTTAAACTCGACCTGACTCGACAAGCAATGCGAGCAGTGGCGACGCGGGTAAAAGGTCCATTTATCACAGTCATTGCAGTGCTGAATAAGAATTCGGCCGTCTTTCAATCCGTCCCAAAAGGGTGCCGAAATACTCGTGGGTATCGGCATAGGTTTATTGCTTGACATTATTATGCTCCCTCAAGAATCAGTGCACCCTGCTCACTCATGACGCCGCCCGTGCCGGAGACAAACACGCGATCACAGTTTTTCAGTTGACGCTCGCCCGCCTTGCCACGAATCTGGTCAAAGGCTTCAATGATCTGCGAGAAGCCACCAGCAGAACCGGCCTGACCAAAGCTCAGCTGCCCCCCATGGGTATTCAAGGGAAAATTACCCTTCCAAGTCAGATCATTGTCACGCACAAAACGCATGCCTTCACCTTTAGGGCAGAAGCCTGCATCTTCCAGACTCAAGAGCACGGTAATGGTGTAGCAGTCATAAATCTGCGCCGCATGCATATCCGAAGGCTTTAATCCAGCCATTGCAAAGGCTCGACGCGCCGCCGGCCCTACTGGTGTTTCCGTCATATTTGGCGAATAGGTTGGCGACTTGTAACCCAGGCGCTCACCAAAACCGGTGATATGCGCACCGCGATTACGCGCTCTGGCCGCCACTTCTTTAGAGGCCACAATCACTGCAGCACCACCGGCAACTGGCATCACAATTTCAAGGACGCGCAGCGGGTCGGCAACCATACGGCTATTGAGCACATCCTCGATCGTCAGCGGCTGGCCATGGAAGATAGCATTGGGATTGGCCAAGGCATTGGTGCGCTGATCAACGGCAATTTTTGCCATGGCTCTTTCGTCATAACCATATTGCGCAGCATAGCGCTTAGCGATCATGGCATAGCCCGTGTTCTGACCCAGATGCCCATAAGGCAAATCAAACTCAGCCTCAGGCGCACCAAAAGCAGTACTGTGACCACCAAAACGCATAGCACGCGCCATAGCTGCAGGGTCTTCATCACGGCCAAAGGGCGCCATACGCATCGGTAGCACACAAAGCACGGCTTGACACAAACCCAACTCAATCGCGGCCGCCGCGCGCCATACCATACCCACTGGCGTAGTACCACCCAAGTCAACCACTTCGGCGAAGTTAACTGCCAATCCTAGATATTCAGCCGCCATTGCAGGAACGAAAACTGAAGCTTCATGAAAGTGCGGACCATTAATAACCAAGCCATCAATATCGCTGGCTTGCAGCCCTGCATCAGCCAATGCTTGCTGAGCGAGATCTGCCACCTGCTCCAAGTGGAACATTTGCGGAGCTTCTGAATATTTTTGTGGTTTATACTGTGCAGCACCAACAATGGCTGCTTCTCCTTTCCATCCCATGTAGAGCACCTTTTTTATAGATATTGTCTGCTACGTTTCTACTGCATTGTCACAAGGGTACAGTCAGCCACTCATCGTCCAAAAGGCCTAGAGTGAAGACTAGACTTAAGTGACCAGCTGCTTTAGATAGGCATTCCAATGATCCTGCAGATTCTCACCCTCGCCAGGCAGCGCTTTGTGAACGGGGATACCTAAGGCTTCCAATCGGGACGGCTGGCCAATACCCGAACGCTCAAGCAACATTGGCGTGTTAATCGCTCCGGCACTGAGCACAATCTCCTTTGCTGCGCGAAAGGTAACAGGCTTGCCTTTCACCTCAGCTTGCACGCCAACCGCTTTACCCTCATCTATATCTATTTGCATCACATGGGCGTGAGTCACTACGATTAAATTATCCAATAATAACCTATCGCTGCTGACTCGCCTCATTAATCGGCGGCAGTGGCGCCAACCTCTGGCGACTTTATCAAGCCTAAAAAAAAGCCCACGCAGCGGCGTGGGCTTTAACTCAGATTAACCAATCGTCTGGCTAAGAATGATTAACGACCGATTGCACGTAAACGGTCAGGTGTGTAGTCACTTGCCTTCATATCACCCTTGTTAATGATCGCGCTTTGACGACGCTCATTGGTCAGGTTATACGCAACATAATTGCCCGTATTTAAATCATGATAAAAAGAAGACCCTGATCTCCAAGCACTCATATCAGGATGATAGATCGTGTTGACAAAGGCATACTTCCACAGATTACCGCGACTATCATAGTTATCAGCCATCACTGTATGCCAAGTATCTTCATCAAGGTACATGCGACGCTTACCGTACAGGTGGCGACTACCCTCTTTCAGAGTTGCCTCAAGCACCCAGACACGACGCAGTTCATAACGTATATGGTCAGGATTAGCATGGTTTTTGGTCAGCAAATCATCATATTTCAAGTCTCCCACTTCGGTTCTGTAACCATTGGCAGGAATATACTTTTCTTGCTTACCAATCAACTCCCAGTTGTAGCGATCAGGCGCACCATTGAACAAGCGATCCTCATCAATGGTCATAGCACCACCACTACCACTTAAGCTCTGGTCATAACCATAACCTGGCGCTAAACGCACACGACGTGTACCCGCGTTATACGACCAAGCCGTACGCGAACTGGTCAAGTAATTATAGGGTTCATGGGCCAATGAAGCATTACCACGCTCACGGGCCGGTAGAACCGTAATGGTCAAGCAGTACGCTGACAAGCCTTCTGTTTTTGGCGTCTCATTCGGATTATTCGAAGGCGCTAAGCACAGTCCATTGGTGCGTCCGTGAGCATTGGTACCGTTCGCATTCACGGTGATAATGTCTCGGGTACTCTCCTCATTCCAATCACGATAAGGCAGCTGGTGATTCCATAACACCTCAATAGCTGATTTCGGAATCGGGAATAAGCTATGCCCGATACCTTCAACACCAAACCCATCATTGACCACTTTAGCGGTCAACGCATTTTGCTTGGCTCGCTCACAAACAAACTCTGGATAACGGTAATCACGATGGCTCGGATAAACTTCCATACGGAATGTTTCCGGGTACTTCTCGAACATGGCTTGCTGACCTGCGGATAAGTTAGCAGCATGTTCTTTGTAGTTTGCCGCAGTAATCACCACGCGGGGTTTTTCATCAGCATAGGGGTCAACTGGATGACCGCCACTGTGGAGCACATGATTCCAGCCCGGAACTTTGCCGAGGTACTTACCGGTATACTCAGGAATTGTCCCCGCAGCATTACCCGCTTGCTCTGCACCGACACAGGTCAGTTCCTTACCAAGTTTTTCGGCTTCTTCAGGGCTGACTGCAGCAAAGCTGACAGCGGGCAAAGCTAAAATAGACGTCAATGTAAGAGCGATACTAGCGCGACGATATATCATTATTGTTATCTCCAACTCTTATTTTAATTATGGGTTTAGCGTTTTAATAACGCCAAACCCTTAATGGATCAACAGCACATTAGAACGAGTATTTCGCTGAGAAAGTTAACTGGTCACGGTCTGTGATCTGACGATTTCTCTTTACGTTGGCCTCACCCATATAGGCAACATACGTACCGTTCAGCTCTAAGTTACCCAAACGTTTAAAAGTCGAACCCACCGACAGACGTCGGTCACCTTGTCCACCACCAATCGCACCTTGCAAAGGCGTTTTGCCATCAAGCACATGCGAGTAACTGACTGGCACACTTAAATCCCAGCCTGAAAAAATCCCCGGATAGCTTAAAGACACCTGTCCAGTAAAGGCGGTTGAACTTTTAGTTTGATAGTTGCCAGCGGTGTCATAACTGTACTTACTGTAAGACTTACCACCTTGCTTGACAGAATCCACGCCAGTAGCAGCCACATGCACGATCTCACCAATAATGGTGGTGCCGCGTGCCCAAGGCATATCGCCTAAGGTATGGATAAAGCTCGCCTGAGCTTGATAGCCTTTACCACGAGTAGCCTGCGTACGATCACCAGGAACTAGCACAGCAACTGGTGCGCCATCACGATAAGAAACTTCGCCCGATACCTGTGTGTCACCAATACGCGTTGAAACGCTAGCACCGGTGAGTTTAATGTTGTCGAAGTAGTTAATTTTGTAATTAGAAAAATCCGGAGCAATTAAAACTCCCGCCGGGTTTTTATCATGGTAATTAATATGGAAAACGGAAAATTCCCAATCAAAGTTAGGACGGTACATCGCCCGCAGACCGTACTGGCCACTACTTTTTGGCTTATTTTTGCCGCTATATGGGACATTGCCACCTAGCATTAAATAGTCAGGCCGAGGTCCCACCACGTTATTGGTTGAAAAATAACTACCGACAGGATTGAGCTCATTTGGCAGCCACTCATACTGATAGTAAGCCGACAGTCCTAACTTGGGTCCAATATTCCAGTCCGCGGACACTTGGCCTGTTGGCAGTAATACTTCTTTAGTTTCTGTACCAGGAGTGCTGGACTTCACCACATCCACAGGCCCCTGAGCACCGTTCACGCCAGGGTAAAACAAGCCTTCACCCCAAGACACGGCATGACGCCCACCCTTAACAGCTAAATGCTGCTCATCAGGTAGTTTTATATCGGCAAACAGATAAGAATCTAAGAAACGACTGCGTCCACCACTATAATATTTAGCGCCGCTACTGAACTCGTCAACTGCGCCATTATGATTAACAGGTCGTTTGTTATCGTTTTTACTATGATAAACATCATCATAGAAGGTTGTGCCACGCAACACACCACCCCATTCACCCCAGCTACCGCTATCATTGCTATAAACCAACTCACCCAGCGCACCGACACGGTGTGTCGTTAAGGAGCCACGGTCAAAGTTGCGGTTACCTTCTTGATCAAGCAATTTTTTATCTTGCTTTTCCAGACGCACGCCGATGCCATAGCCAGTGGTCAAACTCCACGCCAGAGTACCGCCATGCTCAAAATGGATGGGCTCGCCAGCGCTGGCCATTGATGACACGCCTGCAGCTATAGCAGCAACAAGACTGGTCTTGAGCAATCCATTAAGTTGAAAGATAGAGCCTTTGTTATTATTTTTACTCATGCTAACTCTCCAAGTTCAAGGCATATCTGCCATGTATTCTGAGTCTTATGTGGTTTAAACATGAGTCACCTGCATATCTGTAGATGACTCATTGCTACCAAGCAAACGTTGGTAGCTGTGACACTCCCCTATTAGTTGCCGTGTAATGCGCCCCTCGCCCAGTAAAAAATTAAGATGTGCCAGCACTTCACCATTGGCCAAGAGAATGTCAAACGATGAACGAACTCTCGGAAACATAAACCGCATCAATTGATCAGCCGTTTGCGCTTCGCTCATCTCTGCCAGTAACCGATCAAGGTGAGCGTGATGGTGTTCGACCAGCTGCCCAAGGCGATAATGCAGACCATAAAAAGGCCGCTCATGCGCGGGCAGCACCAGAACGTCGTCAGACACCGTACGTAGACTCTGTAAGCTGTCGAGCCAGTTTTTTAAAGGATTGGCGTCAGGTTCAGTCACAGTCACACACACACTTGAAGTGATGCGTGGCAGCACCTGATCACCCGAAATAAATAGATTCGCTTGACGACAATACAAACACGCATGCTCAGGTGAATGACCCGAAGCGATGACCACCTCCCAGTCATAGCCACCAATCCGTAACACCTGATTGTCGACCAGCCGGTTATAACTGTCGGGAGCATCTTGCTCATAACTGCTATCACCAATCACCCCAAGCAACCCTGAGATATGTTCTTGAGGTACGCCACCGCGCTGAAAAAACTGCGCCATTTCCCAACCCATCTCAGTGCCCGATGCAGGTTTAACAAAGAGCGCATGGTATTCACCGCTGGTCATATAGACAGGGCATTGAAAGCGTCTAGACAACCAACCCAACGAGCCGGAGTGATCATAATGAAAGTGTGTAGCGATCACTGCTTTGACCGGTGCGTCCAGCATCACCTCACGAAACACCCGCGCCCATACATCACGCGTCTGCTCGGTACCCAAACCAGTATCCACAATCACCCAACCATCAGCATGACGCAACAGGTACAGATTGATGTGATCCAAGCTAAACGGCAGCGGCATACGCAACCAGACCACACCATCAGCGACGGTCTGCCAATCACCATTTTTTGGTGGCGTTTCCCATGGGAAACTCAAACCATGGTAAGTCTGCTCTGTTGGGGTCGGGTAGTGGCTCATGCATCACCACCGACAAAAGGCAGTAGATCATTGCTGGCCAGCACCGCGTCACTATAACGGCTGTAGGTTGCCAGACTGTCGTCTTTTACATACAAGGCATCAGT
>LFRZ01000149.1:94405-95514 GCA_001513025.1 Gammaproteobacteria bacterium DTU037
ACAAAAACAGGACGGGCATAATGCGGCAAGCGCTCAGCAACGAACTGATAAAAGGCCTGCGGATCAAACTCACAGCCCTGTTGCATCACCACCAACGCCATACCCGCACGGCCTTCATTATCCGGCACAGTCACGCCATAGATATTAATGAATTCCATACCTGCGAAATCACCTAACTCACTGGCCACTTCTTGGGTGGAAACGTTCTCACTTTTCCAGCGGAAGGTGTCGCCGACGCGGTCGACAAAATAGCAATAACCGTTGGCGTCATAACGCAGCAAGTCACCCGAACTCCACCACGCATCACCTTTTTGGAACACATCTCGTAAAATTTTACTTTCAGTGGCCTCACTTGAGGTATAGCCCTCGAAGCGACCCGCGCCAGTTGCTTGAGAGTCGACAATAAACCCAACAGCCTCTCCCACCTCGCCTGGTTCACAGTGCACATAAAAGCCATTTTCATCGCGCACGTGGGTTTGCGTCTCTTCATCGATCCGCAACAAACGTAAATTGGTTTTATTCCAATCAGTAATTCGTCCGCATGAACCCACATAGTTATCTAGGTTGATGGTTGCCGTATTGGCTTCCGTTGCGCCCCAGCCCTCATACACATCGAGCTCACCAAAGCGCTGAATCCAGCGCTGCCATGTATCCGAGGTCAGGCCGGCACCTAGCATGCAACGCAGGGTGTTATTTTTTTCTTCAGCCGCTTCTGCACGGTTCAGTAGGTAGCGGCATATTTCACCGACATACTGGAAAATAGTGACGCCATGGGTACGCACATCAGACCAAAAACGACTGGCACTGAATCGACGACGGATCACAATCGCCGCACCAGAGGCTAAAGCTGTGGAAACAACCGAGGTTGCAGCTGCACCGTGATATAACGGTAGACAGCAATAAAAAACATCATCACTGCTGGTATCAAGGGTCACGACCATGACATCACCAGAAGACATCCAGCGCATATGGCTGTAGCGAGCTGCTTTCGGCAAACCGGTGGTACCCGAGGTGAAGATGTACAACATATCGTCTTCTGCACGAATGCCAGCGCGTAACGCGGCATCAGGCCTAGTGCGTGCAGCACGATCCACCTCGACAGAAAACTC
>LFRZ01000149.1:95535-127033 GCA_001513025.1 Gammaproteobacteria bacterium DTU037
GTCTCTGGTGTTTCAATAAACGGCTCAAGACATTCCTCACCGACCAAGACAAATTTGGTCTTGGTGGCCTGCAATACATGCACCAGCGGCTTACCCTGCAAATGGTAATTAACCAACGTGATAACAGCGCCGATCTTGGCTAGCGCAAACCAGCAAAAAATCAGCTCAGGGCGATTCTCAAGGGCTACAGCACAGACATCACCCGCTTTAACACCACGTGCAACTAAGGTATTGGCATATTGATTCACCCGCTCGCCCACGTCTTTATAGCTATAGCTGTGATCTGCGTAGATTAAGAAGGGGCGCTCAGAAAACTTATCCACCGTATCTTCAACGCGCTGGCCAAGAGTGTAGTAATCCGTTGGCTTAATTTTCGAAGCCATCGCCGAGCGTAAGTCGAGCTTCTTTTGGACCCGCTCACTTACCGGTGCGCGAACCGCTTGATCCTTGCTTTTATTTTTATCGTACGAATCAACGCCGAGCATATGCACTCCAATCATCAGTCAAATTTGCGTTAACCAACCCAAGCAGACAGACGGCAATAAAGGGCGGGCGCTACAAGTTAGCGTGATTCAGATTATGAAAGAGCACAATGAGCAGCATCGTCCATTAAGACTAAATCCAACTGATAAAGCAGCAGCACTATTAAGTGGTCTGAATGGACGATGTAGGTTGATGAGGCTGACGGCAATGATTAGCGACGCACAACAATAATGATAAGAGACTTATATTTATGGTCAAAGATACTGATAAAGTGGCAGGCAAAGCCCACTACGCGCTAATACTTTTGACGATAATCTATATACTGAGCTATATAGACCGTCTGGTTATTTCCGTATTGATCGAGCCTATTAAGGCTGAATTCGGTGCATCCGACACCATGATCGGCTTATTAACTGGAGTGGCTTTCGCTATTTTTTATACCGGTTTCGGTTTACCCCTAGGCCGACTGTCAGATCGTATCGGACGCAAGACAGTGATTGCTGCAGCCTGTATAGTCTGGAGCATTTTCACCATGTTCAGCGGTATCGTCAGCAGCTTTTTGATGCTGGTGATCTTGCGTATTGGGGTAGCCGTCGGTGAGGCTGGTGCCAGTGCGCCATCAGTCGCGATGATCTCCGAACTGTACCCTCCTCGCCTCAGAGCGCGCGCTCTGGCTATTTTTGGTCTAGGTCCCGCGCTAGGTGCTGTACTAGGCATAGGTTTCGGCGGTGTATTGGCTGAACTTTATGGCTGGCGTACCACCTTTATTATTGTTGGTGCACCCGGCATTCTGGTGGGTCTAGTGTTGGCCTTTACTGTCAAAACACCAAAACAAAGGGTCTCTGCCACCCAAGGCCTACCTGAAGCAGGCATGTTGCGTACCGCACTGACTTTGTTAAAAATCCCGAGCATATGGCAAATTGTCGCCACCGGCGGCGCTGCGGCGATTACCGGCTATGCGATCCAGATGTGGACGCCAAGCTTTATGATCCGCTCACATCAGATGACGATTCAGGAAGCCGGTATGCTGATGGGCATCGGTGGTGGTGGGTTGTCGGTGTTAGGCACTCTAGTCTGCGGCTATGTCACCGACAAGATGGCAAGCAAAGACCCTGGCTGGCAGCTGGGCACTGCATTGCTAGGCACCGCGCTCAGCATTCCATTAGCCGTAACATTTTATCTATGGCCCGCGGGCACTGCCTTTATGCTCGGTAGCCTTGCCGTGCCAACCGGATTTTTATTTTATATGGGCTTCGCCTTTTTTGGGGTCTGGTGGACAGTTCCTTGCTTTAGTGCCATGACCCGTATTTTACCGACCGACAAACTGGCACAAGGTACCGCGCTGTTTTTTATGAGCGTGACCCTGCTTGGTGCCGGCCTAGGCCCGGTCTTCGCAGGTATTGTCAGCGACCTACTGCACAGCATGATTGGCCCTGAAGCCTTACGCTACTCTCTGGTTGTCACCACCTGCTTACTCTTAGTGCCTTGTATCTTCCTGCTCAAAGC
This sequence comes from Gammaproteobacteria bacterium DTU037, assembly GCA_001513025.1. Lineage (GTDB taxonomy): Bacteria > Pseudomonadota > Gammaproteobacteria > Pseudomonadales > Pseudomonadaceae > Denitrificimonas. The sequence goes on from LFRZ01000149.1 coordinate 97,525, forward strand.
TATACCCAAATATCGTAAGCAAATGCTCGATCACCATCCAGCACGCCCCCATACAACTGTGGCGCACGCCGCGACCAAGCCCGCCATTTCTTGAAAGGAAAAAGACTCATGACTAAAGCTAAAGACCTGCCACTTCCAGTCGGAAAATATGCCAAGCTGGACAATGGTTTGACACTGCACTATCTAGATATTGGCAACGGACCTGTGGTGGTTTGGTTGCATGGTTCAGGCCCTGGTGCCAGCGGCTTCAGCAATTTTAAAGGCAACTATCCAGCTTTCGATAATGCAGGCTTTCGCAATATAGTGGTTGACCTGCCAGGTTTTGGTCGCTCCGACAAGCCGGATAATGTCAATTATGATTTGGCATTTTTTGTCGAAAATTTAAAATTATTACTGAACAATATCGGCATAGAACGCTGCACCTTATTAGGTAACTCGCTCGGCGGCGCAATTGCTCTCGGCTATACTTTGGACCATCCGGAGCGCGTCAGCAGCCTGATTCTAATGGCACCCGGCGGCGTAGAAGAGCGGGAAACCTACTTCCAAATGGAAGGCATTAAACGCATGGTCGAAGTCTATGCCCAAGGCCCAATGGGCGTTGAGCAAATGCGCCAAGTGATGAGCCTGCAATTGTTTGATAGCAGCCAGCTGCAAGAGAGCATTTTAGAAGAGCGTGCAGCGGTCGCAGTGACACAGCCAGCCAATCTTTTTAGCACCATGCTGGTGCCTAATATGACCGAGCGCCTGCATGAGATTAAGTGCCCGATTCTTGGTTTCTGGGGCGCAGATGACCGCTTCAACCCTGCCAGTGGTACGTTTAAAGTGCTTGAAAATGCACCGCATGCGCGCTTTACCGTGCTCAATCGTTGCGGACACTGGGTGCAGGTCGAGCATCAGCAATTGTTTAATCGCCAGTGCTTAAATTTTCTGCGCGATGCTGATTAATCAGGACCTTTATTTTAATTGTTAATTGCAGGAACGTTATCATGAGCCAATACAAACATCTGCTAAGTCCTGGCAAACTGGGCCCTATTGATCTGCGCAACCGAATTATTCTTTCGCCAATGGGCGACAATTTTTCTGATCCAGACGGCTATTGCACTGAACAAATGCAAGCCTACTATGAGGCCCGCGCGGCTGGGGGTGCTGGCATGATCATTATGGGGGTGGTCTCAATTGCCTTCCCCCACGGCACCGCAGAACCTTTTCAGTGCGCTATTTCTGATGACAAATATATTCCAGGCCTAGCTAAACTAGCCGAGCGTGTGCATAAGCATGGTGCAAAAGTGGCCATGCAAATCCAGCATGCTGGTAAAGTGGCAGCGCGCGATTTAGCCGAAGGACGTGACCTTTGGGTTCCATCCATGCCGCGCATGACCAAAAACAGCATTATGTCGGCACTGACTCAGGCCGAACTGGGTACATTTATTAGCTCGCAACGACGCGACAGTAACCCCACCATTCGCGTGATGGATAAAGATGATATTGCCCAGATGGTGGAGTGGTTTGCCGCGGCAGCTGAGCGGGCTGAGCGCGCAGGGTTTGACGGCGTGGAAATTCATGCGGCGCACAACTACATTATTGCGGGTTTCCTCTCGCCCTACCATAACCAACGCGACGACGAATACGGTGGCTCATTTGAAAACCGTGTGCGTTTTATGCGCGAAGTGATTCAGGCTGTGCGTGCCCGCGTCAGTCCAAATTTCGGCGTATGGGTGCGTATTGATGCCTACGAGATGCACACTGAGGGCGGTATCACTTTAGAGGAAGCGAAAAAAGTCGCCAAGATCGCCGACGAAGAAGGCGTGCATGCTATTGCTGTCTCAGCCTATGCGACTATTCATAAAGGCTCTGATTTCACCGACGCGCCACTGGTACAAAAGCCCGCCGGTTACCTCGACTGGGCCGCGCAGATTAAATCGGTGGTCAACACCGCAGTGATTGCTTTAGGGCGCATTGAACCAGATGTTGGTGATAAAGCCATCGCTGCCGGTCAGTGTGACTTTATAGCCATGGGTCGTAAGTTACTGGCTGACCCAGAATTGCCCAACAAGTTGATCGCAGGTAAACCTGAAACCATTCGCCCCTGTATCTATTGCTATGTCTGCGTCAGTCAGATTTTTATCAATGAGCGGATCAAGTGCGCGGCCAATCCATTTACTGGGCAAGAATTTCAAAAAGTCCTACTACCATCCACCCACACTAAGCATGTGGTTATCATCGGCGGCGGCCCAGCCGGTATGGAAGCGGCACGTATCGCCCATTTGCGTGGGCATCAAGTCACTTTAATTGAGCGCAGCGCGAGACTGGGCGGCACCTTGTTCTTTGCCGCACTGGCCTACCCTGAAAATGGCGTTTTATTGGATAACTTAACCGCGCAAATTAAAGAGCTGCCTATTGCTATCCGCTACAACACCGAAGCGACCCCAGAGTTACTCAACAGCCTGAAGGCTGATCACATCTTTGTCGCCACCGGCGCTAAGCGTGATGCACCGAGCATTCCCGGTGCAGAGCTGAAACATGTGTGGAGCGGTGACGAACTGCGCCGCCTGATGACCGGCGACCGCGCGGATGAGATTGCCAAAAACAAACTGTCGTTAACCCAGCGCACCATGATGAAAGCTGGCAGCCTCAGCGGCGCGACCAATAGCCGTGAGGCACTGCAAGGGTTGTCGAAATTATGGATGCCTTTGGGTAAAAAGGTGGTGATTGTCGGTGGTGGCTTAGTCGGGCTTGAGCTGGCTGAGTTTCTGCTTGAGCGCGGTCGCCAGGTCACAGTGCTTGAGCCGGGTCCGTCTTTAGGGGCTGAACTGTCGATCGTGCGGCGCTGGCGGGTACTGGACAACCTCAACGAGCACAAAGTACCGATGTTGACCCATTGCCAAGTGTCGATGATCGACAAAGACCAGGTGCATTATGTCGATAAAGACGGTCAGCAGCATAGCGTTGCCGCCAACTCTGTTGTACTTGCAGTGGGCGCAAGCTCAGACCACAGCTTGGCCAACAGCCTAAATGATAACGGCTTCAATGCCATCACTATCGGTGACTGCGATAACTTGGGCTATATTGAGGGCGCACTGCGTAGCGCGACTAACGCGGCACTCGATCTATAGCACGTTATTCTTGGCATAAAAAAACGGCGATTTTAACATCGCCGTTTTTTTATGCTGAATTTAATCGGCTATTGCTGCGCTGATCACTGACCGACCCTGTTAGAGGTCAGCCAGTAAAGCAGAACTAGAGGCCAGAAAACTCTTTTTTGACCTGTGCTTTTAGAATTTTACCCGTTGCACTGCGCGGTAACGCCTTATCGGCAAACCACATGCGCTCGGGCAACTTATAGGCCGCCAAACGTTGCGCCATAAAGGCCAATAAATCGTCCTGACTGACAGGCACACGCGTATGCACTACCATGCCGACTGTCTCGCCAAAGTCGGCGTCGGGCAGCATAAAAACAGCGGCTTCCTCAACGTCTGGATGCTCACAAATGCAGTGCTCTACTTCGACCGCAGAGATATTTTCGCCACCGCGAATAATAATATCTTTGATCCGATCAGTAATATACAGCATGCCATTTGCATCCAGATAACCCACATCACCGGTGAAAAACCAGCCATCTTGCATGACTTTAGCGGTTTCTTCAGGCTTATTCCAATAGCCATCCATCAGCGCTGAGGTGCGCAGCCAAATAGGACCTGGGGTGCCGGTCGGTGCGGACTGATCAGGGCTCTCGCCAATCACCACCTGAACCAATGGCAAAGGCCAACCGACTGACTCAGGAAAGGCAACAAACTGATTGCCACCTTGCGCCGAGCAGATACCATTACTTTCCGTCATGCCATAACCATTGCCGGACAGCGCCATCGGCTTGCTCTCTAGCAGTTTATCCAACAAGGCCCGAGACGCCGCGCTGCCACCAAGGCCCAACGCAAATAGCGTGTCGGTGTCTGAGCTGGCAAAACGTTCATTATGGATCAGTTGCTGCATCATGGTGGGTACACCAGCAAACTGGGTGATTTTTTCATCACGAATGGTATTGATCGCGTCATCCACATCCCACTTATAGATGATCACCAGACGACGGCCACTGCGCAGCGCACTCATAAATTGTGCAAGCAAACCACTGACATGAAACATCGGGTACGCCAGCAACATGGTCGGCTGCAAGCCTGACTCAAGCAGCGGTAAGACACGCTCTGCAGAGGTCATATAGGCCAGCGCCCCTTGGAAATCCAAGGCATACAGCGCCTGACAGACGGCTTTGTTACTGGACAGCACGCCTTTGGCTTGCCCCGTAGTGCCCGAGGTATACAAAATCAATGCCGGATCGTGCGGAGCTGGCGTGGCCAGTACCGCCTCTTCTGGCGCGTGACTGAGCATGCTTTGCCAGCTGCGATCACCCGCTCTTAGCGGCGCGTCATCAACCACAATAACAGTGATGTCATCACTCAAGTCTTGCAACAGGGCATAACGCTGAGGATCACAAAAAACCACGCGAGCAGCGCAATCCTTAATCGCATACAACAGCTCTTCACTAGTGCTCCAGCTGTTAATCGGCACCGGAATGGCTCCCGCCTGCACGGCGGCCATGCAGGAAATCATCCAGGCTGGACGGTTACGCATGGCGATTGCGACGCGATCACCTTTGCCAATCGATAAATCTTTTTGCAAGGCGGCGGTAATTTTATCCGTTTTCAGATAAAACTCATGATAGGTGTAACTCTGACCTTGCCATCTCACAAATGGCTTTTCGCCATATTCGCGCCCAGCCTGCAGTGCATCCACCAATCGCAGCGGTGCCTTAGAGAACTCAGGAATCCCCTTTTCACCTTTGACGATGGCAAAGGGTGACGCCTCATGGGTCAATTGCGCCCAAGCTTTACGCCAAGCGCTTATTTGTTCACTACTCATAGCATTGTCCCCTTAATGTGTCTCAGCAGACAATTGCTGCGCTATTTTTCCATAACGTTCACAATGAAAATCACTGTCGCCGAATAGCACTTGAGCGACGCGTGAACGCTTGAGATACAGACCTAAATCATACTCATCAGTCACACCAATACCGCCGTGCATCTGCACTGCTTCACGACTGATTTTATGTGCCGCTTCGCCGACTTTCCACTTGGCTAAACTGACCAGTTGCTGACGGGTTGCAACACTGCACGCCTCATCATTGAGCGCTTCAAAACCAGCCATCAGCGCACTGCGGGCCAACTCAAGGTCGACTAACATCCAAGCCGCACGGTGCTGCAGCGCCTGAAAACTACCAATAGGCGCACCAAATTGAGTACGGGTTTTTAGATACTCAATGGTCATTTCGAACATCACATGAGTGGCGCCCAATAACTCTGCAGCGACACACAGCGCAGCACGGTCTAATGCGCATTCCAATTGAGGCTGTGCATCACCTGATCCAATGCGTGCTGCCGCCGATACCTGCACGTGGCTTAATGACACGCGCGCATGGTTTCTCGAGTCAAGCAAATGTAGAGGCTCTATCGTTAAGCCTTGAGTATCGGCCGGTACTAGAAATAACCCAGTATCGCCCGATGGCAATCGCCCGGCCACCAACAAGGCATTAGCCTGATTGGCGTCAATCACCCAAAGATCTTGGCCTTCAAGCACAAAACCTTGGCTATTTTCAGTCACTGCCACATCCAGATGCTCTGGACGAAACCGATCTTGACCTTGAGTTGCCAATGCCAAACGCTGCGTGCCGTCAATCAATCCCGGCAGCAACTCAGCGCGCTGCGCTTCATTGCCGAGCAGATTAATTAAAGAACCACAGAGCACCACAGATGAGACTAAAGGTGCTGCGGCTAAGTTGCGGCCGATTTGTTCAAACACTGGGGCAAAACCTTGAAAACCAAACTCCAAGCCACCGTACGCTTCAGGCAGTGCAATACCACCCCAGCCAAACTCGAGCATTTGCTGCCAAAGCGCCTGATCAAAAGCCTGTACAACCTGCTCGTCACGGATGCGTCGCTGCTCAGCCACCGGAGAGCGAGCGGCTAAAAATTCGCGGGCACTATCGTCCAGTTGCTGTTGTTCTTCGTTATATACCAAGCTCACATTAGCCCCCTCATTTCGCTTCTGGAAGTCCAAGCACGCGCTTGGAAATAACGTTCAACTGAACTTCAGATGTACCGCCGGCAATCGCTTGTGAAAAAGCGTTGAGCCAGGTATTGGTCAGCGCCAGTTGCTCATGGCTAAAAGCAGAGCCTTCCCAACCCAGTGCGCGGCGCCCCATCACATCGAGCAGCACTTCAAATTTGTTCTTTTCTTGCTCACTGTGTACCAGCTTTTGAATCGCCACCATCGAGGAAATATCTTGCCGCGCGCGCGCCGCTTCATTTAAACGGCGCTGGGTCAGCTCAAAAGCATGTTCATCCATACGCAAGGCCATCGCACGCTGGAACAGAGCAATATCACTCTGCTGTTTCGGCTCAGGTAAATATTCAAATAAGGTTTCGAGCAAACTGAAATGTGTTGGCAGGCTGATTTCACTGAACTTGGACATGGCGCGACGCTCATGACCCAATAACGCTTTAGCCAGTGCCCAACCTTCATTGATTTCACCAATCAGCTGGGCCTTAGGTACACGTACATCATCAAAAAACACTTGACAAAAACTGGATTTACCACTGATCAAATCAATTGGCGTGACGGTAACGCCAGGTGATTTCATATCCAACACAATCAGGCTAATACCTGCGTGTTTCGGCTCTTTTGGACCGGTGCGCACTAAGGCGTACATCCAATCTGACTTATCACCGTAGGAGGTCCAAATCTTTGTACCGTTGATCACTAAGTGATCGCCATCGAGACGCGCAGCTGTTTGTAAGCTGGCCAGATCAGAACCGGCATTGGGTTCAGAGAAACCTTGGCACCAACGTATTTCACCGCGGGCCATGGGGGGTAATAATTCACTTTTTTGCTGTTCGGTACCAAACTCAAGTAGCACCGGACCGAGCATCCAGATACCTAAGTTAATTTGTGCTGGACGGCAGCGCAGCTTACGCATTTCAGCTTCAAGTACCGTGGTATATTCTGCGCTTAAGCCAGCGCCGCCGTACTCTACAGGCCAACTCGGACAAAACCAGCCCTTATCACGCACACGCTCAAACCAAAGTCGTTGGTCATCGCTTGTAAACTCAATCTCGCGTCCACCCCAAACCATTTCATCAGCTGGCATCAGCCCACGCATCGATATTGGGCAGTTTTCTTCCAGCCACGCACGCACTCTGTGGCGAAACTCTTCTATGTTGCTCATAGGTATTCCCGCTTTTTACACAAGGTTAACAGACATTAAGTCCGCTCTATTATTGTTGTCTTAAGGATTAAAGGGTGTGGCTTAGCACGGGCCTTGTTTGAGCAAACGAGCAAAGCCAAGCTAGCAAACTGGCTGCGCTAAAGCTGGTACGGAGCAAACTACTCCGTACTCAGTTTTAGCAGCCTTGGGGTCAGCCTATATGACTTACCAGTTCTGTAAGGGAAAGTAAGACGCTGAGAAATTCTGTGTTGTTACACACTGCATAGGGCTTGCCTCACAGACTTGTGCAACAGATAAAGTACCAGTCGGCGTACGCACCACAGTGGCACTTATACTAAGAAAAAAACCAGCTACGATAAACCCAACGGTTAATTTTTTTATTTTCATTATTTCCTCCGTTACATCAGCTCTTAGTAAGCTTATGTGAGGCCTTAGCTGCAAACCACAACTTTTTGCCTCAATTCAAAGGTACCTCGGGCAATCTAGCCTCGCCTCATCTAAATGGACTATTTTTAAAAATACCCATAAACATCGTATTAAACAACCACTCGACCTCTCAAAGCTTGTCTAGCAATATAGGCCGATAGTCAGTAAAACAGCGCCTTAAGTCTTAACACAAGCTATACCATAGTCATAAAAAAAGGCCGCCTGCTCTCAAGAGCAGGCGGCCTTGCCAATCAAGCCCGTTTACAGCCCTAAACGGCGTGCAGCTTCAGGGCCAAAGTTACCCGGCTTTATTTTTCCAGTATTGAGTGTATAAGCTGATTTCTGCTCATTCACTAGGTTAAAGGCAAGGTATGAACCCGCCAGTAGGTCATGGTACAGACCTACACCGGCTTGCCATGTATTGGCTTCATAGGCATAGAAGTAGTTGATCATCGAGGTACGCCACAGCTGACCACGCGCGTCAAAGTTCTCACCCATCAGCATCAACAGACTGTCTTCATCAACATACATGCGGCGTTTGCCGTACAGATGGCGATAACCGTCCTTAATATTACCTTCCAGTACCCAGACACGATGCAGTTCATAACGCATATGATCTGGATTGACATGTCCTTTGGTTAACAGCTCATCATAAGAGATCTCAGGGCTGTGAATGCCGTAGGCATTGTAAGGCACATAGATTTCTTTCTTGCCCGCAATCGTCCAGTTGTAGCGCACGCCTGATCCGTTAAAAATACGCACTTCGTCAACCGTGATCGAGCCACCGCTGCCGGGGAACTGCATATCATAACCGTATTCAGGTGATTGACGCACACGACGGGTACCTGGGTCATAGCGCCAGCTCTGGCGTGGTTGCACCTTGTGATTAAAGTATTCAAGCCCAGTATTCACCTCACCGCGATCACGCTGCGGCAGGTTGGTTTGGTTCAGGTAGTACGCTGAAGGGCCTGTGGTAGGGCCCTCGTTACCGGGTTTCATAAACAGGGCTAAGTTGGCCGACTTCAACTGACCTTGACTACGACTACCATCGGCCAATACATACATATTGTCAGACACCAACTCTTCACTCCAAGGACGGTAGGTAAAGAAGGACGAGGTCCACAATAATTCCTGACCGGTTTTGGGGAAGGGAAAGGCGATGCCGCCGGTGGTTGCTTCAATGCCTTCGCCATCATCCACCAACTTGGCATTTTTAGCGTTTTTCAGCGTGACCTCACAGACTGAATCTGGGAGGCGGAAATCACGGTGTGATGGATAAATCGGCATTTTAAAGGTATCAGGATACTTAGCGAACAACGCTAATTGACCTTCAGACAGCTGATCTTTGTACTCGTTAAGATTGCCTGCAGTAATCACAAACAGGGGTTTCTCACCAGCATAAGGATCAATCGGATGGTTACCCGTACCTTTAAAGTCAACATGCTCAGGCACACCCAACCACTTACCACTCCATTCAGGAATAGTACCGACAGCATTGCCCGCTTTTTCAGCGCCAACACAGGTTAGATCCTTACCTAAGCGCTGAATTTCAGCATCAGTCGCAGCATGGGCCGTACCGACCAGCACACTACCGGCTGCCGTCACAAACAACAGCCTTTTTAAAGCATTTATATAAGACATAATGTCCTCGAAGCTATCAGAATGTGTATTTTAGATTAAGAGCAAGGTGGTCACGGTCGGCCATCATGCGTCCCTTGTTAACATTGGCAGAGGACAGAAAGTTAACCAAAGTGGCACCCACAGCAAAGTTTTGCTTGTAAGTAAAATCCGCCCCTAACGTCAGACGCTTCTCGTCACGACCGAACCCCTGAATACCGCTGCCATCAATGTTCTGGGTCCACACCGCAGAAGTGGTTAAATCCCAACCTTGCACGATACTGGGGTAATCCATATAGATACCGCCACCAAACAAGGAGCTGGATTTAGTTTGCGCAGATTGGTACTGGTTGTAGCTTCCATCCATACCACCACCAGTAATATGCAAGGTATCAACGCTATGAATGCGCTGATTCATCACCTCACCCAAAAGGGTGGTTTGATGCGCCAACCAAGACGGACCAATGACGTACACAGCGTTTAGGTTGGTTTGTATAATTTTACCCGTGGTTGGCGCGCCATTATCAAGGACAACAGAAGCACCTTCGCGCAGACTCAGATCACCACCAACCTGTACAGCGTCGGCTATTTTAGTACTGATGCTGGCACCCGTTAGCTTGATATCTTCAAAATATTTAAACTGATAGGTCATAGGACCTGCGGCGACCAGATCAGGTGCCGAGCTGTATTTTGTACCGCCCGCAAAATCAAAAAACAATGACGGAATACGGTCATGGTAGCGATAATGGTATAAGCCGATTTCGGTATTAAAGTCTGGATTAAAGCGAACCCCAACCCCCCACTGATCTTTATTATCTGGCTTTTTAGTACCCACATAATTTACATCACCAAAGCCGCTGATGAACTTTTGCGAACCTGGGCCAAAGAAATCCGAGCCAAAGAAGTCCCCCACAGGGTTGAGTAGAGTTTCTTCCCACTTGTATTGCCAGAAACCGGTAAAGGTCACCTTCTCGTTTAACGCGAGGTTAAACGACACTTGCCCAGCTGGCAGATAGGCCTCTTTGGCCTCAGTACCTGGCACGTTAAACTTGGTGGCATCGACTGGAGCCTGACCTTGACTGATGTTAGGCCAGAATAAGCTCTCACCCCAGGCAACCAAGTGACGACCGGCTTTCACCGACAGGTATTTAGAGTCGTCGAGGGCAAAGTTACCAAAGACATAGGCATCCAGCAGACGGGCTTCACCGCCGCTGCGCTCTTTCGTCTTACTGGTAAACTGACGATGGTTACCTGCTTTGTTGACCGTGTTGGGCGAGTCATTTTGATTGCTTTGATGGTACACATCATCATAGAAATGACTGGCACGTAATACCGCACCCACCTTTTCATAACGTGCAATCACCTCACCAAATACGCTGACGCGGTTATTAATTAAACCCCACTTATCAAAGTTACGGGTACCGTCATCATTGTTTGGGTCTTTCAGGTAGGCGGAGTTAGCCGATCCAGTCCGTGTGGATAACGTGTAGTTCGTCGTCACTTGGCTTTGCAAACTCAGACCATTATCGAAATGGACAGTAGGTAACGCCAGTGCCGAACCACTGCAGGTAATGGCTGCAATAGCCAAGGATAATCGCCTTAAAGGGGCTCTATGTGTTGTTGTATACAGTGCGCGCCTGTTCATCATTATTGTTCCTTTATTATTATGCCGTTCCACGGCAGGCAACACTAACGTTCAGCGCTGAGCAGCTGCATCCTACAAACGGACGATAAATGGGCGCTTTGCGGCGCCCATGGCTGAGCAGTTTTTAATCAGGAAACTTCAAGTGCACTGTATTTGTAGTGGCAACAGCCTGACAGGCCAAGGTCCAGCCCTCGGCGAGCTCGTTTTTATCAAGTGCATCGTTAGCCAGCAGATCAACCTCACCCGAGACTAAAGTACACATACACGTGGCACACGAACCGACCATGCATGAGTGCGGGGCCTTGATGCCTTCGCGCAACATCGCCGCGAGCAACACTTCACCGTCCTCACATTCAATTTCGCGTGTTTCACCATCCAGCTCAACGGTTAGCCGTGTCGCCGTTGAGCCTTCGTGTGCAACAATAGCCTCAAAACCGCCTTCGCTTTCACCTGGCAACGAGACAAAACGCTCAACGTGCACTGATTTAGCATCAATACCTGCCAGCTTTGCGGCCTGTTCAACACACTGCATAAAGGGTTCAGGGCCACAAACAAAGACCTCTGGACTGACCAAGCCTTGGGCAAATTGGGCCAAATGCATCGGCGATGTATGGCCTTGCACCGAATCCAGCCAATGAATAATCTGTAGTCGTTCAGGGTATTGAACGGCCAAGGCGCGCAGTTGATCCTTAAAAATAACTGACTTCTCATCACGATTGGCGTAGATCAGTCGCACACGCCCTTGGCCTTGGCTCAATGCTGAACGCAAAATAGACAAGACCGGCGTAACCCCACTACCACCGGCAAATAGTAAGAAGTTTGCGTTAAGATTTTTGGGCACAAAGACACCGGCAGGTTTTAACACCTGCAAGGTATCGCCACCTTTAATGTTATCGCAGAGCCAGTTAGAACCACGACCATCATTGACACGTTTAACTGTGACGCGCAGGCGTTCATTCTCATAGGGCGAACTGGATAAGGAGTAACAGCGCGGCAGCCAATCATCTTGCCAAGGGGTGCGCAAGGTCAGAAACTGACCGGGACGGTAGTTGAACTCGGCAAGCAACTCATCGGGCACGTCAAACTCAAATGAGCAGGCGTCATGGGTTTCCTCTATGACCGAGGCAACACGTAGCTCATGGTAGCTGGGTAGGTTCATAATTAAATACTCATTACAAATTGGCCACTGTCAATCCGCAACTCAATGCCGTTAACTGCACGCGCCTCATCTGAAACCAGATAAAGCACGCCGTTAGCCACATCCTCTGGACGACAAGCTCGGTTCATAGGATCTTGGTCAATCGTCAGCATTTCAGGATCAATGCCCTTTGGATAGGTCGCTCGAGTCATCGGCGTTAAAATACCGTCAGGGTGTACTGAGTTACAACGGATGCGATAACGTTTAAGACGGCAGTCCGCTGCAATCGCACGGGTTAATGCGGCAACCGCACCTTTACTGGCGCTATACCCAACATAGTCTTCCTTGGCCGCCAGCGCCGCGATCGAGGACATATTTACAATCGCGCCGCCTTGCTTCTTCATCACTGCAATAGCGGCTTTGCAACCCAGAAAAACACTGTCAGCGTTGACTGTCATCAAACGTTTCCAGTCATCATAACTGGCCGTTTCGATGTCTCCGGCAATCAAAATCCCAGCATTGTTGACCAGAATATCCAATTGTCCAAATGTCTCGATAGCAGTATTCACCACCTGCTGCCAGCCTGCTGGATCGGTTACATCATGCCGCACAAAGGTGGCACCGATTTCTGCGGCAATGCGTACGCCATCAGCCTGATTTAAATCCGTCATCAGCACCTTTGCACCTTCACGAACAAACAGACGTGCGACAGACTCACCCACTCCGCTCGCGGCGCCGGTAACAATAGCTATTTTTCCTAAAAGTCTTCCACTCATGCTGCGCCCCTTATTTACGTGCAGCAGCATCAAGTGCTGCAATATAGCCAAACGTCATCGCTGGACCCAAAGTGCCGCCCGCCCCCGGATAGGTAGTACCCATCACCGAGGCTGAGGTGTTACCAATGGCATACAAACCTGGAATAACCTGACCATCAGGCTTAACAACCTGTGCATGTTTATTGGTTAACAAACCACCTTTAGTGCCAATATCCCCCGCCTGAATCGGCATGGCGTAATACGGTCCTTTAGCAACAGGGGCGAGACAAGGGTTCGGAGTGATATTGCTGTCACCGTAATAGCGATCAAACACATTACCACCGCGAGCAAAATCCTCATCAATACCGGTTTCAGCGTAATGATTTATTTTTTTCACCGTGGCCTGTAATCCAGCCACATCAACATTAATTTTTGCCGCCAAGGCTTCCAGCGTGTCCGCTTTAAAATATAGGGTATTGAGCCACTCTTTACGCAGACGGCTATCGGGCATGATCTGTCCTGGCATCAACGGACCCATCGCATAGCTAAAGCGGAATTTCGAGTCAAACACCACCCAGCTTGGAATACTCTTGCCTTGAGTGTCCTGATTATCGGCATACATTGCTGTGACAAACTCAAGATAAGGTGTTGCCTCGTTGACAAAACGCTTACCCAAGCTGTTCACCACAATTGCACCTGGGAATGCGCGCTCGGCAAATACACCGCGTGCTTTAGTTTCCCCAGGCACTAGAAAGGAGGGTGTCCACCACGCCCAATCCAATAATGCAGTAGCTGCACCTAACTTCTGTCCTGCTTCTAATCCAGCCCCCGTATTCGCGCCTTCTGGGGTCGTACACCACTCCACTTTATTGGGCTGCGGCAGATACTTTTCGCGCAGCACAGGATTTTGCTCAAAGCCACCGGCGCCCAAAATAACGCCTTTATCCGCACGAATGCGTTGCTGCTTACCGTCACGCTCAACCACCACACCACAGACACGGCCATCTTCTTCGATCAACTCGACAAAGTTGGTGTTAAGCCAGACAGGTACACCTTTATCAATCAAGGAAGCACGTAAGCTGGCGATTAAAGCATTACCCAAAGCGGTGCGCCGATCCCGTTTCTCACCGGTTTTCTTGCGCCACATAAAATCCAACTTATAGCGCAACATCATCCAGATCACCATCAGACGCCAGCCTCGGGACTTGGACATGGCTATATGGGCGTGACGTGCAGTCCACGAAATTTTGCCCATTAGCATATTGCCACGCGATGCTTCGCGTAGATTCGGCAGCTCATCTTTCAAGGATGAAATATCAAACAACTCAGGATCCAAGGTGCGACCACCGGGCAAAAATCCTTCAAGATGCGGGTAGTAATCAGGGTACTTTTCGGCCACGGCATAACGCACGCGCGAGTTTTTCTCGAGCCACTTAATCATCTCCGGCGCTTTTTCGATATAGGTGCGCACACGCGGCTCATCAATATCGTCGCCGATAGCGTTTTTCAGGTAGGTCCAAGCCTTCTCTGGTGTGTCCTGCCCCCCCTTAGCTTTAAAATGATGGTTGCAGGGTATCCAAATACCCCCACCAGACAAAGCAGAGGTACCGCCATACTTGTCCATTTTCTCGACAACCAGAACACGCAAACCTTTCGCCGCTGCGGTTATCGCAGCGGTTAAGGCGCCTGCGCCCGAGCCCACCACCACCAGATCGTAATCTGTATTGAATTCACTTTTACCAGTCATCTATACACCTGTCTCAGTCACGGAGTTGGAAAGCAAAAACCGTCGGCTGCCTTTGCGGCAGCACAACGGCAACACTTTTACACGTAAGGATCAGGGTTAGGCAGACCCAGCTGGACTGTTCCATAGGCACGCGCATATGCAGCCATATTATTGGCAATATGGCCTCGAGCTTGGTGTATATCACGGAAAATACGCTCGACCGGATTGGTCTTATACAGTCCTGAGGCCGCCATTGATCGCAACAAGGCACTCACTTTTTCAGCACAGGTATTGGTCACATAGGCTGACTGGTAGCGGTACAGCAAACGCATCTCAACATCAGGTAACTCACCTTTCTCAGCAATTTCCAATAGCTCGCCGTAGTTGCGGTTCAACACCAGCTTCAACATATCGAGGGTTACGATGGCATCGGCCACAGCATCCTGCGCCACTGGATCTTCAGCGGTTTTTGCACCGTGCTTACCGATATGTTTAGCAGCATTGTCACGAAACTCATTAATAGCACCTTGCAAAGCACCTAACACTGAGCTCGAAACAGCACGGGTAAAGACCTGGGCAAAAGGAATTTTGAAAATCGGATTGGTGTTTTCTTGCAAGCCTGGGGTTGCGGCGGCGGCGCTGTTATTGGTGCGCTGAACACGGTGTGCTGGGACAAAAACATCGTCGACAATAATATCGTGACTACCTGTGCCACGCAGACCCAACACATCCCAATTACGCTCAATACGGTAATCAGATAAGGGCAGCAGGAAAGTACCGTGCTCTTGCTCTTTAAATTCACCTTGCGCCGGTAAGATCCCTCCTAGCAAGGTCCACTGGCAATGCTCGCAGCCGCTAGAGAAACCCCAGCGACCACTGATGCGGTAGCCTCCGTCAACCGGCGTCACTTTGGCCACTGGCATATAGGTTGATCCGATTAAGGTATCTTGATTGTCACCCCAGACTTCCTTCTGAGTTTCAGCCGGATAGCGTGCTAACTGCCAAGGGTGCACGCCCATCACACCATAAATCCATGCGGTCGACATGCAACCTTCGGCCAGAGCCATTTGAATCTCGAAAAAAGTGCGCGGATCAACCTCAAAACCACCATGAATTTTCGGTTGCATGGCTTTAAATAAGCCAGCGGCTTGCATCTCAGCGATGGTTTCATCAGGGATTCGAAGATCGTGCCCCGCTTGGGTGGCACGCGCTTTTAATGCTGGAATCATTTTGCGCGCACTTTCGATTAACTCGAGGTCTTTTTTTGTTTTCTTATGCATGATAGCCATGTTTAATTCTCTCAGTGATTTACGCAGATATCGTTTTTCAATGTTTTACGATTATCAGCGCACCCCGCCAGCCACTCATCGTCAAACTGGACTAGGAATTAATCAAGGGTTGCCACAGCACCTTAGACCTGGGTAACCCCCCAACAAAAAACACCGGCATGACGACCCTTACGCTGCCACCAGCTCGATTTACCACCTTGTAAACACTGGGTCGCAGACACTCTATGCCGCTAGACGCGCACCACTCACATGCGCGCTTAGCGGAACAACAGCCCACAAAAAATTAAATAATCGAGCAATAGAACATAAGCACACTTAGGCCCTGCACGTAGACAAAATAACCTCAGCGCCACCGCATCACTGATCAGGTCACTGCCTTTTAACAAAAAAACCCAGCCACGTTCAGTACGAGGCTGGGTTAGGCTGGGTCTCTATGCTTGACGCAGGTTAGCGCGTGACTTGCGAGGCCATCGCCGTGGCAAAGTGCTCAGCAAAAGGTGGCAACATACCCCAGTCGCCGCGAGGATCAACCGGCGCACCACGGAACACGGTGCGAGCATGACTGAACTCAACAAAACCTTCACGGCCATGATAATGCCCCATACCCGAAGCACCGACACCACCAAAAGGGGCGTCTTCCATCGCCGCATGCATCAAGACATCATTTAAGGTCACACCACCCGACAAGGTGTGATCCAGCACATAGTCCTGCTCAGCGGCATCTTGGCCAAAGTAGTACAGCGCCAATGGGCGCTCACCACTGTTGATTTCCTGCAGCACATGTTTGATCTCGCTGTAGGTCAGCAACACCAACGCGGGTCCAAAGATTTCCTCAGTCATAATATCGGACAGTAACGGCGGGTTAATCACAATACTCAATGGACGCTTGCGCCCTTGTGCTGGCAACGGCACATCGGGGCAATGGATGATCTCAGCACCTTCCTCTCGGGCTTGTGCCAGGTAACCATCAATGCGCGCCATATGCTGATCATTGACCACAGACACCACATCGGGGTTGTTTTCAATACTTGGATAAAGCGTACTGTAGGTTGCACTAAAAGCCTGCAAAAACGCTTCGCGAGCCGCCACAGGGACATAAATCAAATCAGGCGAAATGCACAATTGACCGCTATTGGTACCTTTGGCAATCGCCAGCCGCCGCGCAGCCTCTTGAATATCGGCGCTTTTACCAATAATCACTGGCGATTTACCCCCCAACTCCAGCGTAACCGGCACCAGATTTTCAGCAGCGGCTCGCATCACTTTCTTGCCCACTTGCGTACTACCGGTAAAGACCAAGTGATCAAATGGCATGCTGGCAAAGGCCTGCCCCACCTCCACACCACCAGTGATAATAGCTACATCCATAGGATCAAAGCACTGAGCAACAATCTTAGCCAACACGCGCACTGTTTGCGGCACCACTTCTGACGGCTTAAGCACCGCGCGATTGCCCGCTGATAAAGCAGAGGCCAGCGGACTAAAGAGGGTAAAGAGTGGCGCATTCCAAGTACCCATAATACCTACAGTACCTTTAGCCTGATAGCGCACCCAAGCTTGCGCACCCAACTGATCATAGGGTGCAAACACCTGACGTTGCTCAGGGCCCAGCCAGCTTTCTAGATTATCGCGTGCATACTTTAGTGAATTGAGTGAACCCAGAACGTCATTCATCAAACTGAAGCCGACATGACGACCGCCAAAATCGGCATCCATCGCAGCGCACAGCGCTTCATGATGATCAACCAGCATATCAATAGCCGTCTGCAATCTGCGCTGACGCGTCTCAACATCCACGGCGCCTTGCTCATCTGTCGCCGTTCTATGCAAACGAAGCAGGTCAGACAATTGTTGCGGTGTTTCTAATTGAGCGCTCATGGGCTCTCCTTATTTTTATTAAATGTTTAAGGGCTCAGTTTAGCTTAAAAGTGCACCTCCAGCCGCGCCTCGTCTATTCAGACCATAGCCGCAAAACCCTTATTTTTAAGGCATTTACAGGCCAGCAAACGGTAGTCCATAAAGACGATGTTTAACCCCTGCACGCCACTGATAATTAAATCATCATAGGATTAGCAAATGAGGTGCGTGACTATGGCCAAAGCCAGCTTCGACCCACAAGAATTTCGCTCAGCACTGAGCACCTTTACCACTGGTGTAACTATTATCACCACGCGCGCCGAAAACGGCGACCCTGTTGGCATCACCGCGAACAGCTTTAACTCAGTATCGCTAAACCCACCGATGGTGCTGTGGAGTCTGGATAAGTCGGCTATGAGTCTGTCAGCCTTCACCAATAATAAGCACTGGAACGTCCACATCCTTTCGACCGAGCAAGAAGCCCTCTCTGGACGTTTTGCCTCACGCGGGGAAGAGAAGTTTAAAGGACTGGATCTCGATCCAGGGATTAACAATATCCCTCTGTTACGCAACTGCACCGCCCGCTTTAATTGCCGTACTGCCTTTATCTATGAAGGCGGTGACCATATGATTTTTGTTGGCGAAGTCCTTGCTTTTGATAAGTCAGAATTACCACCGCTGGCATTTCAAAGCGGCCAATATGCCCTCGCAGCTAGAAAACCGCGCGAAGGTGTACAGCTTGGTGTGACACCGCCACCAGAGTGCAGCTACACCGAGGACTTGCTCGGCTACTTAGCCGGCCGCGCGCACTTTCAACTGGTTGCCGCATTGCACAATGTGCTGAAAACCCAGCAATTGAATGAACAACAGTTTTTTATTCTCTCAGTGCTCAGCATTCAAGACAGCCTAACCATTGAAGAGATCAACACCTTTGTCGATTATACCGGTGGTGCCGTCACCATCGAGGATATGGCCGCACTGGAAGATCAAGATTACGTTGTTTTGGTTAGCAAAAATGGCGACAGCCGCTACGTGCTTACCGCCAACGGTCGCGATGCCTCGCTAAAACAAATTGCGGTGGCCAAATCTGTTGAAGAGCAGATTGCCAAGCTGATTGGTCCAGGCGATGTGCAAGCCCTGAAAATCCTATTTAAGCGCCTGATTAAAGCCACCGATCCAGGTCTGCCTGACCTGTGGGCCACTAAAGAAGAAAACAGTGCCAAAGCAATAGCCTAATAACCCTCATAAAAATAAGAGACAAAGCATGAGCCTAATTAACCGATTCAGTCTTACCGACAGTGTTGCCATCATTACTGGAGCCGGTAAAGGCATAGGCCGAGCCATTGCTCTGGCCTATGCTGAAGCTGGGGCTAAAGTGGTATGTGCCGCGCGTACGCTTAGCGACGTAGAAGCAGTGGCCAATCAAATCAAGGCGAACGGCGGCGATGCGCTTGCCGTGGCCTGTGACGTGACCTGTGCGCAGAGTCGCGCAGCGCTGGTGCAACAGACGCTGGACACATTCGGCAAGGTGACCCATCTGGTCAACAATGCGGGAGGTGGCGGCCCTAATGATCCACTGCAGATGCCATGGCAAGAACTTGATCGCTTATTACATTTCAATGTGACCAGCGTCTACCATCTGATTCAACTGTGCATACCGCATATGCGTGCTGCTGGCGGTGGCAATATTATCAATATCACTTCAGTGGCCGCACGCTATGTACAGCCCAACTTTAGCTCATATGGCACCGCTAAAGCGGCACTGGTACATATGACCAAGTTGCTCTCCCAGGACTTCGCCCCCGAGGTGCGCATTAACGCCATCTCACCGGGTCCGATCCTGACCGACGCACTGAATAAGGTCATGCCCGATAAAGTCAAAGACATTATGACCAAAAACACACCGTTAAAGCGCCTCGGCGAAGTCGAAGACATTGCCGCAGCCGCCTTATATCTCGCCTCTCCAGCATCTGGCTGGGTGTCTGGCAAGATTTTAGACATTGACGGTGGCGCCGACGTTAGCGTTTTTCCAAGCTAATACTCTAAGTTGAAGAGAGCAGATCATGATTGATGAAGAAGTGATTAAACAACTGGGTGACGAATTGTTTGAGGCGCTGCAGTCGCGCACCAGCCTATCCCCTTTGACCGAGCGTTATCCCGAGATCACGCTAGAGCAGGCCTATCAGATTTCACTGCAATTTCTACAGCGCCGCGAGGCGGCTGGGCAGACATTGATCGGCAAAAAAATCGGCGTAACCTCAAAAGCCGTGCAAGATATGCTTAACGTGCATCAGCCTGACTTCGGCTTTTTAACCGATGCCATGCACGTACCTGATGGCAGTGCCGTCAGCATGGCTGAACACGGCTTAGTACAACCGCGCGCCGAAGGTGAAATTGCCTTTATCCTAAAAGCCGATCTAAAGGGCCCAGGCATTAGCGCGGCTGACGTGCTGGCCGCTACTGAGTATGTGGTGCCCTGCTTTGAAATCGTCGATTCACGCATCCGTGACTGGAAGATTCAGATCCAAGATACCGTGGCGGATAATGCCTCCTGCGGCGTCTTTGCCTTAGGTGCCGCGCGCATTGACCCGCGCACAGTCGACCTGGCCAAGGTGGCACTGACAATGAGCAAAAACGGCGAGCCGGCCGGTAGCGGACTGGGCTCAGCGGTACAAGGTCATCCTTGTGAGGCTGTCGCCTGGTTGGCCAACACCTTAGGCAAGCTGGGTATTCCGTTTCGCA
The DNA here is from genome assembly GCA_001513025.1 of Gammaproteobacteria bacterium DTU037. Lineage (GTDB taxonomy): Bacteria > Pseudomonadota > Gammaproteobacteria > Pseudomonadales > Pseudomonadaceae > Denitrificimonas. The sequence continues at coordinate 117,993 of LFRZ01000149.1, forward strand.
AAGGTGAAATTATCCTGTCCGGCGCACTGGCCCCTTTGGTTCCGGTGACGGCTGGCGACCGTATCGAAATGAACATTAGCGGACTCGGCTCTGCCAGTCTGACGTTTACCGACTGAGTCGATTATCGGAGATCACACTATTATGAGTAAGAAAATTCGTTGCGCCATTATCGGCCCCGGCAACATTGGTACCGACCTGTTATACAAAATTCAACGCAGTGAGTTTCTTGAAGCCGTTTGGATGGTGGGTATTGATCCCACCTCAGAAGGTTTGCTGCGCGCCAAAGACATGGGTTTGAAGACCACCGCTGAAGGTGTGGATGGTTTGCTTGCGCACGTCAAAGAAGACGATATCCGCATCGCTTTTGATGCCACCTCAGCCTATGTGCACGCGGAAAACAGCCGCAAGCTCAATGAACTGGGCGTGCTGATGATCGACCTGACCCCGGCAGCGATTGGTCCTTTCTGTGTACCGCCAGTCAATCTTGATGCCTGCTTAAGCAGCGGCGCGATGAACGTCAATATGGTGACCTGTGGTGGCCAAGCCACGATCCCACTGGTAGCCGCGGTATCGCAAGTACAGCCAGTCTCCTACGCTGAAATTATTGCCACTGCAGCCTCTAAATCAGTCGGCCCCGGCACCCGTAAGAATATTGATGAGTTTACTCGCACCACCGCCAGCGCCGTTGAAAAAGTCGGCGGCGCGAAAAAAGGCAAAGCGATTATTATCATCAACCCCGCCGAGCCACCATTGATGATGCGCGACACTGTGCACTGCCTCGTCGAAGGCGAGCCGGATCAAGCAGCCATCACCGCATCGATTCACGCCATGATTGCTCAGGTGCAAAAATATGTCCCCGGCTACACACTGGTGAACGGTCCAGTGTTTGACGGTAATCGCGTGTCGATCTTTATGGAAGTTGAAGGCTTAGGCGATTTTCTGCCCAAGTACGCCGGCAACCTCGACATTATGACCGCAGCAGCAGCGCGCACCGCAGAAATGTTCGCGGAAAAACTACTCACCCAGAATGTAGCTTAAGGAGACTGTTATGGACCTTAAAGGCAAAAAAATTACCGTTCACGACATGTGCCTGCGTGACGGCATGCACCCCAAGCAACACCAGATTTCTCTGGATGAGATGAAAGCCATCGCGCAAGGACTGGACGCAGCAGGTGTTCCGCTGATTGAAGTCACCCACGGTGATGGCCTTGGTGGCTCTTCGCTGAACTATGGTTTCCCCGCGCACAGCGATGAAGAATATCTGTCTGCGGTTATTCCGCTGATGAAAAACGCTAAAGTATCTGCCTTACTGTTGCCGGGTATCGGCACGGTTGAGCACTTACATATGGCCAAAGACTTAGGTGTCAACACCATTCGTGTCGCCACCCACTGCACTGAAGCCGACGTGTCTGAGCAACACATTACCGAAGCACGCAAACTCGGTATGGATACCGTGGGTTTTTTAATGATGGCGCATATGAACAGCGCTGAAGGCCTGACCAAGCAAGCCAAATTAATGGAAAGCTTTGGCGCCAACTGCATCTATATCACTGACTCAGCCGGCTACATGCTGCCGCAGGATGTACATCAGCGCGTTTCAGCTATACGCCAAGCCTTAGGCAGCGAGATCGAAATTGGTTTCCATGGCCACCATAACCTATCCATGGGTGTTGCCAACTCGATTGCCGCCATTGATGCCGGTGCCACACGTATTGATGCCGCCTGTGCCGGACTTGGTGCTGGCGCGGGTAATACACCGATGGAAATCCTAATTGCCGTGTGCGCACGCATGGGCATTGAAACCGGCGTGGATGTCTTTGGCATTCAAGACGTTGCAGAAGACTTGGTGGTGCCGATTATGGACTTCCCGATCCGCAGTGACCGTGATGCATTAACCATGGGCTATGCCGGTGTCTATGGCTCGTTCTTGTTGTTTGCTAAACGTGCTGAAGCAAAATATGGCGTCTCCGCCCGTGAAATCTTAGTGGAGATGGGGCGTCGCGGCATGGTTGGCGGTCAGGAAGATATGATTGAAGATACCGCTCTGACTCTGCTTAAGCAGCGCCAGGCCAGCGCCTAACTCTATGACTAAACCTTCTGGCGGTGGTCGGCTTGGCTGGCGTATTCATGGATTTCTTGCGCTTCTAGTGGTCACCTACGCTGGAAGTTTTATGGGCCGTCAGATCATGTCCGTGATGATCGAGCCGATTAAACAGGAATTCAACGCCAGCGACGCTGCCATGGGGTTGATCTCAGGCTTAGCCTTTGCGGTGGTGTATGCCTTCTTGGGCTTACCTGCCGGACGCTTATCCGACCGCCACGTGCGTACTCGGGTGCTGGCCATTAGCCTCGGGCTATGGGCCTTTGCAACCTTACTCTGTGGCTTCGCGATAAGTTTTTGGATGTTAATTTTTGCACGGATGCTGGTTGCTGCGGCAGAAGCACCGGTGACCCCCGCCTCTCTGTCGATTATTTCCGATCTCTACCCGCAGCACCGTCGCTCATTAGCCATCAGCTGTTTTACCGGTGCGCCGACCTTATCCAGTATTGTCGGCCTGAGCTTAGGCGCATGGATCATTGATGTGTATGGCTGGCGCACAGGTTTTTACGCCATTGGTACGCCATTGATTCTGATGTCGCTGATTTTTGGCTTTATTGTCAAAGAACCAACACGCGGCCAGTGGGATATTGGCGGTGGCACAGAGCCGCCAAGAGAAGGTCTGTTCCAGGCCGCAATGAAGCTGATTCGCAATAACGCCTGCTTTATGCTGATTGGTGCCAGTGCCGTTACCACCTTCAGTGCCTTTTCTTTTGCGATGTGGAACACCAGCTTTCTGGTGCGTTCGCATGAACTGTCATTGCAACACGCAGGGATTTTAGCCGGCGTAGTTACCGGTCTAAGTGCCGGTATTGGCAGCCTCTTTAGTGGCTGGCTCACCGATCGACTCAGCGCTAAAAATCGTGATTGGCTGGTTGGTATCCCTATTATTGGCCACGTTGTGGCAACCGCAGCAATGATTGCCTACTTACTCACGCCTGCGGGGATCGCCTTTGAGATGGCTGGTGTGCCGATCCCCACAGCCATGCTCTGGTGTGCCGTATCGGGTTTCTTTACTGTGTTTTGGGTCGCGCCATCCTTTAATCTGCTGTCGCAATTGGTCACCCAATGGCAACGTGCCACCGCATTTGCCATGCAGACGGTATGCACGACCCTGCTTGGGGTCGGACTGGGTCCCTTGGTCACAGGACTTATCAGTGATGCGCTGATTCCCTATGCTGGCGATGAATCCTTGCGCTACGCCTTGGTGATCGTCAGTGTCACCGTCGTTATACCGGTTCTGATGCTCTGGACACTGCTGCGCAACAAGCCGTGGTTAAGCTCGAACACAGCACATAACCGCTAAATACTTCACATTAGGATAAACTAAGCTAAACGGACGATGCTTGAAGCCTTGTCCCCAATAGACTCTAAGCACGACTTAAGCATTTTAATAACAATACGCTAAGAGCACACAATATGATGAATTCGCAAGATGTAGCAGCGAAGCCTACCCCACGTGACACTGTGTCCGGCTCAATCAATCCTAAAGCACAAGCCCATGTCTACCCAAACCAACGCCAAGCCTGGATTGTGGTGGCGGGTATGGCTCTCACGCTATTTCTTCTTTTCGGTACCACGCTCAACTCATTTGGGGTGTTTATCCCACCGATCACCACGACTTTCCAATCCAGCCACGAACAAACCGCAAATATCCCCTCTGCATTTATGCTGACCATGACGCTCGCCATGCCCTTAGCCGGCTGGTTGCTTGATCGAATCGGACCACGTGCAGTGATGACCACAGGTGCCATGTTGACCGGCCTCGGCTATGTGCTCGCCTCTATGAGTCAAGATATTGACAGCGTGACCCTAGCGATGGCAGTCAGTGGCGCTGGTGTCGGCGCATCCACCTATGTACCGGCGATTGCCTTGGTGATGCGCTGGGTGGAGCTGAAGCGTCAAGGCCTGGCCTTAGGCGCAATGCTTTCAGGCGCAACCTTGGGCACTATCATTTTCCCAATACTGCTGACCCATATTATTGAGTTATATGGCTGGCGTTTTGCCATGCAATGTATCGCAGCACTGGCGCTGCTGATCTGCGTACCGCTGCTGCTCTGGCTTGCGCGCTTGCCCAGCCAACCCTTGCCCGGAAGCGAAGCACACACAAACAGACAAGAGTTGAGCGGCCGCTCCATCTCTCAAGCGCTGCGCCTACCACGTTACTGGTTATGGGTTGCCCTTCAGCTTCTGATGACCTTTAGTACCCTGGGCATCTTTATAAACCTGATTCCGTACCTGATCTCCGTGGGCTATACCCCACAAGAAGCGGCCGCTACTTTTGCCATTAAGAGCGTGGCGGGGCTTTCCGGCAGCTTTTTGTTTGGTCTATTAAGCAGTCGCTGGGGGATCAAACCCCTGCTGATGGTAGGCACCGCTATTGGTGGATTTGGAGTTCTCGCATTACTCTTAGCCCATGACCCCAGCATAGGTTTTAGTGCCGTGCTGGTCTTTTCAATCGCTTGGGGTGCCACCTTCAACTTGGTTAACCAGTTATCGCCGATGCTGATGGAGGAAACCGTCGGTCAGCGCAATTTCGGCACATTGCTTGGCATTGGTAGCCTAATTGCCGGCGTTGGCGGCGCATACAGCCCGAAGTTGATCGGCTACTTGCTGGACACGTCCGGCTCCTATTCGATCGCCTTAATGCTGTGTGCGCTGTGTATGTTTGGGGCAATGATACCGATCGCCTTCCAGCCTAAGCGGGTCCCAGTCAGTACTGTGTTATAGACGACGTAATGTGCCTTAAGGGAGGCTGATGGTGAAACACTATGATCAAAACAGCAGTACCCTGCTGGACTTGGTTGGCCTCCTGTATGAAGCGATTAGCGAGAGCAATCCTTGGTACAGTTTTGCCGACTGTTTGCGGCAGATGCTCGGCGCTAAAGCCGTCTCAGTCACCTTGCATCACTCGCCAGATCTGGCCTATGACATACAGGTGATGGCGGTTGAGCCGGGGGATCAGGTCGACTGGCTGGCCGCAGAGCGCACCTACCGCGAGCAGTTTGCCCATATTGATCTGTTACAACCCAAGCACGTCGAGCCGGGACAAATCCTCACCATTGACTCAACGATGGTGAGCCGCGAATGTGCCGACTATTTTGCAAGCCTCGGCATTCACGGCTCGCTGCGCACCTGCTTTAGCGAGCCGTCCGCTGAAATGCGCTGTTGGATTGATATTATTTGCGCCGACCAAACAGCCCGCCAACCTTTTTATGCGCAAGCTCTAGAGCTGCTTAATCTGCTCTCTACCCATCTGACTCGAGCGTTAGGCTTATATGTCAGATTGCAACGGCAAGAAACCCAACGCGATATTTATGAAACCAGCCTCGATCATCTCTCACTCGGCTGTTTAATGCTCGACAGCCAAGCCAAGGTACTCTGCACCAACCAAGCGGCAAAAGACATTATCAATCAATACTGCGGGCTGGCCATCTCACAGCAACAGTTCACCTTGCATGATAAAAGCACCCAAGACGAGTTCAACCGAGCGGTCAAGCATGCCATCAGTATTCGTGCGCCAATCAATCATACCGACGATGAACAACTGATCCGCGTGCGCCTTGCAGACGGTATGCTACTGGGAATTTTAGTCGCCCCGGCGCCATTGATCCCCCACTACCAAGGGAAACGTGTGCCCAATGTGATTATTTACCTGGTCGAACTGGGTGACGCGCGCATTGCTGGATCAGCCGCTAAATATGAAAGCACCAGCGCCTCAGTGGCCCGCCTATTCGGCCTCACCCCGCAAGAAGGCAAACTGGCGCTCTTACTCGCGGCCGGTCGCAGCATCACAGAAGCCTCAGAACAGCTCGGCGTGGCCGTGTCAGCCGCACGTAATTACTCGAAAAGTATTTATGCAAAACTCGACATCAGAGGGCAAAGCGATCTGGTACGCCTGATCTGCAAGAGTTTTGTGTTATTGCGCTAAAGGTCGGTACCAACTGGCACTAGCGCAGCCCTCTACGCCCTGAGTAGGATGCAGACAAAGGGGCTCGCGCTGATACTGCTTGCGCTCTGTTCTATTCGCTATTGAGGTATAAGACATTGGCTTGGAAAAAGTACGCAGATACTCAAGGGGCACACGCGCCATCAAAAGCACTGTATGAAGCCGGTGTCGTGCCGATTAATTACAGTGCCTGGCCACTGGAGCAGCCCGCCACTCAGTATGCTGCACTGAGCGCAGATATTGATGCCGATGTTGTCGTGATAGGTGCCGGTTTAGCCGGTTCATCTGTCGCATTGCATTTAGCTGAACGCGGCATTAAAACCGTGCTACTGGAAGCCGATCAGCCCGGCGCTGGCGCATCCGGACGCAACGCCGGCCATATCCAGCCTTACCTGTCATCCCTTGAGCCGTTGAGCGCGCATAAAGATGGCGGTCGTAAATTTGTTGATTACTTTACTAGCCATCGAAATATCATCGTTGATTTATGCGCTAAACATGGCATAGAAGCCGATGTACATCAGCGCGGCATGATTGATGCAGCCAAAAAACCGAGTGCAGACTTAGAGAAAAAAGCCAAGTTGTGGCAATCACACGGTTACAATATCGATATTATTGGCGCTGATACCCTGAAAAACATGCTCGGCACAGAGGTGTATCACTACGGCTTACTCTGGCGTGAAGGCGGGCAAGTCAATCCCTACCTCTTTACCAATGGCATGGTCAGTGCCGCCGTCAAGTTGGGGGCGCAGGTTTATGCGGATTCGCGCGTAGTCGCCTGTGAGGCAGCGGGCTCAAACTGGCGTGTGCGTACCGCAACCGGCAGCGTAACCGCAGCGCAAGTGGTGATTTGCACCAGCGGCCACACCGGCAATGATTTTTTCCCTGAGTTGCAACATACACAATACCCCCTCGTGGCCTGTGGTCTGGCAACACGCCCGTTGTCAGCCGAGCTATTGGCCGCGATTAACCCCTCTAGAAGTGTTTTCACCCAGTATCCGGCAGGACTTTATCCGATTGTTATTGATGAGCGTAACCGTCTCGTCAGCGCAACAATTCCAGGTATGGGCAGCGCGCAGCAGGCGGATAAGTACTTTGCTTACTTCCTGCGTTATCTACACCGCACCTTCCCCGCAACCCGCAACGCCAATATCACCATGGAATCCTACTGGACAGGCATGACCGCCAATTCATCCCACCACTACGACAAATGCTATCCCAAGCTATACCAGGTCGCTAAAGGTGTGCACGGCCTAATGAACTTCGGTTCTTGGGGCAATCTGCAAGGTCCGATGATGGGCATGAGTCTGGCGCATGCGATTGCTGACGGCCGCTTAGATGATTGCGTGCTGCCTATCGAAAAACCAGTCGCAGTACGTTTCCCTGGACTGTTCGAAACGAAAATCCGCCGAACCCTAATCCCTATAGCACGTCTGGCCGATCGCTTTGATTTGACCTAGAACAATCAGCCCTGTGCGCTAGCGAGGCTAGCTCAAATAATACGCCACAACATAGAATAAGAAAGGAAGTCATATGAACGTTTTATTAATAGGATGCGGTAATGTCGGCGCCAATATGGCCCGTCAACTGGTACCCTTACATACCAGTATCAGTTATACCGTTGCTGACTTTAACCTCGCAGCGGCCCAGCAATTAGCTGCTGAACTGGGTGCCAACGTACAGGCGATCAAGGTTGACTACAATGATAGGACTAGTCTCGATGCCGCGCTAAAGGGTGCAGACCTTGTATTTAACGCCGCCGGCCCGTTCTACCGCAGCGCCGTGCCTGTTATTGAGGCAGCGATCAGGGCCAAAGTGCACTACATTGATATCAACGACGACCATGACGTAGCAGACGAGCTGTTATTTAAAGGTGATTACGATCAGCGCGCTAAAGCGGCAGGGATCAAGATTATTATTGGCTGCGGCTCGACGCCTGGACTGACCAACGTAGTGGCCAAACTGCTAGTCAACAGCATGGACACAGCTCAAGCCATTCATCTGTCGACCATAGTGCCTTTTGTCCCAGGTTCATTATCACCGGCAGTGATCGACCATATGATGCATATCACCAGCGGCGAGCAGACTCAGTTTGAGAACGGTCAATATTGCATGAAAGAAGGCTGGGCGGGCCGCCGTGATATCGACTATAAAGCACCATTCGGTAAGATGCCGGGCTTCTATATCGGCCACGGCGAAACGGTGACCTTGCCGCACTTTATTAAGGGTCTGGATCAGGTCAGTAACCGTATCGGATTCTTCCCTGAGCAAGGCAACGATATTTGGCGCTCATTTATCGACCTTGGTTTTGCAAGTTGCGCACCGCTTGATAGCCTAGGTATTTCACCACTCACATTTATGGCGCAGTACTTTTCCAGTGACGCAGGCAGAGAAGCACTAAGTGTCGACCTAAGCCAGATGCCGCGCAGTGTTGCTTTCCGCGTCGAGGTTGAGGGAGATCGTGACGGCAATCAGGTCAGTAGCGTTATTGAATACCATATTCCAATGTCGGAACCAGCAGCAGGCAAATCAAACGACCCAACCCCAACCTGCGCCCGCTTATTTGTTGAATCGCTGATCCGCGGCGAGATAAAAGACAATGGTGTACTCGCAGCTGAGGTATGTGTCGATCCTGAGCGCTTTGTTAAAGCCTTTGCCAAAGCCACAGGTTCGCTCTTTATCGCAGAGGAGAGCGTGTTAAAAAAAGACTTTCTTGCTGATTAATGATCTGAACTAAAGCTTCTAGCCGCATAAAAAGCCTCGGCTGCCGTTCAAGTATTCGGGGCTTTTTATTTAATCTGCAACGGCAAGAGGCCATATTTAATGGCGGGTCAAACTACGCCTCATTTAAACTTAAGCTGACTTGGGCGTACAGCTAAATGCTTGATTTTAAAATAAGTTTTGACAGACCGCAAAATATGCGTATACTTATCGGCGCGGGATGGAGCAGTCTGGTAGCTCGTCGGGCTCATAACCCGAAGGTCGTAGGTTCAAATC
>LFRZ01000048.1 GCA_001513025.1 Gammaproteobacteria bacterium DTU037
TCTTAGCGAGGAGGCGTATTCTACACTCTCCAAAGTAACTGTCAAGGTTTATTTTCTGTAAGCTTTTAGCTGCCTCAGTAAACTCCTTACTCCTTGATTCGCTCTGTTGCGCGCTTCAAGAACGCCTATAGTACAGCCTTTTTATAAAAGCACAATAGGCGCTCTCAAAAAACTCATTTAATCCGCCAGCAACTTAACACGTGCAAAACTTTTCTTACCCGCCTGGCACACATGCTCAGCACCCAACTTAAAAATGAACTCACGAGCCACTACATTGCCATCCACCCGCACGCTGCCTGCAGCCAGCATATCCCGTGCACCTGCGGCGTTTTTCACCAACCCTGCTTTATTTAAAACAGCAGCAATCGGCATATCACTATCCGCCTTAACTTCTATAGTAGGCAAATCTTCAGGAAGCTCACCCTCTTGCATACGGTTGCCTGCGGACTTATGCGCATTAGCAGCGGCTTCGTCGCCATGAAAGCGCGCAATCAACTCACGAGCCAGCTCAATCTTGATATCCCGCGGATTAACACCTTGCGCAACACTATCCTTTAATTGCGCAATCTCTGCAGGATCACGAAAGCTTAGCAAATCGAAGTAACGCCAAATCAACTGATCAGGCATCGATAGCAATTTCGTATACATTGCACCGGGCGCTTCCTGTATTCCTACATAGTTACCCAGCGATTTGGACATTTTCTTAACACCATCCAAACCTTCTAGTAGCGGCATAGTGATAATGCACTGCGGCTCCTGAGCATAAGCACGCTGCAATTCACGCCCCATTAGTAGGTTAAAGGTCTGATCGGTACCACCCACCTCTATATCGGCACGCAAAGCGACAGAGTCATAGCCCTGAATTAACGGGTACAAAAACTCATGAATAGCGATCGACTGATTATTTGCATAGCGATTGCTGAAATCTTCCCTTTCTAGCATACGCGCAACAGTATAGTGCGAAGCTAAGCGGATAAAATCCGCTGAGTTTAGCTTTTCAAGCCAAGAGGAGTTAAAGACTACCTCTGTCTTGCTTTCATCAAGAATTTTGAATACTTGCTGCTTATAGGTTTCCGCATTCGCCACAACCTGCTCGCGCGTCAATGGCGGCCGCGTAGCGCTTTTACCGCTAGGGTCACCGATCATCCCAGTGAAATCACCAATTAAAAAAACAATCTGGTGACCTAAGTCCTGCAGCATGCGCAATTTATTTAACAGCACGGCATGCCCTAGGTGTAGATCCGGAGCTGTCGGGTCAAAACCTGCTTTAATACGTAACGGCTTATTACGTTTTAACTTTTCCACCAGTTCTTGCTCTACAATAACGCTATCAGCACCTCGCTTGATAATAGCTAATTGTTCTTCAACGGTTTTCATGCTTTGAACACCACATTTCAAAAATAGATAGCTAATTAGAATACTAGATAAGGAACCAAAAACAAATTAACGCATCTGACAAATGGCTCCACAGCCAATCAGTTTTTACGTAATCTCGTGGAAAAACCTGACACAGCGCAAGTTGCAAGACATCTAGACTTGCAGTAGAAGGCTTTTACCTTATACTTTGTCCACCGCACACAGCAGACACATAAGACTATGCCAACAAATAACACTCCGACACAGCAGAGCTATCCTAAACGCCACCTGCTTGCGGCAAGCGGAATTGCTGCATTACTCTGTCTGGTTTTGATCGTTTATCCTTCGCGCGAAGTAGAAGCCAAAAAGACTTTTATTACTATCGAAGCAGAAGAACAGATACTAAACGTAGACGCCGATGAAGTGGAAACAGTCACACAAATCAGCGCAATAGTTTCCGAGCAAGACGCTCCACAAGAATTTGAAGCACAAAAAACACTGACCGTAAGCAGTGGCGACACATTATCTGTACTTTTTGTGAAAGCCGGTTTGGATAACAGCTTATTACACAGCATCTTATCAGCCAACAAAGAAGCCAAGCGCTTTACCCACCTCAAGATTGGTCAAACCGTTATATTCCAGTTCGATGAAAGCCAAGCTCTGCAATCAGTCAGCAGCCAAATCAGCCCTCTCGAAACAATCTATTTAGAAAAACAGCTGGATAGCGACAATTTCTCTTTCCGCAAAGACATCGCAACAACACAAACTGTTGAAAAGCATGCGCAAGGCGTTATCAAAAGCGCTCTATTTTCTGCAACGAAAAAAGCTGGTCTGCCTTATGGCATAGCACTTGATATGGCGAATATCTTTGGCTACGACATCGATTTCGCACAAGACTTACGCATTGGCGATGAATTTGAACTGATTTTTGAAGAGAAAGTTTTGGATGGCACGCCAATAAGCACAGGTCACATTTTAGCAGCGCGTTTTATTAACCGCGGCAAAGAATACACAGCAGTACGTTATACTGATAAACAAGGTCAATCGAGCTATTACAGCGCTGACGGCTCAAGCTTACGCAAAGCCTTTATTCGTACTCCAGTCGATTTTGCACGCATCAGTTCACGCTTTTCTCTAGGACGTAAACACCCGATCCTAAACAAGATTCGCGCACACAAAGGTGTTGATTATGCAGCGCCACGCGGCACGCCTATCAAGGCAGCTGGCGATGGTCGAGTCACCCTTGCTGGCCGCAAAGGCGGTTACGGCAATACCATTGTGATCAAACACGGTCAGCGCTACCAAACGCTATACGCTCATATGCAAGGTTTCGCTAAAGGCATACGCGCTGGAAGCAATGTTAAACAAGGCCAGATTATTGGTTATATCGGCACCACCGGCTTATCAACAGGCCCTCACTTGCATTATGAGTTCCAAGCCAATGGTGTTCACGTTGATCCGCTCAGCCAAAAGTTACCCATTTCTGATCCAATTCACGCTTCAGAAAAACAACGTTTCACTGAACGCAGCAAAACCTTACTGGCTAAACTTGATATTAAGAAAGATACCCAGTTAGCGCTGAATCAGCAGTAAGCATGCTTTACATTGGCATTATGTCAGGCACTAGCTTGGATGGAATCGATATCAGCTTGGTTGATATCGATTCCCAATGCCGACTTGTGGCCAGTCACTATGTACCTATGCCACCGCAACTCAAGCTCGAGTTACTCTCTTTATGCAGCAGCGGTGCGGATGAAATCAACCGCGCCGCGCTAGCCGAACAAAAGTGGGCACGACTTGCCGCTCAGGGCGTTGCTAAAATTCTTGCAGATACCCATACGTCAGCTGAACAGATACGCGCCATCGGCAGCCATGGTCAAACCATTCGGCATGAGCCAGCTCAGCAATTTACCGTGCAGATTGGCAGCCCTGCACTACTGACCGAGTTGACCGACATTTGTGTCGTAACTGACTTTCGCAGTCGCGATGTAGCGGCAGGCGGTCAAGGAGCACCGTTGGTACCTGCTTTCCACGAAATGCTCTTTCAGCAGCAGGCTAAGCCTTGTGCCATTTTAAATATTGGCGGCTTTAGTAATGTAACTTTATTAGCTGAACAGCAAGAGACCTATGGTTTTGATTGCGGACCAGGCAATGTCTTAATGGATGCATGGATTGAGCACAAGAAAAACACCCCTTTCGACAAAGACGGGGCATGGGCAGCCAGTGGCACGGTAAGTCAAACATTATTGAACACTATGCTGCAAGAGCCATTCCTGGCAACACAAGGCCCTAAAAGTACAGGTCGCGAATTATTTAATCTGACGTGGTTGCAAAGCTTACTTGCTCAACTGGAGAGCATTGCTGATCACGATGTGCAAGCAACCTTGTGTGAATTTACCGCGCAAAGCATTGCCGAGTCGATTATCTTAGCCCAAGCCAACACTCAAGCGGTATGGGTGTGCGGTGGCGGAGCTCATAACAAGGAGCTGTTAGGCCGATTATCTTACCTTATGCCCACTTGTACGGTTGCTAGTACTGATGTTCTAGGGGTCTCCGCAGACTGGATGGAAGCCATGGCATTTGCTTGGCTTGCACACTGCTGCCTTGAAAGTATCCCTAGCAATCGACCAACAGTGACTGGCGCCAATGGCTTACGCATACTTGGCGCCATCTATCCTGCATAAAGCAATTTATTTAGACAGAGAAGGATGAACCACAACCACAAGTGGTGGTTGCGTTTGGATTGTTAATCACAAAACGTGACCCTTCAAGACCTTCGGTATAGTCAACTTCTGCGCCGACTAAGTACTGAAAGCTCATTGGATCAACGATCAAGCTTACACCTTCACGATCAATAATCGTGTCATCGTCTGCAACATCCTCATCAAAGGTAAAGCCGTACTGGAAGCCTGAACAGCCACCACCGGTGATAAACACACGTAACTTTAAACGCGGATTACCTTCTTCTTCCACCAGAGCTTTAACTTTATTTGCGGCCCCTTGAGTAAACTGCATTGCGGCAGGGACGAAGGATTCAACACTCATTTTACTTTCTCCCAGCATCGCGCTGTAAACAACTATAAGCAATATTATCTGCTTATCCTACCATCAAGGTCAACTATTAACAGCAGTTAAGGAATTAATGCCGCCGAGACTAAACCGCTGCTCTCATCCAAGCCAAACATAATATTCATATTTTGCACTGCTTGCCCTGAAGCACCTTTAACCAAATTATCAATCACAGACATCACCACAACCACGTCTGCGCCTTGCGGACGCTGCACAGCAATACGGCACATATTGGCACCCTTGACGCTACGTGTTTGCGGAAATACACCTGTGGGTAACACATCAACAAAAGGCTCATTGGCGTAGCGTTGTTCAAATAGCGCCTGCAAATCAACACTACGATCAAGCACAGTGGTGTACAAGCTGGCATGAATCCCACGAATCATAGGTACCAAATGCGGCACAAATGTCAACCCAACAGGCTTGCCTGCAGCGCGACTCAGCCCTTGCTTAATTTCAGGCAAATGACGGTGACCATTCACCCCATAGGCCATCATATTCTCGGTCGCCTCACAAAATAATGAGCCTACTTTAGCACCTCGGCCTGCACCACTAACACCCGATGCACAGCTGGCAATAATCTGCCCCGTATCCGCTAAGCCAGCCTCAACCAATGGCAATAAACCCAACTGAACAGCGGTCGGATAACAGCCTGGCACCGCAATTAAGCGTGCGTCTTTAATTGCATCGCGATTCACTTCAGGTAAACCATAGACAGCATCAGCGAGTAAATGCGGTGCACCATGTGGCTGTCCGTACCATTGCGCCCACTCTTGCGCATCCTGTAGGCGGAAATCTGCTGACAAATCAATCACCCGCGTACCTGCTTGCAAAATCTCATCAGCTAAGCCATGCGCCACGCCGTGCGGTGTGGCAAAAAACACCACATCGCAAGCAGTAATTTTATCAACATCAGGCACTGAAAAAGCTAAAGTAGGATAACTTTCACGGAGATTCGGATACATATCAGCAACACGCACCCCTTCTTCCGATCGCGAAGTAATCATTTCAACCTGTGCATGCGGATGTAAAGCCAGTAAACGTAATAACTCAACGCCTGTGTAGCCTGTACCGCCTACGATTGCCACTTTAATCATGCATGCACCCTCTTTAAAATAAAATAATCTGTAACTATATAACCAACACTTTGCAGATGACACTGCATCCTCTGCAGACTACCATGTACTCTCTTTTATGCTTGGGGCTGGTTATGACGTATTTGTGGATTAAGGCTTTCCATATTATCGCAGTGGTATGCTGGTTTGCGGGTTTATTTTATTTGCCGCGCTTATTTGTTTATCACGCGATGAGCACGGATACGGTGAGCCGAGAACGTTTCACTATTATGGAGCGTAAGCTCTATCGAGGGATCATGCACCCCTCACTGATCGCCACCCTGGCGCTGGGAATTTATATGTTATATATGAATCCTGCGCTGCTCAAGATGGGTTGGATGCATATCAAGCTCACTTTACTAGTGTTGCTGATCGCCTATCACTTTTCCTTAGGTGCTATTTATAAACGTTTTGCCCAAGGCACCAACCAAAAAAGCCATGTCTTTTATCGCTGGTTTAATGAACTACCGGTATTATTTTTAATCGTGATTGTATTACTGGCGATTCTAAAACCCTTCTAATAGCGAAGCCGCTGCTCAAACAGCATTTGCTCAAGAGTAAACTGCCCATCACCCAACTGTACTGCGGTGATGGGCAGCTATTAACTAGCCTGTATTACGTAATCCCGCCGCAATACCTGCCACAGTGACCAACAACGCTTGTTCAATCGCAGGGCAGATTGCATCACCTTGCTCCCTTGAGCGTGCCAATAACTCCACTTGCAACAGATGTAATGGATCCAAATAAGTATCTCGAACACTAATCGACGCTCGAACCTGTGGATGACGTTCCAATAAGTGAGCCTCGCCGGTCAGATGTAGAACCTGCTCGACTGCTTGACTAAGATGCTGATACAACTGCTCACCAAAGCCACGCAACTCATCGGCCACTAAACGCTCGTCATATAAGCGCGCAATTCCTGAGTCAGCCTTTAATAACACCATTTCCAGCATATCAATACGCGCGCGAAAGAAAGGCCACTGATCACGCATCTCAGCCAACACGGACTCCTCTTGCCGTGCGATAGCGTTTTGTAAGGCAGTTTCCCAGCCAAGCCATGCCGGTAACATCATCCGTGTTTGCGTCCAAGCAAAAATCCATGGAATAGCCCGCAAACTTTCTATACCACCGCTGCGGCGGCGGGCCGGGCGGCTGCCTAACGGCAAACGACCCAACTCTTGCTCTGGCGTGGCTTGACGAAAGTACGCGACAAACTGAGGGTCTTCACGCACGGTTTTGCGGTAGGCGGCTAAACCATCGGCAGCTAAACGCTCCATCACCGCACGCCATGCCTCTTTCGGTGTCGGTGGCGGCAATAAAGTTGCCTCCAACACTGAGGCTAAATACAGATTTAAGTTTTGCGCGGCGACTTGCGGCAAACCATATTTAAAGCGGATCACCTCACCTTGTTCTGTGGTGCGGAAACGTCCGGCTACGGAACCGGGAGGTTGCGAAAGGATCGCTTCATGCGCAGGTCCACCGCCACGGCCGACAGTACCGCCACGACCATGGAATAAAATCAGTTCAACACCTTGCTTAGCGCAGACCGCAACCAACTCTTCTTGCGCACGGTATTGTGACCATGCCGCAGCCGTTGTACCGGCATCTTTTGCTGAGTCCGAGTAACCAATCATCACCTCTTGCGGCCCTGCGAGGCTTTTACGGTAATCACTTAAACTCAGTAGCTGATCAATCACTCCGGCAGCGTTATGCAAATCGTCCTGAGTTTCAAATAGAGGCGCAATACGCATGGCGCGATTGAGGCCGGCTTCTTTAAGGAGTAACTGCACAGCCAACACATCAGACGGTGCCGACGCCATTGAAATAACATAGGAACCCAACGAATCAGCTGATGCCTGCGCCACCACTTTACACGTATCCAAAACTTCTTGCGTGTCGGCACTGGCGACAAAAGCGCTGGATAATAAAGGTCGGCGATTGTCAAGTTCACTTAATAAGAATGCTTGGCGCTGCTCTTCATTCCACTGTGCATACTCACCTAAGCCCAGCCATTGAGTGATTTCATTTAAGGCGCTCGTGTGACGCTCAGCATCTTGGCGAATATCTAAACGCACCAAGGACAAACCAAAGGTTGTGGTACGGCGAATCGTATCGAGTAAATCACCGTCGGCAATTAAGCCCATTCCGCACTCATGCAGTGAGCGATGGCACAGCAGCAGTGGCGTTAATAACTCATCAGTATACTGAAAAATATCGGCTGATAATGACGATCCCGTTGCTAAAGCCGCTTGCAACTCGGCGCGCGTTTTACGCAGGCGTGCACGTAGCTTTTTAAACAAGACACGGTAAGGCTCATCGGTTTCACCGACCAAGGCCATTAACTCAGGGCTGGCCTGCTGCATCGACAGTTCAGCGGTCAGACGAGAGATATCTCGCAGAAACAAATCCGCAGCAATCCAGCGTGACAATAACAGCACTGTTTTCGTGACGCGCGCGGTGACATTCGGGTTACCGTCACGGTCGCCCCCCATCCAAGTGGCAAAACGAATAGGCGTTGCGGTAATCGGCAATTTATCGCCGCCTGCCGCCTCTAGGGTCTTATCCACATGACGCAAGACATTGGGAATCGCTTGCCATAATGAACGTTCAATCACGGCAAAGCCCCAGCGTGCCTCATCAACAGGGGTAGGCTGTTCACTACGAATTTCGGTGGTATGCCACACTTCAGTAATTAAACTGCGTAATTTTTCAATAACTTTGTCACGCTCTAACGTGGTGAGATCGGTGTGATCAAGTGCGGCTAACTGCTGGGCAATCGCATCGTACTTCATAATTAAAGTACGACGTGAGACTTCAGTGGGATGCGCGGTGAGCACCAACTCAATATCTAGATCAGCCACCGCTTGCGATAAATCTTGCGGATTGTGCCCCGCCACTTGCAGGCGTTCAAGCACAGAGGCCAGCATCTGATCTTCAAATGCAGGCTGCTCGTCACTACGCCGACGGCGCATCAAGTGATACTGATCGGCAATATTGGCTAAATTAAGAAACTGATTAAAACCACGCGCGACCGGCAGCAACTCATCTTCCGGCAACTGATCTAAGGTGTCAGTCAATTGCTGATGGCCGTCTTCCGAACCTAGTCGGGCGGCTTTCGCACCTTTGCGGATGCGTTCAATCTTTTCTAAAAACTCTTCACCATGCTGTTCGCGCATGGTTGAGCCAAGCAGTTCACCTAATAAATGAACATGCTCGCGTAGACGTGAATCAATTGGGATCATACTGGCGCTCCACTGAAGTTCTCTTCAGCTTGCCGAGTTATCCAGCATCTGGCAAGAAACTTTAGTGTTCACCGCCCAATCAAGCATCAACAGAAACCTATATCACCCATGCAGCTATTACTGGGCGAACTCACAGCGTACGGCACGTTTTTTATCATCGACTAAAACGCCGGTTAAGCCTTTTTGCTGAGTGTCAAACAGCACAACAATACCATCTAGACACTGGGCAATTTGCTCCGCAGGCTTTAATGAAGCCTTGTAATCTTCACCAGGAATAGTTTTTAACATGGTATATTCGGCAAGCAATAATGCATCAGCGGGCCTAGCCATATGCAAATAGCCGTAATAACTTAAAACCGCTACAGTACCGAGAATACTGGCAACAGCTGTGCCAATCAGAGGCCGAAAGTCGCGCTCGCTCATAATAACTCCATAACGTGAGTAGGGGTGGGTATCCAAATAAGCGCTCCAGCAACGAATACTTCTGTGACTGGAGCGCTGAGGCAAGTATATTAATGCTCTGGACGCATATGCGGGAATAAAATCACATCGCGAATTGACGCTGAATCAGTCAGCAGCATGACCAAGCGATCAATACCGATACCTTCACCAGCGGTTGGCGGCATACCGTATTCCAAGGCACGAACAAAGTCGGCATCATAATGCATAGCTTCATCGTCACCGGCATCTTTATCCGAGACTTGCGCCAAGAAACGCTCGGCCTGATCTTCGGCATCATTGAGCTCAGAGTAAGCATTGGCAATTTCACGGCCACCAATAAACAATTCAAAACGGTCAGTGACATTTGGATCATCATTATTACGACGCGCCAAAGGTGATACCTCAAATGGATAGCGAGTAATAAAGGTCGGCTGCTCAAGCAGATGCTCAACGGTTTCTTCAAAGATCATGGTTTGCAGCTTACCAATACCTTCAAAACCTATCACCTTAGCTCCATGTTTTTTGGCTAAGGCGCGTGCCGTGTCGATATCTTCTAGATCGGCTGCGCTGATCTCAGAATTGTATTTCAAGATGGAATCAAACAGAGAAATACGTTGGAACGGCTGACCAAAGTGGAACACCTTGCCTTGATAAGGCACATCGGTTGTACCAAGAACAGCTTGCGCCAGCTCACAGAAGAGTTCTTCGGTGAGATCCATATTGTCTTCGTAGTCAGCGTAGGCTTGGTAAAACTCCAGCATAGTGAATTCTGGATTATGGCGTGTGGACACACCTTCATTACGGAAGTTACGGTTGATTTCAAATACACGTTCAAAACCACCCACCACCAGACGCTTTAAATACAGTTCTGGGGCAATCCGCAAGTACATCGGTAAATCCAGCGCATTGTGATGGGTTTCAAAAGGCTTAGCTGCGGCACCACCTGGAATGGTTTGCAGCATCGGTGTTTCCACTTCTAAGAAATCACGCTCAGTTAAGAAGTTACGAATATGCGCAATCACTTTAGAGCGTACTTTGAACGTCTCGCGTACGTCGTCATTGACAATCAAGTCAACATAGCGCTGACGGTAGCGCTGTTCGGTATCGGTTAAACCGTGGTGCTTATCCGGCAATGGGCGCAGTGACTTGGTCAGCAATTGTACTTGCGTCATATGCACATAGAGATCACCTTTACCCGAGCGCGACAAGGTGCCTTCAATACCAATAATGTCACCTAAATCCCAGCTTTTAATCTCAGCCAGCTTTTCTTCTGGTAAGTTTTTACGATCGACATAGGCTTGCAAGCGGCCGGTCATATCTTGCACAACCATAAAGGCGCCACGGTTGAGCATAATACGCCCAGCAATTTTTACCGGTATCGCCGCCTCGACTAACTGCTCTTTACTGTCATCAACATATTTTTTCTGGATATCAGCACAGTAATGCTCGCGACGAAAATCATTCGGAAAGGCATTGCCCTTAGCACGTTCGCTGGCTAGCTTTTCTTTACGCAAGGCGATCAGTTTATTTTCTTCGTCTTGCAACTCGTGCTGGGATGGTGCTTGTTCACTCATGATAGTTTCCACTAATTTATTCAGGTCGCTGCTTGAGCGATTGTAGGCACGTCAATAGCGTGCTGATTACAGCGTCGACACGTGGTTACGTGCCGCGGCTGATCAAAGTCCTTGTTTCAGACTCGCCTCTAAAAACTGATTGAGGTCGCCATCTAACACTGCATCGCAGTTACTTTCTTCAACGTTGGTGCGTAAGTCTTTAATCCGTGACTGATCCAGTACATAGGATCGAATCTGGTGTCCCCAGCCGATATCTGACTTACTGTCTTCCAATTCTTGCGAGGCAGCACTGCGTTTTGACAACTCCAACTCATAGAGTCTGGCGCGGAGCATTTTCATCGCAGTATCGCGGTTAGCATGCTGCGAGCGTTCGTTCTGACAACAGACCACAGTATTGGTCGGTATGTGAGTAATACGCACTGCTGAGTCTGTGGTGTTGACGTGCTGTCCACCGGCACCAGATGAACGATAGGTGTCAGTACGCAAGTCGGCCGGATTAATATCAATTTCAATATTGTCATCAATCTCAGGCGAAACAAAGACTGCGGTAAAGGAGGTATGACGACGATTGCCCGAATCAAATGGGCTTTTGCGCACTAAACGGTGCACACCGGTTTCGGTACGTAACCAACCAAAGGCGTAGTCACCTTTAATATGCAAAGTGGCACCTTTGATACCGGCCACATCACCGCTCGACAATTCCATAATAGTGGCTTCAAAGCCGTTATGATCAGCCCAACGCAAATACATGCGCAGTAAAATATTGGCCCAATCCTGAGCTTCCGTACCACCCGAGCCTGCTTGAATATCTAGATAAGCATTATTAGCATCCATTTCACCGCTAAACATACGGCGAAACTCCAGTTTGCTAAGTGCTTCACCGAGTCGAGCAACTTCTGCTCGGACTTCTTCAACAGCGTCCTGATCTTCTTCTTCAACAGCCATTTCTAGCAGTTCTTTCGAGTCAGCCACACCGCTTTCGAGATTGTCTAAAGTGTCTACCACTTGCGCCAGGAGTGAGCGCTCACGGCCTAGATTTTGCGCGTATTCTGGATTACTCCAGACATCTGGATCTTCCAGCTCACGCTCGACTTCGGTTAGACGCTCATGCTTAGTAGCATAGTCAAAGATACCCCCGAATGACTTGCGTACGCTCAGCTAAGTCATTGATGGCTTGATGGATTGGATTGACTTCCATAACAGACAGTTCTCGCTTTGATTGAACAGTATAAAAACATCGATTATACCTCAATAAGCATGTGCTGTGCGTGGCTTGCCAGCACAGCACATGCTTTTGTTTAGCAGGGGCTGATACTAGAAACCATCAACTGTAAGCTTTCATTGCCACGAAACTCATTGATATCGAGGCTGTAAGCCACTTGCGCAGTGCCAATGTTGGGATTGGGCCATATATTGAGGTCGACATTAAAGGCAATCGCATCCACTTGCGGTGCACCTGAGGTACTTTGCAAAACAAGCTTGAGGTGTTTTTCACCGACTAACCTTTGACTCACAACCTTAAAATTGCCATGGAATAAAGGTTCAGGAAAACGCTGCCCCCAAGGCCCTGCATGACGTAAGGCTTGCGCCAGCTGCATATCAAACTCATCTGCAGCTAAACTGCCATCCGAATAAATCCGTCCGGTTAAGTCATCCGCCGTCAATTGGCGGCGCACTTCAGCATCAAAGGCTTTAGCAAAAGCCTCATAATGCACAGACTTAATGGTCAAACCTGCGGCCATCGCATGGCCACCAAACTTGCTGATTAACTCAGGAAAACGGGCGGCAACGGCATCCAAAGCATCACGAATATGTAAGCCTGGAATCGAGCGCGCAGAGCCTTTTAATTCATCATGATCCGCGTCGGCAAAAGCAATCACTGGGCGGTGATAACGCTCTTTCATCCGTGAAGCTAAAATACCAATCACGCCTTGGTGCCATTCAGGCTCAAATAAGCACAAGCCAAAGGGCAAGTTATCTAAGGGCAAGTCTTTCAGCTGCACCAGCGCTTCACGCTGCATACCTTGTTCGATCTGTTTGCGATCTTGATTGAGCTGATCCAACTGCTGCGCGTGCTGCATGGCCTCAGCAAAATCCTCACACAATAAGCATTCAATCCCTAAGCTGATATCGTCTAAGCGCCCAGCCGCATTCAGGCGCGGGCCGACAATAAAGCCCAAGTCAGTTGCCACCAAACGCCGGTGATCGCGGCGTGCGACATCTAAAATAGCACGCAGCCCAGGACGCGAGCGCCCTGCGCGAATCCGCGCTAAGCCTTGATGGACGAGAATACGATTATTGGCATCCAGTGGCACCACATCTGCCACGCTGCCTAAGGCGACCAAATCCAGCAGTTCTGCGAGGTTTGGCTCGTTAATGCCCTGTTGTGCAAACCAGCCGCTGCCACGTAAATGCGCACGCAAGCCCAAGAGCACATAAAACATCACGCCGACACCGGCTAACGCTTTGCTGGGAAACTCACAGCCTGGCTGATTGGGATTAACAATGGCATCCGCCTTAGGCAGCTCGGCACCGGGCAAGTGGTGGTCAGTAACAATCACTGTGAGCCCTGCTGCTTTGGCCGCGGCCACACCTTCCATACTGGAAATACCGTTATCCACAGTGATCAGTAAATCAGGCTGACGTTGCAGTGCTACAGCGACAATTTCGGGCGTCAGGCCATAGCCATAATCAAAACGATTGGGCACCAAGTAATCCACATGGGCAGCACCCAGCATACGCAGACCCAAAACACCGACGCAGCTGGCAGTGGCGCCATCGGCATCAAAATCGCCGACAATCAAAATACGCTGACGCTGTTTCAGTGCTTGCGCCAGCAACAGCACTGCCGCATCCATGCCTTTCAGCAAATGGGTGGGCAGTAAACGCGCTAAGCCTTTTTCTAACTCAGCCGCACTCTCGACCCCGCGCGCCGCATAAATGCGGGTCAATAGCGGTGGAATATCACCTAAATCAGGTAAAACAGCCGGCAGCGGTCGTCGTTCTATGCGCATCACAATCTACTTACTCTTTTATAGTGTTACTCAAACGGATCGGCAAGCGCTGTTATACAGACACCTCACCGCGTTCACCGTGCAGCCATTCCAACTCAATAGTATGCTGGCCACGTTCATCGGTGATAAACACATCGCCATCACTGATCATCAGGCTCCAGTTAATGCTACGCGGCAAATCCGCGGCTAAATGGGTCAGCGACGCTTGGCTGATTGCCAGTACGTTAAGATTTTTCAAACTGCGTACCTGATCGAGCTCTTTGCCCACCCAAGTGCGCAGACTGCCATAGGCTAAAACGCTTAAACGCTCGGCACGGCGTGAGCACCAGGTCATGCGCTCAGCGCTAGGCTGGCCCACTTCGATCCAATGCAGAATGCGCCCATCTAAACTTTTTTCCCAAACTGCAGGCTCGTCAACATTGGATAAGCCACGACCAAACTCAATCTGCTCCGCGTGCCAGATGGCCCGAGCCAATAAGCGCGACAATAAGCGTTCGCCGGTTTCCGATGGATGACGTGCCATACTAAAGCGTAGGCTGTCATACACATTGCGATCCATATCGGTCAGATTTAACTCAACTTTATAAGGCGTGGCTTGCTGCGCCATAGCGGTGCTCTCTATAAGGTGACAAAGCCGCTCAGTCTAACCTGTTCTGGCGCTCGATGCTGCACAGCAATAACATGACATTGAGCGCCGTATACGCAATGTCTTGAGATAAAACAAGATTGATCCATGCTAAACGGTGGTCTTTGCACAAGCATATGCCGCATAATGTGTGCTGCTATGCACTAGCAGGACTTTATAGTCATTTTTTGTGTACGGAGCTCGATAACTGTAATGATTAGTTTTGGCCGTTTTATGTTGCTCATCGGCTTTTGCATGTCCTCAATTATTGCCAACGCAGACGATAACTCGCTGATTGTTCCGACCTCACATCAGTGCAGCTTAGAGCGCATTGCTGTCGAGCCCAAATTAGCCCTTGAAGAATGCTTAACCTTCGCTCAGTTAGGCTATGCAGATGCACAGTTTGTACTCGGCGAATATTGGTATCAAGGCCAATACGCGCCACGTGATTATCAGCAAGCCCTTAAATGGTTTGAGCAGGCGTCAGTACAAGGTCATGCCATGGCGCAATTACGTTTGGGCACTATGTTTTACCGTGGCGAAGGCGTACCAGTAAACAGCATCCAAGCCTATATTGTACTTAAAATGTCAGCCATCAATGGCTCCGATGAAGCGCTCGATAGTGCTGACCGAGTCTCCTCTCAAATGCAAAGCAGTGAACTGCTTGTAGCCAACCAAGTCTTGGCACAAATATTCCGCAGTTACTTGCTGGAATTAAGCGGCGAGACTTATACCCCATAGGCTTATTTGCACGGCATATTACAACCGCGGCAACCACGGTGCAGCATGCCACACTCAGCTTGCTGTCTTCAGCCAGCTGCACTAACTGCCCCGTTCAACCCTTGTACAGCCTTGAGCAGTCTTACCCTTGCCAGTGCTTCGCCAGTAGCGCATAGGCATGATGCAGCGTACCGGTTTTTTCTGTCGCGGCCTGCACCTGCGCTGGCGACGCACCAGCACCGATCAGCTTGTCCGGATGCGAAGTACTGAGCAGTCGCCGATAAGCCTTTTTAATCTGTGCTAATGACGCTGAGCGGTTGACCCCTAGTACCTGCAAAGCCGCGTCCAGCTCATTGGTGTTGGGGTTCAGCTGCACTCCCACACGTCGCACCTGCACCTCAATACGCGCAAAGTTGTCGGCTGAGCAATCCAGCCAATCGGCACACTGTTGTAAAATACATCGTTGTTTAGCGCCGGCCCGTCCTTGCGCCAGCGCCATACGCCAGCCCGCGAATAACAACTGCTCTAGATTGACCGCGGCGGCGTAGTGGGCTTGTAAACTACGCCGTAAATCATCAAGACGACAATCTTTGCCTTGTGAAAACGCAGCCATCGCCGCCTGCTGCGCAGCACCTGTCAGTTGCAAGCGCTGCATCTCTAAGCGCGCCACATAAATATGCTCAGGACTGTCGCGACCGGTGCTTTTGGCCAAATATCCCAACAACATAAATAAAACCGGCTGCGCCTCGAGCAGTGGCGCTGCCTCGGGCCGCATACGTGCACGCAATTCAGGCCAACTGTTGATCGCTAAATTACGGTCAACAATACTGCCCACTAACACCCCTAATAATGCACCCGGTATATGTGCCACGGCCAAACCAACTAAGCCGCCAGCGAGCGTCACCGGCCAAATCATAGGCTGGCGAGCAAGGCTTCAGCAGCAGCTAAACGCTCTTGCGTACCGATATCAATCCAGTGCCCTGTAAAATGTTCACCACTGACCTGCCCTTGTGCAATCGCCTGACGCAGCAATGGGGCCAATTTAAACGCTCCGCCAAAACAATCGGCAAAGAGTTGCGGGTGCAACACTGCAATACCGCTGTAGGTTAAAGTAGGCAAGGTATCCGGCGCTCGCACACGGCTTTGCTGCAAAGAAAAATCGCCTTCAGGATGATGTTCAGGATTATCCATCAGGACCAAGTGCGCCAAGCCCTCAAGCGGTTGGCGCAAGGCTGCGAAATCATAGTCGGTCCAAATATCACCATTGACCACAACAAAAGGCTTATCACCTAAATACTTTAGCGCTTGTAAAATACCGCCGCCTGTTTCCAAAGGCTGCGACTCGCGCGAATAAGTGATGTGCATGGAAAAGCGTTCGCCATCACCTAAATACGCTTCAATTTTCTCTCCAAGCCAAGCGTGGTTAATCACCACTTCAGTAAATCCAGCCTGCGCTAAAGCACGCAAGTGATACTCGATCAATGGCACACCGGCCAATGCAATCAATGGTTTAGGCGTGTGTAACGTCAAAGGACGCATACGTTCACCTTTACCGGCGGCTAAAATCATGGCTCGCATCGTGTTTATCTCGCTACAGGGAAGCTGGCTAAAAGTTGCGCTAAAGGAGCAAGCGCAGATTGACGTTCAATCACATGTTGCAAGTAATTAAAAAAGCGTGGTGTATCAGCAAGGTAGCGCGGTTTACCATCACGATGGCAAATTCTGGCAAAAATACCTATCACTTTAAGATGCCGCTGCGCACCCATTAGATCACAATCATAGTGAAACTCTTGAAAGGTCTCAGGCACCGCAAGAGCCTTGGCACGCGCTTTCTGCCAATACTGCTGTAACCAGCTTTGCACTCGATCTTCTGGCCAGCTGATAAACGCATCTTTAAACAAACTGCTGATGTCATAGCTGATTGGGCCATGCACTGCATCTTGAAAGTCTAAAATACCTGGGTTGGGCGTACTGAGCATTAAATTACGTGGCATATAGTCTCGATGCACTAACACCTGCGTTTGCTTAAGCGCATTTTCAACCAAGACATCGCAGGCCTGCTGCCATAAATACTCTTGTTGTGCCGTTAAGGTGATCCCCAGCTCATGCTGTACATACCACTCAGGGAACAGCTGCAACTCACGCCGCAATAAAGCTTCATCGTAAACAGGCAGCTGCGCGTCTTGCACAGAAATCTGCTGCAGCGTGATTAACGCATCAATGGCCAAAGCAAATAGCTCATCGGCATTCTCCTGATTCAGTACTTCAAGCCACGTCTGCTGGCCAAGATCAGAAAGTACTAAAAATCCACGCCCGAGGTCTTGTGCCCATACCTTAGGTACATGCAAGCCACCCTGTGCCAGCATGCTTGCCATTTTGACAAAGGGGCGACAGTCTTCCTGCGGCGGAGGAGCATCCATCAAGATCAAATCAGCAGCCGCGCCATGCCAACGAAAATAACGTCGAAAACTTGCATCACTGCTGGCTGGCTGTAGGTGATTTACGGTAGTCTCTGCTAAGCCTGTTTGCTGAGCAATATCTGGCAACTGTTCGGCAAACCAGTGCGTTAACGCCTGTAAACGGCTATCGTCTACATTTAGAGGTTGATTCGGCATGGTAATTCTCCAACGGTACTGGCCGTTCTGTAGGGCATGCTTTATTATCGCTGATCTTTTCCAGCCCTTCGAGAGGCATGCTGTGTATTTAACCACCAAGCGCATGCGGGAAGCACGGACACACTATGGCAGTTAATTATATTTTTCGTAAAAAATTTCCCATACTGGTAACTGGGGCACTGTGCATTCTACAGCCTTTGTTCAGTAGCAGTATCGCCGCCGCACAGCAATATGATTGCAAAGTAGACGCGAGCGGTAGCTGGGCCTGTATCACCCAAGACAAGCAGGCAGCAGTACCGCCACGCCCCGTAGAAAGCAATGCCGAACACGTCTCTGGCGTCACGCAAAACAGAGCCGAAAGCAAAGCTCAAGCGACAAAGAAGACTGTAGCAGCAAATACAGTTTCTAGCTCAGCGCAAGCCTCTGAGGGCAACCAATTCAGTTATTTAGACTGGGTTCCACGCGAGCAACTCAGCACAGCACAACTGGCCGAAGTGGGCCCCTATTGCAGCGGCAGCTATATTGAGCCGATGCGCCCTGGCATGGATGATACAACTGCATTTAAAGATGCACCTTTGTACATTAACGCTGGTGCAACACGCTATGAGCAACTGACTGAAACGGCTACTTTAGCCGGTGATGTCCTGATACGCCAAGCCAGCTTACAAGTTGAAGCAGATGAAGCGAACCTCTATCAGCAAGACAATCTAGGTGAACTCAAAGGCAATGTACGTATACGCGATCGTAATATTCTACTGATCGGTGATAGTGCCGAACTGCAACTCGATAGCGGTGCCGCCCAAGTTAAGAATGCTGAGTATGTGATGCATACCGGCAAAGTCCGCGGTAATGCACAGTATGTTAAACGCCAAGAAGATGCGATTATCCGCCTTAAGGATGGTACCTATACCAGTTGTGCGCCGGGCAGCAATACTTGGTACTTAAAAGGTAATAACGTCACCCTAAATCCCAACACCGGTTTTGGTAGTGCCACCAATGTCACCTTACGCGTAAAAGATATACCCGTGTTTTATACACCCTATATCCACTTCCCGATTGATGAGCGTCGCCAGTCGGGTTTTTTACCGCCGAGCATCAGCTACAGCAATAACAATGGTTTAGATTTAACCACACCCTATTACTTCAACTTAGCGCCTAACTTTGACGCAACGCTCTACCCTAACTATATGAGTAAGCGTGGCTTACTCACTGAAGGCGAGCTGCGTCACATGAGCAAAAGCAGTGAAAGCCGCATTGGTGGTGCTTGGCTCAGTGACAGCGAAGATGAGCGTAAACTGCAATCGGAATACCTAAAAGATCGCTGGATGTACACCTTGCAACACGAGCAAGGCTTTAACTCACGTCTACTTGGCGAGGTTAACTACACTGAGATCAGCGACCCGTACTACTTCCAAGATTTGCGCAGCAATGTGATTGCCGGCTCCAATGAAACACTGGATCAAAAAGCCGGTTTGACCTGGCGTGGTAACAATTACACGGCAGCCTTTGGTGTACATGCCTATGAAATGGCGAATATCACCGATATCACACCCTACGATAAGCTACCGCAATTTACCCTAAACGGCGCTTTGCCCTACCAGCCGGCTGGTTTGCAAATGACCTACAAGACGGAGTGGACACGTTTTGATCGTTCGCTTAAAAAAGGGTTATTTAGGGACCAAGATGGTCTTACCACACCGTGGAATGACACTCGCCTAAGAGGGTTAGACCGCGCCAACGGTGATCGTCTACACATTGAACCTGCGATCAGTTTGCCGATGAATTGGAGTTGGGGTTTTGTTAAGCCTGCGGTTAAGTATGCGTATACACGCTATAACTTAAGCTTAGACAGCCAAGGCAAAAACACCTTACCAACGACTCAACGATTCAGCACTAGCCCCGATCGTAGCGTGCCAATGTACAGCGTCGACAGCGGCCTGTACTTTGATCGTAACAGTCAATGGTTTGGCACAAACTACCGCCAAACCTTAGAGCCACGCTTGTTCTATCTGTATGTACCCAACGAAGATCAGTCAGATCTACCTCTGTTTGATACCAACGAGATCCAATTTAGCTACGCCAGTCTATTCCGCGACAACCGCTTTAGTGGCAGTGACCGTATAGGTGATAGCAATCAAATCTCTCTGGGTTTAACCAACCGCTGGTTAGAAGAAAACGGCTTTGAACGCCAACGCATCAGCGTGGGTCAAGCTTATTACTTGGCTGATCGCGAGGTTTTACTCTCGGATAAAAACTATAAAGACTACGCCGCAAACACCAGCAAACGCTCGCCGTATGCTACGGAATATATGCTGCGCTTTAATCGTGACTGGCGCGTTAATGCTGACTTAATGTGGGATCAGGATACGCACAGCACGCGCTCTGGTAGCCTTATGTTCCATTATCAGTCGCAAGACGATTTAAATAAAATTGTTAACTTCGGTTACCGCTACCGCAATGATGGCAATCACTACAACTACACCACTGGTCGTTGGGAAACAGGTAGCGCTGACTATGAAGATCCCAGTACCGGTAAAATCTATAAAGATTTCTACAAAATTGAGCAAACTGATGCCTCAATTATGTGGCCGGTGGTACCGCAGTGGAACGTTATTGCGCGCTGGCAGTATGACTACAATCGCAACAGCACACTGGAAGCCTTTGGTGGCTTTGAATACGACAGTTGCTGCTGGAAACTGCGCTTAATTAACCGTTACTGGGTTGACTATGATGAGCGTACCATGTCGCCACAAGACAACCGCCAAGGTGATCACGGGGTCTTCCTGCAGGTCATCTTAAAAGGTTTAGGTGGTGTAACCGGTAACAAAGTAGAGACATTCCTCGATGAAGGCATCCAAGGCTACCGTGAACGTGAAAACAATGCTTATTAAACCCCTATCCGCGTTGTTACTGGCCAGCAGCTTGCTCGCTAGTAATGGATACGCAGCCGAGCAAAAGCTCGACCGTGTGGCAGCTATCGTTGATAACGATGTTGTCATGTACAGTCAATATCAAGCACGCCTTAAAGACGTGCAGCAAACTATCAGCAAACGTAGTGTAGAACTACCATCTGAAGATGTGTTGCGCCAGCAAGTCATGGAGCGCCTGATTCTTGATACGATTCAATTGCAACTGGCTGAACGCTCAGGTATTCGGGTCAGCGATGAAGAGCTCAATGCATCCCTAATCACCATTGCAGAACGCAACGGCTTAACCCAGCACGAATTTGAAAAAGCCTTAGTCAATGATGGTTTGTCCCTGCAAGACGCGAAAGAACAAATCCGTCAAGAGATGCTGATCAGTCGAGTACGCCAATACCGTGTCGCTGAACGCATTCAAGTCAGCGATCAAGAAGTAAAAAACTTCTTAGCTTCTGACTTAGGAAAAATGCAGTTAGCCGAAGAGTTCCAACTGGCCAATATTCTGATTCCTGTGCCTGATGGCGCAACCAGTACAGAGCTAGATAAAGCAAAAAAAATCGTCGCTACGGTGGTGCAGAAACTAGAAAACGGCGGTGATTTTGCCCAACTCGCGATAACCCACTCAGCCAGTGAGAATGCGCTAGAAGGCGGTGACATGGGCTGGCGCAAAGCAGCGCAACTGCCCCCGCCCTTTGACCGTATGCTCGGCACTATGGCCGTAG
Source organism: Gammaproteobacteria bacterium DTU037 (assembly GCA_001513025.1). Lineage (GTDB taxonomy): Bacteria > Pseudomonadota > Gammaproteobacteria > Pseudomonadales > Pseudomonadaceae > Denitrificimonas. The sequence continues at coordinate 21,415 of LFRZ01000048.1, forward strand.
GTCAAGTCACTGAACCAACCCGTACCGCTGGTGGTATTATCATGCTTAAGCTACTGGATAAGCGCGGCGGCGACTTGATGTATCGCGACGAAGTGCATGTACGCCATATTTTGCTCAAACCTAGCGAAATTCGCAGTCCAGAAGCCACGCAAAAATTGGCAGGGCGCTTATATGAACGCTTACGCAGGGGGGAAGACTTTACTGCGCTCGCTAAAAAATTCTCTGAAGACCCAGGCTCTGCTCTGAATGGCGGCGACTTAAACTGGATTGATCCTGAGTCACTGGTACCTGAGTTCCGTGAAGTGATGGCACAAACTGCCATCGGTCAATTATCCAAACCCTTTGCCAGTCAGTTTGGCTGGCACGTGCTAGAAGTGCTCGATCGCCGTAGCACCGACAGCAGCGTACAAGTACGTGAGCAACAGGCACTCAATCTATTGCGCAACCGCAAGTACGATGAAGAGCTACAAACCTGGTTACGCCAGATTCGTGATGAAGCCTATGTGGAGATTAAAGACTTATGACATTGCGCTTTGCTTTAACGCCCGGTGAACCTGCTGGTATTGGCCCAGACTTATGCTTAATGCTCGCGCATGAAGCCCAGCCTTACCCTGTAATTGCCATTACCAATCGTCAGCTACTGAGCGAGCGCGCAGCGCAGCTGGGTTTGCAAGTACAGTTGCTCGATGTACAGCCCAATGCCTGGCCTGATAAACCGGCCCCAGCCGACAGCCTATATGTGTGGGATACGCCACTCTACGAGCCTGTCGTCACAGGTCAACTGAACCAGGCCAACGCGCAGCACGTTTTGGAAACACTGACCCGTGCGGGCCAAGGCTGCCTCGATGGTACCTTCGCAGCGATGGTCACCGCCCCCGTACATAAAGGTATCATTAACGACGCTGGCGTCCCCTTCTCTGGGCATACTGAGTTTTTACAAGAGCTGACTCAGGCACCGCAAGTGGTGATGATGTTGGCGACCCATGGTTTACGTGTGGCCTTAGTCACCACCCACTTACCACTGCGCGAAGTTGCCGATGCGATTACCAGTGAGCGAGTAGAAACCATCACGCGTATTTTGCATGCAGATCTACAGCAGAAATTTGCGATCAAAAAACCAAGAATCCTCGTCTGCGGACTCAATCCGCATGCTGGCGAAGATGGTCACTTAGGTCGTGAAGAGTTGGATATTATTCAACCAACCTTGGACCGTTTGCGTGCGGAAGGCATGGACTTGGTCGGTCCACTACCGGCTGATACCTTGTTTACCCCGAAAAACCTGAAGCAGTGCGATGCCGTCTTAGCGATGTACCACGACCAAGGTTTACCGGTGCTGAAACACCGTGGCTTTGGTGCCGCGGTGAATATCACCCTAGGTATGCCAATTATTCGCACCTCAGTGGATCATGGCACGGCGCTTGATCTGGCTGGTACAGGTGAGATTGATACGGGCAGTTTACATATCGCCCTAGAAACCGCCTATCGCATGGCCGCCAGCAAACAGGCTTAAAGTCGATCTTAACAGCGCCAGCCCATCGAATGAGATGGTGGCGCTGTTAAACCTCTGAATTAGTCCAGCGGACGTAAACGGTACTGTGCAGGTACCTGATCAATGCCTTTGATCGTCACATTAAGATTCTTCCATAACCCATCTTTAATGCCATACACACAGCCATAAATAGACAGCTTTTGTCCGCGATGCCATGCATTTTGCACAATTGAGGTATGGCTCACATTGGCCACTTGCGCAATCGCATTCAGCTCACACAAACGGTCAACCCGCTCTTCCTCTGTTGGCAACTCGGCCAAAGCTTCATGATGTTCGTAGTGCAAATCACGAATAGTGCGCAACCAGCCATCAGTTAGGCCGACTTGCTTATCTTGCATTGCCGCACGTACACCACCACAGCCGTAATGGCCGGTGACTAGAATATGCTTCACTTTGAGCACATCAACCGCATATTGGATCACCGATAAACAGTTGAGATCAGTATGTAACACCACGTTAGCCACATTGCGGTGCACAAATAAATCACCCGGTAACATACCTACAATTTCATTGGCCGGCACGCGCGCATCGGAACAGCCAATCCATAAATATTCTGGTGCTTGCTGTTTAGCCAGCTTCTCAAAGAATGAAGGATCTTCTTCTTTAATTGACTTTGCCCAGCGAGCATTATTATCAAACAGCTGTTGTAATTCAGGCATAGGATCCTCTGTTAACTCATATTGCATATGTGAAATATCTGAGGTATGACACGACTGAAGTCGGCGCGGTCACACTTTATTACTATGGTTATTCTTCAGAAAATAACGTAGCCGCCATCACCAATGCATCTTCATGACCCTCTGCCGAGGGATAATAGTCACGTCGACGGCCTATTTCATTAAAGCCAAAACGCTCGTATAAACGGTAGGCAGAATGATTGGAGGCGCGCACTTCTAAGAAGCATTCGACACAACCACGCGCACTCGAACGTTGCATTAAATACTCTAATAACTGTAAACCCAAACCTTTACCTTGCTGCTCCACGGCAATTGCAATATTCAGCAAATGTGCTTCATCCAGCACTTGGTTAATCACGCCATGACCGACATGCTGATGATCAACCAGCATCATCCAGCACTCATAGCTGAGCAAGGCATCATCATACAGTTTACGTGTCCAAGGATGGGAAAAAGCCTGCTGCTCTAAAGCCAGTACTTGGTCTAAGTCATCCGCGTGCATGCGACGAAATTCAACATTACTCGTCATGTGGCACCTGCCATAAGGAACGTACCGCGCACATACTGCGCCAAATATCGCGTTTTAATAAGGGTTGCTCCAAGACGTGTTCTAAGCTCGGCAAACTCCAAAGCTGTGCCTGCTCAGCAAAAGGCTGCAAACTGTATAATGGCGTCTGATCATCGCGACTAGCAAAGCGCAACGCTTGATTACCCACCAGCCAAATACACACAGCTGGCTCAGCCTGCAACTCAACAGTTAATACATCACGCACACAAGCCCTTGCTACAGTTGCATTTTGCTCATGCATTAAATTACCCGAGTGCAACATAGGCCAGGCAATGGGCGCACCTTGCCGCATCAGGCGAGGTTTATCGGTTAGCCCTGCAGCGCGCAGCATATCTTTGAGCAGCTGATAGTCAGGGTCTCGACTTTGAAACGGCTCACCCGTGGGCAGATCGACCAGCACCAGACAATTATCCGCACGCAACAGTTGTAACGCAAAGCGTGGAATCGGCTCAGCTACCACCGCAGCTGCGGCTGGCGTGACCACCTCATCCTGCATCGTAGCGACGGCAACGGAGACGTTTGGCGCAGCCTTAGTACTCGCTAATGTCGGCGTTAAGGCCAACCTATCGCGCACTGAGATACGCACCTCACTGCGCACTGGACGCGCCATAGCGGCAGCCGCAACAGTAGGGCGCACTGCCGGAGCGGCGGCGGCAAGCGTCACCTCATCGAGCGCGTGCCACTCCAGCAAATAGTTACGCGAGGGAGCCGCATGCAGCAATGACTGACGCGGCAGCCATACATCCATCTGCATGGCCTGCAGCATAGCTTGGCGACGTACCTCGTGCTGATGCATCAATACAGCTTCGCTGGTCACACACCATCCACCTGTGGGTGCGCTTTAGCAGCCCCAACATGCATTAGGTTTAAGGCATTAAGATAGGCTTTAGCTGAGGCAATCACAATATCAGTATCGGCACCATTACCATTAACAATGCGCCCGCCACGCTCTAAACGTACGGTCACTTCACCTTGTGAGTCAGTACCTTGGGTAATGGCATTGACCGAATACAACTGCAAGGTTGCGCCAGACTTTGCAATTTTCTCAATGGCTTTAAAAGTCGCATCGACCGGGCCTGAACCTTGGTCATCGGTGGCAACTTCCTTGCCATCAATACTTAAAATTAACTGTGCATGCGGCACTTCACCGGTTTTACTCGCCACTTCTAGGCTGACCAGTTTGTAAAATTCCGGGGTTTCCTGAGTTAAAGTTTCTGAAACTAAGGCCTGCAGATCTTCATCAAAGATTTCGTGTTTTTTATCGGCCAAATCTTTAAAGCGAGCAAAGGCTGCGTTCAATTCAGTTTCATTGGCCAACTCGATACCCAGCTCTAACAGACGGCTACGAAATGCGCTGCGGCCTGAGTGCTTGCCCATTACCATTTTATTGGCATGCCAGCCGACATCTTCGGCGGCCATAATTTCATAGGTTTCACGGTGCTTGAGCACGCCGTCTTGGTGAATACCTGATTCATGGGCAAAAGCGTTGGCACCGACAATGGCTTTATTGGGCTGCACAGGGAAGCCTGTGATACCTGAAACCATGCGCGATACACTTAAGATATGCGGCGTATCAATATTAGTATGCACACCTAATAAGTCGTGACGGGTTTTAATCGCCATCACCACTTCTTCAAGGGCGGCATTACCGGCGCGTTCGCCAAGACCATTAATCGTACATTCGACTTGGCGTGCACCGGCCACCACTGCGGCCAAAGAGTTGGCTACAGCCAGGCCTAAGTCATTGTGGCAATGCACAGAGAAAATCGCTTTATCGGCGTTAGGTACGCGGTTAATCAGTTGACGGATCAACTCAGCATACTCGTGCGGAATCGCATAACCCACAGTGTCAGGGATATTAATAGTGCGCGCACCAGCATCAATCGCTGCTTCAACAATGCGGCAGAGGAAATCAATTTCTGAGCGACCAGCATCTTCACAAGAAAACTCAACATCAGCACATAAATTGCGCGCTTTCTTAATCGCACGTACGGCTTGCTCCACCACTTGATCCGGCTGCATCCGCAGCTTGTGCTGCATATGAATCGGGCTGGTGGCGATAAAGGTATGAATACGGCCTGAGTTGGCACCGGCTAGCGCTTCCGCAGCACGCTCAATATCACCATCTAAGGCGCGCGATAAGCTACAAATAGTACTGTCTTGAATGGTATCAGCAATGGCTTTTACTGCATCAAAATCACCTGGGCTGGCGATGGCAAAACCGGCTTCAATCACATCAACACGCATACGCTCAAGCGCTTTAGCAATACGTAGTTTTTCTTCTTTGGTCATTGAAGCGCCGGGGCTTTGCTCACCATCACGCAAGGTGGTATCAAAAATAATAACGCGATCACTGCTACTCATAGTCTTCTCCTGAAGGCTGCCGCACGCTTACCGGCGGTACATATCTAGATCTTTATGCAGCCTAGCTCGCGCATAAAGATATTTTTATAAAGAATCATTCACTACAGATTAATACTGCGTCCTGCTCAGGTCTAGCGGCAATTCGTAGTACAGCAGGCCGCGCAGATCAGGCGAAGTGGGTTATCCAAGCATAAGCCTATTTATTCGCCAACAGTTGCCACTCAATCACATCCAATAAGCGCTGCAAAGCACCTTGATTACGCTGCAACACCTGCTGGCCTGCATCGCACATCTGTTGTGCGTGCTCAGAATGGCTCCAGAGTCGGGCAACCGCTTGTGTCAACTCGTGAGTAGTGTCCACTTGCTGCAATGCACCGGCATCAAGCAACTGCTGGGCAATCTCTAAAAAATTAAAATAGTGTGGGCCGGTTAAGGTCGGCTTAGCTAACGCCACCGGCTCCAACATATTATGCCCACCATGTTCAACCAGACTACCACCGACCCAAGCCACATCGGCCAAGGCATATAAAAGCATCAACTCACCCATGGTATCGCCCAGCAAGACCTGATCTGCGGCGCTGACCGACGCATGGCTTGAGCGGCGTTGCACTTGCAGACCGTACTCCAGACATAAAGCATGCACCGACTCAAAGCGCTCAGGATGACGCGGTACTAAAATCAATAAAGCCTCGGGGAACTGCTTAAGTAACTGCTGATGCGCGGCTAACACCAATTCATCTTCACCCTCATGGGTGCTGGCTGCGATCCAGATTGGGCGCTGACGGGCGTGCCATTGCTCGCGTAATGCCTGCGCCTGCTGCGGTAGTTGATCGGCAACACGCAAATCGTATTTAATTGAGCCTGTGACTGTGACTGTTTCTGGACGCGCGCCTAACTCAATAAAACGCTGCGCTTCCACCTCACTTTGCACCGCTAAGGCGCTGATCTGTTTCAGCATGGGTGCGACTAATTTCGGAAAGCGTGCATAGCCACGCGCTGAACGCGCAGATAAACGACCATTGGCCAATAGCACGGGAATATTTAAACCTGCGCACTGGTTAATATGATTAGGCCACAACTCGGTTTCCATCACGATGGCCAAACGTGGCTGCAGACGCTGAAAAAAGCGCTTAGACGCACAAGGTAAATCATAAGGCAAATAACAATGCTGTACGCTATCGCCAAATAGACTTTGAATACGCTCAGAGCCGGTCGGCGTCATGCAAGTCACAGTAATCGGCAAATCTGGATACTGCGCCTGCAGGGCTTTAACCACAGGTGCAGCGGCAATGCTTTCACCGACCGACACCGCATGCAGCCAAATACCACCTTGTTTAAACTGAGGTAGAGTCAACGCGAAACGCTCGCCAATTCGCTTAGCATAAGCCGGTGCTTTTCTGGAACGCAGCCACAAGCGCACGGCAATCACCGGCACAGCGAGATACAGCAGCAAGGTATATAGAGTTCTATTCATAGCAGCAAAGTTTAGCAAAGGCGCAGCGATAATACTGCGCTCGGTTATACTGCTTACTTATTTTTTGCGAGAGGCGCTTATGTCACTCACCTTAAACACTGACATTGCCATCATCGGCGGCGGCATTGCAGGGCTCTGGCTCAACGCGCAATTGCGCCAGCAGGGCTTTAATACGCTGCTGATTGAACACAATACGCTGGGCGGCGGGCAATCGGTGAAGTCACAAGGCATCATTCATGGTGGCGCTAAATATGCGCTGCATGGTGCGCTAACCGGCTCATCCGAAGCCATTGCCGATATGCCGGAGCGCTGGCGCAAAGCCTTACAGGGCGAAGGCGAACTGGATTTACGCGGTGTGCGTTTATTATCTGATGCGCACTACTTATGGTCGCCCGGCTCGATTGCCGGCAATCTGACCAGTTTTTTTGCCAGTAAAGCGATGCGGGGTCGGGTGGATCAAGTCAAAGCTCAACAGCTTCCCGCCGCTTTGCAACATAAAGACTTCAAAGGCCGCGTCTATCGCTTGGCTGAGTTGGTGCTAGACGTACCCAGTCTGGTGCAGCGTTTAGCCGACTTGGCTGGCGATAGCCTGTTGCATGCGCAAAAAATCACCCCACGCTACGACAATCAGCAATTGGTTGGCGTGCAAGCAGATGACTACAGCATCAATGCGCAGCGTGTGGTGTTGTGTGCTGGCAGCGGCAACCAAGACTTACTGCAAGCCTTTGCCCTGAGTAAACCAGAACAACAGCTGCGACCCTTACATATGGTGTTGGCCAAAGGCCCAGCTTTATTGCCTTTATATGCACACTGTCTCGGTGGCGGCAGCAAACCACGGATCACAGTGACCACCCATCCTGCAGCCGATGGCCAGTGGGTTTGGTACTTGGGCGGCAATCTTGCCGAAGCTGAAGGCGTGGCACGCTCCGAGCCACAACAAATTGCCGCGGCGCAAGCCGAGGTGGCGCAATTGCTACCCTGGGTAAATCAAGAGGCCACGCAATGGGCAACTTTGCGTGTCGATCGTGCTGAACCCGTTCAGTCAAGACTCGCGCGCCCCGATAACGCTTTTGTCACTGAGCAAGGTCCATTACTGGTGGGCTGGCCCACTAAGCTGGCGTTGGCACCTGATTTTAGCGATCGCATTTGTAAAATTTTAGCGCGCGACGGCATTCAACCTAGCGCCGCACAAAGCTATGCAGACTTACCGCGCCCCGCTGTGGCACAACCTGCTTGGGAGACTTTATTTAATGACCCTGCATGATTTTCATCGACCACTGGGCAGTACCGGTTTTACTGTTTCACCGCTGGGCCTAGGCACGGTTAAACTGGGCCGCGACCAAGGGGTTAAATACCCCAGTGGCTTTACCATCCCTGATGACCAGCAAGCGCTAGCACTGATCAATCAAGCGCGCGACTTGGGAATTAATTTGCTGGATACTGCCCCTGCGTATGGCATTAGCGAAGAGCGCTTAGGTTATTTGCTGCAAGGTCAGCGCGATGACTGGGTGATTGTCAGCAAGGTCGGCGAAGAGTTTATCGAAGGTGAGTCAGCCTTTGATTTTTCTGCAGCGCACACGCGCTTCTCAGTAGATCGCAGCCTGAAACGTTTGCGTACTGATCATATTGAGTTGGTTTTAGTGCATTCCAATGGCGATGATGTGGCTATTTTGCAACATGAAGAAGTCTACGAGACGCTCGCTGCACTTAAGCAGGAAGGCAAAATTGGCGGTTTCGGTTTTTCTGGAAAAACCGCAGAAGGCGGCATACTCGGGTTGGAGCAAGGTGACTGCGCAATGGTCACCTACAACCTGAATGAGCGCGATGAGTTGCCCGTTATCGACTATGCCGCCCAGCACAACAAAGGTATTTTGATTAAGAAAGCCTTAGCCAGCGGGCACCTTTGTTTAGCCAATGGAATTAATCCTGTGCAGGCCAGTTTTGCGCTGATCTTTGCCCACCCTGCAGTGGCCAGCGCCATCGTTGGCACCATCACCCCTAAGCACTTACAGAGTAATGTTGAATGCTTGGCCACTATTCTGCGCGACCAAGGCTAAAAACGAAACCGCTGCATAAGCTCAACACTTAAACGCAGCGGCAATTTACCAACAGTTACTTACTACGAATCTTTTCCACAATGGCCGTGGTTGAACTGTTTTCTACTAAGCCCAACACGCGCACTTCACCGCCATAAGCGTAGACCAACTCGGCACCCACCACCTGATCAACACCGTAGTCACCGCCTTTAACCAAAATATCGGGTTTGAGCAAAGTAATCAGGCTTTCTGGGGTGTCTTCACTGAAGCTCACCACCCAGTCCACAGCGCCCAAACCAGCGAGCACTGCCATCCGGCGATCCACTGAGTTAATCGGCCGCCCTGGGCCTTTCAAGCGCGTGACCGAGGCATCACCATTAACCGCCACAATTAAACGATCGCCTTGTTCACGCGCTTGTTCTAAATAACTGACATGCCCGGCATGCAAAATATCGAAACAACCGTTAGTAAACACCACACGCTCGCCTTGCGCCTTGGCATCTTCAACCGCCGCTTGCAACTGCTGCAAACTCAGCACCCCGCGCTCAGCACCCTCTTCACGCTGCAAAGCACGGCGCAGCTCAGGCGCACTAATGGTTGCAGTACCCAGTTTACCTACCACGATACCCGCTGCTAAGTTGGCTAAAGTCATCGCCTGTGGCAGACTCTCACCTGCAGCTAATACCGCCGCCATAGTAGAAATCACCGTATCACCGGCACCGGTGACATCAAAGACTTCACGCGCACGCGCAGGCAAATGCAGTGCTGGTACATCCTTGCGCAACAGCGTCATACCCTGCTCACCACGGGTAATCAGCAAAGCCTCCAACTCAAGCTCGTGCAACATCGCAGTGCCACGTTGCATCAACTGTGCCTCATCCGCGCAATGCCCCACTACCGCTTCAAATTCAGCTAAATTGGGTGTCAGTAAGGTAGCTCCGCGATAAATCGAAAAATCTGTGCCTTTAGGATCGGCTAAAACGGCCACCCCACGCTGCTTAGCCGCATGTAATAAGGCTTGATGATTGAGCAGTGAACCTTTGCCATAATCCGACAACACCATCACTTTTACGCTATTAAGCACAGACTCTACCGTTGCCAATAAAGCATCCGCATCTGTCTTAAAAGTATCTTCAAAATCCATGCGTAATAATTGCTGCTGACGACTCATCGCACGCAATTTAACAATGGTGGGCTGACCGACAATCCGCTGAAAATGGGTCTGCACTCCAACAGAATGCAGCTGCTCAGTGAGCGCATCAGCGGCCTCATCGGCACCTGTGACACCAATTAACTGCACGGGTGCACCTAAGGCCGCAATGTTCAACGCCACGTTTGCTGCGCCGCCCGGACGGTCTTCAGTACGCGTAACTTTAACCACTGGCACGGGCGCTTCTGGGGAGATACGCGTTGTTGTGCCATACCAATAACGATCCAGCATGACATCACCCACCACCAGAACTGGGGCTTGGGTAAAGGGTGGCAATGGTGACTTCATAATAGCTTCAACCTTAAAAAATTTTTGCCCAGCATAACATGCCAAGCCTTAAGCAATCAGCGCCACAGCCAGCGGCATTAACACTGCAGTCAAGACCCCCATCGTACTCATAGCTAAGGCGGCAAAGGCCCCCATCTCTTCACTTTCTTGCAACGCGCGCGCTGTACCTATGCCGTGAGCAATAATACCCAACGCCATACCCTGTGCAGCCGGATGGGTAATGCGACAGATACGCAACAGCTCAACACCAAACATGGCCCCCAAGATCCCAGTGATCATGACAAAGACTGCAGCCAGTGAAGCCGAACCACCAATTTCTTCGGCCACCAACATCGCAATGGGAGAGGTCACTGATTTTGGTGCAATGGTTTTTAAAATCATCGGCTCTGCACCCAGAAACCAAGCCAAGGCCACGCCTAACACGGTCGCAAATAAACCGCCAATAAACAAGGTCAGTAAGGTTGGCCATAAGACTTGACGCACACGACGCACATTCAAATAGAGCGGTACCGCCAACGCCACAGTTGCCGGACCTAAAATCATGGTTAACAGCTGTGTGCCTTGCTTATACTCGGCGTAATCAATATCCAGCGCCAGCAACACAGAAATCAAGACTACCATCGAGATTAAGAGCGGCTGCAAGATAATCCAACGCGTTTTATCATAGGCGGCCACAGCCAGCTGATAGATACCTAAGGTTAAAGCGACAAAAAACAACGGATGTTTAATAACTGCATCAAGGGCAGCGTGCCACTCAAGATTCATGATTTACCCTTATTGCGCGCTTGACGATTAATCAGCACTTGCATTAACCAACCTATAAACACCATAGACACTACCAGCGAGATAACCAAGGCACCGGTAATCGCCCAAAAGTCTGCTTGAATGTCTGCCATATGCGCCATCACCCCAATCGCCGGCGGCACTAAGAGCAAAGGCAAATAGCGCAATAAGCTGGCTGCCGCCTCATTCAAGGGCTCATCTACACCGCCACGCAGCATAAGGTAGATAAACAGCAGCACTAAGCCAATGATAGGACCTGGTATAACTGGAAAAAAAAGCACATTCAACGCTGTTCCTGCCAGCTGAAACGCCACCAACCAGCTTAACCCACGTAATAACATCGTACTCTCCACTCGTTTTTATAATTGGTACACAGTATACGGATAAGGCTTGCTTAAACTAAATGCATAAGCCTTGCAAAACAACGTAATACTGCAATCAGCCGGTATACGCACGATAAAGATGCAAGAATATAAAGTTCGCTGATCAATTTACAAGCAATAAAAAACCCGCATAAAGCGGGTTCCTTATACGCAAAAGGTGCAATCAATTACTTGATTTTGCCTTCCTTGTAAATCACATGCTTACGCACAACTGGATCAAATTTCTTGATTTCCAATTTGTCTGGCGTAGTACGCTTGTTCTTATCTGTAGTGTAAAAGTGACCGGTACCAGCACTTGACACTAAACGGATTAAATCACGCATGATATTTTCCTTAAACTTTTAGGCCGCGAGCACGAAGCTCAGCCAGTACTGTATCGATTCCGCGCTTATCAATCACGCGCATGCCTTTTGCAGATAAACGTAAACGCACAAAACGGTTTTCGGTTTCTACCCAAAAACGGTGATGCTGCAAGTTTGGCAGGAAACGGCGACGGGTTTTGTTGTTGGCATGGGAAACTTTATTCCCTGTAACCGGACCCTTACCGGTTACTTGACAAACTCTTGACATATCTCAGCCCTCATAAACCACATGCTCAACCCAGCATGGGTTGGCTGCTTTAAAACGTAATTGGATTCGTAGGTCGTTAAAAACATGATGGTTTTTATAACCTGCATATTATTACCCAGACTTTGCTAAGGAACAACAGCAACACTAAATAAAGTGTAAAACTGGTTCTCTTAGAATCGAGCCGTGCTTTATAGCAGAAACCTAGACACGAAGCAAGGAAAGCCAAATCTTTTTATTACCTACGTGCCACCTCTTTCGGTCACATCCAGCCATTTTCCAGCATCGATAAAGGCTCGCCATCACCGACAATAAAATGATCTAAAACCCGCACATCAACCAGTGCCAGCGACTCTTTTAAGCGCTCAGTCAAAACCTTATCGGCCTGACTTGGCTCGGCAACACCACTGGGATGGTTAT
>LFRZ01000092.1 GCA_001513025.1 Gammaproteobacteria bacterium DTU037
GTGCTAGTTATGCACGTTTGTGGCCGCTGTTATTGATCACTTTGGCGGTGGCTTTATGGTTACCACGTCGAGCGAAAGCCTTGAACGCCTTGCTGCTAGGTGAGTCTGAAGCGCGGCACCTCGGTCTTTCTGTGGAAAAGCTCAAGCGCGAACTGGTGTTTTGCACTGCGCTCGGTGTGGGTGCTGCCGTTGCGGCGGCGGGGATGATTGGCTTTATCGGTCTGGTAGTGCCGCATGTGTTGCGCTTAGTGGTGGGCCCTGATCATCGTGTGTTATTACCTGCCTCGGCATTGGCAGGCGCCAGTTTATTGTTGTTTGCTGATTTAGCTGCACGCTTGACCCTAGCACCAGCGGAACTGCCCATTGGCATTGTCACCGCCTTAATAGGTGCACCATTCTTCTTGTATTTACTGCTGAAGAGTCGATTTTGATGGCTGCTTTTTTATACCGAGTATCAACCAAGCGGGGCGAGCGGCATTGGTGCTTAGTCGCGCACTCGATCATAGTTTTTTGGGGGTTGTTTTGATTTTACAAGCGCGTCAATTAGAAGTACGGCGTGGACCATCTAA
>LFRZ01000134.1:0-739 GCA_001513025.1 Gammaproteobacteria bacterium DTU037
GCACAGCACAGCACCATCCAGCGTCAGCTTAAACCAAGCGCGCCAAACTCAGCCCTTGCTTTATACCACCCACCAACAAAAAACCGCCCAAAGGCGGTTTTTTGTTTACAGGGTCTAACGCTACAACTTATAAGCCATTTCTAGCTTTAAATTCGCGACGACGACGGTGTAGAACAGGCTCAGTGTAACCGTTTGGCTGCTCACGACCTTGCAACACCAACTCCAGTGACGCTTGGAACGCGATATTGTCATCAAAGTTTGGCGCCATTGGGCGGTAAGCTGGATCATCGGCATTCTGACGGTCAACGATGACAGCCATACGCTGCATAGTTTCCACAATTTGCGCTTCGGTAACGATACCGTGGTGCAACCAGTTGGCCATATGTTGACTGGAAATACGCAGTGTTGCACGGTCTTCCATCATGCCAATATCATTGATATCAGGCACTTTCGAGCAACCCACACTGTGGTCAATCCAACGTACAACATAGCCCAAGATACCTTGTGCGTTGTTGTCTAACTCGTTCTGAATTTCTTCAGCAGTCCAGTCAGTGCTTGGCGCCAAAGGAATGGTTAGGATATCGTCCAGTGAGGCAAAGGCACGCTGCTTAAGCTCTTCTTGACGGGCAAACACATCCACTTCGTGGTAATGCAAGGCGTGTAAGGTTGCTGCGGTTGGTGAGGGCACCCATGCAGTGTTTGCACCAGCTTTTGGATGAGCAATTTTCTGCTTAACCAT
>LFRZ01000134.1:845-24980 GCA_001513025.1 Gammaproteobacteria bacterium DTU037
CAATACAGGCTTTCAAGTTAACTGTGGTGCGGCGCTCTTCGTCCATAATGCCCATTTTCAGGGTATTACGCGCCAAGCCTAAAACGTCTTCAGTGCGGGCAAAGAGTTCATCAGCAAAGGCTGCTTCTTCTGGGCCGTGCATTTTTGGTTTAACGATATAAACGCTACCGGTACGGGTGTTCTGGCGCGTGGTATTGCCGTTCAAGTTGTGCATAGCAATTAAGCTGGTGAACAACGCATCCATAATGCCTTCAGGCAACTCGTTACCTTGCTCATCTAAAATCGCAGGGTTGGTCATCAAATGGCCAACGTTACGAATAAATAGCAATGAACGACCGTGTAGCGTAACTTCGCCGCCATTAATCGCGCTGTAAACACGATCTGGATTCATCACACGGGTAAAGGTTTCACCGCCTTTGCTCACGCTTTCAGACAGGTCGCCTTTCATCAGGCCTAACCAGTTGCTATACACCAGTGTTTTGTCGTCTGCATCAACCGCAGCGATAGAGTCCTCACAGTCCATAATGGTAGTGATGGCTGCTTCAACAAATACATCTTTGATACCTGCAGCATCGGTTTGACCCACGACGCTGTTGGCATCAAATTGAATTTCCAAGTGCAGGCCGTTATTTTTTAACAAAATGACAGTGGGCGCGGCCATATCACCTTGAAAACCAATCAGTTGTGCATCATCGCGCAAGCCTGTGTTGCTACCACCTTTTAGGCTGATAATCAGCTTACCGCCTTCGATACGGTAACCGGTTGCATCAGCGTGTGAGCCAGCGGCTAAAGGTGCAGATATGTCTAAGAACGCACGAGCATAAGCGATAACTTTATCGCCACGTACTTTGTTGTAGCCCTTGCCTTTCTCTGCGCCGCCTTCTTCACTGATCACATCAGTGCCGTAGAGAGCGTCATACAAAGAACCCCAACGCGCATTGGCGGCGTTCAGGGCAAAACGTGCGTTAGTCACAGGTACAACTAACTGTGGACCTGCCATACGAGCAATTTCATCGTCAACATTTTGTGTGCTGGCTTGAAAATCTGCTGCTTCTGGCAGCAAGTATCCAATGTCTTGCAGAAATGCTTTATAAGCAACTGCGTCATGAGCCTGGCCCTTACGTGCAAGGTGCCACTCATCAATTTGTGCTTGTAAGGCGTCACGTTTTTCTAGCAGGGCACGATTTTTCGGTGCAAGGTCTTTTAACACCTTCGTTGCGCCGTCCCAGAACTGCTCTGCAGTCAGGCCAGTGCCTGGAATAGCTTGGGTGTTAACGAAGTCATATAAAACTTTGGCGACCTGCAAGCCACCCACTTGAACGCGATCAGTCATTTTTGCCTCACTCTGCTTGGAAAAGCCTCAAATAAAACGGCCATTAGGCCATGTAGTGCATACAGATAAATACTACATGAATATTTTAAAAAAAGCAGAGAGAAATACCTAGAGCGACTTTTGTAGGTACTTTGTAGCAGGCAAAAAAAACTCCGAATCTCACAGGGGGGAGAGAGATTCGGAGTGTAAGTCCGAACCGCTAGGGGAAGTCCGGATATCTGCCAACATAAAACACATCAAGGAGTATTAACAATGGCCTCATCAACCATTCATATACTCTGACTCAGCTTATTAAAGGGAGTTCCATACTGATGTTAAATATTTTTTCAATGTGCCTCATCCCAATTATCGCCTACCCCTGCTTCCACGATTAATGGCACATCTAAGGCCGCACCAGCACTCATTAACGGCAGCAATCCAGCGCGCAATTCATCCACTTGATCTTCACGTACTTCTAGCACCAGCTCATCATGCACCTGCAAAATAACCCGCGCATCCAAACCCGTCTCGGCTAGCCATTGATCCACCGTAATCATGGCACGCTTAATGATATCAGCGGCACTGCCCTGCATCGGTGCGTTAATTGCGGTGCGCTCAGCCCCTTTGCGGATGGCTGCGTTTTTCGCGTTAATATCCGGCAGATACAAACGGCGACCAAATAAAGTTTCCACATAGCCCTGCTCGCTGGCCTGTTTCCGGGTGCGCTCCATATAATCCAGCACCCCAGGGTAGCGGGCAAAATAACGGTCCATATACATCTGCGCTTGGCCACGATCGCAACCAATTTGCTTGGCTAAACCATGCGCGCTCATGCCATAGATCAGACCAAAGTTAATCGCTTTGGCGCTACGGCGCTGGTCACTGGTGACATCCTCTAAATCAACTCCGAATACTTCAGACGCAGTGGCTTTATGCACATCTTTATCATGGCGGAAAGCATCGAGTAAGCCTGGGTCTTGGGCCAAATGCGCCATAATGCGTAATTCAATTTGCGAGTAGTCCGCCGCCAGTAACTTATAGCCTTTAGGAGCAATAAAAGCTTGGCGAATCCGCCGCCCCTCGGCGGTGCGGATCGGAATATTTTGTAAGTTGGGATCACTGGAGGATAAACGACCGGTGGCGGTAACAGCTTGATGATAGCTGGTGTGAATGCGCCCAGTCAGCGGATTGATTTGCTCAGGCAAGCGATCAGTGTAGGTGCTTTTCAGCTTGCTTAAGCTCCGGTACTCCATCAGCAACACCGGCAACTCATGGCCGCGCTCGGCTAATTCAGATAACACAGCTTCTGCGGTACTGGGCTGGCCTTTGGCGGTTTTCGATAGTATGGGTAAACCGAGCTTTTCATACAAAATAACGCCCAACTGTTTAGGTGAAGCCAAATTGAATTCTTCACCAGCAATGGCAAAGGTCTGCCGCTCCAGCTCGGTCAATTTAGCCGCCAACTCTAAACTTTGTTGGCCCAATAAATGTGCATCAACCAAAGCGCCGTAGCGCTCAATACGCGCCAGCACTGGCATCAAAGGCATTTCAATGTTGTCCAATACAGCAAGTAACGCTGGAATCTCTTCGAGCGCTTTGATTAAACGGTTATGCAGACACAGAGTAATCTCAGCATCTTCCGCGGCATAAGGGCCGGCCACATCTAACGCCACTTGATCAAATGTCAGCTGTTTAGCGCCCTTACCTGCGACATCTTCAAAACGAATGATACTGCGATTTAAATAGCGCAAAGCCAAGCTGTCCATATCATGCCGAGTGACTGTGGAATTGAGCACATAGGATTCCAGCATGGTATCGAACAGCACGCCTTGCACGGCAATGTCATAACGGGCCAAGACATTGATATCGTATTTACCATTTTGGCAGACTTTGGTAATCGCAGGATTCTCCAGCAATGGACGCAGCGCAGCCAGCACCTTGTCTTGATCGAGCTGCTGCGGCACGCCCATATAGCTGTGCGCTAAGGGCACATAAGCAGCTTCGCCCTCAGCCACAGCAAAGGAAATACCCACTAAACGTGCTTGCTGGGCATCAACGCTGGTGGTCTCGGTATCAAAGGCAAATAACTCGGCCTGAGTTAAGCGCTCTAGCCAATCCGCAAACACCTCTTCGCTGAGAATGGTGTGGTAAGTCGCTTGATACTCAGGCGCGGCTAGGACTGCCTCGGCATCGGTCTGCGCGAGTGACGCCTCGCTGACTGCGGCCGCTGGTGTGGCAAATAAATCATCAGCATCGACAGGGGCTGGCGCTGCTTTTTTACTGCTGGGCGACGCTGGGCTGCGACGACGAATCTCATCCTGCCAACTTTTAAACTCTAAACGCTGATACAGCTCCATCAAGATATCGTCTTGCGGCGCTTGCATCTGCATCTCATCAATATTGAGCTCCAGTTCAACATCAGTTTTAATGGTGGCCAACTCACGTGATAAATACGCCATATCACGGTGCTCTAACAGCTTGGCACCTAAGGTTTTAGCGCCACGAATGGGTAACGTCGCGACTTTATCGATATTGGCATAAATGGCATCCATATCCCCTAGGCCAACCAATAAGCCCAGCGCGGTTTTTTCACCCACGCCCGGCACACCCGGAATATTGTCCGACTTATCCCCCATCAAGGCTAAGTAATCAATAATCAGCTCAGGGCCAATGCCAAATTTTTCTACCACACCCTCGCTGTCCAGTTTGGTGTTGTACATGGTATTGACCAAGCTCACGTGACCATTAACCAACTGCGCCATATCTTTATCGCCAGTGGAAATCACCAGTGGCCGCTCAGCCAAAGTACTGCTCAGGGCTAAGGTGCCAATCACATCATCGGCTTCAACCCCTTCCACACAGAGAAAGGGGAAACCCATAGCCTTTACACAATCATGTAAGGGTTCAATTTGCACACGCAAATCATCCGGCATGGACGGCCGCTGCGCCTTATATTCAGCAAACAACGCATCGCGAAAGGTCGGGCCTTTGGCATCAAAAATCACTGTAATCACGCTATCCGGGTATTGCTTTTGCAAGCTGCGCAGCATATTCAGCACGCCTTTAACCGCACCAGTAGGCAATCCTGCCGAGGTCATCAAGGGGGGCAACGCATGAAACGCGCGATACAAGTAGGATGAACCATCAACCAAAACTAAAGGGGCCTGAGACATGCGGGTAATCAACCTTAACTAAAACAACTGAATGGATAATAGGATACAGGCAAACATCGATAGCGCCCAACCTGTACCGGCAGCGAGCTGCTATAGAGGAGCAATCTTTGCTAGCATAGTGCTCGAATCCTGCGCGCCGCGAAGCAAGAGCACTGATGGCATTGGCGACGGCAAGCGACTGCGCCAGCCCCGCGCGCACCAGCCCTATAAATAGACGAAGCGCACAGCCCAGTCGAGGAGTTTTAGATGAGTGATAAACTGAGCAGCGATGCACTACAAGCATTAAAAATTGCGTTCAACTATATGCCCAAAGCCATTGAGGTGACCCAATATGAATACGGTGAGCACTACAAGGTGGTTTTGGAGCACATTGAGACAGTCAAAGAAATGCTCTTAATCAATGATGTAGATCCGGAAGAAGTCTATGGCGAAATCAACCCCGAGCATACGCCTAACTCGTCATACTGAGCGGTTGTGCTGGCACAGCACAACCCTGCCCTACACAGAGCCTAGCTTATTCGCTAGGCTTAATAAGCTCAGCCAAGTTTTCCGCATCCAACGCACCAATATCAAATTGCGTTTGCGCAATCCATTCAAAAGCACGTTGATTCAGTTCCGCAATCGCCCGTGGACCTTCACCTTCGATATACATCGCCGGACCAATTACCACATCAATCACCCCAGGTTTTTTACCCCAACCGGCCTTTGGCCAAAACAGTCCGGCATTGTGCGCAATAGGCAGCACAGGTAAGCCCGCATTGGCCGCTAAAGAGGCACCACCACGAGAGAACTTACCCATTTGCCCAGCGGGTATACGTGTCCCTTCCGGAAAAATCAGCACCCAGCAATTCTGCTGTAAACGCTCAGCACCTTGGCTGGCCAACTGTTTTAAAGCCTGCTTGGGATTGTCACGATTAATCGCAATGGGTTTAAGCATCGCCATCGCCCAGCCAAAAAAAGGCACACGCAGCAGTTCTTTTTTTAATACTTGGCTTAAGGGTTGAAAGTAGGCGGAGAGGAAAAAGGTTTCCCAAGTACTTTGGTGCTTCGCCAAAATCACGCAGCGCTCGTTAGGTATGTTTTCCGCGCCGGTCACTCGATAATCGAGCCCCAGCAAATATTTCGCCAAGCCCACCGCAAAACGACACCAATACACATTAATAAAACGATAGCGTGCGGGAAAGGATAAAAATGGCGCGACCAGCAAGCCAATAGTGCACCAAATAAAGGCACTTAAACTCAGCAAAACGTAGAAAGCTGCGATTCTTAATCCGTAGATAACGCCCATACTGTTCGGCCTTTAGCGTAGTAAATGATCTGCAACTGCTGATAAATCAGCAAAAATTAAAGTAGTGTCTGGCAGCGGTTGTTCACCAGTCTGTGCGCCTTTACCGCTGCAGACTAAAACCGGCTGCGCATTGACCGCAACGGCCGCTTGCAAGTCACGCAAGCTGTCCCCCACAAACCACACACCATCCAACGCTGTTTGATAATGTTCGGCAATTTGCTGCAGCAAGCCCGGCAAGGGCTTACGACAGCTACAGCCATCATCGGGCGCATGTGGGCAATAGGTTATCAAGCCCAGATGACCACCGCGTTGCTCTACTTGCTCACGCAACACTTGATGCATCGATTCTAAGGTTGGCACTGTGTAGTAGCCGCGCGCCAAACCGGATTGATTGGTGGCCACTGTGACTGTCCAACCGGCACGGCTTAAACGCGCAATGGCATCCAGCGCACCGGGCAAGGCAATCCACTCATCCACCGTTTTAATATAATCATCTGAGTCGTAATTAATCACGCCATCACGATCGAGAATTATCAATTTCATGCTTGATCCTTAAACTGAGTGGGCATCAGCAGCGTGATACCCACTCAATATCCTGCAGCCTATTAATCCAGCACAGAAATATCTGCTACGCCTAAGAACAGCCCACGCAATTGCGCCAATAAAGCATGGCGATTCGCGCGCACCAGAGGATCATCAGCGTTGACCATCACCGCAGCAAAGAACGCATCAACCGGCTCATGCAAGCTGGCTAAACGGGTCAGTGTCTCGCTGTACTGACGGTTAGCCGCCAAAGGTTGCACCGCTTGTAATGCCTGCTGTAAAGCCGCGTACAGGGCAAATTCGGTTGGACTGTCGAAGTAATGCGCTTGGATCGTAGCTGTTTGTTGCGTGGCACTTTTACCCAACAAGTTAGAGACGCGCTTATTCACCGCAGCCAAGGCTTGCGCTTCAGGTAAGGCACGGAAGTGTTGTACCGCTTGCACGCGCTGATCGAAATCCAAAGGCGAGGTGGGATGTACGGCGCGTACCGCTTGATATACCGCGACATCAATACCGGCATCTTCATAACGGGCACGTAGACGATCAAAGATAAAGTCTTGCACCTGTGCAGCTAAATCTTTCGCATTAATTTTATCGGCATATTGCGCAATGGCCAAGTCGACTAATTCAGTCAGGCTCACATCCAATTGTTTTTCAATCAGAATGCGCAAAATACCCAAGGCGGCACGACGTAAGGCATAGGGATCTTTACTGCCAGTCGGCAACATACCAATACCGAAAATACCCACCAGCGTGTCGAGCTTATCTGCCACAGCAACCGCAGCACCGGTCAAAGTGGTTGGTAACTCAGCACCAGCACCACGCGGCATATATTGCTCATTTAACGCCAGAGCAATATCACCCGCCTCGCCATCATTTTTTGCATAATAAAAGCCAGCAATACCCTGCATTTCCGGGAATTCGCCAACCATCTCAGTGGCTAAGTCACACTTCGACAACAAGCCCGCACGCGCAGCATGTACTGGATTGCCACCCACTCGCTCAGCAATCACTGCGGCCAAGTTAGCCACACGCACGGCTTTATCGTACACACTGCCCAGCTGTGCTTGGAATACGACATTCTTTAAGCGCTCATTAAAGTCAGCCAGCGGCTGCTTCTGATCTTGCAAATAGAAGAATTCAGCATCAGTTAAGCGTGGACGTACCACTTTCTCATTGCCTGAGATTACTTGCTGAGGATCACGGCTTTCAATATTGGCTACAGTAATAAAACGCGGCAATAGCGCTCCATTGCTATCGAGCAAGCAGAAATATTTTTGATTGTCTTGCATGGTGATAATCAAGGCTTCTTGCGGCACATCTAAGAAGTGCTCTTCAAAGGAGCACACCAACGGCACTGGCCACTCCACCAAAGCAGTCACTTCATCCAACAATGCCGGCGGCACAATCGCCGTGCCTTGTTGCTCAGCCGCCAACTCATCCACACGCTTTTTGATCAGCGTGCGGCGCTCATTAAAGTCGACCAACACATAGGCTTGGCGCAAGGCTTCAACATAATCACTGGGCTGATTTAATACCACATCAGCATTGTGATGGAAGCGGTGGCCGCGTGAGGCACGGCCTGCAGTTTGCGCCAAAATAGTACAATCCACCACATCCTGACCAAACAGCATCACCAGCCATTGAGTTGGACGGACAAATTCTTCTTTACGCGCACCCCAGCGCATGCGCTTAGGGATAGGTAACGCATTCAACGACTCTTCAACAATGGCCGGCAATAATTCGGCAGTCGCTTGACCTGGAATATGCTGTTCAAAACGTAACTTAGCGCCGCTGCGATCAATTTCGCTAATATCCACTCCGCATTTACGCGCAAAACCTAAAGCCGCTTTGGTCGGTTCGCCTTGTTCATCGAAGGCGGCTTGGATCGGTGGACCATCCAGCGCTTGGCTGCGATCGGCTTGACGCTCAAGCAATTGCTCAACCATCACGGCCAAACGGCGCGGCGCAGCATAGACGTGCACCTTCGCGTGGCTTAAGCCTGCCGCTTTTAGGCCGCGGCTAATCCCATCACGAAAAGCATTGGCTAAGGTATTGAGCGCTTTCGGTGGCAACTCTTCGGTACCCAGTTCAACTAAAAAGTCACGTGCACTCATTGTTCAATCTCCAGCTTGGCCAATACTTCATCACGTAATGCATCCGGTGCCATCGGGAAGCCCATGTTGGCCCGCGCCGATAAATAACTTTGCGCCACGGCACGCGCTAAAGTACGCACACGTAAAATATAGCGCTGACGCTCAGTCACTGAAATGGCACGGCGCGCATCCAGCAAGTTAAAGGTATGCGAGGCTTTTAACACCATTTCATAGCTGGGTAGCGGTAAGTTTAAAAGGCTTAAACGACCGGCTTCACTTTCATAATAATCAAACAGCTCAAACATTTTCTCAACGTTGGCATGTTCAAAGTTATAGGTAGATTGTTCCACTTCGTTTTGATGGAAGACATCGCCATAGGTGACCTGACCAAAGGGGCCATCGGTCCAAACCAAGTCATACACCGAATCAACGCCTTGAATATACATGGCCAAGCGCTCAAGGCCATAAGTGATTTCACCGGTGACGGGATAGCACTCAATACCGCCCACTTGCTGGAAGTAGGTGAACTGAGTCACTTCCATACCATTGAGCCAAATTTCCCAACCCAAGCCCCAAGCGCCTAAAGTGGGCGACTCCCAGTTGTCTTCAACAAAACGAATATCGTGCACTAAAGGATCAATACCAATCCGACGCAAGGACTCTAAATACAGTTCTTGGATATTGTCTGGGTTAGGTTTGAGCACCACTTGGAACTGATAATAATGCTGCAAGCGGTTGGGATTGTTGCCGTAGCGGCCATCCGTCGGGCGACGTGAAGGCTGCACATAGGCAGCGTTCCAGGTTTCAGGGCCTAGAGCGCGTAAAAAAGTTGCAGTATGGAAGGTACCAGCACCCACTTCCATATCATAAGGTTGCAGTACCACGCAGCCTTGCTCAGCCCAAAAGCTCTGCAAGGCGAGAATCAGATCTTGGAAGGTACGCACGGCGGCGGTTGTCTGGGTCACGTTATATATCCACTATTAAAGATGGGCAGAAAGTCCACGAGTATACCTCAAGCACTGGCATTCCCGCAGCGGGCATTCGTCGTTGCAGCCTACATTATTGAGACGCAATAGCCGAGTCTGTTCAGTTAGGCGCTCCAGCGGCAAGCAACAGTCACTGAGTCGCCAGCCAAACCTAGCTATTTATTTTGTCACTATTTTGACTGCTGAGTTCTCCTACCGTCTAGCACTTGACCCTACCCGGCAAACACTCTACAACAAAGATCACCTTGATTGCGGGCGACAGATATGATGTCCAATAACACCTCTAGCGCCGCTTTAGGCGACCTGTTCAGTGCTCAACAGCAAGCCTTTGACGCACAGCCTATGCCCAGCGCCAGCCAGCGAATTGAATGGTTAAGCGCCCTACGTGCGCTTCTGGCCAGCGAACAACAAATGCTCGCCGACACCATCAGCGCCGACTTTAGTCATCGCAGCCATGATGAAACCCGCTTAGCTGAATTAATGCCCAGTTTAGAAGGCATTGATTATGCCTGCAAACGCATTAAACGCTGGATGAAGCCCTCAAAACGTAAAGTAGGCTTAGCCTTTCAACCGGCATCTGCGCAGGTGATATATCAGCCATTGGGTGTGGTCGGCGTGATTGTACCGTGGAACTACCCGTTATTTTTAAGCATCGGCCCATTAACGGGCGCGCTGGCCGCGGGTAATCGGGTGATGATCAAGATGAGTGAGCACACGCCACGCACGGCGCAATTGCTCAAAGAACTGTTAGCCCGTGTGTTTGCAGAAGATCTGGTGTGCGTGGTGCAAGGCGAAGCCGATCTGGCCGTCGCTTTTTCAGAATTACCTTTTGCTCATCTACTGTTTACCGGCTCCACTCAGGTGGGCCGCCATGTGATGCGCGCTGCGGCAAAAAACCTGACGCCAGTCACCTTAGAGTTGGGCGGCAAATCACCGGTGATTATCAGCGCGGACGTGCCGCTCGCGGAAGCGGCTGAGCGCATTGCTTTTGGCAAAACCGTTAATGCGGGGCAAACCTGTGTGGCACCTGACTATATTTTAGTCCCTGAAGCGCGGATTGATGCCTTTGTCGAGGCCATGCGCAGCAGCGTGCTCAAATTTTATCCAACACTGGCCGACAACCCCGACTACACTGCGATTATTAACCCGCAGCATCTGCAGCGCTTGCACGACACTGTTACTGACGCCACGCGCCTAGGCGCCAGCGCAATTGCCATACATGCAGAAGGACAAGGTCAACGTTTTCCGCTCACCTTACTGCTAAATGTCAGCAATGAGATGCGGGTGATGCACGATGAAATCTTTGGGCCCATTTTACCCATTGTCAGCTATCAAACACTGGATGATGCCTTAGCCTATATCCGCCAACGACCGCGGCCTTTAGCCCTGTATTACTTTGGTTATCAGCGCGATGAGCAGCAGTATGTCTTGCACCATAGCCATGCTGGTGGCGTATGCATTAACGATACGTTGCTGCATGTGGCGCAGCATGATTTGCCCTTTGGCGGGATTGGCCCATCGGGTATGGGGCATTATCACGCCCATGAAGGTTTTTTAACCTTTAGCCATAGCAAAGCAGTCTTTAGCAAACAAGGTTTTAATGCGGCCAAATTGATTTATCCGCCCTATGGCGGTTGGTTGCAAAAGTTGATTTTAAAATTCTTTTTGCGCTAAGCCCATCACTAAACGCGAGGCCAAACCATGCCGCAACTTGCCTGCAAGAGCGAATATTCTCGACGCAGCTTTCTTAAGCTCAGCGCAGTATCAGCAGCCACCTTAAGTGTACTCAGCTTAAGCGCAGGCTTAACGGGTTGCAGCCGAGAGCCGGCCAGCAGTGGATTTTTAGTGCTGCGTAACGACGATCTGGTCTGCCTCGCGGCGCTGCTACCCGCATTCTATGCTGGCGCCATTGATCCTGAGCAACTGCAGCGTAGCCTACCCAGCGCCTTGCGCGCCATTGATCACAACCTGGCCAGCCTCTCGCCTGCAATGCGCAAGATGACCCTGCAACTGTTCGATACTCTGAATAATCCTCTGACCCGCGGCTCGCTTACTGGGATTTGGGGCGCTTGGCCACAGGCATCAACAGCAGCTATTGAGCACTTTCTCAGTCGTTGGCAGAACAGCCGTTTCGACTTATTAAAAATGGGCCATAACGCCCTGCTGCAACTGGCCATGCTCGCCCATTATGGACAATCCAGTGCTTGGCAACACTGCGGCTATCCTGGCCCTGCGCAACTGCATTAACCCTATACATAATGCTTAAGCCAGCCCCCATACAACAATAAAATCGAGAACCACTATGCCCATTGCAGACTTATTTCTCCAAGGTATCGACAAAGGTTGGCAAGTACACAATGCCTCGCAGTTAGAGCAAGACTGGCAACTGGAGGCTGATGTAGTGATTGTCGGCAGTGGCGCCGGTGGTGCAACCAGTGCAGAACTATTAAGTGCTGCAGGCCTACGCGTGCTGATTATTGAAGAGGGGCCGCTGCGCACCAGCAGCGATTTTAACATGCAAGAACCTGACGCCTACAGCGCGCTTTACCAAGAAGGTATGGGCCGCATGAGCAAAGATGGTGCCATCACCATTTTGCAAGGCCGTGCAGTCGGCGGCACTACTTTGATTAACTGGACGTCCAGCTTTCGCACCCCGCCAGAAACCCTCAATCATTGGGCACGCGAATATGCGGTCAGTGGTTTAGACAGCGCCACGTTACAACCTTGGTTTGCTCGTATGGAACAACGCCTCGGCATTGCACCCTGGCAGATACCGGCCAACGCCAACAATGACGTACTTAAGCGCGGTTGTACGGCACTGAATTTAGACTGGGCAGTGATTCCGCGTAATGTGCGTGGCTGTATGAATTTAGGGTATTGCGGTATGGGTTGCCCAGTGAACGCAAAACAATCAATGCTGGTGACGTCTATTCCTAGCGCCTTAGATAACGGTGCTGCGTTGCTGTATTTAGCCCGTGCCGAACGCCTGCTGATTGCTCAGGATAGCGTGCAACACTTGGAGTGTCATGCGTTGGATGCTCGCGGTGTCGAATCCACTGGCCGCAAGATTATCATTCGCGCCAAGCATTATATTTTGGCCGGAGGGAGCATTAACACGCCAGCAATTTTATTACGCTCGAAAGCCCCCGATCCCTACCAACTCTGCGGTAAACGTACCTTTTTGCATACAGTGAATTTTTCTGCGGCGCAGTTTTCCGAGCCCGTCAATCCTTTTTACGGCGCACCACAATCCATTTACAGCGACCATTTTCAATGGCGTGATGGTGTAACCGGAGCCATAGGTTACAAACTCGAAGTGCCACCGCTACACCCTGCCTTTGCCGCAACCCTTCTCGGCGGCTATGGTGAGGTCAACGCGCAGCGCATGGCACAACTGCCGCATACCCATATGATGATTGCCTTAATGCGCGATGGCTTTCATCCAGACAGCGCCAGCGGCGCAGTGGAATTACGCAGCGATGGCAGCCCAGTGCTGGACTACCAGATGACGCCCTATACTTGGGACGGCATCCGCCGCGCCTACCACAGCATGGCTGAAATCCAGTTTGCAGCAGGCGCTCACAAGGTTTTCCCCGTACATGCTGATGCCGACTACGTGACTGACCTCGGCCGGGCAAAAACCTTGATCGACAACTTGGACTTATCACCCTACCGCACTCGCTTAGGCAGCGCGCATGTGATGGGTGGCTGCGCAATGAGTGATGATGCCCGATTAGGCGTAAGCAACAGCTTAGGCATGCATCAGCAGCTGGACAACCTCTCCATCCACGACGGATCGTTATTCCCCACCAGCATTGGTGCCAATCCGCAACTCTCTATTTATGCACTCTGCGCACTACTCACTGATAAGCTGATCCAGCGGCTCACAACACACTAGAATCAAGTATTCACTGTAATCAGTTGGCCGCCACCTCTTGTGACGCGTAGACTTATCAGACTGTTTTGCGCTGTGTACCCAGAGCCGGTGGTGAGACGCACAACACCCTTTACGCTTTACCCTTGTGAGATTATGCATGTCAGTTTGGAAGTCCTTCCGCTCGTTATATTTTGCCACCCTTTTGATGCTGCTCGGCTCAGGTCTGCTGAGCACCTATTTAGCTCTACATGTGGCTGAACGTGCGGACGGCATTTGGGTCGGTGCGTTGATGACTGGCTTTTACTTAGGCTTGGTTATGGGCGGGAAACTCGGCCACCGTCTGATTGCTCGAGTGGGGCATATCCGTACCTACGTGGCCAGCGCGGGGATTGTCACGGCAGCAGTATTGCTGCACGGTCTCACCGAAAGCTTACCGGCTTGGCTGTTACTGCGGGTTGTAGTGGGTTTGGGCATGATGTCCATGTATATGGTAGTGGAAAGCTGGCTCAACGAACAAAGCACCTCCAGCGAGCGAGGTATGGTGTTTTCCGGTTATATGATGGCCTCTTACCTGGGTATGGTCTTGGGTCAGTTGGTGCTGGCAGCGATGCCTGAACTGAACATTAACCTATTACTGTTTGTTGCTCTGTGTTTTGCTTTATGCCTTGTGCCCGTTGCGCTAACCCGCCGTATTCACCCCGAGCCTTTGCACCCAGCGCCTCTCGAGCCGCGCTATTTTATCCAACGGGTACCACTCTCGATGCTGACCAGTTTAGTGGCTGGCGCGATGGTCGGTGCTTTTTATGGTTTAGCGCCCTTGTATGCCAGCCGTATTGGTTTACCTACGCAAATGATTGGTCTATTTATGGCCACCTGCATTGTTGCCGGGTTACTGGTGCAAGGTCCGCTGGGTTGGTTATCTGACCGCCTTGAGCGTCCCACCTTGATCCGCGTTTGCAGCGCCTTATTAATGCTGCTGGCCCTACCGCAAGCACTGTCCACCGACTTACCCATGGTGTTTATTTTTATCAATGGCAGCCTATGCTGCATGCTGCTGTTTAGCCTTTATCCTTTAGCCGTAGCCTTTGCCAATGACAATATTGAAGCAGAAAAACGTGTGTCTTTAACCGCTGTTTTGCTCACCACTTTTGGCATCGGAGCCAGTATCAGCCCATTACTGGTTGGTGTTCTGATGAAAGCCCTGGGACCCAATATGCTGTTTGTTGCGCTCAGTCTATTTGCTATGTTGATAGTGATACGCGTACGCCCACAAGCCATTAGCGGCGATACCCTCAGCGATGAAGCACCCTTGCAACATATCTATATGCCCGATGGTATTAGCAGCTCGCCTTTAGCCGCTGCACTTGACCCCCGTATTGAAGAAAGCTACGTACAAGAGCAAATGCAAGACAGCCCGCTGACCGATGTGCCAGAGAACTCTGAAGAGCAGCACTATTAATCGGCAGAAAAAAATCAACTCGCGCGCAGCTGTTTAACTGCGCGCATGCCTGACAAATAGCGGCCAGCGCTTTAGAATGTATTTCTTTTATTATTCACACTATTCTTATGCACACACTACGTTTAATGCGCACTGATGATCTGCCACAAATTATGGACATCCAACTGGACGTCTACAGTGATGCGCTGCAAGAAACACCTGAGATTATTGCTCAACGCCTGGCCCAAGTACCCGACTTAGCCCTAGTGGCAGAAGACCAACAGGGCATTTGTGGCTACCTATTTAGCTACCGCTCACAGCGTGGTGCGATTACTCCGCTAGACGGTTTGTTTGTGGAGCCTGAGCACAGTGACTGCCTGTATCTGCACGACTTAGCCGTTGCACCGCGCGCACTCAAGCGCGGTATTGGTCCCAGCTTAGTCAAGCATAAATTGGCGCTCGCACGGCAAGCCGGCCTGCGCCATTGCAGCTTAGTCTCAGTGCAAGATTCTGCAGCGTTTTGGCAACACTTAGGTTTTCAAACGCATAACAGTATTAGTCAGCAACAAGCCACTGCGTTAGAGTCCTATGGCGTGCCTGCTGTGTATATGCAAAAAACGCTGTAATACCCCTAAGCCAAACGGCGTAACCTGAACATTTTTTAAGCAACGCCAGCCTCACAATTCTAAGGACACTGTATGGAATTTGCTCTTTATATGCTGCTCGGTGCGGCAGCTGGCGTACTCGCCGGTTTATTTGGTGTCGGTGGCGGACTGATTATTGTGCCGGTTTTGGTCTTTAGCTTTAGTACGCAAGGTTTTGCCCCGGACATTTTAACCCATTTAGCCGTGGGCACATCCTTGGCCACTATTGTCTTTACCTCAATCAACTCAATTCGTGAGCACCATCGACGTGGCGCTGTGCAGTGGGATATGTTCCGTTGGCTGACCCCAGGTATTTTGGCCGGTGCGGCGGTGGGTGGCGTAACTGCAGCACTGATTAACGGTCCGCTATTACAAAAGATCATTGGTGTCTTCGCGATTTGTATGGCGATTCAATTGGCCTTAAATCTCACCCCTAAAGCCGCGCGCCCACAACCCAAGCGCCCTGAACTTATTGCTGCCGGTGGCGTCATTGGTTGGGCCTCAGCGATTTTCGGGATTGGCGGCGGCTCGCTCACCGTACCTTTTCTAGTTTGGCGCAGCGTGCCCATCCAAAAAGCCGTCGCCACGTCAGCCGCTTGCGGGTTCCCCATAGCCCTCGCCGGTGCAGTGGTGTTTATGGTGACCGGCTGGCATGAGCCACAACTGCCTGAGTTGAGTTTTGGCTTTGTCTACTTGCCCGCACTGCTCGGCATTGCGCTGACCTCAGTATTTTTTGCTCGTTTTGGTGCCAAGCTGGCGCATAAGCTGTCACCGGTATTACTCAAACGTTTATTTGCCCTGTTGCTCACTGTTGTAGGCCTCAGTTTTTTGCTTAATTAAGGATCATCCATGCTCAGCTACCCCAATATTGACCCTGTGGCGATTGCCCTCGGGCCGCTAAAAATTCACTGGTACGGCTTAATGTACTTAGTTGGCATTGGCGGTGCTTGGTGGCTGGCCAGCCGTCGCATGCAGCGTTTTGATGCGCAATGGAGCAAAGACACCCTCTCTGATTTAGTGTTTTGGGTGGCGATGGGCGTCATTTTAGGTGGACGTTTAGGCTATGTCTTATTTTATGATCTGGCTGCTTATATCGACAATCCGCTGCTGGTGCTACGTATTTGGGAAGGCGGCATGTCCTTCCACGGCGGTTTCCTTGGGGTGATGCTGGCGGTCTGGCTGTTTGGACGCAAGCATAATAAAAGCTTTTTTCAGCTGATGGACTTTATTGCGCCCTTAGTGCCGATTGGTTTAGGTGCGGGTCGTATTGGTAACTTTATTAACGCTGAGCTGTGGGGCAAAGCCACTGATGTGTCTTGGGCCATGGTGTTCCCCACTGACCCGGCGCAACTGGCCCGCCACCCCTCGCAGTTGTATCAGTTTGCCTTAGAAGGCGTGGCGCTGTTTGTCATTTTATGGCTCTACTCACGCAAACCACGCCCCACTATGGCAGTGTCCGGTATGTTCGCGCTGTGTTACGGCATCTTCCGCTTTATCGTCGAATTCGTCCGCGTCCCCGATGCGCAATTGGGCTACTTAGCCTTTGATTGGCTGACCATGGGCCAAGTGCTGTGCATCCCAATGATTGTCGGTGGTATCGGTTTAATTATGTATGCGTATCAGCGTCAAGAGGTGGCACAACAATGAAAGAGTATCTCGACTTAATGCGCCATGTGCGCGATCAGGGCGTGGATAAAAGCGACCGCACCGGCACCGGCACACGCAGCGTGTTTGGCCACCAAATGCGTTTTGATTTAAACGCTGGTTTCCCCTTGGTCACCACAAAAAAGTGCCATTTAAAATCCATTATTCACGAACTGCTGTGGTTTTTGCAGGGCGATACCAATATCAAATACCTGCAAGACAATGGCGTGCGAATTTGGGATGAATGGGCTGATGAAAATGGCGATTTAGGCCCAGTATATGGCTACCAATGGCGCAATTGGCCGGCGCCTAATGGCGAGTCCATTGATCAAATTAGCAATGTGATTGCCATGATTAAAAACAACCCTGATTCACGCCGCTTAATGGTCACAGCCTGGAATCCTGCCCTGGTTGAAGATATGGCGCTGCCACCTTGCCATGCACTGTTTCAGTTCTATGTCGCCGATGGCAAATTAAGCTGCCAATTGTATCAGCGCTCGGCGGATATTTTCCTTGGTGTGCCGTTTAATATTGCCAGTTATGCCTTGCTAACCATGATGGTCGCGCAAGTGTGTGAGCTGAAATTGGGTGATTTTATTTGGAGCGGCGGCGACTGCCATTTGTATTCTAATCATATGCAGCAAGTTGAAGAACAACTCAGTCGTGAGCCCTTGCCCTTACCCAAGATGCGTATCAATCCTCAGGTGAATTCGATTTTCGACTTTAGGATTGATGATTTTGAACTGTGCGATTATCAAGCACACCCACATATCAAGGCCAAGGTGGCTGTTTAAAGCCTCAACTCTAGGCTATTCTCTGTGCAGTGTGCCGCGCGCCTTAAGCATGCGCCGCGCTGCCCTTATTTCCAAGCGTCGGTCGAGCCGCGCTCGATGCGCACAACCGACCTGCCACATTGCCGCTATAGGTTAATTCTATGTATGACTCGCTGAACGCGTTACCCAAAGCAGAATTGCATATGCATTTAGAAGGCTCTTTAGAGCCTGAGCTGATGTTCCAACTGGCTGAACGTAACAAAATTCAGCTGCCATGGGACTCAGTAGAAACCTTACGCAGCGCCTATGCTTTTAATAATTTGCAGGAATTTTTAGACATCTATTATCAAGGTGCCAATGTTCTGCAAACCGAACAAGATTTCTACGATCTGACTTGGGCCTATTTAAAGAAATGTGAAGAGCAAAATGTGATTCACGTTGAACCCTTCTTTGATCCGCAAACCCATAGCGCACGTGGTATTTCCATGGAAGTGGCGATAACCGGAATCAGCGAAGCCTTGGGTGATGCACGTGATTTATTGGGCATCAGCAGTGGCTTGATTTTAAGCTTTTTACGCCACTTATCTGAAGAAGATGCCTTTCACACCCTGCAGCAAGCCATGCCGTTTCGCGATCTGTTTTTTGCGGTGGGTTTAGACAGTTCAGAGATGGGCCATCCACCGAGCAAATTTACTAATGTATTTGCCAAAGCGCGCGCTGAAGGTTTCTTAGCCGTGGCGCATGCTGGTGAAGAAGGCCCGCCAGAGTATGTTTGGCAAGCGCTGGATCTACTTAAAGTCAGCCGCATTGATCACGGCGTACGCGCTTGGGAAGATCAACGCTTAATGGCACGTTTGATTGAAGAACAAATCCCGCTCACGGTCTGCCCATTGTCCAACACCAAGCTGCGGGTGTACCAAGACATGAGCGAGCATCCGATTTTGCAGATGCTTGAGCAAGGCGCGATGGTCACGGTCAACTCCGATGATCCAGCCTATTTTGGCGGCTATATCACCGAGAACTTTCAGGCACTGCACACCGGTTTAGGCATGACCCAGCAACAAGCACAGCGCTTAGCTGAAAACAGCCTTAACGCACGTTTAGCGCCGTAAGCACGACAATGTCCAGCGACAGACAGCAAATACTCGACTGGGTGGCCAACGGTCACTTGGATGCTGAGGCGCTTGAACAGGCCTTGGCCATCACCCACAGCGTACCGAGCGCTGCGGCTAAATTACGCTTGCTCAGCCACTTGGTGCTGGTCTTTGCCATGTTACTGCTGTGCAGCGGAGTGATTTTTTTCTTCGCTTACAATTGGCATGACTTAAACCGTTATAGCAAATTTGCTATCGCCCAAGGCGCGCTGCTCCTGTCATTGCTGCCGCTGCTGTGGGTTAATCTGCAACAGCCGGTCGGTCAAACTGCGATCTTTGCCGCCTGCCTATTAGTCGGCGCACTCTTAGCCCTGGTTGGACAAACCTACCAAAGCGGCGCGGATAGCTATCAGTTATTTTTAGTCTGGGCGCTATTGATCACGCCGTGGGTGGTGTTGGCGCGATCCGCTGCGCTGTGGCTCTTACTCTTGGCCTTGCTCAACCTCAGTGTGCTATTAGCGCTGGATAATTTAGCCATTCAACATTTATTTGTACCCTTTAGCCATCCTGGCTGGTCTTTATTTGCCTTAAATGCCGTTGCCGCGGGCCTGTGGATATTCACCGCGCAGCAGTTACCCGCAACGGGCTTGATACGCTGGGGTGAGCGTGCGATCAGCCTCTACAGCTTGTTAATCATCACCCTGTTAGCTATGGGCTATATCTATGCTTGGGCACAGAGTGATGGCTTAACCTTACCCATTTGGGCCGCCTGCAGTGCGTTATGGTTATACCTGTATCGCTGGCGTCAGTTGGACTTAGTCATGCTATCGGCGCTGATTATGGCAGCCATTGTGTTGATCGTGACCCTAGTGGCTCATGCACTGGATGATGTCCTTAGCGTTGAAGGATTGTTTTTACTGCTCAGTCTAAGCGTGATCGGCCTAGCCAGTGCCGGCGCTGTTTGGCTACGCAAACTCAGTCAACCAGCGACAAAATCGGAGATTGCGCCATGACTCAGCCCGCTATTCTCTGGCAACAATTGCAACAGGCTGGGTTAGTCACAGCTGATCTGCCCACGCAGACAACAGATGATCATCAGCCGGCATTTTTTCTGCGCCTGTTACTCGGCAGCTCAGCGTGGTTATCCGCGCTATTTTTCTGCGTATTTGTTGTTAGTGTATTTATCAGCATCGTGCCCAATACCGACAACATTTGGATGATCGGCGTTATTTTATATGCCCTGAGCCTCTGGGTCAGCCGCCTGGCGCAGAGCCCTCTCTTTGTGCAACAGGCGGTCATTGCCTGCAGCTTAGCTGGGCAAGCCTTGATTGCTTTTGGTCTGCTGCAAAGCAGCGATAACAGTCAATTCAGCGCCGCAGTGCTGTTGATCTTAGAGATCCTGCTGTTTGCCTTAACCGGTATCCGTAGCCAAAGAGCCACAGCTATCTTTCTCGCCTGTGGCGCCTTACTCTGGCTGCTGGGACAATACGCGTGGCTGTATGCGCTACCGGCGCTCAGTGCGGCGACAGCATGGTTATGGCTCAATCTCCTGCGCAGCTACAAGAAGGCAGACTATCTGCAACCCGCGACCCTCGGCTTAACCTTGGCCTTAGGCTTCACGGTTTTTATCGCACTACTGACCAATAGCAGCGAATTCTCAGGCTGGCGCATCGCACACAACGACTGGCAGACACATCTGTGGAGTGCCGCCGCATTAAGCAGCGTGGTCTGTTTACTGCTGGCCTGGCAACTGATCCAGCGCAGCGTGCAGCACACGCAACTGCGTTATAGCGCGCTCTTGACCAGTTTGGGCATTGGCTTAGTTAATCTTAAAATGCCAGGCCTTGCGCCCTTATGCCTTTTACTCTGCATTGGCGTCGCGCAGACACATACCCGCTTAGTCTGGTGCAATCTGTTTGCTTTAGCCTTGTACCTGCTGCTCTATTACTACAATTTAAATAACACCCTGCTGTATAAGTCGCTTCTATTGTGCGTCAGTGGAGCGTTGTTATTCATTTTATATGCCGTCTTAAAGCACTATAGCAGCGCCCAGATCAGCGAGACCAATACCCATGCGTAAATGGCTGACCTTACTCTGCGCACCTTTCATTCTTGGTCTGATCAATGTCGCTATTTGGCAAAATGAACAACTGATTGTACACGGCGAAACCCTGTTATTAGAATTGGCACCGGTTGACCCACGCTCACTGATGCAAGGCGATTATATGGCGCTGCACTTTGCCATGGCGGATGTTATCCATGCGCAGTTACAGGGTCAAAATGAGCACTTAAGCCAAAGAGTTATTGTCCAGTTAGATCAGCAACGCCGTGCCAGTTTTGTCGCTTTTGATCAACAACAGCCCTTAGCGGCGGAGCAATTGCATCTGCAATTTCGCCTGCGTAATGGCCAAATCAAATTCGCCACCAATGCTTTCTTCTTTGAAGAAGGCAGCGGCAGCCGCTATGAGCAAGCGCAATACGGTCTATTTCGGGTGAATCAAGACGGTCAACTGCTCTTGACCCACTTACTTGATGCCGAACTGCAAGCGCTGGGCCAGACCAAACTGCTGCAGTCGGCAACCCACTGAGCAGAGTGCGCGCCAAGTCCCGTACTTTTAGTGCGGGGAGGATGTCAATTAAAGGGGTTTAGCCCCCATTAGTGCACTGGTTCCTAGCAAAATCAGCAAAACCAAACCAGCCCACAACACAGCGAAACCTTGATCACGACCACTGGTGCTTTGTTTATTCGCCAACTCTAATTGCCAACGACTTAGATTACTGTACAAAAAACCACCAAAGACAAACAACAGTGGCAGCAAGGCAATACTCAGCATTAACCATTTCTGGCTTAAAGGTCGTCCTGATAAATGGCTTAACCACCAACCAGTGATCGGCAGAGTCACCGCTAATAGGGTAAAGATCGGCAAACTGATCATTCGAGTGCGGCGCAGCTTTTCTGCGAGCACAGCAGGCTCTTTACCTTTGGCGCGCCACACAATGACAATATGCGCTATCACCCCAAGCATCAGCAAAATTGCCGGTATACCATGACTGAGACGCAACGTTAAATAACTATCCAAGCAGTGTTACTCCTAAAACCTATTGATCGCAGACCAAATCCAGCCTGAACTCACTCAGACTAACCTAAAAACAACTGATAAGCAGGGTTCTCAGTTTCATCCCAATAAGGATAACCAATTTTATCTAAGGCTTCCGCGAGCAAGGGCTGCTCACTCTCAGGAATTTGCAACGCCGCTAACACCCGACCATCCGCCGCTCCGTGGTTACGGTAATGGAACATGGAAATATTCCAACGTCCGCCAAGCTTATTTAGAAAATTAAACAAGGCGCCTGGGCGCTCTGGAAATTCAAAACGGAACACGCGCTCACTGGTCACGGCGTCCGCATGACCACCGACCATATGACGAATATGCAGTTTAGCTAACTCATTCTCAGTGAGATCCAAGACCGGGAAGCCTTGTTCACGCAAATGCTCAACCAAAGCGGCCCGCGGATCAAGTTCCGGATGGGTTTGCACGCCAACAAAAATATGTGCCGTACCCTCGGTGTGGTAACGGTAATTAAACTCAGTGATCTGCCGCTTGCCTATGGCCTCACAGAATTGCTTAAAGCTGCCGGGTTTCTCTGGGATGGTCACAGCGATAATTGCTTCACGCTGTTCACCCAACTCCGCACGTTCAGCCACATGGCGTAAACGGTCAAAGTTAACGTTAGCGCCGGAATCAATGGCGACTAAGTTTTCGCCCACAATCCCGCTACGCTCAATATATTTTTTAATCCCTGCCACCGCTAAAGCGCCAGCCGGTTCAGTGATTGAACGGGTGTCATCATAAATATCTTTCATGGCCGCACAGATTTCATCGGTGCTCACAGTGATCACTTCATCAACATAATCACGGCAAAGGGCAAAGGTGTGCTCGCCAATTTGCGTCACCGCCACACCATCGGCAAACAGCCCGACTTGGGGAAGCACCACACGCTCGCCGGCCGCCATTGCTTGTTGCAGACAATTGGAGTCAACCGGCTCAACGCCAATCACTTTGACGTCTGGGCGCACATATTTAATATACGCCGCCACGCCAGCAATCAATCCACCACCACCACAAGGTACAAACACGGCATGCAGCGGGCCTTGATGTTGACGTAAAATTTCCATGGCTACCGTACCCTGCCCAGCAATCACATCAGGATCGTCGTAGGGGTGGATATAGACAAAGCCTTTTTCTTCGACCAGCTTGAGTGAATAGGCCAAGGACTCTGGAAAGGCATCGCCGTGCAATACCACACGTGCACCACGCGCGCGTACCGCTTTGACTTTAATTTCCGGAGTGGTTTTAGGCATCACAATGGTGGCTTTAATCCCAAGAAACTTGGCCGCCAATGCCACCCCTTGCGCATGATTACCGGCCGAGGCGGTAACCACGCCGCACGCGCGTTCTTCAGCGCTAAGCTGTACAATTTTATTGTAAGCACCCCGAATTTTAAAGGAGAAGACCGGCTGTAGATCTTCTCGTTTAAGCAGAATTTTATTGCCTAAACGCTCAGATAACTGCGGTGCAGCCTGCAAAGGTGTTTCCTGCGCCACGTCATAAACGCGGGCATTTAGAATTTTTTTTACATAATGTTCGAGCATGACGGGCTCACTAAACTGTGTGACAAAGTCAAACAGTCTACTCCACCGTGCACAACTCAACCACATCCAGGCTGCGTAAGTCGCTATAATCAGCCTATATTCCATTTTTACCGGAGCCGCTCGTGAACCAAGATCAACTCAAGCAAGCCGTTGCCAAGGCAGCCATTGACTATATCCTTCCCTACCTTGAGCCACGCAGCATTATCGGTGTGGGCACAGGCTCTACTGCTAACTTTTTTATTGATTTACTGGCTGAGCATAAATATGACTTTGCCGGAGCGGTTGCCAGTTCCGAAGCCACTGCCGAGCGTTTAAAGCAGCACGGTATTAGCGTACATGACCTTAACTCGGTACAAGAGTTGGAGTTCTATATCGACGGTGCCGACGAGTGCAATAAATATCTAGAGCTGATTAAGGGCGGTGGCGCAGCGCTAACTCGTGAAAAAATTGTCGCAGCGGTAGCAAAAACCTTTATTTGCATCGCCGATGACAGCAAAAAAGTTGCTGTATTAGGTGAGTTCCCCCTGCCTGTTGAAGTGATTCCAATGGCGCGTAGCTATGTTGCCCGTGAATTACTAAAACTCGGCGGCGATCCGGTGTATCGCACCGGCGT
>LFRZ01000031.1 GCA_001513025.1 Gammaproteobacteria bacterium DTU037
TTCACCCTTGAGCACGGCGTGGTCTCGACTCGCCATGTGATGCACAGCAGCGACGGCACAGTATTGGGCGAGTGGGGCGTGAGAAACTGGCAGCATAGCGATGCAACTAAATCCCCTAAGCGCACCAATGTGCATATCGCCCGCCAGTCGTTGCGTTTGGCTTTGCTGCAGCAATTGGCCGCCCATCCGCAGCCGCATAAGGCGATTCAGTGGGGGCATCAGCTCGTTGATCTGCAAGAAACGCCGGCGGGGGTCGAGTTAAGCTTTGTGGTCGAGGGTCAGACAAAAACGGCTCATGCAGATTTAGTAGTGGGTGCCGATGGTATTCGCAGTGCGGTGCGCCACTTGGTTTTAGCTGAGGACTCCAGCGCATTAGATTATTTGGGTTGCATGGTGATTTTGGGTATTTGCCCGCTGAGTGCACTGGGCGATCTTGACAGTGATTTGCTCGATTCCGCCACTGTATTTCAAACCGCCAATGGTCATGAGCGTATCTATATCATGCCCTTTGCCGCTGACTCGGTGATGTGGCAATTGAGTTTTCCGCTGCTAGAAAGTGCAGCTCAAGCCTTAAGTGCTGCAGGGGCTGAGGCGCTTAAGGCGCAAGCCTGTCAACGCGCACAATGGCATTCGCCGATTCCGCAGATTTTAGCGGCCACGCCGGTTGAGTTTGTGTCGGGTTATCCGGTGTATGACAGAGACTTATTGAGCGCGGAGGCATTAGCGGAAGTGGGGCCGGTGACGTTGCTGGGCGATGCGGCTCACCCAATGAGCCCGTTTAAAGGGCAGGGGGCGAATCAAGCTTTGCTGGATGCAGTGTCTTTGGCACGGATGATTGTTAAAGGCTGTGGTTTACAATCAGACTGGCGCGAGGCGGGTTTGCGCAGTCGTGTATTAAACGAGTTTGAAGCGGAGATGTTGGAGCGCAGTGCCACTAAGGTACAAGACTCAGCTGCTGCGGCAGAGTTTTTACATTCTGAGGTGGTGTTGCATAAAAGCGATCAGCCGCGAGGGCGCTGCTTAAAGGAATGCTGATCTCAGTCGTCCGA
>LFRZ01000022.1:0-19866 GCA_001513025.1 Gammaproteobacteria bacterium DTU037
CCGCTGCTAAAACACAATACATCAGCGTCTGCTGAGCATGCCGCCAATCAACCAGCCGCTGCGTTTAAGCGGCTTTTTGTTGCGCGTTTGTGCGTTTTACAATACTTAACAAAACAACGCAGGATAATGATTGCGGGTGTACGCTTGATTTCATACGATTGAAACCTATACGCGTTGCCAGTAACGGCATGCAATTATAAAAATAATGGGGAATATCTATGCGTGAACCCTTATCGCAAGCAGTCGATAGCCAAATATGTGTGACTGGCTTAGCTCATCCATGGCGCAACTGTGTCAGGCTGCTGAAACTCTTGCCACTCTGTGCCGCACTGCTGATCCCAAGTCTGTATTCAATGTCGGCCGCCGCACAAAGTAAAGGCGTCGCAGCACCGGCCTATTCGATTGAGTCAGCCGCAGCGCCAGCCGGTTTGTTATTGGATGTCGTACGGGCCGGTCAGCGTTTGATTGCGGTGGGTGATCGTGGGCATATTCTATATTCCGATGACGAAGGCCAGCAGTGGTTGCAAGCGCGCGTGCCGACGCAACAATTGCTTACGGCGCTGTATTTTGTCGATGATCGCTACGGTTGGGCTGTGGGTCACGATGCGCTGATTCTCGCCACCCGTGATGGCGGTGCCACTTGGACACGTCAGTACGATGATCTTGAGCAAGAATCCCCCTTATTAGATATCTGGTTCAAAGACCGCGAGCACGGCTACGCTGTGGGTGCCTACGGTATGTTACTGGTGACCCGCAATGGCGGTCAGGATTGGGAGCCAATTAACCAGCAGTTGGGCAATGACGATGGCTACCACCTCAACGCCATCAGTGCGATTGGTGATTCGGGCATTTTTATCGTTGGCGAGATGGGTATGATGTTCCGCTCGGCGGATTGGGGACAATCTTGGGAAACCCTTGAGGGACCTTATCAAGGTTCGTTGTTTGGCATCATTGCTGGACAACAGCCTGATCACCTTTTGGTCTACGGTTTACGTGGGCATATTTTCCGTTCGACAGACTTTGGTGAAAGCTGGACACACATCGAAGTGCCAACCGACAACGGCAGTCTACAGTTTGGCTTAGCCGGTGGTAGTTTGTTGGATAATGGTGATGTGGTGATTGTAGGGCATGGCGGCACGGTATTGCGGAGCAGTAATGATGGCGAGAGTTTTAGCCTGTCAAACCGTGCAGATCGCGCGTCATTAGCAAGTGTTACCTCAAGTGTTGATGGTGGATTGATTTTAGTTGGGCAAAACGGTATTCATAAAACCGATGCGCACGGCAACGATTTGCTCGATAAATAATAAGACTGGAGAACGTCGCCATGACAGCTAAAGCAAGAAACAATCCAGCCGCAGTGCTCGAGCGTTTGATTTTTAATAACCGCCCAGCGGTTATCGCTATTTGTATATTTATTAGTATTTTTCTCTTTTGGAATGCGGCTCAAGTACGCCCTGAAACCAGCTTTGAGAAAATGATTCCGCTGAAGCACCCTTATATTGAGAAAATGCTGGAGCACCGCAACGACTTAGCCAACCTTGGCAATAGCGTGCGTATTTCTGTCGAAAACCTTGACGGTGATATTTTCGACAAAGCTTATATGGAAACCTTGCGCCAAATCAGCGATGAGGCGTTTTATATCCCCGGCGTGGATCGCTCTGGGGTGCGTTCTTTATGGAGTCCAAACGTCCGTTGGACCGAAGTGACCGAAGAGGGCTTTGCTGGTGGTGAAGTGATCCCGCAAACCTATGATGGCTCTGCAGACAGCTTAGAAGAACTGCGCAGCAATATTCTGAAATCAGGCCAAGTGGGGCGCTTAGTTGGCAATAATTTTAAATCCAGTATTGTCGAAATCCCTTTGCTTGAAGCGTTTCCTGATCCGGACGATCAGAGCAAAATGCTTAAGCTCGATTACCAAGATTTCTCACACAGTCTAGAAGAGCAAATCCGTGAGAAATATCAATTACAAAACCCTAATGTAAAAATCCATATCATTGGTTTTGCCAAAAAAGTAGGCGATCTGATTGATGGTTTGTTTGGCGTGGCTTTGTTTTTTGCGGTGGCCATTGCAATCACTTTTGTCCTGCTATTTTGGTTCACTAAATGCATTAAGAGCACTATTGCGGTGCTGTTTGCTACCTTGATTGCGGTGGGGTGGCAGCTGGGTCTATTGCATCTGATGGGTTTTGGGCTTGATCCATACTCTATGTTGGTGCCATTTTTAGTCTTTGCCATTGGTATTTCACACGGTGTGCAAAAGATTAACGGTATCGCCATGGCGTCAGGTACGGCGCTGGATTCGTTGACCGCCGCGCGTATGGCCTTTCGTCAATTATTTGTTCCAGGCTTAGTGGCGCTGTCGTCGGATGCGGTCGGCTTTATCACTTTGCTGCTGATTGATATTGGGGTGATTCGCGAGCTGGCAATTGGCGCCTCAGTTGGTGTAGCAGTGATTATTCTGACCAACTTGATCTTTTTACCTGTGCTGATTTCCTATATTGGTATCAGTAAAAAAGCAGTGCAGGTCAGTCGTGAGAATGCTGCAGGTGAGAGCCCTTTGTGGCGTTTTATCTCTAGCTTTGCCGGTCCAAAAGTTGCGCCAGTTTCGATTGTTATTGCGATTTTCGCGCTGCTGTTGGGACTGTGGTATGGCCAGAATTTAAAAATTGGCGACTTGGATCAAGGTGCGCCGGAGCTGCATGCTGATTCACGCTATAACCTCGACAATGACTTTGTGATTCACAACTACTCCACCAGTTCTGATGTACTGGTGGTGATGGTCAAAACGCCGGTTGAGGGCTGCTCAAGTTATGGCGCGCTAAAAGCTATGGATGACTTGAGCTGGCGCATGGAAAACACCGCGGGTGTGCAGTCGGTGGTGTCAATGGTGACAGTGTCCAAGCAAGTGATTAAGGGCATGAACGAGGGCAACCTGAAGTGGGAAACCTTGTCGCGTAACCAGCATGTGTTAAACAACTCCATTGCCCGTGCGGATGCCTTATACAACTCGGAATGTTCGTTAGCGCCGTTACTGGTGTTCCTCGAAGATCACAAGGCGGAAACCTTAACCACAGCGGTTGCCGCGGTAGAAGACTTTGCTGCGAAGAACAATACCGATGAGTATCAGTTCTTATTGGCCGCAGGTAATGCGGGTATTGAGGCGGCCACCAATGATGTGATTTCGGCTTCAGAAACCATGATGCTGATCGCGGTCTACAGCGCAGTGATTATTATGTGCTTAATTACCTTCCGCTCGGTTACGGCTACCGCCTGTATCATTATTCCTCTGGTGCTGACTTCGGTATTGGGTAATGCGTTAATGGCTTATATGGGAATTGGGGTTAAGGTCGCGACCTTGCCTGTGATTGCCTTGGGCGTGGGGATCGGGGTTGACTATGGTATTTATATCTACAGTCGATTAGAAACCTTTTTACGCATGGGTATGCCTCTGCAAGAGGCTTATTACCAAACGCTTAAGTCAACGGGTAAAGCCGTGCTCTTTACCGGTGTCTGTTTAGCCATTGGCGTGGCAACCTGGATGTTCTCGGCGATTAAGTTCCAAGCGGATATGGGTCTGATGCTGACCTTTATGTTCCTGTGGAATATGTTTGGTGCGATCTGGCTGTTGCCCGCACTGGCACGCTTCTTAATTAAGCCTGAGCGTTTACGCCAGGCCTAATCCACTCACTTAGCCGAAAATAAGCCGACACTTAGATGTCGGCTTATTTTATTGAGCGTTGTTAGCGGTTTAGGCTGCTGGCTTGGAAGCTCGTTGCTTTAGCTGCGAGTCGTTCGCGCTAGGGTGAAATTGTCTGTCACTTTAGAGCACGCCATGGCAGATCAATGGCGTGCTCTAAAGTGAGAGTGCCGCAGTGTGCAGTGCATACTGATAGGCTAGAGGGTGCTTAAGAGGAGAAGGGGAAACGACGACGGGCGGTAGGGCTTGGATCAAGCTGTTCCACTGCCTAGCAGCAGCGGAACAGTCATAGCAGGGGTGGTGTATTAGCCAATATCTAAAATTTCGCCGCTGTTGCTAAAGGCTAAAAAGCTGCCAATGCCGCCGGCTTGAATGGCTTGCACCATCATTTGTAAAGGCTGTTCAGCTTGGTCAGAGTTGGGCGCGATGCCGCCGTGTCCAGACATAGTGCTAACAAAGACTACATCCCAGTCTTGTCCAGTTTTCTTCGATTCTTCGAGTAAATCAGCAAAGCTGCTCAGTTCTTCTGGGCTTTTATCGACACAGACCACTGGGGTTAACGTGCCGCCTAGACCTTGGGCAAAATTTTCTTTTTCAATCTCAGTTGCATCCTCAGGCAGTTCTGCTTTGGTAAAGACAAAGAGCAGTAATTGCGGCTCGGCTTGCTCTTTAGCGGCTTGTAGCAGGTCGTCATAATTTGAAATAGTCATACGTGTTCTCTAGAGTCTAAGGATGCTGTAAGGCTATAGATTAGCCACCGCTGGCGTTCATAAAACGGATAATTTGCACATCGCCGTCACTGCTGAAATGGTGCTGTTCTGGCTTATTGTTTAGCGCGCGTTTGATACTGGCCAGTACCGGTTCATTGGTGAGTGGGTAACGGCGTAGCAGGGCGAGCATATCTAACGAATGTTCATTGCCCAAGCACAGTAACAGTTTGCCTTCTACGGTCAGGCGAATGCGATTACAGCTGCTGCAAAAATTATGAGAGTGCGGTGAGATAAAACCAATTCGGGTCTCGGGGTAGTCTTTTAAACGCATATAACGCGCAGGACCGCCGCTGCTTTCGGTGCTGTTGAGCATGGCATAACGCTCGGCAAGGCTATCGCGCACCTGATCACTACTAAACAGCTCCCGTGCACGGCCGACATGGCCTAAGGGCATCTCTTCAATAAAGGTGATGTCCAGTTGGTTCTCAATCGCGTAATCGGTTAGGGCAAGAATCTCATCCTCATTGTGGCCTTGAATGACCACGCTGTTGATTTTTAAGTTTTTAAAGCCCGCTTGGCGGGCGGCTTGAATACCATCCAGCACTTGCTGCAAATCACCAACCCGCGTCATGGCTTTAAATTTATCAGGACATAAT
The DNA here is from genome assembly GCA_001513025.1 of Gammaproteobacteria bacterium DTU037. GTDB lineage: Bacteria > Pseudomonadota > Gammaproteobacteria > Pseudomonadales > Pseudomonadaceae > Denitrificimonas. The sequence continues at coordinate 5,064 of LFRZ01000022.1, forward strand.
GAGTCGAGGCTGATATTGAGGCGTTTGACCCCTGCATCGGCCAACGACTGCGCATATTTAGTTAACTGTGAACCATTGGTGGTCATCACCAGCTCATCTAAGCCGGGGATGGCACTGATTTTTTCACATAGACCGACAATACCTTTACGGGTTAAAGGTTCACCGCCAGTCAGACGGATTTTACGTACACCGTTGGCGACAAATAACTCAGCGCAACGCGCAATCTCTTCAAGGGTTAAAATGCGTTGGCGTGGCAAAAACGTCATGTCCTCAGCCATGCAATAAATACAGCGAAAATCACAGCGGTCAGTGACCGATAAGCGCACGTAATCTATTTTTCGACCAAAACCATCAATCAGTGTTGAAGACATGACGTTACTCCCAATACAAATTATTGCAGAAGCGGCGAGGCCGCACCCTGCAATGTAATGCCCTCGATTGTAGCCTCTCCTACCAGCATTTGCAGGTAATGAGTGACGCTCTTTTGCCAGACACGTTGACTCAGTTGCGCAGCAATGCGCTCCTTAACCATGTGGTATGGCACCAGTTCGCCTTCAACGCGCTGCTCGACCAGCACAATGTGATAGCCGTAGCGTGACTCAATCGGTTGCTCAGCCAAGCCCAGCGGTAAACGCAGCAGTTGGCGTTCGAACTCTGGCACAGTTTGTCCTTTCGACAATTGCCCCAAAGACCCCTGCTGTTGCTTAGACGGGCAGGCTGAGTGGGTCATCGCCATGCTGGCAAAGTCAGCACCGGCTTGCAACGCTTGGATGATGTTTAACGCTACTTCACGCTGCGTACTGCGCTCTAAGTCATCCTCAGGATCGGCAGCAATTAAAATATGCTTTGCCGAGACCAAAGGTGGCGTAGTGAAGCTGCGCGGGTTATGCGTGTAGAAGGTTTGCAGCTCTGCATCGCCAATCTCTGGCGTATTGATCTCGTCATCGAGTAAGCAGCGTGTGGTCGCCTCTTCCAGGCTTTCAGCGTCTTTGACTGTGACTTCAAGATTGATTTCTGCGGCGCGCTGTTTTAACAGCTCTTTGAGAACCAAAGCTTGAGCTGCAAGAAACGCCACCTCGCGCTGTGATTCAGCGGGGTGGTATTGCATTTCTTGGGCAATCGCTGTGCTGCTTATTTCAACACCATTGACGCGCACAATTGGTAGGTCTTGATTGCTGGTGGCAATCAAGAGCGGTTCTGCGCTGCTCGGTGTTACCGATGCTGGCTGAGCAGCATCGGTAAACAAGGGGGTAGATGAATGATGCATAACAACACTCCTTAACCTTTTTGGCGAACAATTTGATAGCGACGACCCAAGTACCAGATCGGTGCGCTAACAATGTGCACTAAACGGGTAAACGGAAATAACACAAACAAGGTCACGCCAAGGAACACGTGCAGTTTGTAGATAATACCTACTGGCGCAATGGCTGCAGCTGCTTGCATCGGTTGCAGTGTCACTACGCTTTGCGCCCAATTACCAAGCATCACCATGACCGAGCCATCCATATGTTGGGTTGAGGCGACAATGGTCAATAAACCAAGGATCAGCTGTGCCAACAAGACAAACAGAATCATAATGTCTGAGGTGCTAGAGCTGGCACGAATACGTGGATTGTTAAGGCGACGCTTAATCAGCATCAGCAAACCAATTAAGCACAGTATGCCGAAAATACCACCCGATACCATAGCCAGTAACTGTTTGTTTTCGGTGCTGATCAAATGCTGGTACACCGCATGCGGTGTCAGCAGGCCAACAAAGTGACCGGCGAGGACAAAGATAATCCCTACGTGAAACAGATTACTCGCCACACGCATGCCTTTGCCGTCCAGCATTTGGCTGGAACCGGCGCGCCAAGTGTATTGCGACCAGTCAAAGCGTGCCCAGCTGCCAATCAGGCAAATGGCCAGCGCGATGTATGGGTACACGCCAAAGATTAAAAGGTTAAAATTAGACATGATGTTCTCCTACACTTTATTGGCAGCGGTAGCACTGTGGTCAAAGTCGACCCAATGCAGTGGAACAGCCGATTCTTCACGTGGTTTTTGCGCCGCAGTACTGCCATTGCTGACACCACAACTGGCCGTTTGGTCGCCGCCCATAAAGGTCACAGCTTCTTCTTCCCAGAGTGCATCGAGTGCTTCTAGGCTGTCGTCATGGACTTCTTGACTGACCTGTTCACGTACTTGTTCAATCGCCACTGCAGGTTCAAAGCCAGCGATTTGTAAGAGTGCTTGGAAGCAGCCTGCATAAGCGCTTTTTTGTTCGACCAAGCGCGCAGCGAGTAAGGCTAGCAAGTGCTCAACATCGGCTAAGCCTGCGCGAGCGGTGGGCTCGTCACAGAATGACAGGTATTCCAAGTACAGCGGAATATAGTCAGGCAGTTCTTTGACGCCGATATTGAAACCGTCGTTTTCATACTGTGCCATCAAGTCAACCATGGCCTGGCCACGGTCTCTCGACTCGCCATGCACATGTTCAAACAGCAGCAAAGAGAAGTGACGGCCGCGGTTAAACAAGTTGACGTACGCTTCCTGCGAATCCATCAAATCGTGTTCCGCCAATTGGTCAACCAGCACCTGAACAGCTTGACGCTGCTCAGGGCTGATCACGCGAGTTTCTGCAACCGCTGCAGTTAACTCGTCGCGCGCATCAAGTACTCGCTGGGTTGGGTAATCCAGTAGTAGAGAGATTACTTTTAATATTTTCATACTTAGTCCTCCCATACTTGTACGGTTTTCATGATTTCACGCTTGGTGTGTTTTTTACCACCAAACATATTGGCGCTGTCGTCACCGCTGCAACCACTACCAAAGCTAAAGCCACAGCCGTTACGTTCAGCAAAGGCATCGCTCATGGCTTCTTCACGGTGTGCTGTTGGAATCACAAAGCGGTCTTCGTAGTCTGCAATGGCTAAGTAGCGGTACATTTCTTCGGCTTGCGCTTTACTTAAACCAACATCGTTGAGAGCGGTTAAATCTTCCACGCCATCAACATGCTGTGCACGTTTGTATACACGCATTGCTAGCAGGCGTTTAAGCGCCAGCTTGACAGGTTTCTCATCACCAGCAGTGAGCAGGTTGGCTAGGTAGCGCAATGGAATACGCAAGCTATCCACATCTGGTAGTACGCCATTCATACCGATTTTGCCGCTTTCAGCCGCGTTTTGAATCGGTGACAGTGGCGGGACGTACCACACCATCGGCAAGGTGCGGTATTCCGGGTGCAGTGGTAATGCCAGCTTCCAATCCACCGCCAATTTATAGACAGGTGATTTTTGCGCGGCAGTAATCACTGAATCCGGGATGCCATCTTTGCGCGCTTGAGCGATGACTTTAGGATCGTTGGGGTCCAAGAACATTTCTAACTGTTTTGGATACAGGTCGTGCTCGTTGGGTGTACTGGCCACTTCGTGAATTTTATCGGCGTCATACAAAAGCACGCCGAGGTAACGAATACGACCCACACAGGTTTCAGAACAGACGGTTGGCATGCCTGCTTCAATCCGCGGGTAGCAGAAGATGCATTTTTCAGATTTTCCACTTTTCCAGTTGTAGTAGATCTTCTTGTACGGGCAACCACTGATGCACATGCGCCAGCCGCGGCACTTATCTTGGTCAATCAAGACAATACCATCTTCTTCACGCTTATAGATCGCACCACTTGGGCAGGCTGCGGCACAGGTTGGGTTGAGGCAGTGCTCACACAAACGTGGCAAGTACATCATAAAAGTGTTTTCGTATTGGCCGTAAATATCTGCCTGGATATTGTCAAAGTTTTTATCTTTGCGGCGTTTAATGAACTCGCCACCGAGAATTTCTTCCCAGTTTGGACCCCATTCAATTTTCTCCATGCGCTTGCCAGTCAACAGCGAGCGGGGGCGGGCGGTCGGTTGGTGCGCCACTTCTGGCGCGGTATGTAAGTGCTGATAGTCGAAATCAAAGGGCTCGTAGTAATCATCAATTTCTGGCAAGTCTGGGTTCGCGAAAATATTCGCTAACACGCGGAATTTACCGCCAATTCTTGGACGAATGGAACCGTCGCTGTTACGTACCCAGCCCCCTTTCCATTTGTTTTGGTTTTCCCAATCTTTTGGGTAGCCAATCCCAGGCTTACTTTCGACATTATTGAACCAGGCGTATTCCATACCTTCGCGGCTGGTCCAAACGTTTTTACAGGTGACTGAACAGGTATGGCATCCGATGCACTTATCGAGGTTCAGCACCATGGCAACTTGTGAGCGAATCTTCATGGCGTTCTCCTTAAAGACCTTGTGGTAATGGCTGTGGAAGATCATCGGTATTTGAGCCATCTAGCCAATCGACTTTGCTCATTTTACGTACCACAACAAATTCATCACGGTTACAACCTACGGTGCCGTAGTAGTTGAAACCGTAGGACTGCTGGGCGTAAGCACCAATCATATGGGTTGGTTTTAACACCACACGGGTCACCGAGTTGTGGTGACCACCGCGGGTTTTGGTGGTTTCAGAGCCTGGCACGTTAATAATGCGTTCCTGCGCGTGATACATCATGACCATGCCTTCTTTAACCCGCTGGCTGACCACTGCACGCGCGGTGAGGGCACCGTTAGCGTTAAAGCATTCCACCCAGTCGTTATCCTCAACACCCGCTTTGCGTGCATCAATCTCCGATAGCCAAATAATCGGGCCACCACGGCTTAAGGTCAGCATCAACAGGTTGTCAGAGTAAGTACTGTGAATACCCCATTTCTGGTGCGGAGTAATCCAGTTCAAAACAATCTCGGTATTACCGTTGCTGCGCTTATCTTTTACTTGATCAATGGTGCGTGTATTAATCGGCGGACGGTAGCTCATCAGTTGTTCGCCAAACGCCTGCATCCACGGGTGATCTTGGTAGAACTGCTGACGGCCAGTGATGGTGCGCCATGGGATAAACTCGTGCACGTTGGTGTAGCATGCGTTGTAGCTGACATGCTCATCTTCTAGACCTGACCAGGTTGGGCTGGAGATGATTTTGCGTGGCTGTGCTTGGATGTCTTTAAAACGAATGGACTCGTGTTCTTTACCCACAGCTAAGTGTGAGTGGTCACGACCGGTAAACTCAGACAACGCAGCCCACGCTTTGACGGCTACATGGCCGTTGGTTTCAGGGGCCAGTGAGAGCACCACTTCACAGGCATCAATCGCAGAGTCGATGTGTGGACGACCTTTACTGATGCCGTCTTCCAGCACTTGCTTATTCAACTGGCCTAAGAAGGTCACTTCATCGTCGGTGTTCCAGCTGATACCTTTACCGCCGTTACCCTGGGTGTTTAGCAATGGGCCCAGTGAAGTGAACATTTTGTAGGTGTTAGGGAAGTCGCGTTCAACCACAACGAAGTTTGGTGCGTTTTTACCTGGCATAAGTGGCTCGCCAGAGGTTTTCCAGTCGGTGCCGCCGTAAGGCTGGGCCAGCTCACCTGGGCTGTCGTGTTGCATGGGGATGGTGACGATATCCTGCTCAACACCTAAGTGACCTTCAGACAGCTCAGAGAATTTCTTCGCGACGCCTTTGAAAATATCCCAGTCGGTTCTAGATTCCCACGCCGGATCAATCGCCGCTGAGAGTGGGTGAATGAACGGGTGCATATCCGAGGTGTTCATATCGTCTTTTTCGTACCAAGTTGCAGTGGGTAGCACGATATCGGAATACACGCAGGTGGACGACATACGGAAGTCCAGTGTCGTTACCAAGTCAATTTTACCGATTGCCGCTTCTTCCGCCCACTCCACTTCAGTTGGCTTGTAGCCCGTGTTGCCAGTGTCTTCGTTCATCACCCCGTGTTTTGGTGTGCCCAGCAAGTATTTGAGCATGTATTCATGCCCTTTACCGGATGAGCCCAAGAGGTTAGAGCGCCAGATAAACATATTGCGCGGAAAGTTCGCTGGGCTATCTGGTTGCTCACAGGCAAAACGTAATGAACCATCTTGCAGTGATTTAACTACATAGTCTTGTGGCGTCATGCCCGCTGCTTTGGCTTCACGGCACACTTCGAGCGGGTTGCGATTGAGTTGTGGAGCACTGGGCAACCAACCGCCACGCTCGGCTTGGATGTTGTAATCCAGCGCGTGTTTAGGAAACTTAGATTTATCCGCCATTGGCGAGAGAATCTCATGCATATCCATGGTTTCATGGCGCCACTGGGAACTGTGGTTGTAGAAGAAGCTGGTACCGTTCATATGACGCGGTGGACGGCTCCAGTCCAAACCAAAGGCCACAGGCAACCAACCGGTTTGTGGACGCAGTTTTTCTTGGCCAACGTAGTGTGCCCAACCCCCACCACTTTTACCGACACAACCACACATGATCAGCATATTGATCAGACCACGGTAGTTCATATCCATGTGGTACCAGTGGTTCATACCGGCACCCACGATAATCATGGATTTACCTTTGGTCTTGTCAGCGTTATCGGCAAACTCACGCGCCACTTGAATGACTTTCTCACGGCTGACACCGGTAATGGCTTCTTGCCAGGCAGGTGTGCCTGGAATATCCGCTTGGTCATAGCTGCTGGCAACGTTGTCGCCACCTAAACCACGATCCACCGCTAAACCTGCAGCACTGATATCAAACACAGTGGCTACACGTGCTTTACTGCCATCGGCTAAGGTCAGCTCACGACTGGGTACGCGGCGGAACTGTACGCCTTCACCATCGACATGTTGGAAGTAGTCGTGTAAGTCACCGCCAAAGTAAGGGAAGGCGACTTCAACAGGGTTACCTTCATCAATCAAAGATAACTGCAGTTCAACGTCTTTACCCAGGGTGCCTTCACGCGCTTCAATGTTCCATTTGCCTTTTTCATTCCAGCGGTAGCCAATTGAGCCCAGCGGCGATACGAATTCTTTAGATAGGCTATCAAGCGCAATGGTTTTCCACTCTGGATTGTTTTCTTGACCGAGGTTACCAGCCAAGTCAGAGGCACGTAAGTAACGGGTGGGTTTAAAGCCGGTGCCAAACTCTTCGAGCATGACCAGCATAGGGAAGTCGGAATAGCGACGCACGTAATCGGTGAAGTAGGCACTTGGTTTTTCCAAGTGGAACTCTTTGAAAATAACGTGGCAGAAGGCTTGTGATAGTGCCGCATCGGTACCTTGCTTAGGGTTAAGCCATAAGTCCGTCAGCTTGGCCACTTCAGCGTAGTCAGGGGTGATGGCAACAGTTTTCGCCCCCTTGTAGCGTACTTCAGTAAAGAAGTGCGCATCAGGGGTACGTGTTTGTGGCACGTTGGAGCCCCAAGCAATGATGTAGTTGGAATTGTACCAGTCAGCCGATTCAGGCACGTCGGTTTGCTCACCCCAAACCATGGGTGAAGCCGGTGGTAAGTCACAGTACCAGTCATAGAAGCTCAAGCACACGCCGCCCATCAGCGAGAGGTAACGTGAACCGGCCGCGTAGCTGATCATCGACATAGCAGGAATCGGAGAGAAACCTACCACGCGGTCAGGGCCATAGGCCTTGGTGGTGTACACGTTAGCCGCGGCAATGATTTCATTGACTTCATCCCAGTTGGAACGAATAAAACCACCTAAACCACGTTTGCTTTTGTACGATTTGGCTTTGACGGGGTCTTCAACAATGCTTTTCCATGCATCAACTGGCGCTAAGGTTTTACGTGCATCACGCCACAGCTGCAGTAGGGCTTTACGCACTTTTGGGTATTTAACCCGGTTGGCACTGTAAATGTACCAGCTGTAGCTGGCGCCACGTGGGCAGCCGCGTGGTTCGTGATTAGGTAGGTCAGGACGGGTACGAGGGTAGTCCGTTTGCTGAGTTTCCCACGTAATCAGGCCATTTTTGACATAGATCTTCCATGAACAAGAACCGGTGCAGTTCACTCCGTGAGTGGAGCGAACGATCTTGTCGTACTGCCAACGCGAGCGATAACCGTCTTCCCATTCACGGGATTCTTTACGGGTTTCGCCATGGCCATCAGCAAACTCGCCTTGTTTTCTTTTTAAAAAATGCAGTTGGTCTAAAATACGACTCATAGTCTTTTTCCTCTTGAAAAGCTGCCGTGCACTGATGCTTGGCAGCTGCATGCACGCATATATTGGTTACTTAAGCGCGTCATAACTTGCCAGCCTTCTGGTCAGCTGCGAGCTCAAGGTCTACTGATGAAACAATGTATTCTTCAGCAAAAGCACCTTCTGGCTCTTTGAGCCAGAAGAAACAGGCAATAAAGCTCAAGAGAGCGCCTGCAGCGATAATGAAGAAGAACTGTGAAGGGGTCACAAAGGTGTACAGCGTCAGGTAAAACACTGCACCCACGTTGCCGTAAGCACCGGCCATGCCGGAAATCTGTCCGGTGAGACGGCGTTTGATCGATGGCAGAATGCCAAAGGTTGCGCCTTCTGCACCTTGTACAAAGACCGAAGACAGAATGGTGATCGCAACTGCGATATAGAGTGGCAATGCGCTATTCATTAAGCCCATCAAGGCAAAACCAATAGTGATACCAATCATATAGGCCAGCATGACAAAGCGGCGGTTACCAAAACGATCAGAGACCAGTCCGCCAATGGGGCGTGCGATTAAGTTTACGAAAGCAAAGGAGGCGGCGATCATTCCCGCAGCAGTAGGGGTTAGGCCCCAGGTCATCTCAAAGAACATCGGCAACATAGAGACCACGGCCAACTCCGCACCGAAGTTGGCGAAGTAGGTGGAGTTCAGTGCAGCAACGGAGTTGAAATCATACTTATCGTCTTCAGGTACACCTTTACGCAAAATAGGTAGGTTGACCCGTAGTACTTGGATGATTTGATAGATCACAATCAGGGCTATCACACCATGACAGACCCAAGCCCATTGCGCATCGATATAGCCCATATATTCAATGCGCCAGACCAATACGGATAAAATACCAATCATTGGAATGGTCCAGATGATCAGTTTGATCATATCGCCCCAAGTGCTGACTTCCAGAGCGCTGACTTTGCGTGGCTTGTGCTGCACAGTACCAACCGGACCGTCGGTGATCGCAAACCAGTAATACACGCCATACAGCGCCATTAGAATGGCTGTGCTAGCAATGGCGTAACGCCAGCCATCATCACCACCAAATACGTTTAAGGCGATCATGGGTAAGGTCATGGCGGCGGCGGCAGAACCGAAGTTACCCCAACCGGCGTAAAAGCCTTCAGCAAAACCTATATCACGTGGTTTAAACCACATCGCAGTCATATGGATACCGACCACAAAGCTGGCACCAATGGAACTCAGCACTAAGCGCGAGACCAAGAGTTGTGTACGCGTTTCACCAAAGGCAAAAGCGATGGCTGGTATGGCCATGGTTACCATCAACACTGAGAACACTCGGCGCGGGCCCCACTTATCCAAGGCCATACCGACCAAAATGCGTGCGGGAATGGTCAGTGCCACGTTAGCAATGGCAAATAGGCGCAAGTCATCAGAGGTTAACCAGCCCACGCTTTTCAGCATGCTGCTGGCCAAGGGTGCCATATTGAACCAAACAAAGAAGCAGATATAGAAAGCTATCCACGTGAGATGGAGAGCTTTGATTTCAGGCTTTTTGTAGAGGAACAGGTCAGATACTTTCATATTACGGCTCCGTCATCCATAAGGTATTTATTGACATGACTGGATCAGCACTGGGCAGGGTGCGCGTCGAGTGAGAAATGAACTGACATTGCCAAAGGTCATAAAGTTAAATTCCTCAACCCAAGCATCTAGGGTTTTGCCGATGATGTTGCTGTCAACTTTTTCACTGTGGCGAGCAATGACTAACAAGTCAGGTTGTTTGTTTTTTACCGCCTGTAAAATCATTTTGCGTGGATCACCTTCAGCAATCATGACTTCTGTGCTGATTCCCAGCTCATTTAAGGTCTGTGCGGCTTCACGCACAGACTCGGAGAAGTCATGTTTGTACTCCAGGTAGCGATCTTCATTGACACCACTTGAGCCGAGCACATCTTCAATTACACTGATTAAGGTGATTGTTGGTTTAAGTGCAGCAAACATCTGTAAGGTTTTCTCTAAAGCATGTTTAGCGTTTGTTGAACTGTCGTAAGCAACCATGATGTGCATAAGAAACTCCTAATACTTTAGTGAAGAACGCTGTTTATGGGTTTTTCACGTAAGCGTTTTTGCGTAAGTAGAACCACCAGTTAAGCACCAAGCACAGCGCGTAGAACACTGCAAAGCCATACATGGCTACTTCAGGTGTACCTGCTTTGATTTGCTCACCAATCACCACTGGTGCAACAAATGAACCGTAAGCGGCAATCGCTGACGTCCAACCTAGAACTGGACCGGCCTGTTCGCGGTTATAAATCACGCCAATACTGCGGAAGGTTGAGCCGTTACCAATGCCTGAGGCAGCAAAGAGGATTAAGAACAAGCTAATAAAGGCAAAGAACAAGGTTTCAGGGTGTGTTGAGCTGTAGGCCAGTTGCAGGGTGTAACCCAGAGCCACAGACGCCACTACCATGACCAGAGTGATGATTTGCGTGACTAAAGACCCCCCCACTTTGTCAGAGATCCAGCCGCCAATGGGGCGGGTCAAGGCACCGATAAAGGGGCCGATCCACGCGTAGGTTAAAGCGCTGGGTGCATTAGGGTTTGCGATGCGAGTGATGGTGCCATCCGCTGCGACTTCATTCATATAGCCAAAAATCACGGTAATCGACAGTGGCAGGGCCATGGAGAAGCCAATAAATGAACCAAAGGTCAGGATGTAGAGCGTACTCATTGACCAGGTGTGTTTATCTTTAAAAATTTCAAACTGACGCTTAATGTTAGGTTTGATGCTACCTGGGACCATGCGTAACAAACCTAGGGTGCTGAACATAATCAGTGGCATGGCGATCCACATATTCAGAACACCTAAGCCAATGGGCGCGGGCAGGTAGAGGTATAAGCCGACGATTGAAGTGACAAAGCTGATGCCGTATAGACCAAGAATCTTACCGAAAGCACTTAATGGTGTGCCAGGGTTTGGCGTGATCGGCAGCAGGTTGTTCATGCCGAACCAGCTCACTGCAATCAATGGAATTAAAAAAACCAACCAAATCCAGCCCGCGTTTTGAATCCATGTGTCAGAGCCAGCAGGGATACGACCAATTAAGGTTCCGCTGTCTTTCATCAGTTCCATAGAGCCACCACCAATCGCACCAAAGATGCCCATGGTCATCACTAAAGGAATCACGATTTGCATCGTGGTCACACCAAAGTTGCCCAGACCCGCGTTGAGGCCTAGTGCTAAACCTTGTTGGCTTTTTGGGAAGAAACCACTGATGTTGCTCATCGAGCAAGCAAACTTACCCCCACCAATACCTGACAATAACGCCAGTAACTGGAACACCCACAGTGGGGTATTGGTATCTTGCAACGCCATACCTGTACCGAACGCAGGAATAAGCAGCAAAATGGTGTTGAGCACAATAGTGTTACGTCCGCCTGCAATACGAATCATAAAAGAGGCGGGGATGCGGAAGGTGGCACCGGCCAAGCCTGAAATAGCGGTTAAGGTAAATAACTCAACAGGTGTAAAAGGAAAGCCGAGGTTAAGCATCTGTACGGTGATGATTCCCCACATCAGCCAGATGGCAAAGCCAAGCAGTAGATTCGGAATCGACAGCCAGAGGTTGCGGTTGGCTATTTTTTTACCAGTGGACTCCCAAAATACGGGGTCCTCAACGTCCCACTTCTCAATATTATTGCTCATGCGCTGAACTCTCCGAATTACACTTACTGCCAAAGGGTGGCTTTAAACTTAGTTGCACTCTATGGGGGAGGAGGGCATGTTCTATTGATCTAGATCAGTATTGCTACTGGCGAGATATGTTTTCGGGTGCCATATACCTCTTTGTAGTTAGTAGTATATAGCTATGTAAATCCTTTTAAATCAATGGTTTAGCCATGATTTAAAAGGATTTTTGGGTGAAAAGACGCGCTTGGATATAAAGGGGTATAAGGGTAGTCTGCTGCCTGATGCTACTGAATAATGAGCACTGACCATGCCGTTGCGGCGAATTGATAGAGTGACCTATACCGATGGCTGAGTTTTTACGTGTGCGTTTGACCCAATCATTAGCCGTGCGTACGCTGCTAGCCTTTACCTTAATTATTGGGGTCATGCTGGTCAGTATGCTGGGTGGTATGTACTTATCAGACTCGATTCGTGGTGATGCTGCGGCACTGAATAAAGCAGGCAGCTTACGTATGCAAGCCTACCGCTTAGCGCTCATCACCAGTGAGGCGGTCCACGAGGAACTACCCGCTTATATTGCCGAATTTGAAAAAACCTTGAGCACCGCGGTGTTGAAGATGGCGATTGAGAGAAATACGCAGGACAGCCTATCTCAAGAATATGCGCGAGTGGAGCACCAGTGGCGGCAATTAATGTTGCCCTTGCTGCAGCAAACACCGCCACAAAAGCGTGCCTTTCGTTTAGAGGTGCCAATCTTTGTTGATCTGCTGGATGTTTTTGTAGGAGAGCTACAGCGAGAGTCGGAGCGTAAGTTATCCTTTATTCGAGGCTTACAGGTCAGCACCCTATTTATCACTGTTTTGGTGGGTTTTATTGTCATTTTGGGCGTAAATAACACCCTGTTAATGCCATTGCAAGAGCTAGTTGGCTTAGCTAAAAATATCGGTCACGGTTCTTTTCAGGGACGGGTGAAATTATCGGTGAATAACGAGCTTGGTGTGCTGGCGGAAACACTCAATCAAATGAGTGCTGAACTGTCTGATTTGTATGACAACCTTGAGGATAAAGTGGATAAGAAAACGGCTGAATTGCAACGCAGTAATCACACTTTAGAGTTGTTATTTAATAGCGCACGCCGCTTATATAAAACCAGCACCGATAATCCCTTGCCCAATTTGGCCGATTTATTAGAGCCTATTGAACACACTGTAGGTTTAGGTCCAGTGTCGGTGTGTTTAGTCAGCGCCATCGATAACCCTAAACATGAAGCGCATACCGCGTTTAGCTCTCAACTGCGCCAAGCCCCCGCTTATTGCAAGTTGCCTAACTGTGCACAATGCCCAGTGTTTACCAATCAAGGCATGATTGCAGGTGGCGCTCAGGTGGTCAGTTTTGCCATTCGTAACGATCGCGATGAGTTGGGCGATTTACGAGTTGAAGTCCCCGCGGGAGTCGAGATGCAAGAGTGGCAAAGAAGCTTAATGACCGCACTGGCCGACTTATTTTCAGCATCACTCAGCTTAAATCAGCTGGGGCAAAATCAGGCGCGTATCGCTTTAATGGAAGAGCGTGCGGTGATTGCTAGAGAGTTACATGATTCATTAGCACAGGCCCTCTCCTATCAGAAAATCCAATTAACCCGTCTGAAAAAACAAATTGCGGCTGATTTCTCTAAAGAGGATCTAAACGCCACTTTGACCGATATACAAATGGGCTTAAGCACGGCTTATCGGCAATTGCGCGAACTCTTAGTAACCTTCCGTATTAAGCTGGACCAGCCTGGCTTAGCGGCTGCCGTACAAGCCACAGTACAGGAGTTTTCTCGCCACTCAGGTGTCGATATTGACTTGGATTATGCACTGGAGCATTGCCCGCTAACGCCCAACGAAGAAATACATTGTTTACAAATTATTCGTGAAGCGCTGAGTAACGTGGTCAAACATGCCCAGGCCAGCCACTGCATCCTAACGTTGCAACAAGATGCCGCTGGTGTTATCCATATTTATATTGATGACGATGGCGTGGGTATCAAGATTAACCGTAGTCCAACGGGGCATTATGGACTCAATATATTGACCGAGCGCGCGCACAGTTTGTCTGGAAAAATACATATTGGCGCTTTACAGCCGGGTACCCGTGTACATGTGCAGTTTTTACCCGATTATAAGCGCAGTCAGTTATCGCAGGAGATTGAAGTTGGATAGTTCTCAGAGTCAAAGCACGCGGATTATGTTGGTGGACGACCACCCCATGCTGCGGCGAGGATTGAGTGATTTATTGTCCATGGAGGATGATTTATTACCGGTGGCTCAGGCCGCATCAGGGCAGGAGGCCTTGCTGTTGGCGCAGGGTCACGAGCTGGATTTGATTTTACTCGACTTGAATATGCCGGGTATGGATGGCATTGAAACCATTCGTGCCTTACGCGCGGCGGGTGTTGATGCACGCATTGTGATTTTCAGTGTCTCAGATGACCATGATGATGTGCTCGAAGCCTTGCGTGAAGGGGCGGATGGCTACTTGTTAAAAGATATGGAGCCTGAAGAGCTGATTGAACAAATCCGCTTAGCCGCACAAGGCAAATTAGCTTTAAGCTCCGAGCTGACTCAGGTTTTAGCACAGGCTATTCGTGGCCGTACAACCGCCAGCCAAGCCCACCCCTCAATGCTAACCAAGCGTGAGAAAGATGTACTTAAGCTGATTGCCAAGGGACAAAGCAATAAGATGATTGCGCGCAGCTTAGATATCGCGGAAGGTACAGTGAAAGTGCATGTCAAGCGTCTGCTGAATAAATTAGGCATGCGCTCGCGCACCGAAGCGGCGGTTTGGGTGGTGGAAAATGATCTCAGCTAAGTAAAAGGCAGCCCTATGCAATTACCCGCAGCAGCAATTGTTCATAACGGCGATGGTGAAGGTGACGCCTTGCTGGCCGCTATTTTGGCCGAGTGTCAGCAGCAAGGATGGCGTGTACGTGGATTAGTGACCCAGCAGGGTAAGGATCCACAAGGACAACTGCCAATGCAATTGCGCGATCTGCATAGCGGCGAGGTTTTTGTTATCTCTCAGTACCTAGGTCGCGATTCACGCGGATGTAGCCTAGATAT
>LFRZ01000022.1:19914-22531 GCA_001513025.1 Gammaproteobacteria bacterium DTU037
TTTGTTAACCGCTTTGGCTACGGTGAAACCCAAGGGCGAGGCTTAAGCCAGGAAATTGCTCAACTTATCAGTGCCGGGATCCCGCTGCTTACACTGGTCAGTGAAAAACACCTCGCCGGTTGGCAGTTGTTTTCTGCAGGATTGGCGCAGACCTTGCCGTTAGAGCGTAAGGCCATTGAACAATGGCTGGCATCGCTCAGACCTGAGCGGTCATAAGGCCTCGAAATCGGCGACAGGATTTTCAATCCGCGAGCTGGCGCGATTAAACATCAGCTATTTTCTGTATAAAAATTAAACCATCATACAGTTGATTGGCTAATAACAAATCAACTCATTTCTATTCTCAAGTTAATAATAGTTAATGTGCTTTTAAGCCTGCCAGATCGCGTGGGGCGGGGCGCGCCTATGTAATTATTTACCCAGCCCTAGGCAAGTGATCGATAACAAGCCTGGTTTAAAAAATATCTGGCATGTTAAAACCGCGACCGTCACTGACTTGAACAGCGCCAAGAATCCCGCATAGCTGATAACATCAGTATCGAATACGTTTATGTGCCATTAAAAAGAGACTAAGCAACATGATTAAAGCGATTGATTTTGGCCAATTATACCGTGAGCATTTAGCCCGTAGCGGACGAGTCTTTAAATCCGCCAGTGAGTGGGATAGTAAGGCCGTAGAGATGCGCACCAAGGTGCTAGACAGCAGCTACCGCACCGAGTTTGTCAGTCGTATGCAATACACTGCTGACGACAGCGTATTGGATATTGGCTGTGGCCCTGGCACCATTGGGTTGGCCTTAGCGCCCAAGGTTAAGCAAGTCTACGGTTTGGATTACAGTCAAGGCATGCTGAATGCCATGCTGCAAAATGCCGCTGAGTTACAGTTGGACAATGTTCATCCCATCTTAGCCTCGTGGGACGATGATTGGAACGCTGTGCCCGTTTGCGATATTGCCGTAGTGTCACGTGCCAGTATCGTTGCCGATATGGCTGATGCACTGGATAAGCTCAATCGACATGCGCGTAAAAAAGTTTATATGACCCAGTTGGTCGGTGGGCGTTTTATCAGCCGTGAAATTGCTGAGTTACTCGGCCGTGAAGATCGCAGCTTTCCTGACCATATGTACATTATGAATATGCTTTATCAGCGTAATATCTACCCAACCTTAGATTACCTGGAATCCGCCAGTCGCTTAGCCGGCAGCAGCAGCTTAGAAGAGTTGATGGATAAAGTTCGATGGAGCTTTGGCGAGTTGACGGTTGACGATGCGGCGAAGGTCACTGCGTGGTATCAACGTGATCCTGAATATGCACAGCAGGGTGGCGAGCCGATGCGTTGGGCGTTTATGAGCTGGACACCGCCCGCACATTAAGCGCTGTATTGGCCGTGTTTTAATCGGTTTATGCTGTACGTCGACTGTAAGTACGTTTTGCCTGTCGTTGCAGTGCAAATGGGCGGCTAAAACAGTCAGCGCTAGTCAAATGGAGCAAGGTCAATATGCTTGAAAATACCGCGTTTGGACTGCAAGGACAGATTTGGATTACCGCCGGTGATGAGAGTATGGGTGGGCATGGACGCATCCGTTTGCTGTCGCGAATTGCCGAGTTAGGCTCCATTTCACAAGCAGCCAAGTCGATGAAAATGAGCTATAAAGCGGCTTGGGATGCCGTCAATCATATGAATAACCTTGCTGGCGAGCCATTACTGCACCGCACCACGGGCGGTAAAGGCGGCGGTTCAACCACCTTAACCGAACGTGGNNNGACACTGGCAATATTATCGATGACTTATTTGTGCTAAAGAGGCTGTCCATGAAAACCAGTGCCCGCAATCAGTTTTTCGGCCAAGTAAAATCTATTCAAGTCGGCGCAGTTAATGACGCCGTGGAAATTTCCATCGCTGGCGGCCACAGCATCATTGCCACTGTCACCTGTGAAAGCACGCAAGAATTAGGCTTAAAGATTGGCAGTGAGGTCTTTGCCTTGATTAAAGCTTCAGACATTATCTTGGTCAGCGAGGCTGAGAATGTCCGCTTCTCTGCGCGTAATCAATTTGCGGGCATTGTGGCACGAGTACAAAAGGGTGGGGTTAACAGTGAGGTTGTCGTCACTATCGGTGACAGCACCTTGGCCGTGGTGATTACCAATGACAGTGTCGAGAGTTTGCAGCTCGAAGAAGGCAGTGCAGTGACGGCAATCTTTAAGGCGTCGAATGTGATTGTGGGGTGTCCGTTGTAAGTTTTACCAGCGTGGCGTCAAATACTTTTCGAGATTGGCGCCACGCTGCTCTGCCTTAGTTCAATAACCCCGAATACCCCACAAATCCCACCAAGTCACCTTTTTCCACTATCTCTTGGGGCTTAATTTCAACCAGTCCATCGGCCCAACTGGCGGCGCTGAGCATCGCTGAGCTTTGCTTGGGGTGAATCTCGGCGTGCAGTTGGCCGTTGTCTTGCAGGACTAAGCGCGCATGCAGGTATTGCTGACGGGCGCGCGGTTTTTTCCAGTCAAAAGCTGCTGGAATATGTAGGGTTTGATGGCCGCAATTGCTTGCGCCTTGTGCATGCAGCAGTGCAGGGCGGGCAATGATGAGTGACGTGATCAAGGCTGCAGCGGG
>LFRZ01000060.1 GCA_001513025.1 Gammaproteobacteria bacterium DTU037
AACGTAAGCGTCTGGTGAACTCATCTTGCACCCCTCCCTCCGCTATTAAGCCAGAGGGAGGTTTGTTTTTTAAGCGCTACAAGTGCCCCAACAATATCCATACGCCTACCGCTATGAGCGTAAGTCCGCCAAAAACTTCCGCTCTGTGTCCCAATACGGAACCAATAGTTCGCCCTAACATCACCCCCAGTGTCACCATGAATGTCGTCGCTAATCCAATTAGAGCAGCTGCAATCAAGATGTTCACATTAATAAACGCGAGCCCCACGCCAACAGCCATAGCATCAATGCTAGTACCTATTGCGGTCAGAGAAACTTTAAGAAAAGAGTGACTGGAAGGTTTTTCTACTTCTTCTGAGACGGGTTTCATGCCTTCATAAATCATGTACAAACCCAAGACNNATTCTTAAGGCTTCTGAGAAGCTGGGTTTTTTTAGGCTTGCGCCCTTGCCAATTGCAGCGGCGAAGGCATCTGTGGACATTGCAAAAGCAAGTAAAAGAAGGGCTATAGGGTTCATTAGATTAATCCGGTCGGGCATATTGAGTCCACGATATACGCACACGCCCGACCTCAGGCATGAGTATATCGATGGTCTCGCCAACCGAGAGGTGTCCGCACCATGGCATTTGGCCAAGTATGTTGATACGAACTCTTCCTAATATCGGAAGCAGGCTACTCCCCAAAGAGGCCGCAACTTTAGCAATAGCTTACAGCAATAGCAAATTCAGCTTTGTTTGTGTACCGACTATAAATAAAGGCCTCAAGCGCCGCAGTACTATCAATACAGAACCACAGTTATATTCACCAAGGTGGGGAATGTGTCGTGAGCGCTGTGAGCATGAGCCGAATCACGGATTGCTGATGTAAAGAAAGGAATGGATAGGTTCGAGCCAGCACCAATCTAAATAGGTGGCCATTGACACTATGCCACTACA
>LFRZ01000132.1:0-8555 GCA_001513025.1 Gammaproteobacteria bacterium DTU037
GCCATTGGCTCAGGTGGTGTACGCTTCGTTAACGTCCTTAAAAACAATACCTGCGTGAGCGCATTTATAGTCCAGCATTATTTTTAAGTAAGACATCAGTGGTTATGATATACGATTAATATTGCTGATCTGCTGCACATACGAAACCAAAGGAGACTGAAACCATGTCTGACACCAATCAATATCAACCGCCACGCGTCTGGACTTGGGATGCGGAGAATGGAGGGGAATGGGCTAGCATAAATCGCCCAATCGCAGGCCCAACATACGAGGCAACACTGCCACGTGGCAAACACCCTTTACAGATCTATTCACTGGCCACACCTAACGGCCAAAAAGTTACTATTATGGCCGAAGAATTGTTGGCCTTAGGCGTAACAGGCGCTGAATACGATGCACATTTAATTAAAATTGGCGAAGGTGAGCAGTTCTCATCAGGCTTTGTAGAAATCAATCCTAACTCAAAAATCCCAGCTCTATTTGATAGCGACACCGGTAGCCGCGTGTTTGAAAGCGGCGCGATTCTGCTCTATCTAGCGGAGAAATTCGGCCATTTCCTGCCCAAGGACGTAGCTGCACGCACCGAAGTGTTGAACTGGTTGTTCTGGCTGCAGGGTTCCGCGCCTTATCTGGGCGGTGGCTTTGGGCATTTTTACGCGTATGCGCCGGAAAAGTTTGAATACCCAATCAATCGCTTTACCATGGAGGTAAAACGCCAACTGGATGTATTGGATCGGGAGTTAGCTGAACACCGTTATCTCGGCGGAAATGAGTACTCAATTGCGGATATAGCCACTTGGCCATGGTATGGCAATTTGGTATTGGGCCAGTCCTACGGTGCGGGTGAGTTTCTGCAAGTTGAGCGCTACAAAAACGTACGGCGCTGGGCACAAGAGATCCTTGAACGTCCTGCTGTTCAGCGCGGCAGAAAAGTCAATCGCACTCATGGCGAGCCTTCAGAGCAATTACACGAGCGCCATGACGCCTCAGATTTTGATCTGAAAACTCAGGACAAACTGACCTCTAAAACGAGCAGCTAAACCACCTATCACCTGCTTTGGCCCCTAGGTTAAGGGTCGTTTTAAATAGATCGTATTTGGGGCTGAAACACGCTGATTTCGTCAGATCGCAAACAGGTCTCAAAAAAGACTAATGTTTGCGACCCTAGCGGGGAAATCTAAAAATGGTCCGCCCTGCGGGATTTGAACCTGCGACCTGTCCCTTAGGAGGGGACTGCTCTATCCAGCTGAGCTAAGGGCGGGGATGTGCCGCTAAAAACAATTCTCTATAGCGTGGGCCAAGAGGCGTTTTCCCAGTGCGCTGTTACTCTAAAAACCAATATATAGTCTTTATTAAGATCGACCCCAGCGAACAGAGTCAACAAACAGCCATCGTTTTTAACGCAACGCATAATACCCAGTCATGCTTAATTTGTCATGTACAAGTGCAGGAAATTCACCGTCCTTGCTTAACCGCCCGTTATGCAGGGCGATTGTGTGGCTCGGCAAGCCGGCCACGGAGCTCATGTAGCTCACACGGCGTGCAGATAGTAGCGGTTAAGAGTTCTTATCAACCGTCAGAGCTGGCATCATAGGCCGCTTGCTTATGTGTATTCGCGGCCCTGTGCTGCGCCGTGCCTTATTAAGGTTTTATCTCTATGTCTCTTGATCTGGTTGCCGATCCTTATATTTTATTGATTTTAGTGGCAGTGGCATTTATCGCAGGTTTTATTGATGCCATTGCTGGTGGCGGTGGTTTACTGACTATCCCTGCCCTCCTTATGGCTGGTTTACCGCCGCATTTGGTGCTGGGGACCAATAAGCTTTGCGCAACCTTTGGTTCGGCCACGGCCAGTTTTGCCTTTTATCGCAAAGGTTTATTTAAGCCCAAAGAGTGGCGCAATGGCTTATTGGCCACGGCTTTTGGCGCGGTATTAGGCGCACTCTTAGCTCAGCAGTTGCCGGCCGAGTGGCTTAATCAAATGCTGCCAGTGGTGGTTTTTGCGTGCGCTGTGTATCTCTTATTTGGACGTACGCCGCAGGTCAGCGAAAACGCTACGCCTGTGATCAAAACGGGACGCCAAGTGCCACAAGGTTTAACGCTAGGTTTTTATGATGGTGTGGCCGGCCCAGGTACCGGTGCTTTTTGGACGGTAAGTACTTTATTGCTCTACCCGCTGGATTTGCTGCGTGCCAGCGGTGTGGCGCGTTCGATGAATTTTGTCAGCAATGCTGCAGCGCTGAGTATGTTTATTATCAGCGGCAATGTGGCTTGGGCCTTAGGTATGGGTATGGGCGCCGCGCTGATGCTTGGCGCTGTGGTCGGTGCGCGGGTTGCCATTGGTGGTGGCAACCGTTTAATTCGTCCGATCTTTATTCTGGTGGTGATGGCGCTCGCGGCGCGTTTAGCTTGGCAGCACTGGTTCGGCGTGGCCTAGCCGCTGGGCAACGTAGAGTTCGATCAAGTAACGGGCAATCGAGTTGCGTGCTGGCAGGCGTGGTAAGTCATGGATGCTAAACCACTGTGCATCTTCAATCTCATCGGGCTGCGGCACAATGTCACCGCTTTTGTACTCAGCGTGATAGCCCAGCATCAGTGAATAGGGGTATGGCCAGTTTTGGCTGGCGATATAGCGAATATTTTCAACTTCGACGCTGACTTCTTCGCGCACTTCACGCTGCACGCAATGCTCAACGGTCTCATTGGGCTCCACGTAACCGGCTAAGGCACTGTACATGCCTTCGACAAAGCGCGGTGAGCGCGCCAGCAAAATTTCATCACCACGTGTAATCACAACAATCATACTGGGCGACAAACGTGGGTATTGCTGTAAATGGCAGGGTTCACACTGCTTCATACGTTGCCCTTGCGCTTGCTGCATCGGCTGTCCGCAACTGCCACAAAAGCGATGCTCGCGCGCCCAGTTGCCGATCTGACTGGCAAAGGCCAGTAAACGAAACAGCACCAGCTCACCTTCCAGCATAAAATTACGCATGCTTTGCCAGTGCATACTCGGCAATTCAAGTGGGTACGCCAGCTCAAAGACAAACACAGATTCACCATTGAGCTGGCCAATGCCTTGTTCGGCAATAATATGCTCAGTCAGTTGCGCACGCAGCCATTCGCGTGGAAACAGTACGCCCTGCTGATCGGCTAAGAAGTTCAAGCGGCAATGCGCCACCGCTAAACCGCCGTTCTCAGTCAAGCTCGGCATACCTTGCTGCCAATCCATAGGTGTCCTATCGGGGTTATTTATATGTACTGACATAGTGAAGACACCTCGGCGGGTTAGCTTAATCTTTAAATTCTGGTGCTTGTTTGGTCATATGCGCGGTCATGGCGATACGTAAATCTTCCGCCTGCAACATGGCCGCATTCCAAGTCGCCACATAGTTGAGGCCATCGGCGACACTGTGATCACGCATATAGCGAATCATTTCTTTACTGCCTTGCACGGCAATCGGTGATTTTTCCGCAATACTCTGCGCAATCGCCAAGACTCCGGCCATGAGTGCAGCTTGATCGGCATAGGTGCGATTGACTAAACCAATTCGCTGCGCTTCCTCACCTTCGACCGTGCGACCGGTATAGGCCATCTCGCGCATCATGCCGTCACCAATAATATGCGGCAAACGCTGTAAGGTACCGACGTCGGCGGCCATACCGACATCCACTTCTTTAATGGCAAACTGTGCATCAGTGGTGCAATAACGCATATCGCAAGCGCTGATCAAATCAATCGCACCGCCCAAGCAGTAGCCCTGAATAGCGGCGAGCACCGGTTTAGAGCACTGATCGACAGCATTAAAGGAGGATTGCAGCTCTTCAATTTTACGTTTGAGCGCACGCGCATTGCGCCCCACTTCTGTCCCCAATTGGCCGCCCACTTGAGCCAATAGCATCAAGTCGATGCCTGAAGAGAAATGTTTGCCCGCACCGGATAAGACCACCACGCGCACTTCAACGGTATCTTCAATCCAAGCAAAAATATCGCGTATCTCTGACCAAAAATCAGCATTCATTGCATTGATTTTTTCAGGACGGTTGATTTGTACATGTGCCACTTTATCGATAAGTTCAACAGTAAACGCACGGTAAGCATTCATACAGCATCCTCCTTATTCAAGGTCTTTTTATAGTTGAGCGTTTTTTACTGCCGACACACTACAACAGGCTCTAAACAATGTCGATATGAGCCTAAATGCCTGCATTACTAGTGATGGATCAAGTTTTTTCAGGAAATACTTTGAAACACTTGATCTTTTCAGAGCCTAGTCGGAAAGTATGCATACTTTTTTCGGGGATACTACAAATGTCCAAATCTTTTGCTGCAGCCTTCGGGCGTAACTTCTTAGGGCAATCGCCCACCTGGTACAAACAAAGCATACTGTTCTTCTTAATCCTTAACCCTTTGGTGTTGCTCAGCTTAGGCCCAGCCGTCACTGGCTGGTTATTGGTGGCAGAATTTATTTTCACCTTGGCCATGGCGCTTAAATGCTACCCATTGCAACCGGGCGGCTTGCTGGTTTTGGAAGCCATTGTGATGGGCTTAGCCACAGCGGATGCGCTCTATGCTGAGCTGGTGCATAACTTCCCAGTGATTCTACTGTTGATGTTTATGGTGGCCGGTATTTACTTTATGCAAGATTTACTGCTTGCAGTGTTTTCACAGATCCTACTCAAGGTGAAATCAAAACTGCTGTTAAGCATTATGTTTTGCGGGTTGGCAGCTTTTTTATCGGCTTTTTTAGATGCCTTAACTGTAACGGCGGTGATTATCAGTGTCGCGGTCGGCTTCTACTCGGTGTATCACAAAGTCGCCTCAGGCAAGAGCCCACGTGAAGAGGCTAACTATGGTTCTGACAGCGATGTGACTGAATTGCACCGCGAGCACTTGGAAGAGTTTCGTGC
Source organism: Gammaproteobacteria bacterium DTU037 (assembly GCA_001513025.1). Classification (GTDB taxonomy): domain Bacteria; phylum Pseudomonadota; class Gammaproteobacteria; order Pseudomonadales; family Pseudomonadaceae; genus Denitrificimonas. Next base: position 4,912 of record LFRZ01000132.1, read on the forward strand.
ATTTTTGCGCAGCTTGCTGATGCACGCCGCGGTCGGTACTGCTTTAGGTGGTGTCTGTACCTTGGTCGGTGAGCCACAAAACCTGCTGATTGGTAAAACCATGGGCTGGGACTTTGTCACCTTCTTTAAGCATATGGCACCAATCTCATTACCGGTGTTAGTCGCGGGTTTAACCACCTGTGCAATTTTGGAATATTTCCAATGGTTTGGTTACGGTGCAAAACTGCCCTTAGCAGTGCGTCATGTGCTGGCCGACTTTGATCGCGAAGAGCGCAAGCGTCGCACCAGTTCTCAATCTGCTGCGTTAGTTGTGCAAGCCATTGCTGCGGTGATTTTGATGTTTGGTCTAGCCTTTCACGTGGCGGAAGTGGGTTTGATCGGCTTATTGGTCATCGTCTTGATCACCTCGCTGAACGGCATCACTGATGAACATAAGATTGGGCGCGCCTTCCAAGATGCCCTGCCTTTTACCGCTTTATTAGTGGTGTTTTTTGCTGTGGTGGCGGTGATTCAAGAGCAAGGCTTATTTGCACCGGTGATTCAATATGTCTTGAGCATGCCGATTGATCAACAGCCGTCTATGCTGTTTATCGCCAACGGTTTCCTCTCTGCGATCAGTGATAACGTTTTCGTTGCCACCATTTATATCACTGAAGTAGAGAAAGCCTTTAAAGCAGGACAAATGACTCAAGAGCATTTTGATCTGCTCGCCATTGCAATTAATACCGGTACGAATCTACCCAGCGTGGCAACACCCAATGGTCAAGCGGCGTTTTTATTCTTGCTGACCTCAGCTATTGCACCGCTGGTGCGTCTATCCTATGGCCGTATGGCCTATATGGCTCTGCCCTATACCATAGTGATGAGCCTGTTGGGTTGGTGGGGTATCACGCACTGGGCATAAAAAAAGCCGCGGCGCGTTCAACACGCGCAGCGGCCTGATTATTGACTCGGCGTTAATCATTCCAGGCCAGCTCAATACCGCTGGCCTTTTTGATTCTGGCTAAAAATTGCTGGTGGGCGTCAAGCTCTTCTGGCGTTGGAGCCAATATCGCTAATGCTGCACGATCAGCGCTAATACGACGCACCGCGCTAGCACTGACAAAACCGTTGCCCTCATCACCGCCATCACCGGATAATGACAAATTGGTTTGTCCGCCGGTCATGGCTAAGTAAACTTCAGCCAGAATCTCCGCATCCAGTAACGCGCCGTGCAAATCACGACCTGAGTTATCGACACCATAACGTTTGCATAAGGCATCGAGATTATTACGCTGTCCGGGGTGACGCTGGCGCGCCAGCATCAAAGTATCTAAAACGCCACAGTGCGCGCTAAGGTCCGAGCGATCGGATTGCCCCAGCAAGGCATACTCGTTATTAATAAAGCCAATATCAAACGCGGCATTATGAATAACCAGCTCGGCGCCTCGAACAAACTCAAAGAATTCATCAGCAATATCTTTAAAACGCGGCTTATCTTTTAAATAGTCATCGGTAATACCGTGAACCGCGATAGCGCCTTCATCAATTTTACGATCGGGCTGTATATACACATGGTAATGTCGCCCAGTCGGTTGGCGCCCTTCCAATTCAACACAACCAATCTCAATAATGCGGTGACCATCAGTGACTGGCATACCAGTGGTTTCTGTATCTAATACAACATATCTCATGGAAAAATCTCCTCGACACCGCGATTGGCCAACTGGTCAGCACGTTCATTACCTGGATCACCGGTATGCCCACGCACCCATTGCCATTCAATCTCATGGCGCGCCACTTGTTCATCCAACTGCTGCCACAGGTCAACATTTTTAACCGGTTGTTTGGCTGCCGTTTTCCAGCCACGCTTTTTCCAATTCGGCATCCACTCTTGAATGCCTTGCATCACATATTTAGAGTCGGTGACTAAGCGTACGGCACAGGATTTTTTTAATTCGGCTAAACCACGAATTGCTGCAGTCAACTCCATGCGGTTATTGGTGGTCGCCCGTTCGCCACCCCACAATTCCAACTCTTTACCTTTGTACACCAACAATGCACCCCAGCCACCTGGGCCAGGATTGCCCTTACAGGCACCGTCAGTGTAAATATCCACTTTATCTATCATGTTCTTCGCTATGTTTAAGGTTTTTCTGATGAGGTGTGTGTGCTGCGACCACACTGGGTCGTAATGGCTGCACACTTATTTTCAATGATTGCGCCTGCGGATGCACGCCATGCACCATTTTACGAGCAACCAGCATATAACAACCACCCAAAGGTGCTTTTTTAGCGCCCGCATAACGCTCCAGCCAGCGCAATTTATGGTGTAGCTTAGTGCAATTGAGCAAGGGCCGGTAGGCACCAAAACTGCGTTTTTCTAAACTAAAGCCTAACACGCCCAACCAATCCGTAATCCGCGCGGGTGGTAAACAATACGCATGCTTCCACACCCCACGAGTGAAGTAGCGGTATAGACCAAAGAAGCTCCAGGCATGTGCACCGAGAATAATTAAGTGCCCACCAGGACGTACGCAATGTGCGGCTTCACGCAAAACATCATGCGGGGACAGAGCAAAATCTAAACTGTGTTGCAACACCACCACATCCACGGCATTGAGCGCAATCGGCCATTTATTCTCAGCGCAGAGCATCTCTACACTCAGTTGCGGATCACCCAAACTGACTTGATGACGAATACTGGGCGCCGCAGCCATCGCCACCGGAGGATTATAATGCACAATATAACTGCCAAAATGGCGCTTCAGTTGCGGCTCAAGTAACTCACGCTCCATGCCCGCCAACTGCTGGCCTTTGTCAGTTAAAAACCATTGTGCCAATGGCCCTGCTAAGACTTTACGAGGTCGCGATAAAAAATCTGAAAACCGTTGTAACTTCATAAGCCCCTACCTGCTTGCTCTGCTGCAAGCGCAAAACACTTCATTCGAACATGCTAAGCTTGCTCTATCTGTTGCTGAGGATCATGACATGCTGACCTTTACTGCTCTACCCGCCTTTAATGACAATTACATCTGGCTGATTCAAGATGCACAACGCCAATTATGCGCAGCGGTTGATCCAGGCGATGCGCAGCCTGTACTGAATTGGCTTGCAGAGCACCCACAGTGGCAACTGACCGATATTTTAGTCACCCACTACCACCATGATCATATTGGCGGAGTCAGTGCTTTAAAAGAGGCTACGCACGCACGCGTGGTGGGCCCTGCTCGCGAAACCATCCCAAGTTTAGATCTGCCAGTTGATGAAGGCGCCAGCATCGAGTTACTTGGGCATACCGTACAGGTTTTTGCAGTACCCGGACACACCTTAGGTCACCTGGCGTATTTTTGCCAAGCCGGCGCTCGTCAACCTTGGCTACTCAGTGGCGATACCTTATTTGCCGGTGGCTGTGGCCGTATGTTTGAAGGCACTGCCGAGCAGATGTACAGCTCGCTCAGCCGCCTCGCTGCGCTACCAGATAACACCTTGGTGTATTGCACACATGAGTACACCCTCAGTAATTTACGTTTTGCTCAAGCGGTTGAACCCAATAATCCTGATATCCAGAAGCGCATGACTGAAGTGCGCCAACTGCGTGAGCAACAGCAAATCACCTTACCCAGCAATCTGGCACTAGAGAAGCGCACCAATCCGTTTCTACG
>LFRZ01000132.1:8584-79951 GCA_001513025.1 Gammaproteobacteria bacterium DTU037
CTATGCTGTTTTTGCTACTTTGAGGTCATGGAAAGATACATTTTAATGAGCCTTTATTGACCAATCAACTTGACCCATACCGCTGCACTTCCTAGAATCGCACAAACTTTTTGAAAAGCACCTGTGTTGATGCCTGATTCTTATCACCATAAAACGTCTATTTATTACTCTATTCGCCGCGCTATTTGCCTAGGCGCGGTACTTTTTATAGCAGTGCTAAACTCGGGTTGCTTGTCATTTGAAAAAACAGTGCACCCTCCACGTCAAATAGTCCAAGCCTATAAACAATCCTATGAATACGGTAACGATTTTATTGCTGGGCCAAACTATACGCCAAGCGTGATGTATGACGTAGTGATAGGCCAAGAGGCTGATATTTGGCAACGTGTGCGCCAAGGCTTTAAACTGCAATCCTACTTAGATAGTAATCCTCGTGTGGATCATCAACGCTTATGGTTTGCCAGCCGTAGCAAAACCATCGAGACTATCTCTGAACGCAGCAGCCCCTATATGTTCTACATTGTGGAAAGTTTAGAGGCGCGCAATATGCCTCTTGAACTGGCTCTCCTGCCCATGATTGAAAGTGGCTACAATCCTTTAGCTTACTCAAGCTCACACGCCTCAGGCTTGTGGCAGTTTATCCCTTCAACCGGTCGTCATTTTAAGCTCAAGCAATCCCATTGGTATGATGCCCGTCGCGATATTTTGGCCTCTACCCAAGCGGCGCTCGACTACCTTGAATACCTGCATAAAATGTTTAATAACGACTGGCTGTTGGCCTTGGCGGCGTATAACGCTGGAGAAGGGACTGTCGCGCGCGCGATCAAACGCAATCTTGACCTCGGCTTACCGACTGATTACTGGAACTTAAACCTACCCGAAGAAACCCAAGCCTATGTGCCTAAGTTACTGGCTGTTTCACAGTTGGTTAGTACGCCTAAAAGCTATGGCATCACGCTCAGCCCTATCGCCAACCAAGCCTATTTCACACAAATCCCTCTGAAACAGCAGATGGCGATTACCCGTCTCGCGAAACTGGCTGATCTTAAAGAAGATGAGCTGCTACAGCTCAATCCGGCGTACAAACAAGGGGTTACCTTTGACGGCCCTAAACATATTTTAGTCCCCGCCGACAGTGCTGAGTTATTGACCGCGCAATTGGCCCTAATCAAGCCTGGCGAACACATGCAATGGCAGCAATACAGGGTGAACAGCGGTGATAGTTTATCCTCGATTGCCAGTCGGCATCAGGTGCCTATCACTCAGCTTAAAGATATCAATAACTTATCCAATAACCGCTTAAACATTGGCCAAGTACTCAATATTCCTAAAAGCCCAGGCGGCGTCAGCAGCAATTTAGCTCAATACACACGCCCCGCCCCCGCAAATAAGATGTATACCGTTCGCCGCGGCGACAGCTTGTCTCAAATTGCTGCACAGCAAAAAGTCTCAGTCACAGAACTCAAACGTTGGAACAAACTCTCTTCTAATGCATTAAAAGTTGGCCAAAATCTTAAGATACAGACCAGCGACACGGCGTCCAGAGCCACACTTTACAAAGTGCGCAATGGCGACTCGCTCTACGTGATTGCCAAGCGGCATAAAGTCAGCTTAAAACAACTGAAAAACTGGAATCCTAAAATCTCTAACGCTTTAAAACCTGGGCAAACATTATCGCTGTATCTCTAAGCTGATGCGTTAAGCCTAATTGACAAGACACCGGCCATTGCAGCCCAATGTATACTCACGCTTGAGTTATTAATCAAGTAAACTACTGCGTTGCTGTGCCGGTGCGGGTTAATTAAGGGTTGATAGTTTCTATGCGCGTATTTCTATTTTTTATCAGCGTGCTTCTATTCAGCCATCAGGCGTCTGCACGCATTGTGAGCAGTCACGGTTATGCGCAATTTGCCGAGCTGAAATACGACGCCAACTTCCAACATTTTGACTGGGTCAACCCCCTGGCCCCCAAAGGCGGCAGTGTCCGTTTAATGGCCTTCGGCACCTTTGATACCCTAAACCCCTACACTTTAAAAGGCACCAGCCCCATCGGCACCTCTGATTTTTCCAGTTATGGCATCAGTGAACTGAATGAGCCGCTGATGGTGGGCAGTGGCCTATATGATCCATCCGGTGACGAGCCGGCCAGCGCTTATGGTTTGATCGCAGAAAGCGTGCAATACAATGCCAGCCGCAGCTGGGTGGTGTTTAATCTGCGCCAAGCCGCACGCTTTCATGATGGCACGCCAATCACAGCTAAAGATGTGGCCTTCTCCTACCGTACCTTGCTTAAATACGGTCATCCGCAATACCGCGCCTATCTACAAGAGGTAGCGCGGGTGGATATTCTTAGCAGCCACCGCATCCGTTTTGTATTTAAGCGCGCCGGCAATCCCTTGCTGATTTTGCGCATGGGCGACTTACCGGTTCTGCCAGAACACTACTGGCGCGACCAAGATTTTAGCCAAACCACCTTTAAGCCGCCCTTGGGCAGTGGCCCTTATCAAATTACGGCAGTTAAGCCGGGCCGCAGCGTAGTCTTTGAGCGGGTGAAAGATTGGTGGGGCGAGGATCTAGCGGTAAATCGCGGTAAGTACAACTTCGACAAGGTCTATGTTGATTTTTACCGTGACAAAGATGTGGCCTTTGAAGCCTTTAAAGTGGGCAGCTTTGATTTCTATATTGAGCACCAAGCAAAAAACTGGGCCAATAATTATCGTTTCCCCGATATTGCTAAAGGCAAGATAATTCGCGCGGAAATTGCCCATGAAATCCCCACACAAACCCAAGCTTTATTTATCAATACGCGCCGTGCACCCTTTCAGAACAGTGCGACACGTCACGCCCTGACGTTATTGTTCGACTTTGAATGGGCCAACAAAACCTTATTTAATAACGCCTATCAACGCGCCAACAGTTACTACCCCAACAGTGACTTTTCAGCGCGTGACAAGCCCAAAGGCGCCGAGTGGTTATTGCTCTCCAAGTGGCGCGAACAGCTGCCGCTGGCGTTATTTTTAGAGCCTTTTAGTTTAGAACCTACCGAAGCTCGTGGCATTCCCCGCGAGACCTTACGTAACGCCTTAGGTTTGTTGGCTCAAGCCGGCTGGCGCAGTACCACCAAAGGTTTAAAAAACAAACAAGGACAACAGCTTGAGCTAGAGATTCTCTTAGTCAACCCCAGTTTAGAGCGGATTTTACAAGCCTATATCAACACCCTTAATGAGGTCGGTATTGCCGCGCGGATGCGTACAGTCGATCGCGCGCAATATAAGCAACGTTTGGATAATTTTGATTTTGATCTAACTTTATTAACCTTGCCACAATCGCTCAGCCCTGGGCTTGAGCAATGGCAGTACTTCCATTCTTCGCAAGCGATGATCAAGGGCAGTAAGAATTATGCGGGCATTAACAGCCCGGTGATTGATGATTTGCTTGAGCATTTACTCAATGCAAAAACCTATCGAGAACAGCGCACCGCCGCGCGAGCTTTGGATCGCGCCTTACTCTGGAACTACTACAGCATCCCAAACTGGTATATTAGCCATCACCGTATTGCCTACCAGAACCGTTTTGAGTTTGTACGCATCCCACCCTACACATTAGGCTTACGCGCTTGGTGGTTAAAACCTTCGGAGATTAAATAATGCTGACTGTGCTACGTCGCGGTTGTTTATCACTGTGTATCTTGGTCTGTAGTGCTGGCGTGTTTGCCCAGCCGCAGCATGCAATGACGCTTTACGATGAAGCGCCTAAGTACCCCAGCGACTTCACTCATTTTGATTACACCAATCCAGATGCGCCCAAAGGTGGTACCTTGCGTCTAGCTGGACTCAATGGTTTTGATAGTTTCAACCCTTTTATTCCTAAGGGTAATGCGGCCGATCAGATTGGTTTACTCTACGACACCCTCACCTATCACTCTGCTGATGAGCCTTTTACTGAATACGGTCTGCTCGCCGAACGTATTGAAAAAGCCGCTGACAACAGCTTTGTGCGTTTCTATCTTAATCCTAAAGCGCGCTTTAATGATGGCCAGCCAGTCACCGCAGAGGATGTGCTATTTACCTTTAATACCTTGCTAGAAAAAGGCCACCCGCTGTATCGCCATTATTATGCCGATGTGGCCGAGGTTGTCATCGAAAATCCACTGCAAGTACGCTTTGATTTTAAACACAACAACAACCGCGAACTGCCTTTAATTCTCGGTCAGTTGCAGATTTTGCCTAAGCATTGGTGGGCCGAGCGCGACTTTAGCAAGACCAGCCTAGAAGCTCCACTGGGCAGTGGGCCTTACCGCTTGACTCGGGTGGAGGCAGGACGCAGCTTGCATTACCAGCGGGTCAGTGACTGGTGGGCGCAAGATTTACCGGTGGCCCGTGGCCTGTATAATTTCGACGCCATCACTATCGATTACTATCGCGATATGTCCGTGGCCTTAGAAGCCTTTAAAGCGGGTCAATTTGATTTCAACTTGGAGTACTCGGCTAAAGACTGGGCCACAGGCTACAACTCACCGGCTTTACGCAGCGGCCAGATCCTACAAAAAGAGATCAAAAACCATAACCCAGTGGGCATGCAAGGCTTCACCTTTAATATCCGCAAACCCATGTTCCAAGATCCACGGGTGCGCGAAGCAATTGGCTTGCTGTTTGATTTTGAGTGGACCAATAAACAACTGTTTTACGGCGCGTATCTACGCACGCAAAGCTTTTTTGCCAACTCAGAATTAGCCTCCAGTGCTTTACCCTCTACCGACGAGCTGGCTCTTTTAGAACCCTTACGCGGCTCAATTCCAGAAGAGGTCTTTACCAAGGTTTATCAAACGCCGGTCAGTGACGGCACGGGCATTATTCGTGAGCGCCGCCTCGAAGCCTGGCGTTTACTGCAAGAGGCGGGTTACCGCATTGAAAATGATCAGATGGTCAACGCCCAAGGCGAACCCTTGGCTTTTGAATTTATTATTGCACAGGCCAATTTAGAGCGCGTGCTGTTGCCGTTTAAGCGCAATTTATCTGAGTTGGGTATCGAGATGACCATCCGTCGTACTGATGTCTCGCAATACATTAACCGGATGCGTTCACGGGACTTTGATATGACCTCCAGTATCTGGTCACAATCCAACTCTCCAGGTAACGAACAACGGGATTTCTGGCACTCCAGCAGCGCGGATAATCCTGGCAGTCGTAATTTTATCGGCCTGCAAGACCCAGCCATCGACAGCTTGGTCGAAGGCTTAATCAACGCGCCCAACCGTGCCAGTTTAATCAACTATGCGCGCGCCTTGGATCGGGTTTTACTCTGGGGCCATTATGTGATTCCCAATTACTATATCGACACTTGGCGCACCGCCTATTGGCAGCACTTAGCACAACCAAAAGTCGCACCTCTGTATGACTATGGCCTAATGACTTGGTGGATTAAACCCGACGCCATCAAGCGTTCTCCTGCGGCGGAGCAATAACTATGCTGGCCTATATTCTTCGGCGCTTACTGCTGATTATTCCCACCTTGCTGGGTATTTTAGTGGTCAACTTTATTATTATTCAGGCCGCACCCGGTGGCCCTGTGGAGCAAATGATTGCCAAGCTCGAAGGCTTTGATGCCGCAGCTGGCGGTGCCACTGGGCGTATTTCTGGCGGTGGCTCAGAAGTGTCCAGCAGTTCCGCCAGCAACTACCGTGGTGCGCAGGGGCTTGATCCTGAGCTGGTGCTGGAAATCGAAAAAATGTATGGCTTTGATAAGCCGCCGATTGAGCGTTTTTGGATTATGCTAAAAAACTATGCCCATTTTGATTTTGGCAATAGCTTTTTCCGTGACGCTAAAGTGACGGACTTAATTCTGGAGAAAATGCCGGTCTCTATTTCCCTTGGGCTTTGGAGTACCCTGCTGATGTATTTGATTTCCATACCCCTGGGGATCAGTAAAGCGGTACGCCATGGCAGCGCTTTTGATGTATGGACCAGTTCGGCAATTATTCTAGGCTATGCGATTCCGGCCTTCTTATTTGCGATTTTATTGGTGGTGGTGTTTGCCGGTGGCAGTTATTTAAGCTGGTTTCCGCTGCGCGGCCTCACCTCAAACAACTTTGAAGAGTTGAGCCTGCTGGGTAAAGTTGGCGACTATTTCTGGCACTTAGCCCTGCCGGTCACAGCCTTAGTCATAGGTAACTTTGCCACCTTGACCTTACTCACTAAAAACAGCTTTTTAGATGAAATCAATAAGCAATATGTAACCACCGCGCGGGCCAAAGGCTTGCCTGAAAACAAAGTGCTCTACGGGCACGTGTTCCGCAATGCCATGCTGATTATTATTGCTGGCTTCCCTGCGGCCTTTATTGGCATGTTCTTTACCGGCTCCTTGCTGATTGAAGTGATTTTCTCACTCGATGGTCTAGGGCTACTGAGTTTTGAAGCGGCAATTAACCGCGATTACCCGGTGGTGTTTGGCACCCTATTCTTATTCACCTTGCTGGGTTTACTGGTTAAATTGATCGGCGATCTCACCTACACCTTGGTCGATCCTCGTATCGACTTCAGCAGTCGGGGGAACTGATATGGCTTTATCTCCGATCAATCAACGACGTTTTTCCCGTTTTAAAGCACATAAGCGCGGCTGGTTTTCATTGTGGCTGTTTCTAGCCTTATTTGTTTTCTCGCTGGGCGCGGAGTTTATTGCCAACGATAAACCGCTGCTGGTGCACTATGACGGCGCACTGTATTTTCCGGTGCTTAAGCGCTATCCAGAAACCACCTTTGGCGGCGAGTTCCCTCTGCAAGCCAACTATAAAAGCCCCTATATCCAAGAACTGATTGCGGAAAAAGACGGCTGGATGCTTTGGCCAATCATTCCCTTTTACTACTCCAGTATCAATTACGATCTGCAAGTGCCCGCGCCGGCACCGCCTTCGGCACAGAACTGGCTGGGTACCGATGATCAGGGCCGCGATGTGCTGGCACGAGTGATTTATGGCTTTCGGATTTCGGTGCTCTTTGCCCTGACACTAACCCTGATCAGCTCAGTGCTGGGTGTTTTCGTCGGTGCCTTGCAAGGCTTTTATGGTGGCTGGGTCGACTTAGTTGGCCAGCGCTTTTTAGAGATTTGGTCGGGACTGCCGGTCCTGTATTTGCTGATTATTATGGCCAGCTTTATTCAGCCCAATTTTTGGTGGCTGCTGGGGATTATGCTGTTGTTTTCTTGGATGAGTTTGGTCGATTTAGTCCGCGCCGAGTTTCTGCGCGGCCGTAATCTTGAATATGTGCGTGCGGCGCGGGCGCTGGGGATGCAAAACAGCGCAATTATGTTCCGCCATATTCTGCCCAATGCCATGGTTTCGACCCTTACCTTTCTACCCTTTATTTTAACCGGCGCGATCGGCACTTTAACCGCGCTGGATTTTCTCGGCTTTGGTTTACCGCCTGGCTCGCCATCACTGGGTGAATTGGTCGCGCAAGGCAAATCCAACTTACAAGCCCCTTGGTTAGGTATCAGCGCCTTTACGGTATTGGCACTGATGCTGAGTTTATTGGTATTTATTGGTGAGGCTGCCCGTGATGCATTCGATCCAAGAAAATAAAACCGACACCCTGCTTAGCATTGAAGACTTATCCGTTGAGTTTATCAGCGGTGATACTGTGCAGCGTGCGGTAAACACCATCAGTTTCACCATTAACAAAGGTGAAACCTTAGCGCTGGTGGGCGAAAGTGGCTCAGGCAAATCAGTGACGGCGCACTCTATTTTACGCTTGTTACCCTACCCGCTGGCCCGACACCCCAGCGGCAAGATTGTCTATCAAGGCCAAGACTTACTCAGTGCCACACCTGATTATCTGCGCAAAGTACGTGGCGATCGTATTGCGATGATTTTCCAAGAGCCGATGAGCTCGCTCAATCCTTTGCACAGCATTGAAAAACAAATCAATGAAATTCTGATGCTGCACAAAGGTATGAATGCGAAACAAGCTTCAGCCCGCACCTTAGAGCTGCTGAACTTGGTTGAGATCAAGAACCCTGCGCAGCGTATGAGTTCTTATCCGCACGAGCTGTCTGGCGGCCAACGTCAGCGCGTGATGATCGCCATGGCGCTGGCCAATGAGCCGCAATTGCTGATTGCTGATGAGCCCACCACTGCGCTGGATGTCACTGTACAGCTGACTATTTTAGAATTACTCAAAGATTTGCAACAACGCCTGGGCATGTCGATTTTATTAATCAGCCATGACTTGAACTTGGTGCGCCGCGTCGCCCACCGTGTCTGCGTGATGCGCAATGGCGAAATTGTTGAGCAAGCGCCCTGTGCGCAGATCTTTAGCGACCCACAGCACCCCTACACTCAAGAATTGCTTGGCGCTGAGCCCAGCGGCTCACCTGTACCCCATACGCCCAGTGACACCCTACTGGAGGTTCAGGACTTACGCATCTGGTTTCCGATTAAAAAGGGCATTTTGCAGCGCACTGTCGATCATGTGAAAGCCGTGGATGGCATCAGCTTTAGCCTGCAGCGTGGGCAAACCTTGGGCGTGGTTGGTGAAAGTGGCTCAGGAAAATCCACCCTGGGTTTGGCTATTTTACGTTTGATTCAAAGTAAAGGTGGCATTTTTTACGCCGGCCAAGCCATTGATGGCCTCTCGCAAAAACAGGTGCGCCCATTGCGCCGTGACATTCAAGTGGTTTTTCAGGACCCTTTTGGTAGCCTAAGCCCCAGAATGAGCGTCTCAGATATCATTGGTGAAGGCTTAGGCATTCATAAGATGGGCACTGCCCAGCAGCAAGAGCAAGCCATTATCGCTGTGCTGCACGAAGTGGGCCTCGATCCAGACACAAGGCACCGCTATCCCCACGAGTTTTCTGGGGGGCAACGCCAGCGTATTGCCATCGCGCGTGCCTTAGTGCTCAAGCCTAAGTTGATGGTGCTGGATGAGCCCACTTCGGCACTGGATCGTACCGTGCAACGTCAAGTGGTTGAGTTGCTGCGCGATTTACAGCTCAAATACAACTTAACCTATGTCTTTATCAGCCATGACTTGGCGGTGGTTAAAGCGCTCAGTCACCAGTTGCTGGTAATGCGCCAAGGTAAAGTGGTTGAACAAGGTGCGGCTGAAGCGATCTTTGCCGCACCGCAACAAGATTACACACAGCAGTTGTTAGCAGCGGCCTTTATTAACAGCCCAGCACAACTGTAAATAATGATAATTGACTCAGAAAGAGGAAAAACCATGGGTTTTATGACCGGTAAACGCGTTTTAATCGTTGGCGTGGCCAGCAAACTATCCATCGCTTCAGGTATTGCAGCGGCCATGCACCGTGAAGGCGCAGAGTTGGCTTTTACCTACCAAAATGAAAAGCTGCAAAAACGTGTTGAAGGCTTTGCCGAAAGCTGGGGCTCATCCGCTGATATGTGCTTCCCTTGCGATGTGGCCAATGATGACGACATTGACAAGGTCTTTGTTGAACTGGCAAAAAAATGGGACGGCTTAGACTGTATCGTTCACTCAGTCGGTTTTGCTCCTGGCGACCAACTTGATGGTGATTTTACTGAAGTGACCACCCGTGAGGGCTTTAAAATTGCCCACGATATCAGTGCCTACAGTTTTATTGCTTTAGCCAAAGCTGGTCGCAGCATGATGCAAGGCCGTAACGGCAGCTTGCTGACCCTGACCTACCTGGGCGCTGAGCGTACTATGCCGAACTACAACGTCATGGGTATGGCTAAAGCCAGCCTTGAAGCCGGCGTACGTTACTTAGCCGGTAGCTTAGGTGCAGAAGGCACCCGAGTGAACGCCGTCTCTGCCGGCCCCATCCGCACCTTAGCCGCATCGGGAATTAAGAGCTTTCGCAAAATGCTCGCAGCCAACGAGAAACAAACCCCGCTGCGCCGCAATGTCACTATTGATGAAGTGGGTAATGCCGGTGCCTTTTTATGCTCGGACTTAGCCTCAGGTATCAGCGGTGAGATTATGTACGTGGATGGTGGCTTTAACACCACAGCCATGGGCAATATCGAAGAAGATTGATTCTTTATTGACAACAAAAAACCCGCTATTAAGCGGGTTTTTTGTCTATCAGCCATTTAGAAGCGCTGTATTTTTGCATCCAATTCAAGCTGCTGCATCAATGCAGCCAAATCAGCCTGACCTGAACGTGCCGCAAGAGCTTGCTGGTATTGCAGCAACTCTTCAGCCGTTAAAGCTTTAGGCGCATCATTGACACCGGTCAAACGCAAGACGACATAATCACCAGAGGCTAAATTCAGACCTGCAAACTGCGCAGAGCCAACCTCAGGCTTAGGCATTTTAAACAAGGTTTGCAAGACTTGAGGATCAATACCGTCTTGATTACGCGTCGCCGCTTCAACAACTTGCCAATCACTTTCTTTCGCTTGCTCAATTGAGGTTTGACCCTCTTCTAAGCTGGCCAATAAAACCTCGCCTTTACTTTTTGCCTGCTCAATAGCACGTTGCGTGGTTAACTTCTGCTGAATCTGGGCACTGACCTCAGCAAATGCAATCGGCTGTGAACGCTGATGCTCTTTAACACGCAGCACTAAGGTCGTCTCAGGGTCAAGCTCAATAATCATTGAGTTGGCGCCTTCTTCTAACACTTCCGTGCTAAAGGCTGCGTCCAGTACTTGACGATTGGCAAATAAACCCTCAGGCGCACCGTTACGGCCAAAAGGCTCGCTGACTTTAACGCTTAGGTTCAGCTCAGTGGCTGGCTGCTGTAAATCAGCTGATTCATAGGCTAGGCCCTCAAGATCTTTAGCCGCTTCAACAAAACGTTGCTCAACTTGCTGCGCTTTTAAGTCTTGGGTTAACTTATCTTTAAGACTGGCAAAGCTGGGAATTTCAGCTTCTCTAATATCCAGCAGTTTAATCACGTGCCAGCCGTAAGCCGTCCGCACAGGCTCAGACACTTGATCTTTATTCAGTGCAAATAAAACCTCTTCAAACTCAGGCTCATAGATGCCCGGCGCAGCAAAACCAAGGTCACCGCCTTGCTCTGCAGAACCCAAATCTGTGGATACTTGTTTCGCCACAACAGCAAAGTCTTCGCCAGCGGTTAAGCGCTCAATGGCCTGCTCTGCCTTTAATCGAGCCTGTTCATCACTGGTCTCAGCGTTCACTTCAATAAGAATATGTGCGGCGCGACGTTGTTCAGTCAGGTTGGCAATTTCGTTCTGATACAACTCGTCAAGCTCAGCTTCATCAACCACAACTTGGTCAAAAAACGCTGATTTTTCCAGTTCAATATATTCTACAACCACCTGTTCAGCCGTCATAAAGTCAGCGGCATTGTCATTGTAGTAGGTTTGCACCTCAGCACTGGTCACACTCACCGCTTGCTCATCCGGCTGAATTGTCAGCATAGAAAAATCGCGGGTTTGACGCTCTAAGCGGGCAAAAGTGTGTGCATCTTGCTCAGTGACAAAAGCACTGCCTGCAATACCTGCCTGCAATTGGCTGGTGCGCATTTCTTGCTCAATCATTTGCCTAAACTGCAAACGGCTGTAGCCCATTTGACGAATCACTTGGTCAAAACGGTTCGCATCAAACTGGCCATCGGTCTGAAACTCAGGTGCCTGTAAGATAAATTGGTCAATCGACGCGCTTGAAAAAGCAAAGTCAGACTGATCTGCAGCTTGTAGCAAGAGCTTGCGAGAAATCAGCCCTTTAAGTGCCGACTCTGATAACAGTGCATCATCAATCAGGTTCGTATCGAAATCTTTACCGAATTGTTGCATCAACTGACGACGTTGAAGATTTTTTGCCTCAGCTAGCTCATCGAGGGTGATTTCTTCGCCATTGACTTTGGCCGCGTTATTACTGTTACTGGTTGAGCCTAAAATGGCGTCAAAACCCGTAAAAGCAAAAAGCACGACAATCAAGCCAATAATTGATTTAGAGATCCACCCCGTGGAGTTGTCTCGAATGTTTTGCAGCATGCATCCCCCGGTGTCGCCATTGAAAATAGCTGTGCATTATGGGCCGGTCTAACAAAATAAAGGCGCACCAAATGATGCGCCTTTGCATGTACTTATACGTATAACAAGTCTGCGATGTTTGATCAGCAAGAACCTCTTAACACGTACAAAGTGCACCAGTCCAAGGACTGATGCCCAACAAGCGCTTAGTTAACAGCGTCTTTAAGTGCTTTACCCGCTTTAAAGCCGGGAATTTTTGCTGCAGCGATCTCAATTGGGTTACCTGTTTGAGGATTGCGGCCAGTACGCGCAGCACGATCTTTAACAGAGAATGTACCAAAGCCAACTAATACGACTGATTCTCCCTCTTGAAGCGCACCTGTAATGCTTTCGATAACGGCGTCCAGTGCACGTCCAGCAACTGCTTTAGGAATATCTGCCGAAGCAGCAACTTTATCAATTAACTCTGACTTGTTCACTCGTAAGTCCCCTTAGGTTTTTCAAAAAATAATTATAAACGCAATTTCGATGCAAGCAAAACAACGCTGTTATGCAATCAAATGACATCGACACCCTGCTTTAGGGCAAGGTGTCGAAAGCCTGTCAACGGCAACTGCATTAATGCGTGCTGAGGCGATCATTCACCTCAACATCGCGCGACTCATCCTTTATCAATAATGTGGATGTCACATCAGGCAAAGGCTCAGGCATGTATTGCAACGCAATTTGCAGTACCTCGTCAATCCATTTCACTGGCTTGATGTCTAAATCGGCCTTTATATTATCTGGAATTTCCTTCAAGTCACGTACATTCTCTTCAGGAATGATAACGGTTTTGATTCCGCCACGATGGGCGGCCAGTAATTTCTCTTTTAAACCACCAATGGCCAGCACTTGTCCACGCAAGGTAATTTCACCGGTCATGGCCACATCAGCCCGCACGGGGATCTTAGTTAAGGCTGAGACCAAGGCCGTACACATGCCCACACCGGCGCTAGGACCGTCTTTAGGAGTCGCCCCCTCTGGCATATGCAAATGCACGTCGCTCTTCTCATAGAAGTCTACAGGGATGCCTAGACGCTGTGCACGACTGCGCACCACGGTTAATGCGGCAGTCATTGACTCAACCATCACATCACCCAGCGAGCCGGTTTTAATTAACTGACCTTTGCCTGGAATCACTGCGGATTCGATGGTCAATAGCACACCCCCCACTTGTGTCCAAGCCAAACCTGTTACTTGACCAATTTGATCTTCCGACTCGGCTAAACCGTAGGTGTATTTCTGCACACCTAAATAATGCTCTAAATCGTCTGCAGTGACCGTAACATTGATTTTTTTCTGCGTACTTTGCTCTTTCACCACTTTACGGCACACTTTAGCAATCTGCCGCTCTAAACCACGTACACCAGCTTCACTGGTATACAAGCGAGCAATATTGAGTAGTGCATCGGACTCAAACGCCAACTCAGTCTCTTTTAGACCATTGGCTTTAAGCTGCTTACTGACTAAATATTTTTTCGCAATATTGAGCTTTTCATCTTCGGTGTAACCGGGCAGACGAATAATCTCCATACGGTCCAGTAAAGGGCCTGGAATATTCATTGAGTTGGCAGTACAGACAAACATCACATCAGATAAGTCGTAATCCACTTCAAGGTAGTGGTCGTTAAAGTTGTGATTTTGCTCAGGGTCCAGTACTTCTAATAACGCAGACGCCGGATCGCCACGCATATCTGTGCCCATTTTGTCGATTTCATCGAGCAAGAATAATGGGTTACGCACACCAACCTTACTCATGCGTTGAATAATACGACCGGGCATCGCACCAATATAAGTACGGCGATGACCACGAATCTCAGCCTCATCACGCACACCACCTAAGGCCATGCGAATGTATTTGCGGTTGACTGAACGCGCAATCGACTCAGCCAATGAGGTTTTACCCACACCTGGCGGGCCAACCAAGCACAGAATCGGACCTTTAAGTTTTTTCACCCGCTTTTGCACCGCGAGGTACTCCAGAATACGCTCTTTGACTTCTTCAAGGCCAAAATGGTCAGCATCCAAAATCTCTTCAGCGCGCAGCAAATCGTTACGCACTTTGCTTTTAGCGGTCCATGGCGTGCTAATCAGCCAATCAATATAGGTGCGCACCACGGTCGCTTCGGCTGACATGGGCGACATTTGTTGAAGTTTTTTCAGCTCAGCAGTGGCTTTAGCTAACGCCTCTTCGGTCATGCCGGCTTCATCAATGCGTTTTTTTAACGCATCCATTTCGTTATGACCGTCTTCGCCTTCGCCCAGCTCTTTTTGAATGGCTTTCATTTGCTCATTCAAATAGTACTCACGCTGACTGCGTTCCATTTGTTTTTTAACTCGACCGCGAATACGTTTTTCAACACTAAGCAGTTCAAGTTCAGTGTCCAGCACACCCAACAGCAACTCAACCCGCTCGGCAATAGCACTGCAGCTTAGGATTGATTGCTTTTGCTCCAGCTTAAGGGTCATCTGCGCCGCAATAGAGTCAACTAAACGACCGACATCTTCAATTTCACTTAACGTTGCTAACGCTTCTGCAGGCACTTTTTTACTTTGCTGCACAAACGACTCAAACTGCTCAAATAAAGCATGACGCAGCGCATCGTTTTCAGTGCCACTGATCGCTTCTTGCTCATCGAGCTGAACCTCTGCACTGAGGTAGTCAGCATCAGCATCCGTCAGTGTTTTAAGGATGGCACCACGCGGACCACCTTCGGCCAGCACTTTAACGGTACCGTCAGGCAGCTTGAGCAGCTGCAGAATCGTTGCCACAGTGCCCACCTGATAGAGGGCATCAATATCTGGATCATTGTCGGCAGGGCTGCGCTGGGCGATCAACAAGATTTTTTTGTCGCCCTGCATTGCCGCTTCAAGCGCAGCAATGGATTTCTCGCGCCCTACAAATAGGGGGATGACCATATGCGGGTACACTACAACATCACGCAATGGCAATAATGGCAATTCGATGATTGTCTTCATTCTTCTCTCTCACATGCGGCACGCAGGCCGTAAAATAATGGCTAAGCCTGTGATCAAAGATGGGGATGTGTCACATCAATTACAAGGTGGGCGCTATAAAATAACAAAAGGGCCCGAAGGCCCTCTGCTCAACAAAGACACAAACTTAAGCGTCAGGCGCTGCTTTTTTCTCTGTCTTTTCTTGCGCCGCATAAATCAGCAACGGCTTAGATGTTCCTGCAATCACATTCTCATCAATCACAACTTTAGTGACATCAGGTTCTGACGGGATATCGTACATGGTATCCAGTAGCACCCCTTCCAGAATTGAGCGCAGACCACGGGCACCTGTTTTACGTAACAAGGCACGCTTTGCCACAGCATTAAGCGCATCTGTACGGAACTCCAGCTCAACCCCTTCCATATCGAATAACTTGCCGTACTGCTTAGTCAGCGCGTTTTTCGGTTCGGTTAGGATTTGTACCAGTGCCGCTTCATCCAACTCTTCCAATGTTGCAATCACCGGTAAGCGACCAACAAACTCTGGAATCAAGCCAAACTTAACCAGATCATCCGGCTCAACGTCACGTAACGCCTCACCAATTTTCTTCTCTTGCTCTTTGCTGCGCACTTCAGCAGAAAAACCAATTCCGCCTTTGGTTGAGCGGTTTTGAATCACTTTCTCTAAACCGGAAAATGCACCACCACAGATAAACAGAATATTTTTCGTATCCACCTGCAAAAACTCTTGCTGTGGATGCTTACGTCCACCTTGCGGAGGAATTGAAGCCACAGTGCCTTCAATCAGCTTAAGCAATGCTTGCTGCACGCCTTCACCGGAGACATCACGGGTAATCGATGGATTATCCGACTTACGGGTAATCTTATCGATCTCATCAATGTAAACGATGCCCATCTCTGCTTTTTCAACATCGTAATCACATTTCTGCAACAACTTCTGGATGATATTTTCAACATCCTCACCCACATAACCGGCTTCAGTCAGAGTGGTTGCATCAGCAATGGTGAAAGGTACATTGAGCAAGCGCGCTAATGTTTCGGCCAGTAAAGTTTTACCTGATCCAGTTGGACCAATCAGCAAAATATTACTTTTACCTAATTCAATACCGTCTTTTTTATTAGTGTTGTTTAAGCGCTTGTAGTGGTTATACACCGCTACAGCTAACACTTTTTTCGCACGTTCTTGGCCAATCACATACTGGTCAAGAATGCCGCTGATTTCCTTTGGAGAAGGCAGTTTATGTGCTGCGCTGTCAGCCTCTGCTTCTTGCACTTCCTCACGGATAATGTCATTACACAGATCAACGCACTCATCACAAATAAAAACCGAGGGACCAGCAATTAGCTTGCGCACTTCATGTTGGCTTTTGCCACAGAAGGAACAATACAGTAATTTGCCTTTGTCCTCGCCACTAAGCGTATCAGTCATTCGTTCTTTCCAGTTTGGTAGGCTATGAACACAAGATGAGGCCTTCAGTCGGCCTTTTCAACCCCATACACCCACATAAAACATATACAGCATTACTTAACATTGATTAAACAGGCATGTCACGCTTTGTCGCCACATGATCAATCAAGCCGTATTTAACTGCTTCGTCGCCGCTCATAAAGTTATCGCGGTCGGTATCTTTGGCAATCACATCCATCGGTTGACCGGTATGATCAGCCAGAATTTGGTTTAAGCGATCACGAATGGTTAAAATTTCGCGCGCATGGATTTCAAAATCTGACGCTTGACCTTGGAACCCGCCCAACGGCTGGTGAATCATCATGCGTGAATGCGGTAAGCAATAACGTTTGCCCGCAGCACCACCGGCTAATAACAGCGCACCCATACTGGCGGCTTGACCAATACACATGGTCGATACATCTGGCTTGATAAATTGCATCGTATCGTAAATCGACATACCGGCAGTGACTGAACCGCCTGGTGAGTTGATATACAAATGAATATCTTTATCAGGATTTTCTGCTTCTAAGAACAATAATTGCGCCACCACAAGGTTCGCCATATAGTCTTCGACAGGTCCGACCAAGAAAATAATGCGCTCTTTGAGTAGACGCGAATAAATATCATAGGCGCGCTCACCACGTGCTGACTGCTCAACTACCATCGGCACTAAACCGCCAGCAGCTTGGATATCGTGTGGATTTTGCATAAACATAGTGTCTGACATATCTGCCGTAGCTCCCAAATTATTGGTCATCGTCATAAAGACACACAAGCCAGCCCTAGGGCTGGCTTGTGAATTAATAGGCGATTAACCCATTAATATTTAGCGTTTTGCACAGTAAAATTACTCAGCGTCAGCTTCTGCTTCAGCAACTTCAGGCGCTGCCGCAGGTTTCACTGCTTCTTCATAGCTAACATTAGAGTCAGTTACTTTTGCTTTGCCTAAAACAGTATCTACAACTTGCTCTTCAAGCACAACCGCACGTACATCTTCTAATTGCTGTTGGTTTTTGTAGTACCACTCAATCACTTGCTGTGGCTCTTGGTAAGCAGCGGCCATTTCTTCAATGGTGCTACGTACGCTTTCGTCATCAGCCTTGATGTCAAACTGCTTCACCATTTGCGCAACGATTAAACCTAAAGCAACGCGACGCTTAGCTTGTTCAGTGAACAGCTCTGCGGGCAGTTGCTCAGGTTTAACATTGCCACCAAACTGCTGTACAGCTTGGACGCGCAAACGATCCACTTCGCTAGAAATCAATGCCGCTGGCACTTCGATCGTGTTCGCTGCTAATAAACCGTCCATCACTTGGCTTTTTACTTTGCCTTTGATGGCTTGGTTCAGCTCACGATCCATGTTCTTTTTAACTTCAGCTCGGAAGCCTTCTAAGCCGCCTTCAGTGTTGCCGAACATAGCGAAGAATTCTTCGTTCAATTCTGGCAACTCTGGACCTTCAACCTTGTTCACAATCACAGTGAACTCAGCTGTTTTACCAGCCAGGTCAAGGTTTTGGTAATCTTCTGGGAAGGTTGGCGTGATGACTTTAGTGTCGCCCGCTTTGCAGCCGACTAAAGCCTCTTCAAAGCCTGGAATCATACGGCCTGAACCTAATACCAAAGGTACGTTGTCCGCAGTACCGCCAGCGAAAACCTCACCATCGATGCTACCTACAAAGCTAACAGTGACTTGGTCGTCATTCGCAGCAGCACGCTCTACATCAACAAAGCTGGTGTTTTGCTTACGCAAAATATCCAGCATATTGTCGATATCAGACTCAGCCACTTCAGCGCTCTGACGCTCAACTTCAATGCTGTCTAAACCTTGCACTTCAAATTCTGGAAACACTTCAAATGTAGCAATGTATTCAAGCGCTTTGTCTTTTTCAAAGACTTGCGGCTCAATCGCAGGCTGACCGACTGGATTAAGTTTTTCAGCAACAACAGCTTCATAAAAAGTAGCTTGGATCAGATCACCTAATACTTCTTGGCGCGCATCAGCTTCATAACGCTGACGAATAATGCTCATTGGCACTTTACCTGGACGAAAGCCAGATACTTTAGCGCGCTTAGCGGTTTGCTGAAGACGCTTAGTCACTTCACTTTCAATACGCTCAGCTGGAACGCTAATGGTCATTTTGCGCTCAAGGGCGGAAGTGCTTTCTACGGAAACTTGCATGGTTATTCCTCGTTGAATAGACGTGGCCAGACATTACCGACCCTAGAATCAAGGGCATGCATTCTAGAGGGGTCGAACAGAAATATCCATTCAATCCGGCAGAGAATTTGCGCTATTACAATAATCCTTCAATTGGCAGCCATGAAATCAGTCGCACCGAGACCCTACGCCAGACACTGGTATTGGGTTCTGAGGTGTGGGTCTGCACGACTTTGTCACCTTGTTCGACCCAGTAAATGCGCCCAGCTTGGTTTAATTTGACCTGATAAGCATGTGCGGGTATTTCATCATAAAACGCTTGATTAATACGCTGGGCTAGACGTGGACTGTCAATCACAAAGCCCAACTCAGTGTTTAAATTCGCCGATCGCGGGTCAAAATTAAAGGAACCGACAAAAACATGCTGACGATCAACGGAGAAGGTTTTTGCATGCAAACTGGAACCGGAACTGCCTAAAAAACGCTTTTTACGCTTCAAGGGTTTGGTTTGTGTCGGATGGCGCTGCATCTCATACAAGATCACGCCCGACTTCAGTAAGGCCTTACGGCGCTTAGCATAGCCCGCATGCACCGGAATAACGTCCGTCGCCGCCAGTGAATTGGTCAACACTTTAACTTCCACCCCTTTGCGCACCAACCAAGCAAAGGCTTCAACGCCAGCCTGGGTTGGGACAAAATAGGGTGAAATCAGCTCAACATCGACATTAGGGTCGCCAATAATATCTTGAAACTGCTGAATCAAGAGAGATTCTTTCTCAGCCAGGCCCAAGCCTTTGCGTGGATCATCGCTGACCATACGCACTTTAAGCCACTCAAAATCAATATTGCGCTGCTCAATCTGCTGCATAAAAGCCGACTCACGTAGCGACTCAACGTACTGCTGGGCGTCGGCACTGGCCGCAATCTGTGCCGACAGCTGACGCAACTCATGCAAGTCCATGGCGTTTTTGCTAGACACAATACGTTGCAGCGGATACGACGATCCACTGTGCCAATATTTATCAAAATCATCCGAGACCTCTTGCACCGCGGCCCCAGCACTGAGAATATCTAAATCAGCGAACAAAACGTCATCCGTGGCGCCAAAATACTCATCACCAATATTGCGCCCACCAATAATAGTCAATGAATTATCGGCGGTGAATGATTTGTTATGCATGCGCCGATTGAGCCGAGAAAAATCAGTCAGAAAACCCCACCAGCGCGGCTTGCGCAGCATAAAGGGGTTAAACAACCGCACTTCAATATTGGCATGCCCATTAAGGCCTAATAAAATAGGATCAGAGCCGTTGGTATTATTATCATCCAGCAATAAACGTACCCGCACACCACGATCAGCCGCTTCGTGCAAGGCTTCAAAGAGCATGGTACCGGTCATATCTTGGCGCCAAATATAATACTGCACGTCTAGACTGCGCTGGGCATACTTAGCCAGCATCATCCGCGCAGCAAAGGCTTCATCCGCTTCAATCAGCGGGAAAATACCACTTTTATCCGCGCCATGACGCTGTTCCAGCGGCGCCATCGCCTGAGCAAAATAGCTGTCGGCTACCTGCTGCTTGGAGTACGCGGTAGATTGCGTTCGCCCATCTAAGCTCGGCAGGCCTTGGCATCCACTCATAAAAAAGCTCAAGCACAGCAATCCCCAGCGAATAACATTACTGCTCATAGTCTGTCTACTAGGTCGGTTTGGTTTATCTAACACGGCGAAAGAAATTGCCCTAAATCAAGATCTTGCAGGTCTTTTACCGCAATGCGGCGCACTTAATGTAGTCTAGCCCTATTCAATAATGATCAGCAAAGCTGATCCTCAAATCCGTTTTTATAATAGGGGTCTGGCCAATGGAGCACATGCCAAGCTTTAACAGAGCACTTGTGGAAAAATATGACCGTCCTGGTCCACGCTACACCTCCTACCCAACCGCACCACAGTTCCATGCTGCGTTCGCTGCGGACCATTACCGTCAGGCGGCTGAACGCAGTAATCAGCAGCCCGTAGCAAAGCCCTTATCGATTTATATTCATATCCCATTTTGTCAAAGCCTATGCTATTACTGCGCCTGCAACAAAATTATCACGCAGAAAACCAGCCGTGCGGTGGAATACCTTGAGTATTTAAAGAAAGAGATCCACTTGCAGGCCCGCTTGTTTGATAAGAAGCGTAGCGTGACTCAACTGCACCTTGGTGGTGGTACCCCCACTTATCTGACACAAGAGCAGCTTACTGACTTAATGGACACTTTACATAGTGCCTTTAACTTAGATATGTCTGAGCAACGCCAATTTTCTTTGGAGGTTGACCCGCGCACCATTACTCCAGAGCAAATTCAACTACTGCGTGATTTGGGCTTTAACCGCATCAGTTTTGGTATCCAAGACTTTGATCCCAAAGTACAAGAAGCAGTTAATCGTATTCAGAGCGAAGAGCAAGTTCGCAGGCTCATTGAGGCGGCACGCAAAGCTGAGTTTCGCTCAATCAGCGCCGATTTAATTTACGGCCTGCCTCTGCAAACCGTAGCAAGCTTTACCACCACACTGGACAAAATCATTGCCCTGCGTCCTGATCGGATTGCTGCTTACAGTTACGCTCACCTGCCCAAGTTGGTGCGCGCGCAACGTTTGATTCGCCCTGAAGATATGCCTCCACCAGAACGTAAACTGGAGCTGTTAGAGCTGACCATTCGCAAACTTTGTAACGCCGGTTATGTGTATATTGGTATGGATCACTTTGCTCTGCCTGAAGATGAACTGGCGCAAGCGCGAATCAACGATACCTTGCAGCGCAACTTCCAAGGTTACTCAACCCATGCCGACTGCGATTTAATCGGTTTAGGTGTGTCGTCGATTGGTAAAGTGGGCGATACCTACAGCCAGAACGTTAAAGAGTTGTCGCAGTATTATGCCTTTTTAAATAAAGACGAATTACCCCTACAACGCGGCTATCAACTGAATGCCGATGACCGCCTGCGTCGTGATGTGATCAGTGCATTAATGTGCCATAACCGCATTGATATTGCGGCCATTGAGCAGCAACACGCTATTGTGTTTAAGCAGTACTTTGCCGATGCACTGCAAACACTCGAAGAACAAGTCGAAGATGGATTAGTCACTATTAGTGATGAAGCAATTGTGCTACTCGATCAAGGTAACTTGATGATGCGCAGTGTCGCCATGGCCTTTGATGCCTACCTCGGGGTCAAGCAACGCGGCGAGTTCTCACGCACCGTGTAACCCCTGCCCTAACCACGGCGGACCCATCATCTTGGCCCGCCGTATACTGCGCTTAACTGTCGTTATCCAGATGAAAACTGTGCATAATTCGATGCGCAACCGGCGCAAAGACAATCCCCAACACCGTCACAAATACCAGGCCTGCATACAAACCATAAAAGCCAAGAAAGAGTTTTCCGGCCATCGTCTGTGGCACGCTAATTGCGCCTAAACCGCCCAGTAAAAACATCGCATGCAAAAAGGCATCATGCCAAAACATCGCTTCAAAATAGATAAAGCCAAACATCCCCAACAGTACCGAAACAACAATCACTAACAGCGCAATCAGCGCATGCCCGATCAAGCGCCAATAAAATTGCATAGGGGCCAGCAGCGGCTGCGCTTTCGACTCGTACATAGCAATAATCCCTGACCCTTGGGTCATCCTCAACCTAATTAAGCCGTTTTAGGCTGCCATCATAGCAACAAGCTGCCCAGCCAGTCTTTGCCCTGATGAAAAAGCACTCTACTCCAGTACCACTTACCCAAGAAGTTCTCTACACTGACTCTTGCCGCAATCCATTGCTTCAGCATAGCCCAGCAATGGAATGATAAAATAACTATTAAAAGGTGCCAGTATTATGAGTCACACAACTCGACGTTTTAGCAAACTTGTTGCTGCTATCGCCTTAGCCGGTGCTGCCAGTTATTCATTGGCAGCTGAACCTATTAAAATTGCCCTTGCAGGCCCTGTCACCGGCCCTGTTGCCCAGTATGGTGATATGCAGTCCATGGGTGCCTTGATGGCCATTGAGCAAATCAATAAAGCCGGTGGCGTGAATGGCAGCATGCTTGAAGCCGTCACCTACGATGATGCCTGTGACCCTAAGCAAGCGGTTGCTGTGGCCAATAAAATTGTCAATGATGGTATTCGCTTTGTCGTCGGTCATCTGTGCTCTGGCTCAAGCCAGCCGGCTGCCGATATCTATGATGAAGAAGGCATCTTAATGATTACCGCGGCTTCGACCACCCCGGAGCTGACCCAGAAAGGTCATACGCTAATTTTCCGCACCATAGGTCTGGACAGCATGCAAGGCCCTACCGCAGGCGAGTATGTGGTCAATCAGCTTAAACCTAAACGTGCCGCCATTTTGCATGACAAACAGCAGTACGGTGAAGGCATTGCCACCGCAGTGAAGCACGCCTTAGATAAGGCCAAAATCCCAGTGGCCTTATTTGAAGGTGTGACCGCTGGCGACAAAGACTTCTCCGCCTTGATTGCTAAGCTGAAAAAAGAAAACGTTGATTTCGTTTACTTTGGTGGCTACCACCCAGAAATGGGCATGCTGCTGCGTCAATCGGCAGAAAACAAATTCAGCCCGCGCTTTATGGGCCCTGAAGGTGTGGGCAACAGTGATATCTCGGCCATCGCCGGTGCAGCCTCAGAAGGTATGTTAGTCACACTACCCAAAGCTTTCGATGCTGACCCCAAAAACGCCCACTTAGTTGAGGCCTTTAAAGCGAAAAAACAAGACCCGCGAGGTGCCTTTGTTTTCCCTGCTTACGCGGCGGTGCAAGTGATGGCCGAGGCCATGATCCTCAGTCAATCACAAGAACCTGAGCAAGTGGCTGATGCGCTGCGCAACAACAGCTTTGATACACCAACCGGCCTGCTTGAGTTTGATGATAAAGGTGATTTGAAAAACTTCAGCTTTGTCGTCTACCAGTGGCATGCAGACGGCAGCAAAACCGCTCTAACCGAGTAATTTAACGGCCTTCAGCCTCGCCGTTTGCCTGAACGTGCGAGGCTGTTTTGTTTGCTGGATACTGTTATGAATGAAGCCTTTTTTTACTTTCTACAACAACTGCTCAATGGTCTAACCGTTGGCAGCACCTATGCCTTAATCGCTATTGGCTACACCATGGTCTATGGGATTATCGGCATGATTAACTTCGCCCATGGCGAGGTCTATATGATTGGCAGCTATGTCACTTTTATTGCCCTAACGGGCTTGGCCATGCTGGGACTGGAAAGCCTGCCCTTACTGATTTTCGGCGCTTTCTTCCTTAGCATTGTGGTGACCAGCGCCTACGGTTACAGCATTGAGCGGGTTGCTTACCGCCCCTTACGCGGCAGCAATCGCTTGATTCCTTTGATTTCTGCTATCGGCATGTCGATATTACTGCAAAATTTTGTGCGCATTGCCCAAGGTGCGCGTGATGTGGCCATGCCGCGTTTAGTCACAGGCGGCGTGACCCTTGGCGACGAAGCCAGCTTCCATGCCAGCTTGTCCTATATGCAAATTATTATTTTCGTGACGACCTTAGTGGCGATGATTGCCCTAAGCCTTTTTATCGCTCGTTCACGCACCGGACGCGCCTGCCGCGCCTGCTCTGAAGACATTAAAATGACCGGCCTGCTGGGCATTAATAGCAATGCCATTATCGGTATCACCTTTGTCATAGGTGCCGTCTTGGCCGCGCTGGCAGGTGTTTTGCTGAGCTTATATTATGGGGTGATCAATCCTTATATCGGCTTTATGGCCGGCCTTAAAGCCTTTACTGCAGCGGTACTGGGCGGCATTGGTAGCATCCCTGGCGCAGTACTCGGCGGTTTGGTCTTGGGCGTCACTGAAGCCATGACCTCAGGCTATTTCAGCAGCCAATATAAAGACGCAGTGGCCTTTGCCCTATTGATTCTAATTCTGTTATTTCGTCCGACCGGTATTTTAGGGCGACCAGAAGTGGAGAAAGTCTGATGCGTTTATATTTTAAGTCGGCGATTTTTTCCGCAATAATTGTTTTAGTCTTAAGCGCTATTTTACTGGGTGTGCGTCTGACCCAAGTGGGTACAGCCTTGACCTTAGTCGGCGCTGAAGCCGATGTGCTGTGGAAGATTTTTGCCGCCACAGCCCTGATCTTCGTCTATAACCTATGGCGTGATCCCATTGAGCGTTTTCTGGGATATATCCCCACACCAAGCCTCTCGGTCGGCTTGCGCAACCTCAGCCAAACTCAAGTTGTACAACGCCTGCTCTGGTGCTTTTTAATTGCCACCGCGTTAATTTTCCCATTTTTAGGCTCACGCAGCCAAATTGACTTAGCCACCTTAGTTCTTATTTATGTGATGCTGGGTTTAGGTCTAAATATTGTAGTGGGTCTAGCTGGGCTCTTGGATTTGGGTTATGTGGGTTTCTATGCGGTGGGTGCCTATACCTATGCCATGCTCGCCATGTACTTTGGCGTGGGCTTTTGGACGGGGTTAATCGCTGCAGGGGTCATGGCCGCCTTCTTTGGCTTTATCTTGGGTTTCCCCGTGCTGCGCTTGCGCGGTGACTATTTAGCCATTGTCACTTTAGGCTTTGGTGAAATCATTCGTATTATGCTCAATAACCTCACCGCGCTGACCGGCGGCCCACGGGGCATTGGCAATATCCCCAAACCAACCTTATTTAATTTAGAGTTCAGTCGCCGTGCCAGCGAAGGTTCGCAAAGCTTTCATGAGTATTTTGGCATCGCCTTTAACTCCAATCACCGCGTGATCTTTCTGTATTTGCTGGCACTGGTGCTGGTGCTGATAACCGTCTTTGTCATCAACCGTTTAATCCGTATGCCCATTGGTCGCGCTTGGGAAGCCATGCGTGAAGATGAAATTGCCTGCCGCGCTTTAGGCATGAATCCGACACAGATTAAGCTCAGTGCTTTTACTATTGGTGCGACCTTTGCTGGTTTTGCCGGCAGTTTCTTTGCCGCGCGCCAAGGCTTTATCAGCCCTGAATCCTTTACCTTTATTGAGTCCGCAATTATTTTGGCCATCGTAGTGCTGGGCGGTATGGGCTCACAGATCGGGGTGATTTTAGCCGCCATTGTGATGACGGTATTGCCTGAAATGGCTCGGGAGTTTAATGAATACCGCATGCTGTTATTCGGCTTAATGATGGTGCTGATGATGATCTGGCGACCCCAAGGGCTGCTGCCCATGAAACGCCCGCACCTGGAGTTGCCGCAATGAGCAAACATATTTTAGAGGTGTCTGACTTAAGCATGCGCTTTGGTGGTTTGCTCGCGGTAAATGGCGTGGGCTTACGCATCAAAGAAAGGCAAATTGTCTCAATGATTGGCCCCAATGGAGCCGGTAAAACCACTGTATTTAACTGTTTAACCGGTTTTTATCAGCCCAGTGCAGGAAAAATCATCTTCGCTGGTGAAGAAATCCAAGGCCTGCCCGGCTATAAAATCGCCCGCAAAGGCATGGTTCGTACCTTCCAACATGTACGGCTGTTTAAAGAGATGTCAGTGCTAGAAAACTTACTGGTGGCTCAACATCAGCACCTCAATAACAGCTTGCTCGCCGGACTCTTTAAAACCCGCAGTTACCGTAAAGCTGAACAAGCAGCCTTAGAACATGCCGTCTACTGGCTGAAAAAAGTGCGTTTATTGGATGATGCCAACCGTGAAGCTGGCACGCTGGCCTACGGTCAGCAACGCCGCTTAGAAATTGCCCGTTGTATGGTCACCCGCCCCTCTCTGCTGATGCTCGATGAGCCTGCGGCGGGGCTCAATCCCAGTGAAACCGATCAGCTCAAGCAGTTGATTCGAGATTTACGCAACGAGCATGGCCTCAGCGTGTTATTGATTGAGCATGATATGCAGCTGGTCATGGATATTTCTGACCATATTGTCGTGATCAACCAAGGCACCCCACTCGCGTCCGGCACACCCGAGCAAGTGCGTCATAATCCAGCGGTGATTAAAGCCTATTTAGGTGAGGATTAAGACATGTTAGTGATGAACAATGTATGCACCTACTATGGCAAAATTCAAGCATTGCATGACGTCTCAATTCAGGTGAAACGTGGAGAAATTGTCACCTTAATTGGTGCCAATGGCGCTGGCAAAACCACCTTAATGATGACCCTGTGCGGTGATCCACAGGCGGCCAGCGGTGAAATCATTTACGAAGGCCAACACTTGCGCGGTAAAACCACCGCGCAAATTATGCGCATGGGCATGGCCATAGTGCCGGAAGGTCGCCGCGTTTTCTCACGTTTAACCGTGGAAGAAAACCTGGCCATGGGTGCTTTTTTCTGTGCTGACAAACATCTGCGTGATGAACGTTTAGACCGTGTTTTATCACTCTTTCCACGCTTGCATGAGCGCTTCCAGCAGCGCGCCGGCACTATGAGTGGTGGCGAACAGCAAATGCTTGCGATTGGCCGCGCCTTGATGAGTGAGCCGCGTTTATTACTGCTGGATGAGCCCTCATTGGGCTTAGCACCTATTATTATTCAGCAGATTTTCCAGATTCTTGAACAACTGCGCAATGCCGGCGTCACAGTGTTCTTAGTGGAGCAAAATGCTAATCAAGCACTAAAACTGGCCGACCGCGGTTATGTGATGGAGCATGGGCGTATCGTACTGGAAGACACTGGGGTCAACTTGCTGAGTAATGAAGCGGTACGTCAGGCCTACTTGGGCGGCTAATCTTAACGCAGAGACAAGCGGTGCAGCACTTAGCACGCTGCACTGTACCGCTTTAGTGTGCGTGACGCTTGTGCCACATCTCGGCCGCTTGGCTAAACGCCTCCTCACGATCGCGACCTAAACCACGTAAGGCTAAGGCCATGGTGGCTAAGATGGCTTGCTCAGCATAGACATCCTGTTCACTGCCCTGCCAGACCGCTAATAAGCGTTCCATTTCTAAGGTCGGCGCCTTCACTTGTCGGCCAATTTGCGCGGGCCACTCTTCGCTCCAAGCATGCCCATCCGCAGCACCCAGCAGTTGATCGGTGACATCTGGACGCACTTCAATTTCTCCGCCATCGCCTTTAATCACTAAGGCATGGTTGCCCAGCAGAACGTTGGCCTGCTGATGCACCAACTGATAACCCGGATGAAAAATACTTTGCAAGCCGCAGCACGCTGACAATGGATTGAGCAAACGCGCCAAAGAATGCACCGGTGAGCGCAAACCTAAGGTATTGCGCAAATCAATCATACGCTGCAAGCGTGGCATCCAGACGGCCAAGGGGATAAAGGCAATATGGTTGGTTTCAATCTGCTCGGCCACTTCATCCCAAGAGGCACAGCAGTGAATATCTAAAACATCTAATACGTCTTCGGCATACATACGCCCAGCGGTATGGCGTCCACCCCCATGCATCAAGATACGAATACCATTATTGGCTAACGCTTTAGCCGCCAACATAAACCAAGGTAACTGACGTCGTTTGCCAGCATAGGCGGGCCAATCAATATCCACTGTAATGGCTGGGGCAATCACCCTCTCACGCACTGCACGAGTAAAACCGGCCAACTCTTCAGGGGTTTCCTCTTTGAAGCGCAGCAGCATCAAAAAAGCACCCAGCTGGGTGTCCTCCACCTGCCCATCGAGCAGCATGCCCATGGCTTGGTAGGCCTCTAGCTCGGTTAAGCCTCGTGAGCCTTTTTTTCCTTTACCTAAAATACGTACAAAAGGGGCGAAGGGGTGTTCCATCGATTCACTCATTACAGCACTCCAAACAAATCTCATTTATTGGTATCAGCGCAGCATACGTGGTTTATTTACAGTCAAGCATTGGCAAGACTTGAGCTTCATCACGTTTCATCAGCTCGGCTTACTTTAAAAGCAATTAGCCGGCTTAGGTAAACCGGCTAAACGTGCAGCCAGCTTAGCCGGCATGCCCTTAAATAAGCCATTTAAGTAGAGGCTGTTGCCTTTGTCTTTACCTAAATGAAGGGCAACGTATTTAACCAAGGCTCGATTGGCCGGCGACAACTGAAACTGCGTATAAAACTGCTGCAGTAGATATAAAATTTCCCAGTGCGCGTCGGTCAGTTCAATCGCCTCACGCGCGGCTAAGGCATGCGCAACCGGCTCTGACCAATCATCTAAATTGCATAGGCAGGCATCTTGATCGAGCGGGATATCACGTCCGTCAATCACTAAATAGTCAACACTCATGTCCAACTATTGACCCGCGCATAATCAACACACAAGGCAACAAAAGCAGGGTAATCCACCAGTGTCACCGATAGAGCTGCAGCATCAATACCTCGGGCCAACACATCTTCCTCTAAGGCATACAATTGATAAGCACGCTCACCGCCCAGCAACTGTTGCGCCGCCGCACTACCGTCGCGCAAGGCTTGCACTGCTTCACCGCAAAGCATAAGTCCATCACCTGCCGACATCAGTCGTAAGCAACTACTCAACTGCGCCGCATTAGACGGCGAGGCATTTAAAACATGGAGGGTCGTCATTACAGCGTCACCACATAATCATATTGACGGAGAAGTTGCTGAATATGCTGATCATCTAAGCGTTCGGCTGCAATAGCTAAGCAACTGTCGCCTAAACCGCGCAGGTTTAGGCATTGCTGCGCCACATACAGCTGCTCAATGCCAAACATTGGCAGGGCTTGCAGGTTGGCCGACAAGTCTTTTTGTTCAAGCATTCGCGGCAGCTGTTGCTCTAATAACTGCAATACGCCGTCATCCATAAACAAAATACTCAGCGGTAAATCAAAGGCTCCAGCAGCTAAAGCAATATCTAAAGCTTCTCCTGCATCGCTACCGGCCCAAGGCGCGTGGCGGCTGATCAATAATACTGATTTGGCCATTACTCACCTCCAAAGCTGATAAAACGATCCGCCTGCTGCAACGCATCATGCAACTGGCCTAATCCCGATAACTGGTAGCCCTCGGCCAGATTGACTGTATCGCGTTGATAGCGCTGCGCCTCAGAGTGATCCAGCACACCACGACGTAAGGCCGCAGCAATACACACCACAGCATCCAGTTCATGTTCAGCAATAAATGCCTGCCACTGCTTGGCAATATCCTGCTGATCCTGCGCGACCACAAGATTATTGGATGCGGTCAAAACACCGTCTTGATAAAAAAACACACGAACAATGTCATGCCCTGCCGCCAACACTGCCTGAGCAAAACGCAGTGCCCGGCGTGTCGAGGGTGCGTTACTGGAAGACAACACACTGATTACAAATTTCATAGCTGGCCATCAGGCTAAATTTTATGAAGTTTAGCAGATTAGTCCAAGCTCAGTCGCTTCGAGCCTACAAAGGCTGCTGTATTAACCCGCGCACTTTTCAATCTTTAGTTTTCTTAATAGTGATAACTATTCAATCATCGATTGTTATAGTATAACATATTCCTGTTACGCAATTTCTGCCAAAAAATCTCCTTTCTATTATTTAAACTATGCAGGTCGTATAGATGTCGCTAAACAAACACCCTCTCGTGCTCGCTATCAGCCTAGCCACGCTACCTTTATCTCTAGCCCATGCGCAAAACAACGCGGCACAACTGCCCACCGCCATTGTCAGTGCGAGTGCTCTGGCTCAATCGGCTACACAAATGGTTAACGCTTCAGAAGTGCTCGAAGACTCGCAACTCTTACTGCAGCGTCAAGCCACCTTAGGTGACACCGTGAAAAACATTCCGGGTGTGCGTGGCAGCTCCTTTGGTGCCGGTGCCAGCCGTCCGGTGATACGCGGTATGGATGGCGCACGTGTCAAAGTGCTATCGGATGGCGTAGGCATGCTAGATGCTTCAACCCTAAGCGCTGACCATGCTGTGACTACCGAACCGTTGTTACTGGAACGCATTGAGGTCCTTAAAGGTCCTGCGACTCTACTCTATGGTGGCGGTGCAATTGGCGGCGTAGTGAATCTGATCGATAAAAAAATTCCTACCCAACAACCGGAAAATGGCCATCAAGTCGATCTCGCATGGCAAGGTAATACGGTGGCTAAGGAAAGTACGGCAATCGCTGGTGCAACCTTAGGCTTAGGTGATTTTGCTCTGCGAGTCGAGGGCTTAAAACGCGATGCTGATCCCTATCGTCTAGCCAGTCATGAAGACGGTTCACGCTCGAAAAAACAAACGGGGTCGTACAACGACACCAGTACCGGCACTCTAGGCTTAAGTTGGATTGGTGATGAGGGTTATTTAGGGGTGGCCTATACACGTCAAGCCAATGAGTACGGCTTACTCGCTCACGAAGAAGGTCATTGTCACACGCACGGACATGGCGCAAAGCTAAGCTGGCATTGCGGCAGCCACGGCGGGCATGGACACGATGATGAGCATGAGCACGGCACACCTTATATTGATATGGTGCAAAAACGTTGGGATGTGCGTGGTGAATATAACAATCCTGTTGCTGGTTTTAGCTTGGCTAAATTGCGTTTAGCGCACAGCGATTATCAGCACGAAGAAATTGAAGGTCAGGATGTCGCCACTCGCTTTGATAACAAAGCCACTGATGCGCGTTTAGAGCTGACCCATGATCCGTTGTTTGGCTGGCGTGGCACCATCGGTGGACAAAGCAATCGACGTGATTTTAAAGCGTCGGGTGAAGAAGCCTATGTGCCCGCCACCTTAACCACAAACCATGCGTTGTTTGTTTTAGAGGAATATCAATGGAATACCTTGCGTTATGAGTTGGGTTTACGTCATGAATGGCAAAGCATTGACGTGCGCAAAGGTAGCAAGCCTGATAAAAACCATAATGGAACCTCAGCCTCTCTAGGTGCAGTTTGGGATTTTGCTGATGATTACAACCTCGGTGTTTCTTTTTCTCGTTCACAACGTTTACCTGAAGCTGAAGAGTTATATGCCTTTGGTCCGCACGCAGCGAGTCGTACTATTGAACAAGGAAATACCCAGCTTGAGAAAGAAACATCGCACAACATTGAGCTGACTCTACGCAAACACCAAGGCGCTTTAACCTATAGTTTGAGTCTCTATCAAAACCGTATCAATGATTATATTTACGGCAAAGATACCGGAGAACGCCCCGGTGCTGATTATCGAGTTATTTCCTACCAGCAAGACAATGCAGTGTTTCGTGGTGTCGAAGGTCAAATGGCCTATCAATTCAAGCATGGCTTCACTGGCACAGTATTGGCTGACCATGTACGCGGAAAATTACGCGGTAAAGGTGGTGATTTAGCACGTATCCCTGCTGATCGAGTGGGTCTACGTTTACAGCAAGCCTTTACTTCTGCACTCGATGCTCAACTTGAGTTTTGGCGAGTACAACAGCAAAACAATACTGCTGATTACGAGACTCAAACGTCAGGCTATAACATGCTGGGTGCCGCACTGACCTATCAAGGCCAGCTTTCCAGCAGTGATTACACCCTGTATATACGTGCAGATAATCTGTTAAACGTTAAGGCGCGTGAGCACAGCTCTTTTATTAAAGATGATGTGCAGTTACCCGGCCGTAATCTGACTGCGGGTGTTAAGTTCAGTTTTTAACAGCCTCTCGTAACTTTAATTTTGCGCATGCTGTACTAAAAGACAACACAGCCGCTCAATGAGCAGCTTGTTCGTGTCGCGATAAGCGTAGCTAGGGATAGCGCAGCGCCTGAATCGAGGCAGGATGCCTCTTGAGGGAAAAGCGAGACGAACAAGCTGCGACATGCGCAAAGCGTCCTAGATGCTTTGCTTTATTAAAAGCGTCAGTATGAGTGCATGTCGTACTTCGAAGTAGGTGTTTATCCGTCGATGAACCCATCCGGGGTTCAACTCCGGCGTTGCGCCATCCATGGCTCCGCTCATCACACCTACCCCGAAGTACTCGTTGACCTTATGCAGGGTCTGCGCTAAAGCAACACGAGTCAGTTGCACATCACTAAACCCGCCAAGCCTGATAGACTGCTTGGCATATTTGTTATGTGTTTACAGGAGTCTACCTTGAACGACAGCAGCACTTTTCCTCAAGCCGAAACCATCGAACAATTGCGTCAGAATTTAGCTAGCGTGCGTGCGCGTATTGATCAAGCCTGCGTGCAAGCCGGACGCGATCCAAAAGAGGTACGTTTATTGCCGGTTAGTAAAACCCATCCTGCTGAGTTTTTACGTTTGGCTTATGCCGCTGGTTGTCGCATGCTCGGTGAAAATAAAGTGCAAGAAGCCTACCAAAAGTGGCAAGAACTAGAAGATCTAAACGACTTAGAATGGAGCGTTATCGGTCACTTACAGACCAATAAAGCCAAATATGTCGCGCGCTTTGCCAGTGAGTTTCATGCGCTCGACAGCGTACGCCTCGCGCAAGCCCTTGATCAGCGCTTGGCCGTAGAAGACCGTTATTTAGATGTGCTAGTGCAAATCAACACTTCCGGCGAAGAGAGCAAATATGGGATCAACCCCGAACAAGCGTCTGAATTAATTGCACAACTGGCCCAGTTCCCTCGCCTACGCGTACGTGGCTTAATGACATTGGCCATGGCTTCAGAGGACAGCGCAGCAGTACGAGGCTGTTTTATTCAATTACGCGAACTGCGTGATAGCTTACAAGCCATAGCCCCAGAAGGCATGCAACTGAGCGAGCTATCAATGGGCATGTCAGGCGATTTTGAGTTAGCCATCGCTGAAGGTGCCACCATCGTTCGCATTGGCCAAGCCATATTTGGCGCTAGAGAACAGCCCGACAGCTATTACTGGCCGAAGTGACAGCCTTTCGGCCTTAAAGGACGGTGATTCCTACTGCTAGACAGCCATGCCCTTTAGGGCGTGGCTGATGTCAAAGATTCAAATTGTGTATGCCTTATTGGCCTAAGCGCTCCCCGCTGCTATTAACTTATGGATTGTGATGAATAGGTTTGGGTGTATTAGCTCTACACTTTTTTGTATGATGGTTTAAATCAATATATGCGAGTAGTCGCAATTGGGCCTTGAAATAAGACTGGCTTATGACGCGTGTGAGCCGCCGGACTGACAGCAATAGCGCACGCTTTCAACTCAACCTATGCCGCGTTGATCATCGGGCGGCCTAGGATTACGCTAGCCCAGTTATGTTCTCTCACTCAGCCGTGCACGCTGATCAGCCAAACACAAAATCCACCAAGCGACAAAGATAATCGGTGGTAAAGAGGCTAGATTAAGCCACGCCCAACCCAGCTTATCTACACCAACACCGGCCAGCAAACTGCCCATGGCGGCCGCCGAAAAAACCATAAACTCATTGATGCCCTGCACTTTACCTTGCTCTGCTGGCGTATAGGTAAAGGTCAATAAATGCGTGGCACCAATATACGTAAAGTTCCAGCCCACCCCGAGCAGCAGTAAGCCCAGCAAGTAATGCCAGTAACTATTACCCAGCACATTAACCAGCACACACAACGCCAAAACCCCACAGCCCCATAAAATCACCCGACGCGAGCTGTAACGGCGAATTAAGCCGCCGGTAAAAAATGATGGCGCATACATACCCAGCACATGCCACTGAATCACCCAAGCAATGTTTTTAAAGGGGAAATTATCATACTGCATCGCAATCGGCGTTGCCGTCATTAGCAACACCATCACCGCATAACCAATCGCACCTGAGGCGATCGCCGCGACCAGTAAAGGCTGTTTAAATAACTCTCGATAACTACGCGTCACCTGCCCTGCAGTCTGCTTCACCGCCGCGGCTAACGGCAAACTACTGATGAGCAACAAGGCCAAAACATAGATCATAAATAACCCGTAAAAAGCACCAACAAAAACATTACCCTCGTACCATTGACGCGACCAAATAGCTAAATTGGGACCTAAAATAGCTGCTAAAATACCGCCTGCCATGACCATACTGATCGCCCGTGGCCGCTGTTCAACGGAACACACATCTAAAGCGGCAAAACGGTATTGTTGGCCAGTACCAATGGCCATCCCAATCAAAAACGTACCGCTGGCAAAGTGCATCAGACTATTGGCTTCTAAACCTTGTAAGGCGACCCAAGTACCAAACAGACCAATGCAGTTGCCTATAATAAAACCGATTTTACGCCCCATCTTCTGCATCAAATGTGCAGCTGGCAAGGTGGCGATAATCAGGCCTAAAAACTGCAGGGCCACCGGCACAGTAATTAACGCCGGATGGCTGGCCAGTTGTTTGCCAATTAACGCAGAAACGGCGACCAATAAAATATTTCCTGTGGTCAGCAGTGCTTGTGCAATGGCCAACCCCCACACACTAATCGGCACTTAAGGCCTCCTTAATTAAATAATTATGCGCGCGCATAGTATATGAATAGATGATTGAGCATTACTTTTTCACCGCAGCTAAAGCCTGTCCCAGCGCCAGCACATCTGGCGCGTGCTGGGCATAGAGCTGTTGCTCATAGATATCGATAAAGCGCGCCACCGCTGGCTGCTGCTCAGTCGGCAGATCAGCCTGAATACGCTGCAAAAATCCGCGCAAGCCTTCACCTGTGCGCCGAGTAAAGCCGCGCTGCTGCATAACCCGCTGAAAATCATTGAGAACACCCTGCAATGGATCACGACGGTGCTGCCATGGCTTAAACATCCATACGACAAGCGTTGCAACAATTAAAGCCGTACTCAATACCAAGACTAAGCCCAGGGTCTGCCAGTCTACCTGACCAAACCACTGCTTAAGCCAAGCGTGCTGACGCTCACGCTGGTAGCCAAGGATCTGCGTTTGCCAGCTGTGATTCAGACGCTCCCAGCCCATACGCAATTGATTAACCCAAGCAATATGCTGGTAACGTAGCGGAGATAGAAAATCACCTTGAAACAACTCAGCCTCATCGTGTAAAGCGCCCTGCATGCCACGTTCAATGCGCTCAGGCGCCACTTGAAAGGTTGGATCAACACTGCGCCAGCCTTGCTCGGGCTGCCAATACTCAACCCACGCATGCGCATCAAATTGGCGGACTTGAACAAACTGCCCTGCTGAATTGATTTCACCGCCTTGATAGCCAGCCACCACCCGTGCAGGAATGCCGGCCGCGCGCAAAGTAAACACCATAGCTCCTGCATAGTGCGCACAAAAACCACGTTGACTACTAAACAAAAACTCATCAACACTGTCTTGACCCAGCAGCGGTGGTTTAAGTGTGTAATGATAAGGTTCTTGATTAAAGTGGCGTAATACTGCGCTTACCAGCATTTGGTCATCCACATAGCGCTCACGTAACTGATCTGCCCAGTCACGGGTGTGCTGATTGCCGAGACGTGGCAATTGCAAAAACTCGCTCTGTTGTGCAGTGCTTAATTGTGACTGGCGTAGCGCTTGTGGCCAAGAGGTCACGCGATATTGATATGGGCGATTGACCGGCGTGCTGCGCTGCAAACGAAAATCACCCATCAAGCGGATCTCTGCCTGCTCACTACTCGCCACATCTAAGGCAAATAACCAAGGCTGGGCGCTGGGCTGCATAATAATGTTGTAACTGAGCGCTTCACCTTGCTCTTGCCACTGTACCGCCTGCGTATCTAAGCGCTGGCTGATCG
This sequence comes from Gammaproteobacteria bacterium DTU037, assembly GCA_001513025.1. Classification (GTDB taxonomy): domain Bacteria; phylum Pseudomonadota; class Gammaproteobacteria; order Pseudomonadales; family Pseudomonadaceae; genus Denitrificimonas. The sequence continues at coordinate 44,639 of LFRZ01000132.1, forward strand.
ACCAACTGCGCCCATCAAAATACGGCAAGGTTAGCGCACGCCAATACAGCTGTGATTGCGCAGGAATAGCGCCTTCAAAACGAGCACGAAAAGCTAAGGCCGATGACTGCCCCAAATCAGCTAAGTCACCCGGCGACATGCTGCTGGACAAGCCAATACTGCCTTGTTCTTTAGGCTGCGGCATACTCCACAAGGGTTCTAGACGCGGAAATAAGACAAACAGCAGCACCATTAAAGGTATAGCTTGAGCAAGCAAACGACTGGCTAATTTTAAAGTGACTAAAGGTTGTGCGGAAAAATTGCTTTGCTGTAGGCCAAGCAAGGCTGAGAGCAATGCAAGCAGCGGTAAAACACTGTACAAAGCGGCGAGTAAACCATCAGCAAATAAGTAACTGGTGACAAGGGTAAAGAAGCCTAAAAATATCAGCACTAAGGCATCACGGCGCGTGCGCATCTCCAGCAATTTTAAAATAAAAGCGGTAATCAATAAGGCCACCGCTGCATCCAACCCAACCAAGCTGCCCCGACTTAAATAGACGGCAAAGCCACAGCCCAGCATTAACCCAGCTTTTACCCAACTATTGGGAAAGGACAGACGCATACGCAACACTTGCACGCGCCAAACCGCACAGACCAACCAGAGTCCAAGCAACCATAGTGGCACATGCAATACATGCGGAATAATCACCAACACCTGTGCCAGCAACAACCAAATAAGTCCTGTGCGCGGGATATCTTGCGGCATTTGATGAGCAACAGCTGCAGTTTTCATAGATCACTGACCCCATACAAAGCTAAAGCACGCAAACAACGCTGACGGTGCGCTAAACCGAGATCAGGGCCAATCTGCTGCCCCGCTAACAACAGGCTATAGGCTTGATCGCTTTGACTTATTTTAAGCACCTGCGCGCACAGGATTGATAAGCGCCACTCCACATCACCAGATAACTGATCAAAGTCTAAGACCTGCTGCGGACCCTGCTGCTCGCTAAACTGCTTGACTAATAAACCCTGTCCTTTGGACCAGGCTTTCCAATGTATACGCCGCAATGAGTCGCCTGCCTGCCAAGCGGCTAAGCCCTGATAATCATCAACGCCAGCGGACATTTTGGCCTGCTCACTGGCCTGCTCCTCACCCTGTCCTAGCGCAGCTGAGACAGGCGCATGCAAGGGCTGTGGATAGACCAAACACTTTTGCGCTAAATCAATCTGGCTCCAGGCGACAAATAAGCCCAGTGGAAAGCGTGTTTCAATGCGCAAACGTGGTGCTGACTGCCAGCCTCGACGCTGTCCTAGCGCGCTCAATTCCACGTACTGTTCAGTCTCAGCAGGCACATCGAGTAACCTTAACTGCCTTCGATCCCAACCCACAGCAATGGCCTGATAATCATTGTTTGTACTGCTCAAGCGCAATCGATAACTACCGTATTCACCGACACAACATGGCGTACTGCCGGCCGCAGACAAGGTTAAACCAGCAAGATTACGCCAAGTATGAAACAGACTCAGCAGCCCCAACGAGGCCAATAGAAAGGTCAGGCCATACGCCAAGCTATTTTGATAGTTAATCGCCACCAGCAGCATTAACACTAAAGAAGCGGCATAAGCCGCACCCGTTACGCTGGGTACAATAAAAATATGCCGCTGCTGCAAGCGAATGCGTTGCACAGGCGGTAAGCGCCGTGTCAGCCAAGCGGCAAACCACTGCCTTGGTTTGCGCCAGAGCCTGCTCAGCATTACAGCGCAGCTACGTCAGTCAGTAAGCTTTGCACAATCGCGCCATTACCTAAACCCTGCGGGCTGTTTTGTTCACGCAAACGGTGACTGACCACCGCCGGCAACACCACTTGCACATCTTCTGGAATCACATAATCACGTCCGGCTAAAAACGCCCAAGCTTTCGCCGCAGCCAGTAAGGCTAAACTACCACGCGGTGATAAACCAAACGCCAGTTGTGCATGCGTACGTGTGGCTTCGACCAGTCGCAATATATAACTGATCAAAGCATCACTGGCACGCACCTCACTGACCTGTTGCTGCGCCGCTAATAAAACTGTACGCTCAATCATTGGTTGTAACGCGCTTAGCAACTGCCTACGCCCAGCGCCCTCTAGCAATTGCCGCTCAGCCTTGGCATTTGGATAGCCTAACGACAGACGCATTAAAAACCGATCCAGTTGTGACTCGGGCAAGTTAAAAGTGCCGCCTTGACTGCTCGGATTTTGTGTAGCAATCACAAAAAAAGACTCAGGCAAGGGCCGCGTCGCACCTTCAATCGTCACCTGCCCCTCTTCCATAGCTTCCAATAAGGCACTTTGGCTTTTAGGCATAGCGCGATTGATTTCATCAGCCAATAATAATTCGGTAAAGATGGGCCCGGGATGAAAAACAAACAGCCCAGTCTCGCGATCAAATACAGAGGTACCAAGAATATCGCCCGGTAATAAATCTGAGGTGAATTGAATGCGTTGATACTTTAAGCCCAACACCTGCGCCAGCGCATGGCTTAAGGTGGTTTTGCCCATACCGGGCAGGTCTTCAATCAGTAAGTGGCCGCGGGCTAATAAACAAGCCATAGCCAGGCGCACAGCCTGTTCTTTGCCCAAGACCACCTGATTAACGGCTTGAATACAGCGTTCTAACTGATTGCGCATAGTAAAACTCCATTTCTAGTTGTTGACTATGCTAGCCAGCAATGACTGCGCACGCAAAGCCAAAACCAAAACCAGCGCAATAATCGGTAGCACTCTATATCTTTTAGCGTCCGGCGCGTGACTCACGAATATAAAAACGCGCTTTTTTAGCTTTGCGTGTACAGCCCGCATAGGCTTCAAACTGCTGCTGAGCTTTTGCACCGGTTATAAGTGTTAAAGCTTTTGAGTAACTGATAGTGCCAGCAAAGCCTTCAGCTTTGGCCAGATCCAACTCAGCCCAAGCGCTATCCAACTCCTGTGCACAACTGCTGCGGTGATTGGTTTTAGCCGCACACCCCACCAAGATCACGGCCATTAAAGGCACGCCTATCCAAGATAATCGCATCATGTCTATCCTCTTTATTGACTGTGAATTAATGCATTTCGATTTTCGGATGATTACTGGCAATCCAATCACTGACCAAGCTGTACGCCACCGCCAGCAAGGTCGGGCCTAAAAACAGCCCCATAAAACCAAATGCAAATAATCCGCCAAACACGCCCATTAGAACCACCACCAAAGGTAAGTTCCCGCCACGACTGATCAAGTAAGGCTTGAGGATATTATCCACGCTGCTAATGACCAAGAAGCCCCATAACAGCAGGAAGATCGCCATGCCATATTCATTTTGGAAAAACAGCCACGCCACCGCTGGAATCCACACCAACGGCGGGCCCATAGGGATTAAACTCAACATAAAGGTCAGCGCGGCCAAAAGCAAAGCTCCTGGCACCCCTGCCACGACAAAACCAAATAACGCAACAACCGCTTGCGCTGCCGCGGTCCCAATCACGCCATTAACCACGCGGCGCACCGTGCCGGCCACAAGATCAATGTAATAATCAGCGCGCTCTTTAATTAAACGCTGCACTAAATCTTTAACAAACAAAGCTAAACGTGGGCCATCGCGATAAAAGAAGAAAACCAGCACCAAACTCAGCGCCAGCTCAAGAATACCGGCACCAATACTGGCACTGCGCGCCAATAACCAGTTGCCCAAATTCCCCATATAAGGTTTAACTGCTAAAAATAAGGCCGAACCTTGCTGGTCAATGGTTTCCCATAACTCCAACAAACGCTCGCCCAACACCGGCACCTGCACTAACCATTCAGGCGCATCCGGCAAGCCGGTCACACGTAAGTCTTTAATCAATTCAGTGGCCGCTTTAATATTGTCAGCGATATTAAAACCTAGCCACACTAAAGGGCCGGCGACGATTAACACCCAACCACTGGTCAAGACACTCGCCGCCAAAGAGGTATTACCGTTAAACACACGGGTTAAATAGCGCATCAACGGCCAACTGGCAAACGCCAATACCGCCGCCCAAAATAATGCACTAATAAAAGGTGTCAGCACCCATAAACAGGCACCCAGTAAGGCCAACAGCAAGATTTGTGCTAATAACCGATCATTACTGAACATGTGTTATATCCATTTAAAAAACAGCCTAGGGTAAGCGTTGCAACAGTAATCCGGGTTGAGCAAACTCGGCCTCCAACTCGATACGAGTCGCGCGCACGCCTTGATTAACCAGAGCATCGCGCCACGCTTGCGCGTGCTCACCGGCCAGACTGACACGCATGGTGCTGTTCTGATTTAATGCCCCAACCAGCAAACGCGTCCACACCGCATCAGGCAAATCAGTTAAGCGCGGTAGAAACAATTGATCATCAGTGCTCAGCTGACGCTCCAAGGTGGTCGCGGTCGGCCGTAAATCAGTCGGCAGTTGTTCTGCCTGAAAATTTTCAATATGCAAGAAACCACGGCCATTGCCACGGGTAATGGCATATACCGCGATTAAAGCTGACTGTGTCTCATCCGCCAAGCGAAATAGCGCATAGGCTTGGCGATCATCGGGCCCGTACAACCTTGCATTATCAAAGACCTGATTAGCCCACAAACTACTCGGGCCACATTCGCGCGCGACACACCAGTACAACAGATCGGCATGCTGCCCTTGCAGCAGTTCGCGGCTGGCGGCAAAGGCATCTAAAGCCTCATGGGTGGAGGCCAATTGTACGGTTAATCTCTCCATTGAACCGCGCACCAATACTTCACCGCTGTAGCGTGTTTTACCACTGATGCGCCGTACTGAGCCTTGTGGATAAATTTTTTCCAGATTGCTGTGCTGCTCTTGGGTTATGATTTTTGCATCACGCAAGGGTTCAAGACTTAATAACTCGGAAAAATCTTCAGCGTAAGTCAGACTGCCAAGTGTGCTGAGTAACACGGCCAGCGCCGTTTTTAACATCCAATTATGCATTATCATTTTACCAACATAGTCTGTGCAGTGTGTATGGAACGCTCATCCGCTTCAGCACGGACAGCTATGTGTAAGCCCTGTTGCAACCTCAGCACGTCTACACCGAAGGAGACCTTATGCTCAGACGGTATCACCGCTGTATACACATCGCTCATAATGTCTCCTCTCGATAAAGGCTTGAGTCCACGCGCTTAGCCAGGGCTATGATGCAGCAAAAAAAGCTTGAACACACTCAGCGACCGCTTGCGCACCTTGCTCATCATCAACATGCAAGTGATGACCACCGGGTAAGTGCTGCATATCCAAGGGAAAGGCCTCGGTGAATGTGGCAAAATCAGGCTCTTTCACTAAAACACCCTGCTCCGCCACAATCAACTTCATCGGACACTGCACGGCGCGCACAAAAGCACTAGCGTGGGCCATGGTTAAGCGCAAGGGTGACGGCAAGGTTAAACGTGAATCACTACTCCAACTATAACCACCCGCTACAGGACTTAAGCCACGCTGAGCTAATAACTCACTGGCCAACTGGCTGACGGGCATAAAACCGCGCATACGCACTTGCACAGCTTGCTCAATGCTGGTGTAAACGGTTTTCTTTTTTGCCGCCAAATCAATCTGTGCGAGCAGCGCTTGCCCCAGTTTCTGCGGCGTTTTATCCGCTTCACCAGTATCAGGCACCAAACCATCAATCAAGGCGATACGCTCAATGCGTTCAGGCACTGCGCCAGCCAGCATGACACTGACAATCCCGCCCAAGGAGTGCCCCAGTAGAGAAAACTTGTCCCAGCCAAGCTGTTGCGTGGCCATTAAGGCATCCAGAGCATAATCCCAAAGCTGATAGCCTGCGCCAGGCGCACGATGCCCAGAGTGGCCATGGCCAGCCATATCAATGGCAACGATACGCAAACCTCGCAGTTTAGGCGCCAGTAAGTCGAAGGTCATCGAGTTATCCAGCCAACCGTGCAAGGCTAAAACCGGTTGACCATCTTCCGGTCCGTAGACCCGTGCAGCTAAATCAATATGAGGTAGCTGAATACGTATTTCGCGAACAGAAGCAGACACGCGGTACTCCTTAGTTTTTAACCGTTGTTATACGGGAGAGTGTATCGATTATTGTGCAACATGCTGCAAGGCATTTAAGTGCATGCTACCGGCACCAATAAAGTCGCCTTCTAAATATGCCACACTGGCCGTTTCCATCGGCAAACCATGCTGACGATCTGCCTCTGTGAGCCAACTGGCCAAAGCGCCCAGTAAGGGTTGATGCGCGACAATAAGGAGTCGCTCAACACAATAGCCGTCCAACTTACGCGTGACTTCTCGGACATCGTCCTCTGGAGTCAGCCAAGGCACAATTTCAATCGTACCCTGATGCTGTAAGGTGGCGCATAAGAGCTCAGCTGTTTGCCGCGCACGTATATAAGGACTGGATAAGACACAATCAAACTGCTGACCTTGCAACAACTGCGCCGCTTGCAGCACTTGCTGGCGGCCCGGTTCGGTCAATTGCCGCTCAGCATCATTGCGCTGATAAGGCCCTGCGGCACCATGTCTTAATAGCCATAATTTCATGGTTTAGGCTCGTCAGATGCTTGCCCCTTAAGCGTTGTCGCTTGCTCTTCTATGGCTTGCTCTTCTGCTACGTCTGTTGCCTCTGATGCCTCTGATGCCTCTGACGTTTGCTCAGTGGCCGGCGTTGATGCAGCCGCGGCAACAGGTGCCGTGACCACGGCGTCAGCAGGCGCTTTAGTTTTAGGCGTATGTGCGGTTTCACCATCAGCCGCGCGCGCTTGCGGCCAATCGCCCATCGGCCAGGGTTTTTCATCACTGTGGAATACGGCAAAACGACCGATCTGCGCTAAATACTGGCTTACACTGTCACCAAAACTCATAAAATGGGCACTGGGCGCACCATAAAAAAGGCGATAAAACAGCTGCGCGACTACTAAAATACCCAACAAGGGCACCGCAATTTGCCATACCAATAAAAACAACAGCATCCATAACACGCGCAGTACCAATGACTCACGGCGGATAATTTTCTCAGGTGTTGCCATGGTTCAATCCTCTTTTAGAAGCCATCAATTGAAATAAAATCAACATCGGTTTTTGGCTCGCCCGTCATCAGTCCACCAATAATTTGCTCGAGGGTGCGCCCTTCAAACAAGATCGCATGCAACCCCGCCACTAAAGGCATATACACACCCAATTCTTGCGCCTTAGCTTTAAGTACTTTCAAAGTATTCACCCCTTCCGCCACTTCGCCCAAACGCGTCACAGCTTCATCAAGGCTAAGACCTTCACCTAAAGCAAAACCGACTTGATAATTGCGGCTTTTCGGTGAGGTACAGGTGACAATTAAATCGCCCACTCCCGCCAAACCCAAAAACGTCATGGGATTGGCACCCAACTTCACCGCAAAACGGGTCATTTCCGCCAGCGCACGAGTAATCAACATACTTTTCGTATTCTCACCCATACCCATCGCCGCGGCCATACCCGCAATAATCGCATAGACATTTTTCAGCGCCCCACCCAACTCAACGCCAAAGCGATCGCGACTGGCATAGACACGAAACGTCGGGCCATGCAGCACGGCTTGCACGGTACGGCACAAGTCTTCATCTTCACTGGCCACAACGCTAGCGGTGAGCGCATGTGCAGCGACTTCACGAGCAAGATTAGGTCCCGACAACACCCCAACGCGCGCTAAAGGTGCAATATCCTCTAAGATCTGACTCATCAGCATAAAGGTCTGCGCCTCAATACCTTTAGTGGTGCTGACTAACATTTTCTCACGCAGCACATCGGCATACGGACTTAATACGCTACGCAGCGCAGTCGATGGCAACGCGACAAAAATCAAATCACAGTTGGCTAAAGCCGCAGCTAAATCAGTGACTGCTTCGACACCTTCAAGTACCGGCACGCCTTTTAAGTAACGCGGATTTGTTCGGTCTTGATTAATCGCTTGCGCCTGTTCTGCATTACGCATCCATAATCGTACTGAGTGTTGATTACTGGCCAATAGATTAGCGATGGCAGTACCAAAACTACCGCCACCTAATACAGCGATGGGTTTGTTGATTTGCATGCTTGTGTTCTCTTCTGCCATAGATCGGCGATTGCATCATTATACGGGGCTGCTCAAGCATAACCAGTGTTTAGCATTTTCGGTTAAACTATCGCTTTATTTTGTTGATCAACTTAAGAGGCGAGCCCCTTGCAGCGCATATATTTAAAGCCAAGCTATTTAAAATTAAGCGTACTGCTATCCGTCATACTCTCATCGAGTTTGGCGCAAGGGGCGCATACACATGATATTTTTATCGATGACTTAGCCTTACCAGATGTACTGACGGCCACACATTTATACCAACCACCTGCCGCAGTACCGGGCAGTGTCAGCACTATAGACCAAGAATTAATTATCGCCAGCGGTGCGCGTAATATCACTGATCTGCTGCGCTTAGTGCCGGGGATGCTGGTCGTGCCCGAGAGCGGCAATCTCACTACGGTCAACTACCACGGCACCAGCCCCGGGCAAGCACGGCGCTTACAAGTCTTAATTGATGGACGCTCTGTCTACCGCGCCGGTTTTGCGCAAGTGAGCTGGTCTGATCTACCAGTGGCTATTGAAGATATTCAGCGCATTGAGGTGTTTCGTGGGCCTAACACCGTTAGCTATGGTGCTAATGCCCTGCTAGGGGTGATTAATATCATCACCCTCAGCGCTAAAGATACCCACGGTACCTTGCTCAAAACCAATCTAGGGGAAAATGGTATTCGCGATTGGTATGCCAGACAAGCTTGGCATACCGATCACTCCGATATGCGCTTATCGCTATCGGGCTTAACTGACCAAGGCTTTGACACCCGCCGAGATGGCAGCCAACTACGTGATGGCCGCCGCCTGAGCCGCTTTAACTTAAGAGCCAATCACCAGCTCAACGAGCAGAACAATCTTGACTGGCAGCTGGCGTTTAAAGAAGGCAGCAATCAAGTTAACAATAACTACAGTTCAATATTTGATAAATACATCTCACCTAAACCTAACGAACAAGATCCTAACTCTGACGAGCAAGCCAAAGACTACGCCGCCAGCCTACGCTGGAACACAAGCGTCAACTCACAACACAGCCTTTCTCTCCAAACCAATATGCAGCATTGGGAGCGGTTACGCGAATGGCGTGGCTGTGATGCGCAAATCAGCTTTAGCCCTGAGTTAACTGAACTGTGGCAAATCTCCTCACCGACACAGCAACGAGAGTTGCGCAAAGGTACAGCTATCAGCCACCCCAGTGCTCGCCAAAAAGAACTGCAAACATGGCTGCTCGGCCACATGTCACAGCCATTAGCCCACAGCTGCGGCCTGATTAATGAAGACAGCACTGAGTCACGAGTGGATATTGAACTACAAGATACCTACAGCATCTCCGACAGCTTGCGTTTGATCAGCGGCTTAAGTTACCGCTACGATCAAGCCCGCTCACAATCTTTTTTAAATGGTCGTCAACGCAAAGATATTATAAGCGCATTCAGTCAGTTCGAATGGTATGCCTCCGAGCACTGGCTGCTACAAGGTGGCGGTATGTTTGAGCATGACAGCAGCAATGGTGACGCTTTCTCGCCACGCCTAGCACTGAACTACTTATTTACCCCAGCACATGGTTTGCGTGCGGTCTACAGTGAAGCAGTACGCTCGCCAGATATGTTTGAAAACAATGCCGACTGGCGCTACCGAGTGCGTGACTTACGCCCAACAATTGGCCAAAGCAGTACGGCTGACTTTTTTATCCGTGCGCAAGGCAGTGGTGATCTTAAGCAAGAAAAAATTCGTGCATACGAATTGGGTTATAATGGCCACTTCGCCGAGCAACGCATCACCCTTGATTTCAAGCTTTTCGAAGAAAAAATCAATCGTATGATCAGTCACTCGCCAAGCATCAACGCCTTTAATCTGAGTAATAGTGACCATATAAAATTCTATGGCAGTGAACTTGAAGCCAATTGGCAAGCCTCGGAGAAGGACCGCTTACGCCTGAGTTATGCCTATATTGAAGAGCATGCCAGCAACAAACTGGATCAAAACGTGACACCGCCCCATAGCGGCTCGCTGACTTGGCTGCACAATTGGCGCCACGACTGGAGCAGCAGCCTGATGTATTTTGCTGCGAAAGATCTCAGAGAAAATGATTTACAACTGGCCACCGTGCGGATCGCCAAGCAATTCAATTTAGCCGACAAACGCCTGACCATGGCAGTCAATCTACAAAAAGCACTCAACAACCAGCCAGTAGGACGCACTAACGATAAGGACAACTCCCATGACACTGCTTATGCGACCGTGCAGCTGGAGTTTTAAAGGTAAGATGCTCGCTTACGGATGGCGCTTACTCTGTTTATGCAGCTTGCTATGCTGCCTTAATTTACCTGTCTATGCCCAGGTGATTCTAAGTGCTGAGCAGGATAGTCTTGCCGCGCGCAACTTTGCACAAAAATTGGCACAAACGCTACCGGATCAGGCCATCCGCTATATGCCCCGTGCCCAGCTAGAAACACAAAGCAGCTTTACAAAAGACACAAAACTGATCTTGCTCGGCCCCAAGTTACTGGACTGGCGTTTACAACTCAGACACAGCGCACCGGCGACCTTAATTATGCAAGTCAGTCGGGTACAAGCGCATAAGCGCTTAGGCGAGCAGCAGCCTAAACACCTGACCTTTCTCTGGAGCGACCCACCACTTGATCAGCAAGTCGCCTTATTAAAAATAATGCTGCCAGGTGTGCAGGATATTGGTGTGCTCTACGGTGCTGACAGCGCATTTTTACTCAATGAAATTGAACAGATCATGCGGGTAGAACACCTGACCCTGCATACCTATGCCTGGCCTGAGCGTTATGATGCGCGCGGTATCGCCAATCTATTAAATAAAACCGATGCTTTATTCGGCCTTGATGATGCGCAAATCTATAATCCAAAGACGATTAAAAGCATCCTCCTGAGCAGCTATGCGCGCAAACAACCTTTGCTCGGTCCCACAGCCGCTTTTATAAAAGCGGGCAGCCTCGCATCAACCTACAGCAGCCAAAACAATTGGATTAATACCCTACAACAGCTGTTACAAAAGCCCGCTACAGCTTGGCCGTCAAACCTCTATGCTGAAGAATGTGAAGTGATGATTAACCAGCAGGTGGCACGCTCACTGGGTATTCAAAACAGTCATCCTGGCGAATTAACCAGACAACTTAAACAGCACAGGCCATGACTATGAAAAGAGTACTGGGCGGCAGTATTCATCGCCACACCCTATTTGTCAGCCTACTTCCTGCAGTGCTGATCGCTTTTTTACTCACGGGTTATTTTACCTTAGCGCGCTTACAAAGCTTACAAGAAGAATTAACCAATGCAGGGCAACTGATTGTTAACCAGCTCGCCTCCGCAGCAGAATTTAGTGTTATCTCTGGCAACTTAGAGGCGTTAGAACCCTTACTACAAAATATCTTAAAACATCCTCATATTGCTTTTATTGAAATCTATGACGACCAACAGCAGCGTTTAACCCGCAGTGAGAAAAACGGCTTAGCGCCGCGTACAGGCCCCGCATTCCAAGCCAACATTACCCGTCAAATCATTGCTATTGATCCGCTATTTTTATCCTCTAGCTTTCTTACGCAAACCCCTAATCAAGAAGAAACCATAGGTCATGTGCTGATTGGTATGACCGACACAACCCTACAAAAACAACAGCTTCAGGTTTTATTTCGTGCCCTGTGGCTGATTTTTTTAACCCTGATTTTAACCTGGACCGTGGCTTACTTTTTAGCACGCAGCTTATCTATACCTATTCGAGAAATGCGACAAAAACTGCAAGCCCTCGAAAAAGGCATTTACCACACTCCCAGCCTGATTGATATGAACAATGGTGAACTGGGTGAACTGAGCAAACATATTAATCTGCTCAGCCAAACCTTGCAGCACGCACAATGGGCACAGCAAAAATACACAACAAAACTGCAACAAGCACAGCAAGAAGCAGAGCGCGCCAACCATGCTAAATCAGACTTTTTGGCGATGATGAGCCATGAATTGCGTACTCCGATGAATGGCGTGTTGGGCATGCTGCAACTGCTTGAACAAACGGACCTGAGCAAAGAGCAAACTGAATACACCCATATCGCCCACACCTCAAGCTTACAAATGCTTGGTGTGATTAATGATATTTTGGATTTCGCACGCCTTGAGCATGATGCATTACGCTTGGAATGCATTGCTTTTTCGTTAGACGAGCTGTTTGCCTCTTTGTACAACGTGTTTAAATACAGCGCAGAGCAAAAAGGCATTGATCTGGTGTTTACCCTGCCGCTGGAACTGACCTCGCTAAACGTTGAGGGTGATCCAACACGCTTGCGCCAGATTTTAGTCAATCTATTGGCCAATGCTTTAAAATTCACCACACATGGCACGGTAAGCCTAACGGTCGATTGGACGCCGCTAATAAACGCATCACAAATACTATTAAAGTGCGAGATTGCTGACTCAGGCATCGGCATCGCAGCAGAACAGCTGAGTTCTATATTTGATGCCTTCCATCAAGCCGATCAAAGTATTTCAAGACACTACGGTGGTACAGGACTGGGTTTGTCAATTGCTCACACCTTAGCCGAGCAAATGGGAGGGCAATTAAGTGTGATCAGTGAAGCGAAACAGGGCTCTATCTTTACCCTACTGATCCCCTTGCATCATTTATAAGCAGATTGAGCAACGCCTAGCGTCTAATAGCAGTACCATAGGGTATATTTGTCTGAATCAGCGCACTTCATCTCTGGCAGTCTGTGACTTGTTGCGAGTATCTGCGGTCTAAGTCTGCAAAGGTTCTTAAGGGAAACGCTGTTAAAGGGTTTAACTTAAGCCTGTAGGCCGATAAAAGTCTTAAGTTGAATAGAGTTTTTTTGTTAAGCGTTATTAAATGTGTTAAAAACACAGCAATAGATTAAATAAAACCATTCGTCAGATGGATATCCATCGCCCATTGCAGTACACGATTAGGCACGTTGAGGAGCCCGCATGACCAAACAAAACGCCTTCACCTACGAAGAACTGCTCAAGTGCAGTCGAGGAGAGCTCTTCGGACCAGGTAACGCGCAATTGCCCGCACCGAATATGCTTATGATTGACCGCATTGTGCACATCAGTGACACCGGCGGAAAATACGGCAAAGGAGAAATCACTGCCGAATTAGATATCAACCCTGATCTATGGTTTTTTGCCTGCCACTTTGAAGGTGACCCTGTGATGCCCGGTTGCTTAGGTCTTGATGCAATGTGGCAACTGGTCGGCTTCCACCTCGGCTGGCAAGGTAATCCAGGTCGTGGCCGCGCACTGGGTTCAGGTGATGTGAAGTTTTTTGGTCAAGTATTACCCACTGCCAAAAAAGTCACCTACCAAATCGATATTAAGCGCACCATTAACCGCTCTTTAATTCTCGCCATTGCTGACGGTACCGTTAGCGTTGATGGTCGTGAAATTTATAGCGCCGAAGGCTTGCGTGTCGGCTTATTTACTTCCACAGACTCTTTCTAAAGGATGACCAGTATGCGTCGTGCTGTAATCACCGGAATGGGCATTGTTTCTTGCCTAGGTAATGACAAAGATACCGTAGCTGCTAATTTACGTGCAGGCAATACTGGTATTCGTTTTAACCCATCGTATGCTGAAATGGGCTTGCGCAGCCATGTTTCAGGCTCTGTTGATATTGATCTAGAAGCATTAATTGACCGTAAAGTGTTTCGCTTTATGGGCCAAGCCGCTGCATTTACCTACTTATCGATGCAGCAGGCCATTGAAGACAGTGGTTTAAGCCCTGAAGATGTCTCCAACCCTCGTACAGGTTTAATTGCCGGTTCCGGTGGTGCATCCACGCTTAACCAAATGGAGGCCATTGATATCCTGCGCGAAAAAGGCGTTAAGCGTATTGGCCCGTACCGTGTCACTCGCACTATGGGCAGCACTGTATCGGCGTGTTTAGCCACTCCGTTTAAAATCAAAGGCGTCAACTACTCGATCTCATCTGCTTGCGCCACCAGTGCGCACTGTATTGGTCAAGCACTTGAGCAAATCCAACTGGGTAAACAAGATATCGTGTTTGCCGGCGGTGGTGAAGAAGAGCATTGGAGCCAAAGCTGCTTATTTGATGCGATGGGCGCACTGTCCACCCAATACAACGACACCCCAGAAAAAGCCTCACGTGCCTACGACAGCAAGCGTGATGGTTTTGTGATTGCGGGCGGCGGCGGTATGGTCGTGGTTGAAGAGCTAGAACATGCGCTCAAACGTGGCGCTAAAATCTATGCAGAAATCGTTGGCTACGGCGCCACCTCTGACGGTTACGACATGGTCGCACCGAGTGGTGAAGGTGCTGTACGCTGCATGCAACAAGCCTTGGCGACCGTTGATACACCGATCGACTACCTCAACACCCATGGCACCTCTACTCCAGTGGGTGACGTGGCGGAGATTCGTGCGGTACGTGAAGTCTTTGCTGATAAAGCGCCACCGATCAGCTCTACAAAAAGTCTATCAGGCCACTCCTTGGGCGCCGCTGGCGTACAAGAAACCATCTATTCATTGCTGATGATGGAAGGCAACTTTATTGCCGGTTCAGTCAACATTGAAGAGCTGGATGAAGAAGCCAAAGGCTTGCCTATCGTGCAAAAAACGCAAGAAAACGTTACGTTAAATACGGTAATGAGCAACAGCTTTGGTTTTGGCGGCACCAACGCCACCTTAGTGCTGAGACGCTACACCCAGTAATTTAGCTTAGCCTTGATAAAAACGGCCACTGCAATTGACTTGCGTGGCCGTTTTTTATTGCTTATGGATCAATACATCTAATCCATGCGCACTAAAGTACGCCCTACTTGCTGACTGGCCAGCATGGTGGTTATGGCCTCGGGCACTTGCGACAAACTGATTTCTTTAACCAAAGGCTCTAAATCAAGCTTCCATTGCAGCGCCAACCTATCCCACATAGCGGCTTTATGCGCTAAAGGTAACTCTACCGAGTCGACCCCAAGCAAGTTGACCCCTCGCAAAATAAAAGGCAAGACACTGGCTTGAAAATTCACCCCTGCGGTGAGTCCACAACAGGCCACGCTGCCGCTGTGCTGCACTGCTTTGAGCGCATTAAACAATAAGTCACCACCGACAGTATCCACCACTGCAGCCCACTTAGGCCTCAATAGCGGCTTATCCATGCCCTCAGCTAAGGCCGCACGAGAAATCACTGCACTAGCACCCAGTTGGCGCAAAAAGCCTTCTTGCTCGGCTTTACCTGTGGCTGCCGTCACCTGAAAGCCCAGCTTAGCCAACAGCATCACTGCCACTGAACCAACCCCGCCACTGGCGCCTGTGACGAGCACAGGGCCGTTCTGTGGAGCAACGCCAGCATTGATCAGCTTGTCGACACACAAGGCTGCAGTCAGCCCCGCAGTGCCTAGCACCATGGCTTCACGTAATGACAAGCCACTGGGGCGCTTGACGATCCAACTGGCAGGTACTCGAATATATTGCGCCAGACCACCGTAGGTATTCATCCCCAAATCGTAGCCTGTAACAATCACCTCATCCCCTGCGCTAAATTCCGCCACACTGGACTGCTCAACCACCCCCGCCGCATCAATCCCCGGCGTATGCGGAAACTGACGCGTGACCCCTCGATTACCGGTCGCCGAAAGCGCATCTTTATAATTGAGTGAAGAGTAATGCACCCTAATCAGTACCTCGCCAGCCGGTAAATCATCCAACGAGCGCTCAATAACTTTTTGTGCAAACTGTGGCGTTTCCGTCACCCACAATGCTTGATATGTACTCATGCAAAACTCCTCAATCACTCTTATTTTTAGACCTTGTATTAGCCCACAAAGCGCTGCTGTAAACGCGCCCAGCCTTTATCAAAAACATGCTCGACTGCGCTACTGGCACTTAAACCAATGCGCTCTTGCAGGGTTTTTTTCTGGATAAACTCTAGCAGATACATATCTGTCTCTTCAGCTTGTTTTGACAAATACTCATCACTGGTTTGGAGCATATCAACCAAGGCTAAAGCGTGCGCATCTGTACCGAGCCAAACCTCCCCAGTCGCCACGGCATCAATATCCAACTGCGGACGGAAACGTGCGACAAACTGCTTAAATAAATCATGCGTGGTTTGTAATTCTTGCAAGAATTTCTGTCGCCCTGCCTCAGTGTTTTCACCTAACATGGTCATAGTACGCTTGTACTCACCGGCGGTCAGCACCTCAACATCAATATCATTCTTCTTTAATAGACGATGAATATTAGGCAATTGCGCCACTACGCCAATTGAGCCCAACACCGCAAAGGGCGCACTGATAATTTTATCGCCGATGCAGGCCATCATATAACCGCCGCTGGCCGCGACCTTATCCACACACACAGTAAGCGGGATCTGCGCCTCGCGAATACGCGCCAACTGTGAAGAGGCTAAGCCATAGCTGTGCACCATCCCGCCACCACTTTCTAAACGCAGCACCACCTCATCGGTTGGCTTAGCAATGCTCAGCAAGGCAGTAATCTCATGGCGCAAGCTGTCTAGCGCCGAAGCCTTAATATCACCATCAAAATCTAAGACATAGACACGCTTTTTTTCAACACCAGCTTTTTTCTCTTGCTGTAATTTAGTCTTACTGGCTTTCTTTAAAGCTTTTAATTGCGCTTTATCCAGCACGCTGTACTCAACAGTGTCTTTTAAGTCTTGATAGAACTCATTTAAGCTACTGACCAATAACTCCCCACCTTTGCTACGTCCGCGCGAACGTAAAGAGGTCGCCACCACCAATACCACTACAATCACCGCCAGCACTGTGACAGCACGGGCTAAAAAACCGGCATACTCAAGTAAAAAATCCACTGTAACCTCCTTAAACGATATTGATTGTTATCTTACCTGAGCCAGTACCCGCCTTCATAACGATTATCTGTACCGTCCCGTATCAGCTGCACCATTCAACAAGCAACGACCCCGCCAGACGGGGATGAACTGACTGTTTTATAGAGACTTTCAAACAATCGTATGAAATTCATTTGACAGCTTAGCGGGTTCACAATAATCTCCACTACTCACATAGCAGCAGATCATGGCGCGCCACGCCCCTCATCTGTTAAAGAAGAAACTCATCCGTTACCTTTGAGTTATTCATATCACGCGGCATATACCGCACAAAAACCTTAAAAGGGATCTACTATGTCTTCTACCGCCGAGATCATTAACACTCTAACCGCTAAATTTAATGCTACAGCTGCTGCGGGTTTAGATTTAATCTTCCAATTCAATATTGAAGATGCTGAAAATTACTACGTTACTGTTAAAGACGGTACCTGTGATGTACAAGCTGGCGAAAATGATGACGCCAATGTCACTTTAATCATGGACAGCGAAACCTTTAAAGGCATTGCCACTGGCGAAACCGATGGTATGCAAGCATTTATGGGCGGTAAACTGCGCGCTGAAGGCGATATGATGTTAGCCATGAAGCTTAGCGAGTTATTCCCAGTCTAAACTGCGGCAGCCTGCACCATCTAAAAAGCCGGATTAATCATCCGGCTTTTTTTATAACGAGGGGTTAAGGAGACGACCATGCTATTGAGCAAAGCCTTATTTGTATATGAGGACGCTGATAACCCTCATATTCAAACCGTGTTTGAGTTTGCCAAGGCCAATCAAATCACTCTGACCCCGCTGCCATTCACTGATTTTTTAGAACAGCCGGGGCGCGCGCTCGAGCATGCTGAGCATGTGGTTGCCCTATGCAGCGATAGCGATCTAGCTCCGCTGATGGATCTGGCCAAATCGCTAAACTTTAGCCTAGGGGTCATTCCCGTTGATGATCAACAAGTACGCCTACGTGACTGGTTTATGTTCAGCGCAAAACCGGAGGATCATATTGAGCTGGCTTTTTCCGCCTCAAGCAAAGCCATTGATGTGTTGCGCTGCAACAATGAAGTGGCGCTGGGCTCAATTATGCTGGGTAAAACGCCCTTCCTTGATCAACGCAGCCGCACTTACCGGCAACGCGCCGTCTCACCCTGGCGGCGTATTTTTTATTTTATAGCCCTATTATGGAATAGTTTGCGCAACTTATTTGCCATCCAGCCCTTTGGCATCACCTTATCGGTGGGCAGTGAGTACAGCGTAAAAACAGCGATCACGGGTTTAATTGCCATTGAAAATAACGTCACTAATGCGGCGGCACGACTGATCAATACCAGTATTTCAGTGCAAGACGGTAAAGTTTCCACCCTACTGATTGCGCCTAAGTCCATCAGCCAATATCTAGGATTTTTAATCCGCGCCTCTTTTCATTCAGACAAAAAAGTCAGTCGTTTACCCGATGCTATGAGTTATGTACGTAGCAACTATTTGCGAATCGAGAGCAGCAGCCCCCTCATCTACTATGTCGACAGTCAAAAACGCGAAGCGCAAAGCATTGAATTAGAGTTGTACCCTGAAGCGGTGCAAATTAACTTACCGGACGCCTATTATGAAACCCAAGGCGGTCAACGTGGCGGTAAAGACACACTTAAGCTCGAAAATCTGCCACTGAATGAGCAGCGCTTAAATATGATCCAGCAACGTTTACCGCTGTTTACCCATGCCTTAGAGGACGACTTTAAAGATCTGTTCTTACAGCTGCGCGAGAATGCACAAGCCCATAGCAGCTTTATTTCTCTGATGATGCTCAGCAGCTTATTGGCAAGTTTGGGCTTATTTCTGTCCAGCCCCGCAGTGATTATCGGTGCCATGGTGCTAGCGCCCTTAATGTCACCGATTGTCTCTTTAGCCATGGCGCTACTGCGTAACGATCAAATCTTACTCAAAAGGTCCATGGTCACCATTATCATTGGGGTGACCCTAGCGCTGAGTATGGCGGCCTTGCTCGCGTTGCTTATGCCGATTACCCGCATCACTCCAGAGATGGCCGGCCGCTTACACCCCAATCTACTTGACCTTGGGGTGGCGATCGTCTCTGGCATGGCCGCAGCCTATGCGCATGCACGTGAAAGCGTTATGAAAAGTATGCCGGGGGTGGCGATCGCCGTTGCGCTGGTCCCCCCCGTCTGTGTAGCAGGGATTGGCATTGGCTGGTGGGACTGGCAAGTGATCAGTGGCGCTGCACTATTATTTGTCACCAACTTGGTGGGCATCGCACTGGCGGCGGCACTGACTTTTTTGGTCTTAGGCTATGCACCTATTGTGAAAGCGCGACGTGGTTTAGCTCTATCTTTAGTCCTAATGATCACCGTTGCGGTACCCCTGACATGGTCATTTCAGAGCATTTATAGCACTTGGCAGGTAGAGCACAAGGTCGATGAGCTAAGCTTGGAGATATACGGTAAACAACTGCATATCAACGTATTACTCGTACAAGTGAGTAGCCCAGAGACCTATCTAAAACTTGAAGTCAGCTCAAGCGCAGATATCACCCACCGTGATTTAAAGGTGTTAAAAACACATATCGAGACGCTACTGAAGCAAGCAGTTCGTCTCGATGTGACACCGCATATCAGCCTTTGATCTGCACCCAAACATAGTAGCGTTCTGCCCTAGTGCATAAGGGCAGAACACGGCCTCGCTTAGTCGTTGCTAGGCTTACCAATGGCTTGTAAAACATATTGCGGTAAAGCAAAAGCGGCCTGATGAATATCAGCATTGTAGTAACGGGTCACAATGCCGCTACCGGCAAAGCGCTGGCGTAAAATATCCAAAGGCTGTTTACGCAACTGAGGATTTTTAGCCGCCCAAGCAAAAGTCATACTGCCACCAATATAAGTGGGCACTGCAGCATGGTAAAAGTGCCAGTCAGCAAACAATTCTTGAATATTTTTAGCAGTGGTTTTCACTTCATCGATTTGTAAAAATGGCGTGCCATTTTGCGCAACGAAAATTCCCTCATCCGTTAAGCAGCGATGGCAAGCCTGATAAAAACCTTCGGAGAACAGCACTTCGCCCGGGCCGGTAGGGTCGGGACAGTCACTGATAATCACATCAAATTTTTCAGTGCAGTTGGCCATAAAACGCATGCCATCATCAATCACCAAATTCACCCGTGGGTCATCGTAAGCACCACTGGAGTGATTGGGTAAATACTCTTTACACATATCAACAACAGCTTGATCAATTTCCACCATAGTGATGCGATCCACGCTGTCGTGACGGCATACTTCACGTAACATGCCACCATCACCACCACCGATAATCAAGATATTACGCGCGCTGCCATGGGCTAAAATCGGCACATGGGTAAGCATTTCATGATAAATAAATTCATCGGCTTCGGTGGTTTGAATCGCTCCATCGAGCGCCATTACGCGACCCATTCGAGCATTTTCAAAAATAACTAAATGCTGATGCTCAGTACGAAACTCATGCAGCATTGTTTCAATCTTAAAAAACTGGCCATAATTATCATGCAGCGTTTCACGGTAATCAGTCATGGTGATCCTTAAGCTATTTAATAAAAATCTGCGGCGATTATACGACAAGCATCAGCGAATGAGGCATATTTAGCCGATCATTACTGGCCTACTGATCCGTCGACGACAACCGCCACAAACACTCAGCTCTAATACACTGGCAGCTCAATATTTTTAAACAAGTCATCCACTTCTTCTTTGCTACGCGCCTGAATGACCTTGGTTTGAATCTCGCGATCCAAATGTGGGGCAAAACGTTCAATAAAGTCACTCATAAAGCCACGCAAGAAAGTGCCACGACGAAAACCAATTTTAGTCACGCTGGACTCAAATAAATGACTGGCATCTAAAGCCACTAAATCTTGATCTTGCACAGCATCCACCGCCATACCCGCGACAATGCCAACCCCCAAACCTAAGCGCACATAGGTTTTAATCACATCGGCATCGGCAGCAGTGAAGATCACTTTGGGTTCTAAATCAATCTGGCTAAAAGCCTCATCCAGCTTGGAGCGGCCGGTAAAGCCAAAGACATAAGTGACAATCGGAAATTCAGCTAAAGCTTCGAGAGTTAGTTTTGCAACGCTGGCCAACGGATGACCTTTGGGCACCACCACACAGCGATTCCAACGGTAACATGGCATCATAATCAGATCGCCAAACTGATCCATACCTTCAGTGGCAATAGCAAAATCGACAGTGCCATCGGCAGCCATCTCGGCAATTTGCGTGGGCGTGCCTTGGTGCATATGCAAGGCGACATCTGGGTATTCATGCATAAAACCACTGATCACCGTGGGCAAGGCATAACGCGCTTGGGTGTGCGTAGTGGCAATGGATAAGGTACCCACCCGCTCATCAGAAAACTCTTGGCCAATTTGTTTAATATTTTCGCACTTGCGCAAGATCTCGCCAGCGGTTTTAATAATGCGCTCACCGGCTGCCGTTACTCGAGTTAAATGCTTACCACTGCGGGCAAAAATTTCTACGCCCAGCTCATCTTCCAGTAAACGTATTTGTTTGCTTATACCCGGTTGCGATGTATAAAGGGCTTGTGCAGTGGCAGAAACGTTAAGACCGTTTCTGGACACTTCCCAGATATAGCGCAGTTGTTGTAGCTTCATAAAAACCTCAGCAGTCAGTGCAGGCAACCTTAAAATATTCGACTACTTATAACTGCAACAGTGAATTTATTCCAGAGTTATAACTATTTATTTATAAAACAGCAGTACAACAGGTGTATTTAATGACTGATGCGGCGTCACTTGCGGTTTTTTTAAGCCACCTCCAGCAACACTGGCCCTTCCCTATACCCTTAGCCGGCTGTACGTTGGTCTCCACGCGCTTTACCGCACAAGCATTAAGTCCTGAGTTGTTTAGCCATTACGGCATCGCGCCACCGCAAGCGGCGCTTAAACGCCAAGCTGAATTTTTAGCCGCACGACTCTGTGCTCGCGAAGCCTTACGCCAACAAACCGGTCACGCCAGTCTGCCCACCCAGCAAGATAACAGTCGTGCCCCACGCTGGCCAACGCACAGCTGTGGCTCGATGTCACACAGTCATAATCTGTCAGCCGCCATTGTCGGCGACAGCCGCTATTGGCAAGGATTGGGCTTAGATATAGAAAAACCAATCCCCATCCAGCGTGCGCAGCGCTTAGCTAAAACGATTTTAACGCCGGACGAGCAATACACTTACAATCGTCTAGACAGCAACCAGCAAGCCATGTATTTAACTCTGGTTTTTTCGTTTAAAGAGAGTTTATTTAAAGCGCTTAATCCCCTGACCGGGACCTACTTTGGTTTCCATGACGCCCAAGTACTGGATTTGGAGAACAGCGCAATGGGCCATGCGCGCTTACGTCTGAGCAAAGATTTATCCACCCAATGGCGCCTAGGTTGTGAGCTACAAGGGCAGTTTTCGCGCTTACACGGCAGTGCGCTGACCTTGGTCAGCGTGGCGGTTGCGTAGAACGCCATAAGCCCACATCCAGACGCAGCTTATGGCGCTGTGCACGCTTAAGCCTGAGTTAATATCCGCGCTAAAATAATTTTAACTTTAGACATCCCCACATTCAGCGCTGCATCAATTTGCGCCATGGTGATCCCACCTTTGGCTTTACCCGCCGCAGGATTAACGACCAGAGCCAAACAGGCATAACTCAATCCCAACTCTCGGGCTAGCGCCGTTTCTGGCATACCGGTCATACCCACAACATCACAACCATCACGCTCCATACGCTTCACTTCAGCAATGGTTTCTAAACGTGGACCTTGCGTGCAACCATACACGCCATGATTGTTACAGCTGTAGCCACACGCCGCCACCGCCGCGATTAAACGCTTGCGCAACGCCTCATCATAGGGGTAAGTGAAATCGACATGGGTGACATGCTCAAGCCCACCTTCATACAGGGTATGTTGACGTCCTGAAGTGTAGTCAATCACTTGATCCGGAATACAGAAGCACCCGGTTTTTAAGTTATCGGTGATACCACCCACGGCATTGATCGCTAAAATTGTATTGGCGCCAGCATGACGTAATGCCCATAAATTGGCACGGTAGTTCACTTCATGTGGCGGAATGCGGTGTGGATGACCATGGCGCGCTAAAAAAAACACTTCACGTCCCGCATACTCACCGAGTAAAATTTCAGCAGAAGGCGCACCATAAGGGGTGTCAATAAACATCGCATCGCGAATCGTTAGACCTTCCAGCTGGGTTAATCCTGTACCGCCAATAATCGCGTATTTATTCATTGACCACCTCTTATATATTGATTTTAATGGTTTTTAACGCCTGTCGTGCAGCCTGCCAGCGCGGATGCTGCTGAAAATCATGCTGCGCTGTATAATGTCCATACATAGCAGATAATTGTGTACAGGGTGTGACCTGTTCGGTTTGCAAAGCGCTTAATGCCTGTTCTGCTGCCGCACGGTCATTGCATAATAACCCAACATCACACCCAGCGTTAAGTGCGGCAAGCACTCGCTGCGCCGCGTCACCCGCCACATGTGCACCCGCCATGGACAAATCATCGCTAAAGAGTACACCACTGTAACCCAGCTGCTGACGTAAGATATCTTGCAACCACACTTTAGAAAAGCCCGCCGGTGCAGTATCGACCTCTGGGTAAATCACATGTGCTGGCATAATGCCCGCCAAATAACCTTGCAAGTGTTTAAAAGGTAATATGTCTGTGCGCTGAATTTCAGCCAAGCTGCGCTCATCCACTGGAATCGCCACATGCGAATCAGCCGTCACCCAGCCATGCCCAGGAAAATGTTTACCCACGCCAGGCATCCCAGCCGCCTGCATACCCTGTAAAAAAGCACCCGCTAATTGAGTGACGGTCTCAACATCTGCGCCAAAGGCGCGCAAACCAATCACACTGCTGCGACCATAGTTCAAATCTAAAACTGGCGCAAAACTAAAGTCGATGCCCATGGCTAAT
Organism: Gammaproteobacteria bacterium DTU037; assembly: GCA_001513025.1. Taxonomy (GTDB): domain Bacteria; phylum Pseudomonadota; class Gammaproteobacteria; order Pseudomonadales; family Pseudomonadaceae; genus Denitrificimonas. The sequence goes on from LFRZ01000132.1 coordinate 68,554, forward strand.
ACTTCCCAGGCCATCAACCAACCACACTCTTGTGCGACATAAGCAGGGTTCACGGCCGTCTGCAACACGCCCATGGCGGGCAAAGCAACAAAACCTTGACGCAAACGCTGCACACGACCGCCTTCCTGATCAACGCCAATCAACAGATCACCGCGCACCTGACGAATGGCATGGCATAACTCACGCACCTGCTGCGGATGCTCAATATTTCGAGCAAATAAAATCACCCCACAGACTTGTGGCTGACGCAAGAGGTGACGATCTTCGGCGGTCAGATAGGTGCCGCCAATATCCAACATTAACGAGCCTTGCATAATGATTCCTTACTGTGGCTGTGCTGTATCGGCGCCGCTACAGCATGCTCACTAATCTCAACGAGACAGGTATCGGCCAGCTGCGCATAGAGCTCAATAATGTCCTGGTTGCGCATACGAATACAGCCATGGGAATACGGCTGCCCTAACAGGGCTTCATCGGCAGTGCCATGAATATAAATATAGCGACGAAAGGTATCACAAGCACCGAGGCGATTGCGCCCTTTCTCACAGCCGCTAAGCCAAAGAATACGACTGAGAATCCAGTCACGCTGTGGATAGGCCTGCTGCAACTCTGCGCTGAAAATCTCTCCAGTCCAACGACGGCCGCGCAACACGGCCATCGGCGGCAAATCGGCACCTATTTTGGCTCGAATATAATGCAAGCCGCGTGGTGTGCATCCTGAGTTATTTTGCTCACCAGGACCATTGAGTGCGGTAGAAACGGTATAAACACGCTGTAATTGCTGCTTAGAAAAAGCATACAGGCGCTGCTCTGCAATGGACACATGCAGGTAATCAAACATAACCTCACCACTCTTTCTAAGAATTAAGGCGCTTTCTTTTTCAGCACCGGCTGCATACCTACCGCATCAATCACACTTTCAGCACGCAGACCCGCGGCTAAAAAAGGCACCATTAAGCGCAACACTTGCTCTGTGGTCATATGCACCTGGTACTCAGTTTCGGCAATCGCACGCAAGGCTTTAAGCCCGGACATGCTAAAGGCTGCCGCACCGATCATAAAATGCACGCGCCAGAACAATTCAATCGGCTGAACCTCCGGCGCTGCTTGGCGTAACAGCAGCATATAACGATGAAACACAGGGCCGTACATATCATTTAGATAGCGACGTAAGTGCCCCTGGCTTTGACTAAAGGCCAAACCTAACAGGCGCATAAAAATAGATAAATCATTACCACTGCGCGGCTTCACCGCTAAGGTTTGCTGAACTAAGACATCCAAGAGCAGCTCAACCGTCCAAGCCGGCTGATCAGCCGCGGAACGACGCTGCAACTCTTCGTCTAAGCTGATGCATAACGGCCCAAGAAACCTTGAAAACACTGCTTGAATCAGGGATTTTTTTGAACCGAAATGGTAGTTGACGGCGGCCAAGTTCACTCCAGCTTTACTGGTGATCAGGCGCAACGAGGTTTCTGCAAAGCCCTTCTCCGCAAACAGAATCTCTGCCACATCTAAAATTCGCTCTACGGTGTCTGACTGAGCCATGCAATTTTTACTCCAGATAAAGGTTTCAAACATACGTTTCAAACACATTTACTGTCAAGTCTATTAACTCAGTAACGGCGCATGCGCCGCGCCACTGAGCCAGATCTAATCTCAACAAGGAAGGTCTATACCGCCGCCGCAATACCTCTATTCACCTACCGATGCCCAGTCGATAAAACCAAGCTGCCAAGTGGCTAAAATCAAGACACCAAACACGATACGATACCAAGCAAACACGGCATAGCTGTGACTGGCAATAAACTTCAGCAAGGCGCGCACAGCGAGCATGGCAAAAATAAAAGAGGTAATAAAGCCAATCACAAACACATAAATATCTTCGCCACCAGCAAACAACTCACGGTGCTTATACACCGAATACACCGTTGCACCAATCATGGTTGGCATGGCTAGAAAAAACGAAAACTCAGTAGCGGCTTTACGCGACAAACCAAAAAATAGCCCGCCGATAATAGTCGATGCCGAACGCGAGGTGCCGGGAACTAAGGCTAAGCACTGTGCACAACCCACTTTTAAAGCTTGCTGCCAACTCATATCATCTACCGTTTCTGCGGCTATTTTATGCGGGCGCTTTTCAGCCCAAAGCATCACAAAGCCACCCACCACGAGCGCCGTTGCCACAGTAATAGGATTAAATAACCACTTTTCAATTAGATCAGCAAAGCTCAAACCTAAAATCACTGCAGGAAAGAAAGCCACCAATAGATTGACAGTAAAGCGCTGTGCTTTTGCTTCACGCGGCAAGCCCACTACAACCTCAACAATTTTGCGGCGGTATTCCCACATCACCGCCAAAATAGCGGCCAGCTGAATAATAATATTAAAGGCTTTGGCACGCTGCCCACCAAAATCAATCGCGTCCGCGACAATAATTTGGTGACCTGTACTGGACACAGGCAAAAACTCAGTTAATCCCTCAACCACACCCAAAATAAACGCCTGTACCGCTAACCACATATCCATAAAATGCTATCCATTTTTCATATAAAGCAAAGCAGCGCATATTACCTCTGTAGTGCGGTCTTTTCACGGAAAATTGTTACTAATAAGTCACTTAGCGCGATATTCAAGCGCTTAAGCGCATGTTCTAACGCAGTCCGCTCGCTTAACGCTACGCATTCTGCTTTTATCTATGCCGCCAAGCCATAGCCGCCAGCGTGCCTCAACTCTATATCGAAGATCACTAGGATGGGTTGCAATCTGCTAGTATTTAGCACCACTCTCTCTAGCTAAAAATCCGTACAGTCAAGTTTAACTATGCCTAACTTTCTCCAAGAACGCGTTGACGTCTGTTACGCCACTGCCGAACATCATTTTAACTGTGCCTTCAAACGGCCAGAGATCAGTTTACAACTGCGTGGACAAAAAGCTGGCGTTGCGCATATCAGTGAAAACCTTTTGCGCTTTAATCCAGTGCTCTATCAAGAGAACCGAGAGCATTTTTTATTGCATACGGTGGCTCACGAAGTGGCGCATCTGTTGGCCTATCAACTCTATGGCCCGCGCATTCGAGCCCACGGCCCTGAGTGGCAAGCGTTGATGCTCAATGTCTATCAACTTCCGGCGCAACGCTGTCATAACTATGCGATCAAGCGCACCGCCAAAACCCATTATTTATATCGCTGTGAATGCCAGAGCCGCGAACCTTTCGCCCTGAGTGCCCAACGCCATGCGCGCATCAATAAAGGCCTGCATTACCTGTGTAAAGTTTGTGGCGCCAAGCTGAGCTATACCCACAAACAGATTCAGCGCTAGAGTTCCAGGCGCTGCGCAGTCACTAATTGAGCGGGAAGATAATCCGAAACTGTGCCCCGCCTAAAACAGAGTCTTCAACAAACAATTGGCCACCGTAGCTGTCGATAATATCTTTCACCACTGCAGTTCCAATGCCTTGACCTGGATATTGGGTATCTAGGCGCTCACCACGTTTTAAAATACGTTCGCGCTGATGCTTGGGTACTCCTGGACCATCATCCTCAACCATTAACTCGCAGCCATTTGCAGTCAATTGCGCACTGATGCGTATTTCATTGATACATAAACGGTAGGCGTTTTCTAAGATATTACCCAACAACTCAAGCAATGCGCCCTGCTCGACCGGCACGCGCAACTCAGCAGAGAAGACTGGCGTCACCTGCACGCGCTTATCTCGATACACCTTATCTAACGCCTCAAGCAAACTGTCCAGCAAGGGCTTAAGTTTGACTTGATAGCGCAGCAAACCACTTTTACGTAAACGCGCACGTTGCAGCTGATAGCTGATTTGCTGGCTCATGCGATTAACCTGACCCTGCAAGGTTCGCACCTGCTCAGCATTACTGGGCTGTGTCGATAAGACCTCGCCTACGCCCTGTAATACCGCCAGCGGTGTTTTTAAACTGTGCGCCAAATCATCTAAAGAGTGACGATAACGCTCACTTTGTTGCCGCTCACTCTCTAGTAGTCGGTTTAACGAGCGCGTCAGGCGTAATAACTCACGTGGGTGTTCATCACTTAATGACGCTCGCCGCCCCATTTCAACATCATCCAGCTCAGCGCTTAAGCTGCGTAAACTGCGAATCCCCCAGCCCAAACCTAGCCATAGAAAGCCCAATAAGAGCAAGAGCGCGAAGCATAACCAGACATAGAGCTGCTGGCGTAAATTGCCATACATCGCTTGATAATCACTGACCGGTTGCATGGTCACAATACTAAAATAAGCACTCTGACCTCTAAGCAAATCCACTTCGACGTCATAGATAAAAAACTCACGCCCCTCGCTATCTTGCGCGCGCAGAAACTCATGGTTCTGTGTTCCATCATATTTCGGCTGATAATTAATATTGACGTTTTTTGAACTGCGTGAGCGCCACAACAGGCTGCCCTTATTATCATAAATAAAGCCCAACTGCCGAGCAGGAAGAATGTCAAACTCTTCATCAGGCAGTTTTTCCGGCATACGCAACTGCCCTTTAGACACACTTGCAGCAGAAATCAAGGCACTGGCATCAGCGGCCAAACGTTGCTCAATGGATTGTTCTAGCGCCGAGGTAAACACTTGCTGCAAGGCCGGAAATAAAGCCAGCATAAACAAGGATACGGTGAACGCCGCACCGAACATTAAGCGCATACGTAACGACGATGCTTTATTTTTATTCTGCAGTGGCATGCTAAATAACCACCCTGTTAACGGCAACGTTCAGTAAATAGATACCCTTGACCACGCACTGTTTCAATCGGTTTAAAACAGGCCTCACCTTCCAGTTTGCGGCGCAAACGCCCAACCAGCACCTCAATCACATTGGGATCGCGCTCTTCATCATCAGGATAGAGTTGTTCGATTAAGCGCTCTTTAGATACCACTTGCTGATGATGGCGCATCAAATACTCAAGAATACGGTATTCATAGGCGGTCAGCGCCAGTGGATTATCCAGCAGCGTGGCTTGCTTGCGATTTAAATCCAACAGCAAGGGGCCAGCACCAATTGTGGACTGAACAAAACCAGAGGAACGTCGTAATAAAGCATTCAGCCGCGCTTCTAACTCTTCAAATTGAAACGGTTTAACCAAATAGTCATCCGCACCGGCGGCCAAGCCTTCCACTTTATTTTGCCAATTGCCCCGTGCGGTTAAAATTAAAATAGGAAACTGCTTACCTTGATGACGTAACTCACGGATTAAATCCAAGCCACTCATACCGGGTAGGCCCAAATCGACAATGGCTAAATCATGCGTGTATTCGCCAATCCGACCTAAGGCTTCTTCAGCATCAGCCACAGCATCCACCACATGACCATGCTCGCCTAGCCGCGTATTCAGGTGGTGGCGTAATAACGCTTCATCTTCCACGACTAACAGTTTCATGCCTGACCCTCAACTCTACGATTAGTGGTGCTTTACAGCCTGACACGGCGTGATGCCAAGCCGTTACAAGCTCATCACATCTAAATAGCGTGGCTCTGCTTGGTTATCAATGGTTAAGCTGGCGAAATCAAACAGCTGCCGATCGGCCAACTGCGAGGGCACCACGTTCTGTAAGGCTCGGAACATAATATCTAAACGGCCGGGGGTTTTATCTTCCCACTCTTGCAGCATGCCTTTGACCACTTGGCGCTGTAGGTTTTCTTGTGAGCCACATAAATTACACGGAATAATGGGGAAGCCTTGCAGCTGCGCATAGTCTGCGATATCGCTTTCTTTACAGTAGGCCAAAGGCCGAATCACCACATTACGTCCATCATCCGATAACAGCTTAGGCGGCATGGCTTTTAGGGTGCCACCGAAAAACATATTCAAGAAAAATGTTTCTAAAATATCATCACGATGATGACCCAGCGCCATTTTTGTCGCACCAATCTCATCCGCATAAGTGTATAGCGTGCCACGACGCAAGCGCGAACACAGCGAACAGGTGGTTCGCCCTTCTGGGATTTTTTCTTTAACGATTGAGTAAGTATCTTTTTCGATAATATGGTATTCAACACCAACAGACTCTAAATAGGCTGGCAACACATGCTCAGGAAAGCCAGGCTGCTTCTGATCCATATTCACGGCAACTAAGGAAAACTGAATCGGCGCCACTTTTTGCAGGTGCAGCAACACATCTAACATCGCGTAGCTGTCTTTACCACCGGACAGGCAGACCATGATCTTATCGCCATCTTCGATCATATTGAAATCAGTTACCGCCTCGCCTGCAAGTCGGTATAAACGCTTCTGTAATTTCTTCTGGTCGGCTGACAAACTACTCATAACATGATCCGCAACAGGTAAAAAAACACATTTTACCTGTTGCGCCGAACAAACCCTAGTAGTGTCGTGCAACTCGCTGGGTATTTTAACCCAGATCGCGCAGCAGCTATCCCATCAGATAGAAGGAGACGGCTATACAGCCTGCTGGCAAGCGACTCAGGCAAACTGACCTTCGCTGCATACGCACACAGCACTAAACTGCGACATACTCCAACATTTGCAGCAACATTCTTACTTTAGGCATCGCACAGCCGACAGCCTCTGCAGCCTCAAGTGGTGCCTTATAAATCGCGGGCAACTCCATGGGGCGCTTTTGGCTAAAGTCATGGTACATGCTCGGTAAATAGGCGGGCATCGACTCGGTTGATTTCAACGTGCCTTGCACAACCTTCTCCGACAGAGGATAACCACAGGCCGTTGCCGCAGCAGTTACTTCCTGCATTAAATCCTCAATCAATGCCCGACTATGCGGCTCGCGCATTAATTGCTCGGTATTACTGTTAAGCAGCACTGACAAACCATTGTAAGGAATATTCCACACCAGCTTCTGCCAACGGGCGCGCTGCAATTGTGGCAATGCCTTCGACTCTAAACCGGCCAACTGAAAGAACCCAGCACCCTGTTCAGCAATGGCATAGCCCTCACCCTCTGTTGCTGGGCCGCTGTGGTAACCCAGATTAACCGTGCCATTGGCCTGATGCTCAATAATCCCGGGCGCACTGCGATTGATATAAATAAAGCACAGCCCACCTAATAAATGCAGATGCGGCTCCAAGAGCGGACGCAACTCATCCTCAACCGATAAGCCGTTTTGCAACAACAGCACTTTAGCGCCCGGCGCAGCAACTGCATTGATAATCGGCGCCAGCTCGGCATTACTGGTGGTTTTAGCACCCACCAGCAACCAATCACAGGCCGGCATCTGCGCTGCATCCTGGTAAGCCTGCACCTGCGGCACGACTATATCGCCATGCACGGCGCTATTAATGCGCAAACCATTGCTGCTGACCGCTGCATATTCGCTGCGCAATAAAAAATGCACATCAAAGCCTGCACGCGCCAGCATCGCGCCATAAAAACCACCAATCGCACCGGTGCCGATAATACCTATACGTGGCCGTTGCTGCTCGTTCATATCAACTCTCTTTATGCTTTAATTCAACGCCAGCTTAGTGCTGAGCAATAGATTAGTGCGCTGTCGATCATTAAGGATTCAACACCACAGTTTCACTGCTTAAAACGCGCTTAGCTTGTAAATAAGCGTTATTCCAATATGTAGAATTTACACTGTCTAAACGCACGGTGCCGCCCGATGAAGGGGCATGTACAAAACGCCCATCACCGACATAAATCCCTGCATGACTGACGCGCCCATGACCTGCGGTACTAAAGAAAAGAATATCACCACTGCGCAACTTACTGCGCGACACCGTCTGGCCTTTCATTTGGATCATCTGCGTGGTGGTTCTGGGTAAACGAATACCAGTCACATCGTTATACACAAAACCAATTAAGCCACTGCAATCAAAACCCGACGCGGGTGTATTACCGCCCCAGACATAAGGCGTACCAACCAAGCCAATGGCGCGAAATAACACATCATCAGCCATCGGATTAAAGCTCATGATGGGGGGTGTTTTAGATTGCACAGCAGGTGCCGGTATTGGCGCTTGTGATGAACAGGCGGCTAAAAACACAAGGCTGACTAAACCCAGTAAGCGAATACTTAGGTGCATATAACGCGTCCCATACTAAAAACGACCAATAATAACAATACTAACAAAGCATAGCTTAGTCTTTTGCAAAACGCTCTAACTGCATTTCTTTTAAGCGGCTGTAAGTGCGACGAAAGGCAAACGCCAAATACCCTTGTGTGTAAAGCGCTTCAAGCGGCCCCGCGGCCTCAATATAAACCGTCACTTTTCGATCATAGCACTCATCAATCAAAGCAATAAAACGTCGTACACTGTCATCACCAGGCGCTAGATTAGGCAGCTCACGGTCACCGGCATCCACCCGCTGCACCGCATCTTCAGTACCACGGGCGATTTTCGCCGCCTGCTGCTCACCACCAAGTGCCGGCACCGCACTCAAGAGCACCGCCTGAAACCTATCGCACAACGCCATAAAATCTATGGCGGCCAAAGGCTGTTCGCAAAGCTGAGCAAAATCACAATACAACACTGTCTCACTGTACGCTTGGGTTAGTAAGCTGCGCGCGCCTAAATTGAGTCGACCCTGCTCGACCACCTGCCCTGCACTGAGTTGGGTAAACAGCTCAGGCATAACGCTATCTTGCTCAGGCGCTTTGACCCAGTAGCGCTGAACAGTGGCACCCTTATGCAAGCGATGATCCTGTTCACCATTCACATCCACCACTTGCATATACTGCTCAAGTGCTGCGATCGCCGGTAAAAAACGCTCACGATTGTAGCCCTCATAATACAAATCTGCAGGCGGCTGATTGGAGGTCGCCACCACCACTAAACCGCGCTCAAACAGCGCTTGAAACAGCCCACCTAAAATCATCGCATCCGCAATATCGCTGACAAATAACTCATCAAAACACAACACTTGGATCTCACTCACCAACTCATCAGCAATTTTCGCCAGAGGCTCAGCACTGCCGGTTAAACGAAATAAGCGCTGATGCATATCCTGAATAAAGTGATGAAAATGTTGGCGTCGTGCAGGAACCGTTAAGCTACGATAAAACTGATCCATCAGCCACGTTTTACCACGCCCCACGCGCCCATATAAGTAGACGCCTCGTGCGCGAGCTGAGCCCTGCTGCACGGCTTGGTAACATTGTTGTAACGCCTCAACCGCGTTGCGCTGCGCCGGGTCATCGACAAAGCCGCGAGTCATCGCCTGCGTATACGACCCCAGCGGTGTGTGTTGTGTATCAGTCATCATCAACGTCCTGCCTGCCAAGCCAGCACCACTACGCCAGCAATAATGCTCAACACAGCGACCACTTGCCATGGATTTAATACTTCGCGCAAAAACAACCAACCGATACCGGTGGTCACAATCAACGAGCCACCAACAATCAAAGGATTGCCAACCGCCACATCAACACCGCGCCCATAAATAATAAAAGTAAGAATTTCTACTACGCCAATCGCCGCGCCTGCCAATACCGCCAGCGTGACGCCGCGCGGACTGAGATGCAGAGTAAGATTATCGGCATACTTAAGGTAGATCAATAAACCTAAGCCTAAAAATGCCGCAACAAACTGTAGAATCACCGCGCCCAACACTGCCTGAATATGATCCGCAGATAATTTAATAAACACGTTATATAAACCAAACATAACCGCAGCCAGGCCCAGCAACAAATAAGGCACCACAACCCCCTTGCTATCATTCACTTAAAAATCAAACAAACGCCGGTATTGTGCGGCGTTACTGAGTAAAACAGCACAATAGCTGAAGGCTCAATCACTGTTCAGTCCTGAGCAGTCACCTCTGGCTCAGCAGCAATACGAAAAATCACCACATAGAGCAGCGGCACCACAACCAAAGTTAACACCGTAGCAAAGGCCAAACCAAACATAATCACCACTGCCATACTCTTAAAGAACGGGTCCCAAAGTAAGGGGGCTACGCCTAAAATAGTGGTCACAGCACCCAGAAAAACCGGACGCGCACGACTGACAGCAGCGTCAATCACGGCAATAAAGCCCGCCTTACCGTCACGTATTTCCGCATCGGCTTGATCGACCAAAACAATCGAGTTTTTCACCAGCATCCCCACCAAACTCAGGCAACCTAAAATCGCCATAAACTCAAAGGGGACTTGGAAGATCACCAAACCCACGGTCACCCCAATAATGGCCAAGGGCGCAGTTAACCAAATCACCAAGGGCTGACGTAGCGCGTTAAACATCAGCACCACCGCTAAGACCATCGCAGTAAAGCCGTAAGGTGCAGAGATGGCCAAGCCTTCATTAGACTCTTTAGCATCCTTGTACTCACCATGCCACTCCAAGCGATAACCCGGTGGCAGTTCAATGGCTTCAATTTTCGGTTTTAAGCGATTAAATAAAGGATCCGACTGCTCTCCTGGTAGCGGATCGGCCTGCGCCATAATGGTTGGAAAACGATCCACACGGCGCAAAATAGCATCAGCCCACTCCACTTTAACGCCGGTCACCAACTGCCCCACCGGCAAATATTGCTCAGCGGTTGGGCTGTAAACTTGCACGTTTTCCATATCTTGCGCTTGTAAACGCTCCGCAACAGGAGCCCGGGCGATAATGGGAATCAACTTATCTTGCTCACGATAGACGCCTACGCGCTCGCCAGTAAAAGCACGGTTTAACGCTTGGCTGATCTGGGTAATATCGACACCGGCGCGGCGTGCGGCCACCTCATCCACAATCGGACGCAGCACCGGGGTTTTCTCACGCCAATCATCTTGAATGGCAATCGCTCCAGGATCCTGCGCCATAATGGCTTTGGCTTGCTCGGCTAATTGGCGCAGCACATCTGGCTCCGGCCCTTTAAAAGCGGCTTCAATCTTTTTACCACCGCCACGGCCCAACATAAACTTCCAGACTTTGACCGCAGCCAATGGATGGCGCTCGGCCAGCTCATGTTGCAACTCATCCACCAACGCAGCAATACCTGAGGCATCCTCCACGTCAATCAATAACTGACCATAGCTGCTATTGGGATCTTCAGGGCTGTAGGTCAGCATAAAACGCAAACCACCTTGACCCACAAAACGGGTGATATAGGTGACGCCATCCTTACCCTGGACATGCTCAGCCATCGCCTCCAACACTTTGGCCGTTTCACGGATATCTGAACCCTGGGGTAAATACATATCCACAACAAATTGCGGACGGGCTGAATCGGGCATAAAGCCAGGCTGCACCCACTTAAATCCAAACATAGCGCTGGCCAATAAACTCAGCAGCAAAACGCCCGTCACTAAGCGATGCCCCAACGCCATATGCAACAAGCGACGGTAGCGGTACAACACCCCGCTGGTTGGCTCTGCGCTGCCTGCGGCTTTAACTTTAAGCATAGTCACGCACAGCAGCGGAGTTAAAGTCACTGCAAAGAGCCAGCTGAGCATCATTGAATAGAGAAT
>LFRZ01000039.1 GCA_001513025.1 Gammaproteobacteria bacterium DTU037
GTGCTGCAGCAAACGCAAAAGCAATTAGTCCCGCGTGGTAATACCGCCTCAGTGGTGCGCTTTAGAACCGAGACCAAGCGCACTATGCTATTAACCGTACGCACGGTCGATAATCAGCCTGTGCCTATGAGTGCCGAGGTATTTGATGCTGAAGGTCATGGATTGGGTTTTGTTGCCAGTAGTGGTCGCTTGTTCCTAGAAGCTAAGGACGATGCAGCAACCCTCAGTGCCCGCTGGGGCAATAATCAGTGCAGTTTTGAGTATGACATTACGCAAATGGATGATGCCCAGTTCTACCGCACCCAAAACGTTACTTGCCAGTAAAAAAGGATAGGTCTGTGTTTAAGTATTTAATCTTGTGCCTGAGTTGGATGCTGGCTTTGCCCAGTTATGCTGTTGTGATTGATCCTGGGAACTGGGCTCAAGCGTGTGTGCCAGGTACAACACTATACGGTCTTCTTAATAATCGAAAAGAAGCTGGAAAATTGACCATCAATGTGACGGGGATTAAGCTTACTGCGGGTGTTGATAATCTCGGAGTCACGGCGACAGGTCCGCGTTTTGATTGTCATAATCTGACTGGCTTTACATTGAGCGCACTAACAAAGCACCACCTCGGTTTTGTGCAGAGTAACCCTGCGCTTACTTGGCGTGACAGTGAATACTTTAATATTGGTAACGGTTTGGCGATGAAGCTGATGGTCGGAGATAATAACCTTTCACAGGTGCCGCTGACCAAGAGTCCTCCAACGACTATCACTTTCCCTGAAGTGCAAGCTAACCGCAACCCGGAGACACTTGGAGTCGCAGTCCAAGCAACCCTTAAGGTAGTGGGGGATGTGCAACCGACTTCAGTTCCGATCAGTGTGAGAATCGGTACTTTTGAATATAGAATGTGGAATGTTTTATCAACTTTAGGTACAACTGCTTTCGCACCTATTATTTTCAATATTAGTGTGCAACAAGCTTCTTTGGACAGTTGTGTTCTGGGAAATGCGAACAGTGTGTTCCCTTTGTTAGCAGTGGGTAAGTCCAGTTTAGACAGTCCAGGTACTGAGCTGCAAGGCGGCGAGATTACTGTTGGGCCGGTGGTTTGCCCAGAGGGTCTAGATGTTAAGGTTAACTTTTTTGACAATGCCACGGCTGCGAATGGTTTAACTGATTATTTGCGCACAGTGTACAGCGATGACAGTACACCATCTAAATATGCTCTAAAGTTCTATCCTGTTGGTGGTGGTGACCCGCTAAAGTTTTTGCCGCGCACGCAGTTGCAAGAAGGTTTTGGGCCCGCTACAAACGATACCACCGTTAACTTTACCCAAAGCCCAACATCGGCAGCTAGCTCAGTTCAGAAAAACTATACTGTTAAATACATTAAAACGACTAATGCGGGTAGTGATCGCCCTGGACCAATCAAGGGCATTATGACTGTGCAATTTTTGTATTATTAGCACGAGTTTACTGCGTTACAGCAGGCAACGACTAGCTCAATCACACATCTTTGAGCGCGTGATTAAACCCTTCATTATGGTTTGTAAAAACTGATTTTTCTTCAGTGCTTACCGCGTTGCCAACGCTAGGGCCCTCGCGAGATAGCTGGCAGCCCTAGCCGATGGAACAATCAGCATAATGCCCACAAGCGCTCACTGAGTGCTAAAGTGAGGTGGTTTTTACACCTTGCTCATTTAGCTTTTTAGCTTGCATTGTATTCCATACTACAACTAAACCGACGATCACAATACCCAGTACATCGCTGGCCACCTCTGGAACAATCAGCATAAAAGCACCTACTGCCAACACAATGCGCATTAAGGGATTCAACTGGCTTTTAAAGTAGCCTTCAACGGCGGCGCTTAAAGCGATAATGCCGACAATTGCCGTTGCGGTCACGCTGGCTATCACCCAAAAACTAGGCAGAGGGAACTCTTTGCTGGTGATTAAAGCATCAGTGGTGTCGAGCATCAGCATGGCTGGGTTGTAGACAAACATAAAGGGTACAATAAAACCGGCTAAGGCTAATTTCAAAGATTGAAAGCCCGTTTTCATCGGGTCACCACCTGCAATCCCCGCGCCGGCGAAAGAGGCGAGGGCTACCGGTGGTGTAATGTTGGCGAACAAACCAAAATAGAATACAAACATATGTGCGACTAGAATCGGAATATTAAAATTTGCTAAGGCAGGCGCCGCCATGGTGGCGGTAATGATATAAGCCGGAATCGAGGGTAAACCCATACCGAGTAGCATTGACGCGAACATAGTAAACAGTAAGGTTAAGAACAATGAACCTGCGCCCACGCTCATAATAGCGGAGGTCAGGACACTGCCAAAGCTGGTTAAACTGACCACACCAATAATAATACCGACCAAGGCACAGGCGGCCATCACGGACAGAGATTGGCGCGCGCCATCGGCGAGGGCATCAAAAATGTCAGCAATCGACATACGTGTTGATTGGCGCAGGCTACTCACGATGATTGTCAGAATAATCGTATAAAACGCCGCGTAACTGACGGGAATATTGTTAAACAAGAGTACGACCAAGCCAATAATGGGCAGTAATAAATGCCCACGCGCTTTGAGTACATCTTTGACTTTGGGTAGGTCTGCCTTCGGGATACCTTTTAAATTATCGCGGCCTGCACGAAAGTGCACCTGAGCTATGACACCAAGGTAGTAGAGCAGTGCCGGTAATACTGCAGCCAAGGCAATAGTGCCGTAACTGACACCTGTGGTTTCCGCCATAATAAAGGCACTGGCCCCCATAATAGGCGGTAAAATCTGCCCACCTACTGACGCACTGGCCTCAACCGCACCGGCAAAGTTTTTATCGTAACCGATTTTTTTCATCAGCGGGATTGTAAACGCACCAGTGCCGACCACATTGGCGACCGCGGTACCGTTAATACTGCCCATAAAACCACTAGAAATAACTGCTACTTTTGCCGGGCCACCTTGTTTATGGCCAGCCAGCGCCAAAGCTAAGTCATTAAATAATTGACCCATGCCTGACTTTGATAAAAACGCACCAAATAAAATAAATAAGAAAATAAAGGTTACTGACGCACCAATCGCTGATGAGAACAGACCTTCAGTCTTTAAGTACATTTGCCCAAAAATGTCGCCCAGATCAAAGGTGCGCGTCATTAAACGGTCAGGCATAAACTCAAAACCACTGATAAAAGGATAGGCTAAGAACACCAAGGCCAGTGCTGGTAAGCCCCAGCCCATAATGCGTCGAGCCGACTCAAAGACCAGTACGACACTGATCATCGAAAAGATGATATCTGCAGTGTTGGGAATACCGCCACGGGTGGTGACAATGTCTTGGTATTCAACAAAAAGATAAGTGGTAGAGGCTGCACTGCCAATGAATAACAGCCAGTCTAACCATGAGGTCTGGCTACGACTTGAGTTTTTTCCAGCAGGGTAGAGTAAAAAAATCAAACACAAACCAATGCTGACGTGTGCGCTACGCTGCAGCAGTTCAGGCAGTGGGTTATAGGTGATATACAGGTGAAAAAGTGAATAAATAACGGCTAAAGCAAAGACAAAGTAGCGAACTTTATTATTTGAGAAGTTGCGCAAAACCGAAGCTTTATCAAACTTTTCAAGTAACTCTTCCTGTCGTGCGCTATCAATCGGCGCATCAAGGTTTTTTGAAGTAGTCATTACAAGACTCCTGGATAAAATAGTGCCAGCGGGGTACCTGCATTACCTGAATCTGAATCTCAGCGTAATCGCCAAGGTCGTGATAAAGCGGCCATTCACCGAACTCAGTCAAGACTGTCGATTCAACATTACGCGAAACAACCCAATGTATACGTGGCAGTAAACGTTTAATTTTATAATGCAGCCAGCCATCAGTGCTGGCGATAACACCGGTGTTACTGGGTGTGCCCGCGCCGAACGTCTTAAATTGCGTTGTCGTGAGCAAGAGTTGTTGATCTGCGATTTGATAAGTTTCTTGCCAGCGTTCTTTTTCCACAGAGTGGATCCATTGCAGCTCAAATGTTTGCAAGGTCAACGCACACTGCAAGTCAGTGCTGGCAAACTGGATAAACCTAATCGGGCGAGTTAGCACTAGTGCACTGAGCGCCACAATAGCGCTCAGTGCAAAGAACAACAGCTTATTGTGCTGCTTGCTCAGCATAGTATTTCTTCGCGCCAGGGTGCAGCGGAGCCACTAAGCCTTGTTGAGCTTGCACAAGTGAGACATCTTTCATCGCTTGGTGAGAATTGCGTAGATTATCCAAATTCTCAAAGAAGGCTTTTGTCAGTTTGTAACCATCATCTTCACTTAAGTTAGAGTTGATAATTAACGCATTCATAATTGCAGCAGTCGGGATGGCTTCTGCATTGCCATAAGTGTTGGCAGGGATTTCTAATGCGATAAAGTAGCTTTTATCTTTGGCAATATTGGCAACGTTGTCTGGCAAAATAGACACCAATTGCAGATCAAAGCCTTGCTCTAACTCTAAGAGTGACGCATTAGGCAGACCACTGGTGAGGAATGCCGCATCCAGTTTGCCGCCTTTTAGTGCGTCAGCTGCTTCAGCGTAGCCTAAATAGTCAACTTTAATGTCGTTATAGGTAATGCCATGGCCGTCTAGAATATTGCGCGCGTTCACTTCCACGCCTGAGTTTTGTGCACCGACTGCGATACGCTTACCGCGTAAGTCGGCTAAGGTTTTGATACCAGAACTCTTCGAGGTTACGACTTGTACGTAGTTAGGGTAGAGCGCAGCAAGCTGTTGCACGTTGTCAATTTTGTTTTTAAAACTGTTGCTGCCAGCTAAGGCATCGCTCAGTACATCACTCATCACAAACGCCATTTCCACTTTGTTTTGGTTCATCAGATTAATATTTTCAACTGATGCGCCGGTGGTTTGGGTTTTAGAGTTGACGCCATAGGCCTTGTGATAAATCTCACCCAAGGTGGTTGCGATAATATTGTAAGGGCCTGATGCACCGCCCGTAGCAATAGTGACAAAGCGTGTTTGCATTTTATCGGCGGCAACCGTTGCTATGGCTGGCGCGCTGGAGGCTGCTTGATTTGCTGATGTAGCAGGGGCTTTAGCAGGCTCTTCTTCAGATGAGCACGCGGTTAATAAGAGGGAAAAGCAAAGGCTGGAGAGGACGAGCTTAGCTGGAGTATATTTCATAAGAGTATGCCTACCTTGATTTTTATAGCTGTAAGTCACGGAGCAATGAATTATTGCCCATCGCACGAGCTAATAATTGATATTGCTGGGTAAAACTAAGTATCAAGCACAAATAAGTAAAAGACCACACACAATGGCTGTTTTCAGTGACTTATGGCTAGTTCTTACAGTTAGGCTGTTATTGTTATTTGTGTAGCCTAGGCTAAGTTTTAGATCGAACTGATTAGCAATAGTGGATTGCGGTAGAGAATAGACATTAGGTATATAGCAAGAGCGTACCTGTACAGCGCTTTATAATATTTTAAGCATCCACACATCACACCCGCTGTGCAGGGTGCCAGCCAAAGGTTGCTTAAGATGAGTAAAGCCTAGCTTCTCATATAAACCAATGGCGCTTTGCATGCTGCTTAAGGTATCTAAATAACACTGTTGATAGCCTTGCTCTTGGGCAAAAACTAAACAGGCTTGGGTCAGTGCTTTACCGATGCCCAGTCCTTGGCTGCTGGGCAGTAAAAACAGTTTTTTTAGTTCAGCAATCTCACGATAGTGCAGAAAGGGCGCGATACCTGCGCCGCCAACCACGTGCCCATCAAGCAGCGCGACCAAATACTGGCTGCGCTGCTCGGCTACGTAGTGTTGGCTCATGCAGGTCACTTCGGCATCTGAGGGACCAAAGCCTGCCCCGATGGCGCCATACTGTGCGCCGACCTGTTGAATAATCCGGCAGATATCTGCATCGTGTTGCGCTTGGATAGGGACGATCTGATACATAGCTATTGGGTTCAACCTCAGTGAGTGCTGGCCTGTTGCCATTCCGCAACCAATTGTGCGACCAGTTCAGTCGCCGGTAATTCACGCGCTAAAGGCGCAGATTGGCCAGCCCAAAACGGCGCAAAGTCATAACAGCCCTGTTGGCTGGCCGCTGCATATAAGGCTTTTCCGGCGCTGTACGTGGTGGGGTAGGCGGGGAGCATGGCCTGTTTATCAGCCAGCTGAGTATGAAAGCGATTGACTAAACCCCGTGCTGGACGGCCAGAAATCACTGCAGTGACCTCAGTATTATAGGCGCGGCTGCTTTTTAATTGTTCACGATAGGCCTGATTGGCCGCTGATTCAGGGCATAAGATAAAAGCGGTACCCATTTGTGCTGCGCTGGCGCCCATCGCCATGACCTGGGCGATGGCTTGACCATGCATAATGCCGCCGGCAGCAATCACCGGTAACGAGCATTCTTTTTTTAACAATTGCAGCAAACTGAACAATCCGAGTTTTACATCTTGCGATAGATCAAATACGCCGCGGTGTCCACCGGCTTCATGCCCTTGAGCAATCACGCCATGCAGTCCTGCTGCGCAAATCGCTTGAGCTTCAGTCACATTGGTTGCGCAACCGAGCAGCTTAATGCCCGCTTGTTTGAGCGCTTGAATAACAGCAGTGCTGGGTAAACCAAAATGGAAGCTAACTACGGGTGGACGTTCCTCCAGCAGCATCTCCAGCATGGCTGGGTTATCAATAAAGCTAGGAACGTCTGCCGACATGTGGCTGGGTGGCTGCGCTGAAAATTCAGCAAAATAAGGCTGTAATAATGTCAGCCACTCTTGCTCACGCGCGGGGTCACTGAGCGCGGGCTGATGGCAAAAGAAGTTAACATTGAAGGGCTTAGTCGTCGCTTGTTGTAGTTGCTGAATCTGCTCACGAGCTTGCTCTACGTTGCAATTACCTAAGCCCAGCGAGCCCAGTCCGCCCGCATTGGAGACTGCCGCCGCTAGCGCTACCGTCGAGGTGCCAGCCATTGGGGCTTGAATAATGGGATATTGAAGCGCTAACTCAGAGAGTAGGGCGTTGGGCATGAGTAACTCCGAGCGCATCCAGCATGGATGCATGTTAAGGGTGGACGATAAAAAATTATACACAGGGCTGTGAAGAATAAGCCTAGGCCGGTGCTTGAATACAGCACAAAAACCATCTCACTCAATGATCGCAGTCCAGTGCCAGAATATAGGCCGTGGACTGGATCAGCCAATGCGTATGATCAATTAAGCTGATTAAGCACCCGCCAGCCAAGGCACGCCGTTGATATGACTGCCACCATCGGCAAACAGCGTATTACCTGTCAGGTAGCGGGCATCGTCGCTGGCTAAAAACGCGGCAACCCCGCCAATATCTGCCTCAGGATCACCCATGCGACCCATCGGATTAAGCTTAAGCAGTTGAGCGGCGTTGTCTGGTTGAGCTGCGGCAAATTTCTCATAGGCTGCAGTGCGGGCGGCGGGGCAAATAACATTGCAGCAAATCTGATACTGCGCCCATTCGCGTGCGGCAGTACGGGTCAGTGCGCGCAATGCTTCTTTGGCGGCGTTGTAGTCAACGGTGTAAGGGTGGGCATTGACGCCATTGAGCGAGGCTAGATTAATAATTCTGCCCCAGCGCTTATCACGCATATAAGGAAAGACCGCCTGCATGGTCCAGAGTGCGGCCATATAGCCAATGTTAAAGGCGTGCGCAAAGTCCTCGTCGGCCTTGTCCTCTACTGGGGTAAACGGCCTCGCACCACGACGCGCCGCCCAAGCGTTATTGACCAGAATATCGACTGTGCCAAAGGTGTTGACCGTGTGTTTAACCATGGCCTGAACCTGCGCCTTGTCGCACATATCAACTTGAAAGGCTGAGGCCGGTACGCCAAAGTCTTGCTGTATGGCTTGGGCAACGGCATCACCAGTATCTGCGTTCATTTCAGCAATCACCACAGAGGCACCATCTGCAGCCAAACGCCGTGCAATACCTTGACCAATTCCAGAACCTGCGCCTGTGACGATAGCGACTCGATTTGCCAGTTTTTTCATTGCAGTTCCTTATTGTTATGGGGCTTTTTATAGAGGGTTTTGCGATTTTTTGTGTCAGCTTCACTTTAAACCAGCTGCTGCTCAGATGATATGCACACGATTGTTAAAGCCTCTAGTGGAGAATCTCTCCATCAGGTCGGTTAGCGTAGTGTAGCGGGGGATTGATACCGCCCCTATGAAGCTCGCCGTTTTGACTGTGGTGAGAGTGAACTGAATACCTTTATTCAAACTCAAGCAGCCAAACACATGCAGGCCGGTATCAGTCGCACCATGGTGTTACCTGGCACTGCGCCGCTGCTCAATCAGAAGTATCCGATCTGTGCGTTTTATAGCGTTGCGCCCAGCTCGATTTGTCGTGAGACATTACCTGCTGCATTGGCTAAAAAACTACCTCACTATCCCATCCCAGTATTTTTACTGGTACAGCTGGCTGTCCATAAAGAGTTTCATGGCAGCGGTCTAGGCAAAGTGAGCCTGATTAAGGCGCTGGAGTATTTGTGGGATGTGAATGCGCACATGCGAGCCTATGCGATCGTAGTTGACTGCTTAACGGACTCGGCTCAAGGCTTCTATCAGAGGTTTGGGTTTCAGGTGCTGTGTGAGCAGAACGGACGAGTGCGTATGTTTTTACCGATGAAAACAGTAGGGCAGCTGTTTGGATAGTTGATGTATGAACTGCATCTAAATGCGCCATCATTGAAGTGTTCATGCCACCAAACTTGGTACGCCACTTGTAGAAGGTTGCGTTGCTCATGCCATGCTCGCGGCACAACTCTGGAACAGGCACACCGTTTTCAGCTTGCTTTAAGACTGAGAGGATTTGGCTGTCGGTAAATCGTGACTTTTGACCGCTGCGCGTTACTGCGTTGCATGCAGAATCTCCTTGCGTATAACTTATGGACAATTCTACTTATGAGTACTGCTGTTTTTTTGGGGGGATTACCCCGCTCACAACGATCTCGAGAGACCTTGCTAAAGTTCGCGGGCTTCCCAGGTCGAAAACTCTTTGAAGATTATGACTTCAAATTCGCCAGTGGAGCCCCACGTAAACAACTGAATGAACTGGCGAGTATGGCTTTCGTAGAGCGTTCAGAAAACGTGGTACTTCTAGGTCCCAGTGGCGTCGGCAAAAGTCACCTGGCTATCAGTCTGGGTCACAAAGCTGTCAGTCAAGGTATCAAAACGCGCTTCATTGCGGCTGCTGACATGATGCTGCAGTTGGTCATTGCGCGAAAACAGGAGCGTCTGGATCAGTATCTGAAACGCAGTATCTTAGCGCCGCGACTACTCATCATTGACGAAATAGGCTATCTACCGTTTGGTCGAGAGGAAGCCAATCTGTTCTTCAATGTCATCGCCAAACGCTACGAGCAAGGCAGCGTCATCGTCACCAGTAACCTCCCATTCTCTCAATGGGCCAGCGCTTTCGACGGTGACACGACGTTAACCGCTGCACTGTTAGACCGGTTATTACATCATGCTCACATCGTTCAGATCCGAGGAGAAAGCTATCGTCTGAAGGATAAGAAAACAGCTGGTATAGCACCGATTTCAGCCAGCAGCCAAGAATTATTAACCAACACTTAAACGCCAAGGGTGGGTCAATTTTGGACTGGCGATATTGCCGCTAAGTGGGTCACTTTTAAACTGGCGTTGACACATGACAATGACGACTGCTAAAAAGAACCGTATTCAAACTGCGTAACAACATGCTGCGCAGGCCGTGTGTCGTGAGCTGGTGATGCTGTATTGGGAGATTGGTCAAGATATTTTACAGCGCCAAACTGAGCAAGGCTGGGGCACTAAAGTGATCAAGCGTTTACCTGTACTTAGATGAAAGGGTTTTCTCGTGCCAATCTGATGTACATGCGTGCTTTTGCTGAAGCATAGCCAGATTAAGCAATTGTCCAACAGCCTGCTGGACAATTACCTTGGTGCATAATTTAGAGTTACATACCAGCCTGCCTAGTATCTAGAAAATAGGTAAGCGTCCGGCAAGCCCATCTTGAGCCTGACGGCCTAGCCGCTAAAATAGTTGCCGCTAGACCGGCCAAGGTAATTGTCGCTTAATAAGTTGTGTATTGATAATCAGCTCGCGCAGTTCATTTAGGTCATGAGGCTGGATGAATGCAGGACATAGTTGCTGCAGATTAATTAATGCTTGGGTAGCTATACCCATATGGATTAGTGCTTCTGCTGCTGTAGTTGCTGAAAATGTAGTGGCATAGTGGGAAAGTAATAAGAGCTGCGTAAGTCCTACGTTTTTAACGTGGCTACAGTTTTAAGGGAAGGCAGGAGAGGGTAGGTCGAATTGAGTAGCGCTGACTCTAGGGTTCTGCGATTTTATATATGGGGTAAAAACAGAAGGCAATAAAAAAGGGTTACAACTAAAAGCTGTAACCCTTTGATTTATATGGTCGGGACGGAAAGATTCGAACTTTC
>LFRZ01000130.1 GCA_001513025.1 Gammaproteobacteria bacterium DTU037
CTGCCTTCGGAGGGCAGTACTCTATCCAGCTGAGCTACGAGTGCTTGCGGCGGCAATGATACGCATCTGCTCGGCATTCGTCCATGCTCTTGCACACTCCTGCCCGCTTATTACTGCGTACCTGAGTTTGGCTGTTCATACTGAACAGGCGGCTGGGCCAATTGTTGAACCTCAACCCACGCTCAAACCTCTCGCCTCACACCTCTTTATCCATGCCAGAAAAACACCAAAAGCCTCACCACCCAACAACTCATTAGCTTACTCTCCCCTATCCCTTATAATGCGGGCCAGGTTTTTATCTGCTAGCGACTTTTACCGTATTACCACAGGAAAACATAATGACCAGTGCACAACAACGCGCCGAGCTGCAACGCCAAATCTGGCAAATTGCCAATGATGTTCGTGGCTCTGTAGATGGTTGGGATTTTAAGCAGTATGTATTGGGCACGTTGTTTTACCGTTTTATCAGTGAAAACTTTTCCAGCTACATTGAAGGCGGCGACGACAGCGTCAATTACGCTAAGCTTCCTGATGAGGTCATCAGCGCAGACATCAAAGACGATGCCATCAAAACCAAAGGCTATTTTATTTACCCCAGCCAGCTGTTTAAAACCATTGCCGCAGGTGCTAATAAAAACCCTGATTTAAATACCGATTTAGCTACGATCTTTGCTGCCATTGAGAACTCGGCCAATGGCTACCCATCCGAGCCTGATATCAAAGGCTTGTTTGCCGACTTTGACACCACCAGCAACCGTTTAGGCAATACTGTTGCCGATAAAAACACGCGCTTAGCGGCTGTGCTCAAAGGTGTTGCGGGGCTTAAGTTTGGTCAGTTTGAAGACAATCAAATTGATCTATTTGGCGATGCTTACGAGTTTCTTATCTCCAACTATGCCGCCAACGCAGGTAAGTCGGGTGGTGAATTTTTCACCCCGCAGCATGTGTCTAAACTGATTGCCCAGCTGGCCATGCACGGGCAGAAAACAGTCAATAAGATTTATGACCCAGCCTGTGGTTCTGGCTCGTTGTTGCTACAAGCTAAAAAACACTTTGATGCCCACATCATTGAAGAGGGTTTTTTTGGCCAAGAACTGAACCACACCACCTATAACCTTGCGCGTATGAATATGTTTTTGCATAACATTAACTACGACAAGTTTAATATCGCACTGGGCGACACGCTAATCGCACCGCACTTTGCTGACGATAAACCCTTTGATGCCATCGTCTCTAATCCGCCTTATTCGGTGAGATGGATTGGCAGCGATGATCCTACCCTGATCAACGATGAGCGCTTTGCGCCTGCGGGTGTTTTAGCGCCAAAATCCAAAGCCGACTTTGCTTTTGTACTGCATGCCCTGAGTTATTTATCCAGCAAAGGCCGTGCAGCCATTGTCTGCTTTCCCGGCATTTTTTACCGTGGTGGTGCCGAGCAGAAAATCTCGCCAATATTTAATCGACAATAACTATGTTGAAACTGTTATTTCGCTTGCGCCTAATCTGTTTTTTGGCACCACCATTGCCGTGACTATTTTAGTGCTGTCGAAAAGCAAAACAGATAACACCACCCAATTTATTGATGCCAGCGCACTGTTTAAAAAAGAAACCAATACCAACACCCTGACCGATGCGCATATCGAACAGATCATGCAGCTATTCGACAGCAAAGAAGACGCTGAGTACGTAGCGATTAGCGTTGATAACAGCGCCATCGCTGAAAATGACTACAACCTCTCGGTCAGTTCTTACGTGGAAGCTAAAGACACCCGCGAAGTGATTGATATTACTGAACTCAATGCTGAGCTGAAAACCACTGTCGCTAAAATCAGTCAGCTGCGGGTTGCTATTGATAGCATTGTGGCGGAGATCGAAGGAGCTAAAGTCGCAGGAGGCGAAGCATGAACACTCAAGACTTAAACCAAAATCACCAAGCAACATTTGACCATATTAAACACCTTGCAGCCGCCGCAAAAGATGCAGGGGTTGCAACACCCTTAGACTATGCGATCTTTCAAGATCACGGCTACAAAGGGCTGTATGGCGGTATGGGCGCAAAAAATATTCATGCGCACAAAAATCTAAAAAAGAGTGACAAAATACTCGACCGTATGGGCAGCACCGAATTGGCTGCTAACTTGTTTCGAGCGACTCAAACCGAAGAAAAGCTACGCCGCGATCAGGTTCAAGGTAAGCAGCATGCCAACCAAACGCATTTTAGCGTTGGCCAAAAAGTACGCCAGACCATTGAAGAACTCGGCGGCACCATGCCCGAAGACCTTCCTGTTCCTGAAAAAAGTATTAAGCAGTTGGAGTCAGAACAGAAAAAACTGCTGACCAAGTCGGATAAAAAACAATGAGCCAGCCTAATATTTTAGATTTGATAAAAGATATGCCTATGGAGTGGACGGCAGTTGCCGAAATATTTCAACTTAGGAATGGTTATACACCATCAAAGTCAAATAAAGAGTTTTGGGAAAACGGCACCGTTCCATGGTTCAGAATGGATGATATTCGACAGAATGGTC
This sequence comes from Gammaproteobacteria bacterium DTU037, assembly GCA_001513025.1. GTDB lineage: Bacteria > Pseudomonadota > Gammaproteobacteria > Pseudomonadales > Pseudomonadaceae > Denitrificimonas. The sequence goes on from LFRZ01000130.1 coordinate 2,529, forward strand.
AAATACTCAATGATTCCCTTCAGAAGGTTTCTGAAAATGCTGTAAAAGGCGGGAAATTGTTTCCTGCGGACTCAATAATTATTGCAACATCTGCGACTATAGGTGAACACGCTTTAATTACTGTGCCCTATTTAGCCAATCAAAGATTCACGTGCTTGAGCGTACAAACAAAGTTTATAAATCACTTGGATATGAAGTTTGTGTATTACTACTGCTTTCTCCTATCTGACTGGTGTAAAAAAAACACAACAATGTCCAGCTTCGCTTCGGTAGATATGGATGGGTTCAAAAAGTTTCTGTTCCCAATTCCTTACCCTGAAAATCCTAAAAAATCGCTAGAAATCCAAGCCAAAATCGTCCGTATTTTAGACACCTTCACCGAGCTAACAAGCGAGCTTAACGCCCGCACAAAGCAATACAACTACTATCGTGATCAGTTGTTAAGTTTTGAAGAAAATGAGGCTGAGTGGAAGCCTTTAAGCGAAGTAGCCGAGTACTCAAAGACACGCATCAGTTTTGCAGAGATTGATGAAGATAATTATGTGGGCGTAGATAATCTATTGCAGAATAAGTCTGGTAAAACTAAGTCTACCCGTGTTCCTGTTAGCGGTAACTCTACACAATACTGCGAGAATGATATTTTAATTGGCAACATTCGCCCTTACTTAAAAAAAATCTGGCAGGCTGATCGTATTGGTGGCACAAATGGCGACGTACTTGTTGTACGTTTAACCGATAAAGCAGTAAATCCACGATATTTATATCAAGTTTTAGCCGATGATAAATTCTTTGACTACAATATGCAGCACGCAAAAGGCGCAAAAATGCCGCGTGGAGACAAAGCTAAAATCATGGAATATAGCGTTCCCGTTCCACCTCTTACAGAACAAGCCCGCATCGTCGCTATCCTTGATAAATTCGACACTCTTACCACTTCACTCAGCGAAGGCTTACCCCGCGAAATCCAGTTGCGCCAACAGCAATACGAATACTACCGCGACTTGTTATTAAGCTTTCCCAAGTCAGCTATCCATACCGCCAACCAAACATAAGGAAGGAACCCTATGTCGAAATCCATGCTCAGCCTAGAAGACCAAACCACCGAATTTCTGCTCTACAGCGCGCCCAGTGGTGAGATAAAAGTTGAGGTACTGCTCAATAATGAAACAATTTGGCTGACACAGGAGCGTATGGCCGAGCTGTTTGGTGTACAGCGCCCTGCCATTTCAAAACACTTAAAGAATATTTTTGACAGCGGCGAATTGCAGGAAGAACTGGTGTGTTCCATTTTGGAACATACCACTGAGCACGGCGCAATGGCTGGCAAGACGCAAACTCAGCAAGTGAAGTATTACAATTTAGATGCAGTGATTTCCGTCGGCTACCGAGTCAACTCAACCCAAGCCACCCAGTTTCGTATTTGGGCGACACAGCTGATTAAAGAGTACATCATCAAAGGCTTTGCTATGGATGATCAGCGCCTGAAAAACGGCCAATTCTTCGGCAAAGATTACTATAAAGAGCTGCTGGAACGGGTGCGCTCGATTCGCGCCAGTGAACGGCGTATCTATCAGCAAATTACCGATATTTTTGCCGAGTGCAGTATTGATTACGATTCTAAAGCAGAAACCACTCGTTTGTTTTATGCCCATGTACAAGACAAGTTTCACTTTGCAATTACCGGCCATACCGCGGCGGAAATCATCTCGCTGAGTGCCGATGCCACTAAGCCGCTCATGGGTATGCAAACCTACAAAAATGCCCCCGCTGGTCGTGTCTTAAAATCGGACACTGTTGTGGCTAAAAACTATTTAAGTGCAAGCGATATTGAAGACCTAGAACGGACTGTGTCATCTTTTTTTGATTACATCGAAGGCATTATTAAGCGTCGCAACAGCTTTACCATGCAAGCCTTTGCCGAAAGCGTAAATAAGTTTTTAGAGTTTAACGAATATCAAGTTTTAGAAGGTTATGGCCGCGTCTCTCGCAAGGCAGCGGAACAAAAGGCCTATACGGAATATGAGCAGTTCAACAAGCAGCAAAAAATCGAATCTGATTTTGACCGTGAAGTGAAAAAGCTGCTGCACAACAAGGACGCAAAACAATGAGTAACTACAAAACCATTGCCGAATCGAACAACTTTATCGTACTGGATAAATACACCAAGTGCGTGCAGATCAGTGAAGCCTATCAAAGTGAATACGATTTAGAGCGTGAGTTTATTACTGATTTAAGCAATCAGGGCTATGAGTACCAGCCGGATTTAACCACCCCTGAAAAAATGCTGACGAATGTGCGCGTGCAATTGCAAACACTCAATAAAGCTCAGTTTTCAGACAGTGAGTGGCAGCGTTTTGTTATCGAATATTTAGATAACCCCAGCGATAACAGCATCGACAAAACCCGTAAAGTCCATGATGATTTTATTTACGACTTTGTTTTTGATGATGGCCGCATCCAAAATATTTATCTGCTGGATAAGAAGAATATTGCCAGCAATAAGCTGCAGGTGATTAAGCAGTTTGAGCAAAAAGGCAGCCAAGCCAA
>LFRZ01000090.1:0-4321 GCA_001513025.1 Gammaproteobacteria bacterium DTU037
CACGGCAAAGCACAGCGCCATTGAGATCACGTACACACTGGATAAAATAAAGCCGCGCATGCCGCCGATCTGACCGCGCAGAACCACGCCGGTTAAAATCGGCAGCATCGGCAGTACGCAAGGGGTAAAGGTTAAGCCGAGGCCTGCGAGAAAAAATAAAGCGATTTCTTGCCAGGTCCAAGTGGATGAACTGAGCGGTGCTGCACTATTAAGAGCAAAGGAATGCACTTCCGGTGGATAGCACAAGCCCTGATCGGCGCAGCCTTGGTAGCCGACATCCAAAGTGTAGGGCAGGTTGTCTGGGTTATTGACCGGTAAACGAATATTCAAATTGCCGTAGTAGGCTTCGATATCACCAAAAAACTCATCGCTGCGCGCCGTACCTTTAGGTAACTGGGCTTCGCCAAAGCTCACTCCAGGCGAATCGGTACTAAAGCTTAAGCGGTGACGGTATAAATAATAGCCGTCGGCATTGCTAAAACGAATGGACACTGTGTTATCCGCGTCTTCGATGGCCTGTACCTTAAACGCCTGATCCACCGGCAAAAAATCGGCACTGTTATTCAATACATCCGTGCCGCTGTTGCTCGACGGGCTAAACAGGCTGGCATAGGCCGGCATATGCAGAAAACACAACAAAGCAATAAGCAAAATGCGCATAACGAACTCACTGTATGTAATGGGTAGTGTTACCAGCGAAACAGCACCGCGCTCAACTGCGGCGAATCACCCAGATTCCGCCGAGGATCAAGAGCAGGCCGGCAATTTTGCCGAGATTAATCGGGATTTCTTTAAAACCGACCCAACCTTGGTTATCCAGAAATACCGCGCTGCTCATTTGCCCCAGCAGCACCAGCGCCATAAATAATAGCGCGCCAATGCGTGGGGCGACAAAAGCTGCAGTAAACACAAAAAAAGCGCCCATTAAACCGCCGGCCCAATGCCACCAATGCAAACCTTTCAGGGTTGCAAAACTGACGCCATCGCGTTGGATCAAGGCCAAAAACAGCAAAGCCAAGGTGCCGACTAAAAATGAGATGGTTGCGGCGTTTAACACACTGGATACTTCTTTAGCCAGCAAACCATTGATGCCGGCTTGCAGGGGCATCAGCGCCCCAGACACCAGGGCCATGGCCAGCAACGACCAATATACGTGCGGAGTCATAATCAACCTTAAAACCTAGATATTGTGCGCTATCTTGCCACAAAAGCCGCGCTTTGAGGCGGCCTTTATGGTTCAGTCGAGACGTTAGCGCGGTGGGAAGTAGTGCAAAATATGCTGCACTTGTTGCTGCAGCTTGGCCGCCCGTTGCTCAGGGCTGATGCGTTGCTGGGGCAAGATCCAGCTGTCGCTACCACGCCAAATCAATTGTTGCTTGCTGCTGTCGATGATATCAATTTGCAGTTTTTGCACATCAATGCTGGTTTCATAGGTGTCGGCGCGTAGCGATGGCCCCCACATTGGGCCCCAATAATCACTTTGCAGCACTTCGGTGCGTTGTTGTTGGCGATCGGTAATCAGCCAAGCACGCACCTCTAGCGGCGCGTTGGGGCTTTGGCTAAAACCTTGCTGCATCAATTGCTGGCTAATCGCGGTGCGCACACGCTGCGCATCCAGATCGTTTTTTTGCGCGGCGGAGTCCGGCACAAACTGCACGCCAGGCTCAGCCCATTGCCAGGTCTGCAGACCCTGATAATTATATCCGGGCTGATAATCCAGCTCGGCCAGACGATTGCTTTGGCAGGCACTTAAGCCCAGCATGCTGATCAGTAATAGATAGCGCAGCATCATAAAACTCTCCAAGAAGGGGCAGGCGGCATGGTTTTTTAATTCGGGTTTTGCCAGTGGCTCTGTTAGGATATGCGCCTTATAACGACTTTTATAGTACCGCATGGCGCGGTTTTTTAGTTGCCAATGGAGGCATGCATGTCCGAATTAGATTTAAGCACTGATGAAGCACGAGTAAGTTATGGTATTGGTCGTCAAATGGGTGACCAACTGCGTCAAAACCCACCACCAGGCATCAGCATTGATGCAGTGGTTGCTGGTTTACGTGCAGCCTTCAATGGCGAGCCAATGCTGGTGTCTGGCGAAGAATTAAATGCCAGCTTTACCGTGATTCGTGAGCGTATGGAAGCTGAAGCAGCCGTTAAAGCGCAAGAAGCCGCTGCCGAAGGCATTGAGTTCTTAAAAGAAAACGCCAAGAAAGACGGCGTTATCACACTTGCTTCAGGTCTGCAGTACGAAGTGCTCAACAGCGGTGACGGCGCGCAGCCAACACGCGAGAGCACCGTACGTACGCATTACCACGGTACTTTAATTGATGGTTCAGTGTTTGATAGCTCCTATCAGCGCGGCGAGCCAGCAGAGTTCCCAGTGGCGGGCGTGATTGCAGGCTGGACTGAAGCACTGCAACTGATGAACTGCGGCAGCAAATGGCGTTTATATGTGCCAAGCGAATTAGCCTACGCTGATCAAGCGGTTGGCACTATTCCTGCGCACAGTGCATTAGTTTTTGATGTTGAATTGCTTGAAGTTGTAGCTTAAGAGCTTTAAGTGAGTGTTGTGCCCGAGCGTGCTGCTTGGGCATGACACAGTAAAAATAAAGTGCGCACCTGTTCTTTAATGGCCCAAGGCTCAGGGTTATTTAGAGCATGGATATCCAGTTCGCCTTGCTCACGTAACGCCTCCAAATCATCCCCCTCAATTTGCACACAAACAGTCCCCGTTAAGCGATTAATGATGCGCAGGTAGGGCTGTGGGCGGTCGAGCCATGCATCAATAAAATAGGTCATAGTGTCTTTCCTTGCTGAGTTGATAAAGCGTTCAAATGAGAATACTTCTCAATAAGATCAAGCGCAAGTGTTTTTGTAATTTAAAGCTCTTGACTGCAATCAAGTGTGAATTTCGCCATGCGCTGTATTGTTTTTAAAACACAATAACGAGGAATTCCCGATGAGCACTGCAGTCCACCCATTGATCAAAGACGTACCTGATTTGGCCCAGGATTTACAGGATCTGTGTGATGACGATCCAAAATATGCCCGCCAAGTGGAAGAGTATCAACAACTGGTGACGCGTTTAGCCGCAGTGCACGCCGGTACTGAAACGCTGGATGCCGAAAGCACGCAATTGCTTGAGCAACAATGCAGCGCACAGCAGGCCATCCTAGTGCGCAAACTCACCCATCCAAGCGGCGGTTGCTGCGGCGGCTGCGGCGGTTAATCCCATCGGCAGAGGCCAGTGTCTTACACGCTTGTGGAGGTGCTGGCCATGCCTGCGACCGCTACCTTGCAGCCGCGCAAAACCATCCCAACACTGCGCAAAACCACCCAAACACCCTGAAAACACCCTGCAAAACCATCCAAGCACCGCGCAAGCCCCACAAGCAGCACAATCCTGTGGGGCGCTTGCAGGCCTGACGGCTGTAGAGGATAAGTTGTTTTCCCCCTAGGTTTTGCATTTGCTTGATCACTGTATACAATGCCAGTGCATTAAGGCCGTGTGCTTGAGAGCGCGGCGTATCTCATCGCAAATAGGGGAGCGCAGTATGGCTAAGGCCAAACGCATGTATGGCTGTACCGGGTGTGGGGCAACGTTTCCGAAGTGGGCTGGGCAGTGTGCTGCTTGTGGCACTTGGAACACCTTGGTGGAAACGCTGATTGAAGCCGAATTACCCGCCAAAAGCGCGCGCGCCGGTTGGGCCGGTGATCAAACTGAGCTGAAAACCTTAGCTCAAGTCAGTGTCGAAGAAATTCCACGTTTCTCCACCCAATCGGCAGAACTGGATCGCGTGCTCGGCGGTGGTTTAGTCGATGGCTCGGTGGTCTTGATTGGCGGTGATCCGGGGATAGGTAAATCCACCATCCTCTTACAAACCCTATGCAATATGGCCAAAACCATTCCCGCCTTGTATGTCACAGGTGAAGAATCCCAACAGCAAGTGGCCATGCGCGCGCGGCGTCTCGACTTGCCGCAAGACAAACTCAAAGTCATGACCGAAACCTGCATCGAAACCATTTTAACCGTGGCACGCCGTGAAAAACCGCGGGTGATGGTGATTGACTCGATTCAAACCATCTTTACCGATCAATTGCAGTCCGCACCCGGTGGCGTCTCCCAAGTGCGAGAAAGCGCGGCCTTATTGGTGCGCTATGCCAAACAAAGCGGCACCGCGATTTTCCTAGTCGGGCATGTCACCAAAGATGGCTCACTGGCCGGACCGCGAGTGCTGGAACATATGGTCGATACCGTACTGTATTTTGAAGGCGAATCCGATGGTCGCCTGCGTATGCTGCGGGCAGTCAAAAACCGTTTTGG
>LFRZ01000090.1:4326-5982 GCA_001513025.1 Gammaproteobacteria bacterium DTU037
CCCTCGGCGATTTTCCTCAATCGCGCGCAAGAAGCGGTGTCCGGCAGCGTGGTGATGGCCACTTGGGAAGGCTCACGGCCGATGTTGATTGAAGTGCAAGCCTTGGTCGATACCAGTCATCTCGGTAATCCACGCCGCGTCACGGTTGGGCTGGATCAAAACCGCTTAGCCATGCTGCTCGCGGTATTGCATCGGCACGGCGGCATACCCACCCATGACCAAGATGTGTTTCTCAACGTCGTCGGCGGGGTCAAAGTGCTGGAAACCGCCTCAGATTTAGCCCTGATGGCAGCAATTATCTCCAGTTTGCGTAACCGCCCGCTGGAACATGGCTTATTGGTGTTTGGCGAAATTGGCTTATCTGGCGAGATTCGCCCAGTGCCCAGTGGTCAAGAACGCCTTAAAGAAGCGGCCAAACACGGCTTTAAACGCGCGATTGTGCCCAAAGCCAATGCCCCGCGTGAAGCCTTGCCAGGCTTGCAAGTGGTCGCCGTAACGCGCCTTGAAGAAGCACTCGATGCGCTGTTTGAATAAGGCCGTCAGCAACATAATGTGGGTTTGCCTGTTCGAGTTCGAGGTGAAGCGCTACAATGCCGTAATTATAAAAGCCTAGGAGCTATTCTGGTGTCTGTCGTCTTTGTCGCTGCCTCCAAATTACCTACCCCGTTTGCCGAATTCACCATGCACGGTTTCCTTGATGAGGAGACCGCTAAAGAACATGTGGCCTTAACCTTAGGGGATATTGCTGACGGTCAGCCCGTGCTGGGCCGCTTGCATTCTGAGTGCCTCACCGGTGATGCCTTGTTCAGTTTACGCTGTGATTGCGGCGCACAACTGGAAGCCGCGTTGCGTGCCATTGCCGCAGAAGGGCGCGGGGTCTTATTGTATTTACGCCAAGAAGGCCGTGGCATAGGTTTGCTCAATAAAATCCGCGCCTATAGCCTGCAAGATGGCGGTGCCGATACCGTAGAAGCCAATGAACAATTGGGTTTCGCTGCGGATTTGCGCGATTACTCGATTTGCCGGCCGATGCTGGATCATTTAGGCGTGCATTCGCTGCAACTGATGACCAACAACCCACGCAAAGTCAGTGCCATGCAGACATTTGGCGTGGAGATTGATCGCCGCGTGTCCTTGCAAGTCGGGCAAAACCCCTACAATAAACTCTATCTGGCGACTAAAGCTGGCAAGTTAGGCCACTTATTAGGCCGTGAGCATCAGGCCGAGCACGACACGTGAGACCTGTAGAAGCACGTCGCACCTTACGCATGCTGTGGTGGTTGCAGCTTGCGGTGGCTATGTTGCCAGTGTGGTTATTCCCCAGTGCTATTTATGATCTAGGCGCGCAGATCGAGCGCGTCTCGGTGCTGTTTTTTGTCGTGGCGCTAACCTTATTATTTTTAAATAACCGACCCTTTCAGCGCTTTAAACATGCGGTGATTGCGTTGGGCAAGGTGCGTGACACCGAGCAAGAAGCAGCCGCTTGGCAGCATTTGATGCATTGCCGTTTGCAGGCGCTGTGGTATGCCTGCTTGCCCGCTTGGGCCGCGGCCTTAGCCAAGTTGCTCGATCTAGAAATGCCAGTGATCGTTTTGCTCGCCGTGGCCACCCCAGTGCTGTTTTGGCTGTATCGGACACCGCGACAACTGGCATAAA
>LFRZ01000090.1:6211-6433 GCA_001513025.1 Gammaproteobacteria bacterium DTU037
ATTCACTTGGAAATTGGTGAGCCAGATTTCGATACTGCTGAGCCAATTATTCAAGCCGGGCACGCGGCGTTAGCTGCTGGCCATACCCGTTATACCGCGGCGCGCGGTTTACCCGCGTTACGTGAGGCAATTGCCGGGTTTTATGCCAGCCGTTATGGCATAGCGATTAACCCCGAGCGGATTATGATCACCCCAGGCGGCTCCGGCGCTTTGCTCTTGGCC
>LFRZ01000009.1 GCA_001513025.1 Gammaproteobacteria bacterium DTU037
AAAATCACCCGCTCAACGATTGAGCCACCGCGCGCTTTAATGAGTTTTGATGGCCAGCCCGCTATAGGTTTAGGTATCTCCCAAGTGGCTGGCGGTAACGTGGTGGATATGGGCGATGCAGTACGCGCACGTTTGCAAGAACTGGATTCGCAGCGTCCGATTGGTATTGATCTGCAGATCATCTCTTATCAATCCGACTCAGTGCGTGAAGCCGTGGATGGTTTTGTTGTTAACCTAGCCGCTGCGGTGGCCATTGTGGTTTTAGTGCTGATCCTCTTTATGGGCTGGCGCAGCGGCATTATCGTCGGTACGGTTTTATTGCTGACGGTGGCTGGCACCCTAATTGCCATGTATATGGACGATATCGCCATGCAGCGGGTGTCGCTGGGTGCGCTGATTATTGCGCTAGGTATGCTGGTGGATAACGCCATTGTGGTCACTGATGGCATTTTAGTGCGTATGGAAAAAGGCGAAGCGGCTGAAAGTGCGGCTATTGCTGTGGTGAAAGACACGCAGTTTCCCTTGTTGGGCGGTACTGTGGTGGGTATTTTGGCCTTTAGTGCCATAGGTTTATCTCCCACGGATATGGGTGAGTACGCCGGTTCGCTGTTTTGGGTAATTCTCTATTCAATGATGCTCAGCTGGCTCTTTGCAGTGACTTTAACTCCGCTGCTGTGCGT
>LFRZ01000003.1 GCA_001513025.1 Gammaproteobacteria bacterium DTU037
TCTGGTAGCTCGTCGGGCTCATAACCCGAAGGTCGTAGGTTCAAATCCTGCTCCCGCAACCAATTTTAAAAGCCTTAACTTTCAATGAGTTAAGGCTTTTTTTATGGCTGTATACTTTTGCTCAAAACAGGCATAAATCATCTCCGTGCCCTAGCCGTGCCCTGTGCGTGCCTTTTTTGAACAACCTGATTTTTAGCGTTATCGGATTCTGACCGTAAGTCTTTTTAAGGCACACACATTTTTAGCGCATTCTAACGACACTTAAGCTACTCGTTTTTATCCTTCTGCTCTTCAGTAACATCATGCTCAATATCTTTAATATGAGTTACTAATTGCTCAACGCTGCAGTCAAAATAATTACAAAGCTTGTCGAGATTATCAGTCACCGTGCTGTGTCCTGGGTGATTAATTATTTTCGACAATGTCATCCTGTTTATTCCTGTCTCTTTAGAAATTTCTCCAATCGTAATCCTACGTTTCTCTGCAAATTCTTTATCTGCAATAAGCTCTTTCAGGTGAAAGCGAATCATTAAAGTATCCTTTGATAATAAAAACTATCATTTGACGCTTGCAATTATCACCAAGCTAGGTATATTAATACTCACACGATAACAAAAGTTATCAATTGATTATTAAATCTCGATTGAGGATATTCTCATGAATAACACATACCTGACAACTGAAGAGCTTTCTGAACGCATCAAATACGATGCTCGGACTATTCGTCAGTGCTTGAAAGACAGCGTCCTGTTAGAAGGTAAACACTACATTCGTCCGTTTGGCGGAAGGAAGATTCTTTACATCTGGGAAATTATCGAGCGCGACATGCTTGCAATGGCTCGCAGCAGCTTAGCTATTCCAATGGCAAACGGAGGTGTTTGTAATGGCTAGTGTACGAGCGCGTTCAGACACGAAAAAGCTCTTTATTGACTTCAACTACCAAGGCGTAAGATGCAGGGAGCAAACCTTGCTTGTTGACTCTGCTCGCAACCGTAAGCAGTTGGAAACGCTTATTCAACGAATGGAGGCAAAGATACTGGTTGGAAACTTTGATTACGCAGGTTTCTTTCCGGGCAGCAAAAATCTGAAGAAGCTTGAAGATGCTGGCGTAATTCAAAGTAGTGAGCAGTGCGCTAATCTAGCTGCAAATAATACCCAAGCTAGTCATACGCCGCTCTTCTCAGAATTTGCAGACCAATGGTTTATCGAAATGAAAATCCAGTGGCGCAGTTCACACACACGTAATGTTGAGTCCATTGTTGAAAGCTCACTGAAGCCTTCTTTTAAGAATAAAACCGTTGGCGAAATTACCAAAGCCGACATTCTTAAAGCTCGTAACAAGATGGCAAAGCGTCCTGGGCGTGGCACTAGTGGCTTAATGAGTCCAAAGTCAATCAACAATCACATGACCATCTTACGAATGATTTTGACTGAAGCGGCTGACAGGTATGAATTTGAAAACCCGTTCCGCAACATCAAGCCTCTCAAACTGCAAAAGGTGCATATCGAGCCTTTCTCGCTGACAGAAGTGGAATCGATTCTGCAAACCGTCCGCGAGGATTACCGCAACTATTACTTGCTACGCTTTTATACAGGTATGCGCACCGGTGAAATCGACGGACTCAAATGGGAGTTTGTTGATTTTGAAAGACGCGAGATTCTAGTACGTGAAACGTTAATCAATGGCGAGACTGAATACACTAAAACAGACGGCTCTCAGCGTGAAATACCCATGTTTGGCCCTGTCTATGAAGCACTCAAAGCGCAGCATGCAGCAACGGGCAAGCTGAGTAAGTTTGTATTTTGCAACAGTGAAGCCAAGCCGCTTGATCATAACAATGTGACTAAGCGGGTTTGGTATCCATTACTACGAGCATTGAATCTGAAAAAACGTCGGCCCTATCAGTCACGCCACACAGCGGCCACGTTACTACTTGCCTCCGGCGAAAACCCTGAGTGGGTTGCTCGCACCCTGGGGCACTCATCAACTGAAATGCTGTTCAAAGTGTACTCACGTTACATTCCTAACCTGACTCGTATGGATGGCAGTGCCTTCGAGCGCTTGATCCAGAGTCGTGTAATTGAAGAAGTCGTTGAAAGCGAGGAGTTAGCTTATGAAACTGAATAATCTGCATCCAATAGAACACACCAGCTTTAGCGGCACCTTCCGTCTAACTGGTCGGGTGGCTTGCTTTGACGATGACGGTATTCCTTATCTGCGCATACGACTCAGCAGCTGTACAAATGATTATGTCGTTCTTGCTGTGATTGATTATTTAATCATCCCTGAAAAGCTTGGTCACATGGAGTTAGTGACAGTCCAAGGACAACAGTATGTGAGCATGGATGATGATGTCATTTTACTTAATAAAATAAATCGCCCACTGCAGCGTGATGTTGCAACATTGCCAGCCTTACAGACGTTGCCAAGGCTTGCCTGTCCAAAACCAGAAGCGCTTGATCGTTTGGTAGCAGCTGTTCGCTCACTCAAGTTCACAGCACTGCAAGTCTTTATCAAGCTTATACTCGAGCGGCAGCGCAGTCTTGAAGTATTTCTCAAGGCGCCCGCGAGCAAAAACTATCATCACAATGAACCGGGTGGCCTGCTCGAACACTCGCTTGAGGTCGCGCAGAATGTGCTCAGCATGATCCAAGCTAATGAGCCGGACATGCCAAGGGTATTGCAAGAAATTGGTTTCGTAGCTGGTCTGCTGCACGATATCGGTAAAACCTATACCTATGACATTCACGGCAACCAAACTGCAGCAGCGCGTCTGTGTGACCATGCAGACCTAACGCTTGAAGCTTGCGCCCAAGGCTTAGCTTACTTAGATCAGATTGCTCCTGAAGTAGCTCTGACACTACGTCATATCTGGACTTGTGCTTCTCCTGGTGCTCGCTACGGAACTACTCCTGCAATGACACTTGCGCGTTATGTGCGTGACGCAGACGGTCAAAGTGCTATGGCGGATAATCAGCGCAAAGCATATAAACATAGGCAATCAAAAGGATTTGGACGATTAGGTAATAATGTTTTTTGGATGCCAACCGTTCAAGCGCATGGGTGATGCGAGCGTAATATTACTCATAAATCAATCAATGATCCGCTTGGAGCAAAGTCCAAGTGGATCGCATCCATAATAAGAATCTGTTTAAAACGATTCCCCAACTACTGCACCTTTTTGTTTACCAATAACAGTACTCATATCGCACTGAGTAATTGCTATACACGCGCATTGGGTGCTAGTTATTACCGCTGCAAGTAAATCATGTTGAAATTGAGCAACTTCATTCGTGCCGCAATCGCAGCTGTTATGTCTGCGCCCATAAACAACGCCTCGATTGGATTGAAAAGCAAAAAGCGCGGCTTCTCAACGTGCCGCACTTTCACATTATTTTACCTTGCCGCCAAAGATGTCGGACTCTGAGTTTTGGTCGATATATCGGAGTCTGTATCAAAAGCATTGGTGTGTGCGCATTGAAGAACGCTATGCGCATGGCAAAGGCGTGGTGCTTTACCTAGCCCGTTACTGTAAAGTCGGGCCTGTTGATCCGCGACAATTAAAACAAATGACTGCCGACGTTGTGACAATGAGCTATCTGGATCATCGTGATAAACGCATTAAACAGCAACGGCTCAAACCGATGGATTTTATAACGCGGCTACTCCAGCATGTGCCGCCCAAAGGTTTGCATACCATTCGGTATTACGGGCTGTATGCTTCGGCGAGTAAGTTACGCTATCAGCGATGCCAGCAACAATGCGGCACGGTCGAGTCTATGCCGCATGCAAGTAGTGTCGATAGGCTATCCATGGTAGTTTATTGCAAAACCTGTGGCGGGCCAGCACTGTTAAGTCGTCGCTGGTGGACACGTAGGTCAAAAGGAATTTCCATTAATAAAGAAGCGCTGAGCACTTGTGTCAGCGGCTCTGTACAACAAGTCGATGAACCGCTCCTTGCGGGTGGTTTTTACAATACGTCCTAAAGCTCCGAATGGGTCTTTTTTTTGGTTAGGCAAGGACGGTTATCTAAGCGTTCAAGGACGGTTATCTAAGCGTTAAAAGACAGCTACAGATTCACTATTGAGTGGCAAATATGGAAGCCAACAGGAAGACATCTACCGAATGGCCGATCTGTGCGCCTGAACGGCCATGAAAAGAGGGAAGGAATAGGTGTACTATTCCGAAGTTTCGAATTTTTCTATGGGCCACTGTCCGCAATACTGCAAGCAGCTTAACCTTCAATAAAGAGCACACTTATCTTTCCAGAAGTTCAGTTCAAATAAATCGGGCAATCTCTGACCTTGCCTGTCTTTAATCCACCGAGGGTAACAAATGAAAGTTTCTGTGCCTTTTTTTCGCGTACTTGTACTCATGCTTTCCAGCCTGCTGCTTACAACAGGATGCTCACCAGTAAGGCTTATGCCCCAGGCTTCCGGCCAAACCGTCTACATCACCCCTATTGATGGCACATCCGCACAAATCGTTGTTATCGAGGCATTCCAGGCAGCCGTTGTTACCCAACGACCAACCTATGGTCAGTCGTGGAAGGCCCGCGACCTGGAGATCCATATTGGCAAGCCCATGACCGAGGCAATCTTGTCCTATGTATCTGCCCAGGTGCCAGACACCCGCATTGGCAATCGGCATGACGGCAGATCTGCCACGGTAATAATCACACCATCCCTCGGGGCCATCGAGTTCGGTGTTGACGACAAGAAGGCTGTGAACAACATGGCGCTCGCTGGGATTCTGGCTTCTGGATCAAAGGCCACGATTGGTGCTGTGGTTCACCTCAACGCGACTATCCAGATCGAAGGACGATCACCTCAGCGGGTTAGCATTCGAGGTACAGGAGAGAAAGTGGCTGCTCTGATCTCTATGACCGAAAAAGACGCTGCTGACACCATAGGAATGGCGATTGACAGTGCAGCAAAACAACTCGGCAATATTGTTGCTGTCAAATTACGCGAAGGTTAAAGACGGAGCCAACACGATGGCCCAGCTTAATCGGGTAGCCGAGGGTGTCTAGCCCTCAGCCCCCACAACACCCTGCATGCGGCTCCGCACAGGGCGTTTCACTAAGAGTGATGAAGCTTAATCCAACCATCTCGTAACTCGTACAGACCCTGAGATTTTAAGTAAGCATTTGATAACGCCTGATTAATTCCCGGAGTTTTAGAGCTACGCCATGGGCCTTTGCTGGTGATACCGCATGCAACTGCAGCTTGTACATGAACGCCCAGACGCATTAAGTTTCTTACTTTAGTGCGTGGCTTTCGCCACTGTCGCCAATAGGCCATTCGCACCCTGCGCCGGATCCAATGATCCAGTTCAACGCAGTGCTGATAGCCACTGGCGATACCAAAGTAGTTTATCCAGCCGCGTAGATATTGGCTGACCTTAAACAGCTGGTATTTCATTGACACACCCCAGTTACGATTCGTGAGTTT
>LFRZ01000042.1 GCA_001513025.1 Gammaproteobacteria bacterium DTU037
GTAAGCGCCCTTAAATCAGCATCTTTTATCTTGCATTATACCGTTTCAAACTAGTCCCCGTCTTTTTTGGAGGTACTGGTTATGAGATCTACGAGTTCGCGCGAGCGTTATGAGTTTTGGCAGCAGCATATGGTGGCCTGGCAAGGTTCAGGTTTATCCGGTGCGGCTTTTTGTAAACAGCATGAGCTGAACTATGCGCAGTTTAATTATTGGCGTAAGAAGCTTCTTGCTTCAGCGCCTGATTCAAGGCCTGCTGGATTTACAAGAGTTACTCAGCTGGCGACTAGCTCAGTACAAGATGGGCTTGCATTGCATTTTCCCAACGGTATGCGCCTGTCAGGCATTACCGCGGGCAACTTGGATGTCGCTGTGGCGATACTGCGGCAGTTGTAATGAAGGTGCGTTATTTACGGCCAGCCAAGCAGATGCCGGAAATTTATCTGTACCGTGCGCCGGTGGATTTTAGGAAGCAAGCCAATGGCTTGGCTTTGCTGGTTGAGCAAGAACTTGGCCACAATCCGTTCAGTGGTGCGCTGTATGCCTTTACCAATCGCCAGCGTAATAAAATCAAGTGCGTGATGTGGGAAGACAACGGTTTTGTCATGTATTACAAGGCTCTGGCCGAGGAAAAATTTAAGTGGCCCAAACCGGCTGATGAGTTACTAGTCTTTAACCGGTGAGCAAATAAATTGGCTGTTAGATGGCTACGATATCAGCCTGTTTAAAGGCCATAAAAAACTACAATACGATAGCCTTAGGATAACTTGATTTTACTGGGTTTTAGCTGCTTTTAAGGGTGCTTCTCATGCTGGATTTTGCTATAATTACGGCATGAAAAAACAGCCTGAAACCACCATGAAAACTCCTGATTTAAGCGGCCTTAGTGCCGCTGAATTACGTTTGGTTGTGGCACAGTTTCAAGCTGTTATTGATGAGCAGAACTCTGCTTTGCAAGATGCCCATCGCCGTATTGAACTGCTGGAAGAAATGAATCGTCTGCTGAAAACACAAAAGTTCAGTGCCAGCAGCGAAAAGTCTAAGTTTCAGCTCAACCTCTTTGATGAACCCGAACTCGAAGCCCAGCTCGATGAATTGTTTGATACTTTGCCTGAAACGTCTAATGAAGGTGAAGGCATTGCTCAGCACCGTAAAGAGCGCCAGACACGTAAACGTGGTTTTTCTGCAAGCCTTGTGCGTGAACGCATTGAGCATAAGCTCACTGAGCTGGAAAAGGCGGGTGCTAGCAAAACCTTCTTCACTAAAGTAAAAGAAGAACTGCACTACATTCCAGCCCAACTCAAAGTGCTGGAGCACTGGCAAGAAAAAGCCGTGTTCACCGCTGAAACCGATACACAAGACGAGCAGATGGTAGCCGCACAGCGCCCCGTACATCCTTTTGGCAAGTGCTCAGTTACCACCGCCTTGATTGCCCACGTTATTGTCGATAAATACCAGTACGGTATGCCGCTATATCGCCAAGAAAGTAAATTTAAAGGCTTAGGCCAACCGGTTTACCGCAACAACATGGCGCAGTGGTGTATACGCTTTGGTGATGCAGCCAAACCCTTGCTGCAGCTGATGCATGAGGTGCAAAACAGCGGTAATTACTTGCAAGCGGATGAAACCCGTCTGCAGGTGCTTAAAGAAGACGGTAAAACAGCGCAATCGGATAAATGGATGTGGGTTATCCGCGGCGGGCCGCCCGAAAAACTCAGCGTGCTCTTTGAATATGATCCTTCGCGAGCAGGCAGTGTGGCTGTGCGCTTGCTGGATGATTTTAAAGGCGTGCTGCAAGCCGATGGTTTTTCTGGTTATAACGCAGTATGCAAAGCCAACTCGATTACGCGCATCGGCTGCTGGGACCATGCACGGCGTAAGTTTGTTGAAGCAGATAAAGGCGCTAATCCCAAGGCTAAAACCAAGAAAGGCACCGT
>LFRZ01000111.1 GCA_001513025.1 Gammaproteobacteria bacterium DTU037
TGGTTGTGGCACAGTTTCAAGCTGTTATTGATGAGCAGAACACTGCTTTGCAAGATGCCCATCGCCGTATCGAACTACTGGAAGAAATGAACCGCCTGCTGAAAACACAAAAGTTCAGTGCCAGCAGCGAAAAGTCTAAGTTTCAGCTCAACCTCTTTGATGAATCCGAACTCGAAGCCCAGCTCGATGAATTGTTTGATACTTTGCCTGAAACGTCTGATGAAGGTGAAGGCATTGCTCAGCACCGTAAAGAGCGCCAGACACGTAAACGTGGTTTTTCTGCAAGCCTTGTGCGTGAACGCATTGAACACAAGCTCACTGAACTAGAAAAAGCCGGTGCTAGTAAAACCTTCTTCACTAAAGTAAAAGAAGAACTGCACTACATTCCAGCCCAACTCAAAGTGCTGGAGCACTGGCAAGAAAAAGCCGTGTTCACCGCTCAAACCGATACACAAGACGAGCAGATGGTAGCCGCACAGCGCCCCGTACATCCTTTTGGCAAGTGCTCAGTTACCACCGCCTTGATTGCCCACGTTATTGTCGATAAATACCAGTACGGTATGCCGCTATATCGCCAAGAAAGTAAATTTAAAGGCTTAGGCCAACCGGTTTACCGCAACAACATGGCGCAGTGGTGTATACGCTTTGGTGATGCAGCCAAACCCTTGCTGCAGCTGATGCGTGAGGTGCAAAACAGCGGTAATTACTTGCAAGCGGATGAAACCCGTCTGCAGGTGCTTAAAGAAGACGGTAAAACAGCGCAGTCGGATAAATGGATGTGGGTTATCCGCGGCGGGCCGCCCGAAAAACTCAGCGTGCTCTTTGAATACGATCCTTCACGTGCAGGCAGTGTGGCTGTGCGCCTGCTCGATGATTTTAAAGGCGTGCTGCAAGCCGATGGTTTTTCTGGTTATAACGCAGTATGCAAAGCCAACTCGATTACGCGCATCGGCTGCTGGGACCATGCACGACGTAAGTTTGTTGAAGCAGATAAAGGCGCTAATCCCAAGGCTAAAACCAAGAAAGGCACCGT
>LFRZ01000135.1:0-345 GCA_001513025.1 Gammaproteobacteria bacterium DTU037
CTTGTGGTTGCTCTAAAGCAGCAGGAGAGAAATACGACAGTAGTTTTTTCAGGATTTTCATACTGTTTCTCCAAGTTTGGCAGAGAAACAGCATCCAAGCGGACACTGTTTATCCGCTTTGGGGTTAGTTACGGCTTTGACGTAAAACGATCTGTAGCCGAGAGGGTTGATATGGCACAAGTTCCAACTTTTTATCCTGACCTATGCCAGCAATCAGTTTTTTTGCTTCTTCAGTAGGCCACCACCCAAAGTCTTTTGGATGATCGGTGTAGCCCATTTGATTTTGTGTCCAGTATTGCCGGTATTCTCTGGAAAAAATTGCGACATATTGAGTCATAGTGTTCT
>LFRZ01000135.1:540-1458 GCA_001513025.1 Gammaproteobacteria bacterium DTU037
ATTGACCCAGGCGTTGTAAAGAGTGAGCGCTGATTCAGCCAATTCCATAGCTGCTCTGCGCCTTGCAACAACACGGATATAACGCTGTTGTTCAGACTTAGTACCTAAAGCACTGAGTTTTAGCTTTTTACCCTGCTGCTCTAGCCAAGCAAAAGCCTCGCTCCATTGTTTGAAATAGGGTGACTTCGATTTGACCCCCTGTTGATACTGACTATCAATCAGAGCGAACCAAATCTTTTCCCCCACTTCATTGATTGTGAAATCAACAAACCCAAAGGTGTATACCTTTGCACGCCGGTCAATTTCCAGTCGCGCCTCAGAGTCTGGAATCCATACTCCAGCGCCTGAAGACGTATCCCAGCGACATTGGTTACCACTACCGGCCAAAGACCAAGAGCAACCACCGTGTTCATAGCAATCGAGTACAACTGAATCAGGATCGCCAATTGACTTGTCACGGTCAGCTCTCAGCTCGCTCCATAGCTCGCGTAACACGCGTCCTGAGAACCCAAAATCATAAATAGCTGATTGAGGGTAGTAAGAGTAATTGTTGTGGTTTTCGCGCCAATAGCGTTGAGCTCGACCCCGATAGTAATCATCGCTGAACTTTTTACAGCCAGCAGTAGCTTGGCAATAAACCTGAAATTCTTCAGAGCTTACTGCAGCTGCTACCCACCTACGCCTAAGCAATGGGTGGTCGCTAACAAGATCCGTATCAGCAGAGCCGTATTGATCCAACCCAAGCACCGAGTTGAATTCTTGGGTTTGGTCACGAGCGGTATAGATGAAACCATAGCCGTCCATATCCTCAAGAGGGTTGGAGGAGTTATGGTCATCTGACAGGTAGCCAACAACAGTTGTGTTTTCATCAATCCATTTAACAACCGGATCTTTAAAATCCATGATGCTACTTGGCTT
>LFRZ01000135.1:1505-1722 GCA_001513025.1 Gammaproteobacteria bacterium DTU037
GTGTTTCTCCAAAAACAAAAAACGGAGAAACACAGCTCCTGACGGAGAGTGATTTCTCCGCCATGGGTAGGTAGGTTTAACATGAACTCACAATGTGAGCGCCGATTTGCATCATGTACACGGCTTGTGGCGTATTGCTGATCAACGATCGCAAGATACGCAAAAATGATAGGTCAGCTGGTAACGATTGTCTAGACGTTGGTAGTGTTAAAAGTTA
>LFRZ01000020.1 GCA_001513025.1 Gammaproteobacteria bacterium DTU037
ACGCAGCAAAATGGGCTGCGTTTCTGGATCGCCAAAGCGGCAGTTGTACTCGATTATTTTTGGTGTACCCGCTTTATCAATCATTAAACCGGCATAGAGAAAGCCTGTGTAGACATTGCCTTCAGCAGCCATACCGCGCACGGTGGGGTAGATGATCTCATCCATAACGCGCTGGTAAACGGCATCGGTCACCACGGGCGCAGGTGAGTAAGCACCCATGCCGCCAGTATTGGGGCCGGTATCGCCATCACCCACACGTTTGTGGTCTTGACTGGTGGCCATCGGTAAGACGTTCTCTCCGTCGACCATGACAATAAAGCTGGCTTCTTCGCCATCCAAAAACTCTTCGATGACCACCCGTGAACCTGCTTCACCAAAGGCATTGTCAGACAGCATATCAGTCACTGCGGCTTCTGCTTCGGCCAAGGTCATGGCCACGATCACGCCTTTACCTGCGGCTAAACCGTCAGCTTTGACAACGATCGGCGCACCTTGCTCACGCAAATAGGCCAAAGCAGGTTCCACTTCAGTAAAGTTAGCGTAGTTGCTGGTGGGGATATTGTGGCGTGCGAAGAAATCTTTAGTGAAAGCTTTAGAGCCTTCCAATTGGGCTGCGGCGGCCGTTGGGCCATAAATATC
>LFRZ01000065.1 GCA_001513025.1 Gammaproteobacteria bacterium DTU037
ATTACAATCAGCGAAAAAATCGTTGGCTATGAGTTAGTGTCGGCCAATGAGCAGACGCTAGCAGAACCTGCTGCACTCCCAGCGCCAAAGTTTGTTGAGATGCATGAAAAAGTTAAACGGCCGGAGACCTTAGTCGGCTCCACCTATAAAATTAAAACGCCTAATTCAGAGCATGCGTTTTATATTACGATCAATGACATTGTGCTCAATCAGGGCAGTGAGCATGAGCAGCGCCGTCCGTTTGAAGTCTTTATCAATTCGAAAAACATGGAACACTACCAGTGGATTGCCGCGCTGACCTTGATTATTTCTGCAGTGTTTCGCAAGGGCGGCGATTGCACCTTTTTGGTCGAAGAGCTGAAAAGTGTGTTTGATCCTAAAGGCGGTTACTTTAAGCAAGGTGGCCAGTGGATGCCGTCGTTAGTGGCGGAAATTGGTGATGTATTAGAGCGCCATCTTAAATTTATTGGCTTGATGGACAATGACCTCGATGAGCATCAACAACAGTTTGTGGCGCAAAAAAGGGCTGAGTTTGAACAGCGAACAGCGGCAAAACAGATGGCCGCTGATTGCGATGACAGCACGGAGAACTACCCCGTCGGTGCGCAGCTCTGTAGCAAGTGTCACACCCAAGCAGCGGTACAGATGGATGGCTGTTTAACCTGTTTAGCTTGTGGTGACAGTAAGTGCGGCTAGATCTTAGGCTTTTAATATTAACAGCGCAGGTTCTGCAGCCTTTGCCGCTGTTAACTGACTTGCAAGATTAAGTGTAAGCGCAGTGATAGACGTGATGTGCATGGCGCTCTGCGCTCAAGGAGACATCCTGTCTCGATATGAGCGCAGAGCCATTTATAGCGGCGCTTGACACAGGCCTAACGCAGTTCACTTCGAGTAATGGCGTGCTGTGCTTCATAGAGTAAGGCCGCCTTGCTTGGCGACCTTACTGGTTAAGGCGCAGGCAATAAGGTTAGGCGCTGCTTGCCATACACAGCATTCACATCTTTATAGTTAACAGGTAATGGATAAAATTTGCCTGTGCTGCCTGCTTTCAACGCGAAATAGGGGCTGTGGGGGTTGTCTGATTGGCCGCTAAAACTGGCGGCGGACACAGGTATTGAGCGTGAGAAATCCACCAGCAGTAGCTGACTATTGCTTATCTGTGCGTCTGACCTCGCGTCGCCGGTCGCTTGACGGCTGCTGAGTAGGTTGTCGACTAAAAACTGTGCTTTTGATTGCGATACTGTTGACCAGAATGGACTGTCTTCACGGCCGAGTAGATGGTCCAGCCAAGCGGGGTAGCTGTGCTGATTATGTAAGGCAAACGCCTGTTGCATACTGGCTGGTAGTCTCTGCAGTTCTGCTTTAAACAGCTGCGCTTGCGTCTGTGCGAGGAAATGCTCAAGCCACAGGGCATTGGCTGTGCTTAACGGGTGTTGGGCAGACAGTGCTAAAAATTGTTGCAGGGCTTGTTGCGCTGCTGCACCTTGTGGGGCGGGCAGTTTTTGTAGGGCCTGTTTGAGTGCTTGCGGCATACCGCCGGCGTTGAGCATGGCTTGTAACTCTGTGATTAACCAAGGCCGTTGCGCTGTGCTGTTCGGCATAGCTAGGCTTGCTGCGATGGGTCTTTTGGCTAACTGCTGAGCTAGGTTTTCAGCGCGCTCGGGGTTGGCCCAACTGCTCGAGAGCTGCATGCCATAGCCGGGCTGAGTCAAACGGTGATTGGCCGCGCTGAGCCAACCTTGCTGCGGATCTTGGTCATAAGGGTGCAGCATTGGATCAGCGTAACCTTCCCATGCCACAGAGGCGTCCCAGCCCGCTGAAGGGAAGAGACCACGGCTGTTACGGCGATTGGGATACAAACCCGTCACTTGCCAAGCAATATGCTTCGCATCGGCCAGTAAAACACTGGCCGGTAGCGCGCGTAGATGGGACACAAGCTGCGTGGCTTGCTCAACTGTTTTGCTGCGTAGCAGCTGCCAAATAGCGTTTAAACTGTTGTCATCGGCCAGGTGTGCATGTTGCAGCGCTAAACCATAGCCGCTGCTGTGAGTGGCCGCTAGAGTGGTTAATAAAGGTCCGTGCGCGGTGCTGTATAAAATTTCCCGTACGGGGCGTTGGCCGCGAATAAAAAAAGTTTCTATGCGCTGTTGGGCAGGGTGCCAGTGTTGCTCGCTGAAATACTCCAGTCGACCCTTGTGCCGGCGCAGCTTTTCAATAAATATATCCTGCGTATCGGCCATCACTGCGCTCATGCTATAGGCCAGATGACCATTAAAGCCGGAGATTAATAAAGGCACGCCAGGAATGGTTAAACCGGTCGCTTGCAGTTGTGGCGAGTGCAAATTGACCCAGCTATACGGGGCAGGTTGTGCATTCGATGCGGATAAAACTGCTGCTGGCGAATTCTGCAAGGTGGTCAGTGCTAAGAGACTGCGACGCTTGAGACTGTGCGAGGCACTGGCGACCCAACTGCTTGCTAAAGGCGCTTGCAGTGAGTTACGGGCTGAGAATTGGTTAAGCGTGTCGAGCAATTGCAGGGAGCTGTGCTGTAAGGCGCTGTTTTGTATCGCTGAGCGGGGTATGGCCAGCAGCTTTGCGGTTTCATCCAGTGGCAAAGGCTCATCCGGATACACAGGCAATAACCAGGGTAACTGCTGAGCATCTAAACGCTGAGCCAAGGCTAAAGCTAAGACTTCCTCCGCGAGATTACCGCTTTGACTAAAGCTAAATAAGCTGAACAATAAGGCACTGTCTTCGGCTTTCCAGTAGTCGGGCTTAAATTTGGCTTGTGCCAGTTCTGGCGGTAAGTCATCGCGCATTTGATATAAATAGGCGTTAATCCCGCGCGCATAAATTTCAAAAAAAGATTGCAAGTTTTTTGGTGCGTTTTTATACAGAGTGTGCGCAGCGGCGCGTAGATTAATACTGCGCATTAAGCGGTCAAGATCTAGCATTGGTGCGCCATGCAGTTCAGCTAAGCGGCCTTGTGCTAATAAGCGCAGCTGCACCATTTGCGTGAGGCGGTCACTGGCGTGGCTGTAGCCCAGACTAAATAACAAGTCATGAAAGTTACCGGCTTCAATCAACGGCATACCCGCTGTGTTTTTAGCAATATGACTGGACTTGACAATACCTTGCACACGCACCACGCCGCTGTCGGCTAGCACGTCACTGGTGGCGCGCGACTCCAAGAACTGGCAGCCTGACAAGCTGCCTATCGCACCGAACAATAACGCCCCACAAAAGGCAGGCAAAGAGAAGGAGGGCAACCTAGGTAAGTGGCGCAGAGTAAAAATCGGCATGTGTAAAAACTCAAGTCAGAGGGCTAAGCAGGCAGTTGGTCGAAGCTGCTGGCGCTATTGTACGGTGTTAGCTGCTATCCTTGACAATATTTTCCAAGGCCTGTTCAAAAGGGGCAGGCCAGAATCCAAGGGCGGCCTAGACTGCAGGGTAAAATCCAGCCGAACGCCGACGATCTTGGATACACACAAAAGCAAATGCAGTAATCACTGCGCAATAGATGATGTAGAGATTGTCTTGCGCTTTACAGACAGTAGCGTTGATGGCTAAAGGTATACCGCGTGTTGCAAATAGAAAAACAGTATGTGCAGTGGCAAGATAATGAGACGCCTCGCCGTGCGCGTTGGCTCTCCGAAAGCAATCAAACGCCGCCGGCGCGGATTGTGTTGGTCGATGATCAGACCACTGCCGATGAAGCTTATCGCCTCGCTTGTGAAGGCACCTCGATGCTGTGGCAGGGCGATTTCCATAATGCGCGACAATTACTGCAGGCGCTGACTCGGCGCCTTGAGCGCACCGAACAACGTAAAGTCAGCAAAGCTGCTAAGTCGAATAAGCCGGCGGCGCATACGGCGTTGATTCCTAACTTATTTCACCAACACCGCCAAGCCCAAGCGCAACGCGCAAGCGTGCTCAGTCGACTGCTGTTGGAGCTGGAAGCCGGTTATGTCAGCCGCTTGCGTCGCGCGCCTGAATTTAGCGCGGCGTGTACGGCGGCCTTTGGTGAGTTGGATGAAGCTTGCCTGATCTCTTTTCGTGATCTGCAAGGCGCTTTAGGTGCTGCGCAGTGGCGTGAGAAAGGCGTACCTATTGCTAGTTTAGAGCTGTCAGTCTTCCCACATTACGGTGTATTTGCGCCGACCCGGCATGAGTATGTGCAATTGATGCTCGACGCACAGCTACCTGCTGCACATGATCTGGCCTTTGATATCGGTACCGGCACCGGATTGCTGGCGATTATCTTAGCTAAGCGTGGGGTGAAGCAGGTGATTGCCACCGATCTTAATCCGCGTGCTTTGGCTTGCGCCAGAGACAATATTGAACGCTTACAGTTGCCAGCAATTGCGGTACAGCAAGCAGATTTATTCCCCACTGAACCGCCTCTAGCCAATTTGATTGTATGCAATCCACCTTGGTTGCCGGCCAAACCTAGTTCGGCGCTGGAATACGCAGTATACGATGCCAATAGTGCTATGTTGCGTGGGTTTTTACAGGGTGTTGCCCAGCATTTATCGCCACAGGGGCAAGTCTGGCTGATACTTTCCGACTTGGCTGAGCACTTACAATTGCGCAGCCGTGAAGACTTATTGGGCTGGTTTGTGGAATCTGGTTTAGAGGTTAAATACCGCCTCGATACGCAGCCTAAACATGGTCGCAGTCAAGATAATACGGATCCACTGTTTGCGGCGCGCAGTGCTGAGGTGACTTCGTTGTGGTGTTTGCAACCTAAAGCGTAATCCTTGTTTTTTAATTTTGCGAACTAGGTCACCTAAAAATCTTTGCTCGTCCCTGATATCTGTACTTCAATGCTTCTGTATTGGCAGGCGTTATTTATTGATGGGCAGGGACGTTATGTTTTTAAAAGCATATGGATGTGCTTTATTATTTCTACTCTATGTGACTGGAGCTTCGGCGCAAACGCAGCTTCCTGCTGATCGCGAGCTGTCGCGTGAACGTCAAGAGCGCTTGTTGCAAGAGCAGCAGCGCCGCTTAGAGGCGCTGCAATCTCTTCCTGGACCAGATCTGAGTGCGCCAAGCGTGCCAGTAGATGACAGCAGCGATTGTTTGCACGTTAATACGATCGAACTCAACGGTGCACATCTTTTATCCGTGCGGCAGCGCGCAGCCTTACTTCAGCCTTTTATTGAACAATGCCTCAGTGCCAGCGACTTAAACCGTTTGCTCAGCGAGATTACCAACGCGTATCTCAAGCGCGGTTATGTCACCACGCGCGCCTACTTGCCGCCACAAGACCTACAAGGCGGTGTGCTGCGGATTCAAGTGATTGAAGGGCGTTTAGAAAGCATTGAGGGTGGCGATCTAAGTAGCGCTTTGGAACTCTCAATGAGTTCTCCGGCAACGATAGGTGAGCGCTTAAATTTACGCGAGCTTGAGCAGTTAATCGATCAACTCTCACGTTTACCCTCGCGGCCAGTCAGTTTAGAACTTATCCCAGGGCAAGATGTGGGCGGTAGCCATGTGCTCTTGCAAGGGCAAAAACTTAAGCCCTGGCGTGTGGCATTCAATCGGCATAACAATGGTCAACGTAGTACTGGTGAACAGCAATGGGGGTTGGATTTTATTTGGGACAGCCCTCTCGGTTTAGCGGACCAACTCAGCTTGCGTGGCGGTGGCGATACGCTCAGTGATCGCTATCAACACTCAGCGAACCATGGGTTAAGTTATAGCCTGCCCTATGGCTGGTGGACGTTTAATTACTTTTACAATCATAGCTA
The DNA here is from genome assembly GCA_001513025.1 of Gammaproteobacteria bacterium DTU037. Classification (GTDB taxonomy): domain Bacteria; phylum Pseudomonadota; class Gammaproteobacteria; order Pseudomonadales; family Pseudomonadaceae; genus Denitrificimonas. The sequence goes on from LFRZ01000065.1 coordinate 5,757, forward strand.
TTACCGTTCTAGAGCAAAGGTGCAAGGGTTTTACTTTTTCTTGGATGGTGTGAGTACAACGCAAGCATTGACCGCCGAGCGCGTGTTGCACCGTGATGCGGTGAGTAAAACCGCGTTTAGTCTAGGTTTAAGTCATCTGCGCAGTCGTAACTATCTCGATCATCAGCGTTTAGATGTCTCCAGTCAGCGTCTGACCGAACAACAGATCAGCTTTAATCATGGGCGACGCATTGGCTCTGCCTTTCTTAACGTTGATCTGGGTTATCAACGTGGGATTGGCGCACTTGATGCACAGGGTGTCGGCCATCCGCAACCAGGTCAGCCGGTGGTGCAGCATAATAAATACACATTAACTGCCAGTTATTTACATCCCTTTCAGTTGTTAGGTGAGCGCTTTAGTTTTGACAGCGTCTTGAGTGCACAGCGCAGTGAAGATGTGTTGTTTAGTCCGCAGCGTTTTAGCTTAGGTGGGCTGTATTCGGTGCGCGGCTTTAAAGAACAGTCAGTCAGCGGTGACAGCGGCTACTATTTACGCAATCAATTGCGCTGGACACGACCCATTACTTGGTCGTGGTTACGACCTGTTGTGCAGGAATACAGCCTCATGGCGGCATACGATATGGGCGCGATTCGAGGTGATACATACAACCATGAACAAAGCGGCCGCCTAGCCAGTCATGCTTTTGAATTTAGCGCACGAGGTCAGCATCTGGCGGCCTCTATAACCGCTGCCCATAGCTTGTCTCGTCCACTTGCGCTTGAACGTAAAGAGCACCCGGTTTATTTCCGATTTGATGTGTTGTTCTGAAAAGGATTTCAGTATGAATACCCACAGCCGTTTATTTAAAACGATGGCCCATATATTAATTACTGTGATGTGGATGCAGCCGTTATGTTCTCTGGCTGCAGAGTTACGTGTGGATGCCAACGCTGGCGGTAATACGCAGATTATGCAAGCGGGGAATGGTGTGCCTATCGTCAAGATTGCCACGCCGAATGCTAAAGGCCTATCGCACAATAAATTTACTGACTATAACGTGGATAAACAGGGGCTGATTTTAAATAACAGCATTGAAAAACTCACACCGACCTATTTGGGTGGTGTGATTATTGGCAACAGTCAATTGAATGGTCAAGCGGCGCAACTGATTCTCAATGAAGTCAGCGGCGGGCAAGCCAGTCAGCTTAAAGGCTATACCGAAGTGGCCGGTCAACAGGCGCACGTCGTGGTCGCCAATCCGCACGGGATTACTTGTGATGGCTGCGGTTTTATCAATACGCCACACGTCACGTTGAGCACAGGCAAACCCATTCTTGAACAGGGACATCTAGCGCGTTATGAGGTCGACAGTGGCCATATTGAAATTGCCGGAGATGGGCTTAACGCGACCAATATCAGCCAGTTTGATCTGATTACGCGTAGCGCCACAATCAATGCTGAACTGCATGCTAATGAGCTGAATATCATTACGGGCCGCAACACTGTGTACGCGCAAACCCTTGCGGTGACTGTAAAAGCCGAGCATCCAGAGGATAAGCCCAGCCTTGCTATTGATAGCTCAGCACTGGGTGGTATGTACGCTGGCGCCATTCGCTTAGTCGGTACAGAGGCCGGTGTTGGCGTAAAATTAGCAGGTGATATGGCGACCCATGCCGGGGATATTCAGATTGATACGAAGGGTCAGCTCACACTCGCGCGGATGAGTACAGCGCAGCAGCTTAAAGTGGAGGCGCAAGACATTGAACTCACTCAGCAGATTTATGCCGGTGATCAAATTAAGGTTCAAGCAGAAAAACTGACCAATCAAAGCAATCTATTAGCCGCCAATGACATTGAATTGAGCGCAGAGCAGGTTGAGAACCGGGGCTTGATCGAGGCAGGTCTGCGTGCAGATCATAGGTTAAACACAACCGCTGATGTCCGCATAAAAAGCACCACATTGAACAATAGTGGCAGTGTGCTGGCTAGCCATCATTTAGAGCTTGAGGCTAAGGAACAGCTCTCTAATCAAGCAGGCTTATTGCTTGCGGATACAGGCTTAACAATCACCACCCAACAGCTTGATAACCAGCAAGGACTTGTGACAGCAGCCGGTGTTGTTGAGGTTCATGCACAGCAGATCGATAACCGCAAACAAGGTGAGCTTTCCAGTCAGCAGCAACTCACAGTACAGGCTCAAACCTTGGATAATCGTGAGGGCGGCCGTCTTATTAGCGAGGCTGATGTGTCTGTCACCGTTCAAGGCTTGGACAACCGTCAAGCCGGTATTATTGTTGCGGATAAAAATCTAACCATCGGTGCTGGCAATATAGATAACAGCGCCCAAGGCCTACTTAAAGGCACGCAATCCCTCGTGATAACTGCAGGCACCTTAAATAACCAAGACGGTGGTCGCGTATTAAGTAATGCAGGTTTGCAGCTTGATACGCAGCAGTTAAACAACCGTGATGGTTTTTTAGATACACAAGGGCTGCTCAGTATTACAGCGCAATCCATTGATAATACCCATGGTCATATTGTTGCTGATAGCGGTGTAGGGATTAGCAGCGACCGTTTAGATAATCAGGTTGATGGCTTGATATTAAGTCACGGTGAGCTGAATGTGCTGGTTAATCGTTTAAATAATCAGCAAGGCAGCATGGTCGCAGACGCCGGCATCACTCTTAAAGGCCAAGCGCTGAACAATGATGATGGGCGTATCAGTAGTCAGAATACTGTTCAGCTGGATTATTCTTGGTTGAAGAATAGCCAAGGTCTGATTGCTGCCGGTAATGATTTAACCGTCATGGCGCAGACGACTGATAATGTTCAAGGAGAATTGTCAGCGGGGCAGACGCTACAGCTGGATACGCGCTTATTACAGCAAAAACAAGGACAGATACTCAGCGCTGGAACGATGCAGCTGAGGGCTGAGACTCTTGATAATAGCGAGCAAGGGTTGATTAGCGCAGGGGCCGACTTAACTATTCAAACCGATCAGTTAGATAATCACCTGCAGGGGCGAGTTATCAGCGACAGTATGCTGAGTATTCAAGCCAATCAATTAAATAACTACGATAAAGGGTTATTGGCCAGTAAAGGTCTCTTGCAAGCAGATCTTAAACAGCTTGATCAGCACAACCAGGGCGAGTTAATCAGTGAAGATACGATCCGTCTCAACCTGTCCGACGGTGATCTGAATAACAGCCACGGTGGATTAATTTACGCACCGACATTGTACTTACAGCAGGTTGCTTTTCTTAATAATAGCCAGGGTGGTGAGGTATCCAGCCCTAGTGACTTGGTTTTAAATGCCGCGCAGCTCAACAATACCAGTGCTCGAATCAGTAGCGGGCAAACGTTGCAGGTACGGGTTAAAGATATTATTAATAATACCCTTGAGGGGCTGTTATCAGCCGATCATGATTTATATATCAGCGGTAACTCACTCGATAACAGTCAAAAAGGAACACTTATCGCCAAAGGTGATCTGTCTGTGCAGGTCAATGCACAGCTGAATAACAGTCAAGACGGTGCCATTTTAGCCGGTGGGCAATTACAGATTGCTAGCGACACACTGAATAATTCTCAACGAGGCGCGATCGTCAGTAATGAGCAGCTTAATATTCATGCCAGACAGATTGATAACCAACATGATGGCTTGCTCTCAGGGTTGCTCGGCGTAGAACTGTCTGCTGACAGCTTAGACAATCAGCATCGCGGAACCGTTTCCAGTGGTGCAGGCACGTTAACTGTACACGTGGCAGGGTCGGTCAATAATAGTGATCAAGGTGCGTTGGTCAGCCAGCAGGCTTTAACTATACATGCTGGAAACCTAGAGAATCAGCACGGCATTATTTCCTCAGAAATCGATGTCGAACTGCAGATAATCGGTAATATTGATAACCACAAGGGGCAGGTTGCTGGCCGAGATGTGACACTCAACGCGGATAATCTCTATAACACGGCAGGCCATATCAGTGCTGAGCAAGCGCTGACAATGAAATTTATCCAACAACTACAAAATCAGCAAGATGCCAGCATCATCAGCGGCGAAGCGCTTCTGTTAACTGCTGGTACTATCCATAACCAAAACAGCATTATTGCGAGTGAAGGGGTACTTTCTCTCTTTGCACCGCAGTTGCGCAATGAGCAGCAGGCAATAATTGCTGCCAATGATCAGTTGCAAATATACGCTCAGCAGTTGGATAACCAAAGCCAAGGGCGTATTTATAGTCAGAGTGCAGCTGTGAAAATAACGGCTGATGCGCTCAGTAATCACAGCGCACTTATCCAAGCTCGTGATGGTCTGGATTTAGCTATTACACAACAATTGGTGAATCATGACGGCAGCGTGCTCAGTGAGCAGGGTGCCGTCTCTGTGCAGGCGCAAACAGTTGATAACCGAAAAGGTCTTTTGGCCAGCTTATTTGACCGGCTAACATTGAGTGTTAAAGGTTTATTTGATAATCAATTTGGCATTGTTCAAGGGCAGGAAGTGCTGCTTACAGCTAATCAAGTGGCGAATCAAAGCGGGTATTTTGCTGCAACAACAGCGGGTCTTGAACTCTCAGCGACTGTGCTGAATAACCAAGGTGGCGCCCTTTATGCGCAGCAACAGCTTACTGTATCTGGACGGTATGTAGATAACAGTGCACAAGGGCAAATTGCTGCCAAGCGCATTGATTTCAGTTTAACCGGTGCTCTTAACAATCAGGCAGGCCTTGTTGAGGCTGATCATTTATATGTATTGGCCGGCTCAGTGAATAACACACAAGGTCAATTACGTGCGCTTGCCTATAGCGGTGACAGTGTTATTCGTGTCAGCAATACCTTTGATAACCGCAGCGGCAGTATAGAAGTTGCCAATACCACGGGTATTTTGGATGCGCCGAATCTGCTCAACCAATCCGGCTATGTCATGCATGCGGGTAGTGGCCCATTCGATTTAATGAGCGGTGCGGCATACAATATTGGCGGTACATTTGTATCTCGCGGTGACGTGTCGATTACTAGTGATAGCTGGGAGAACTCAACGCTTTTTCAGGCCGGAGGACTGACCTTAAATATTGATCACTTTAAACAAACTGCGGAGGGGCAATTAATCACCAGCGACTATTTAACCGCGACGGGCACTACTTGGGAGAATGAGGGCTTAATCGCCAGTGATGGACGCTTGCATCTTCAGCTCAGAGGTGATTATAGCGGTAATGGACAAGTGGTTAGCCTCGGTGATATGCAGTTATCGGCTGAACAGTTTAACTTAGGTCAGCAAGCGGTGATTTACAGTGAATCTGCAGTTCATCTTGAAAGTCAAAATCTTACTAACCAAGGTTATATCAGTGCGGGCGATACGCTGCTGATTGATACGCAGCGCTTGATTAACCAAGGTACTTTAGGCAGTGCACAGCAGCTGAGAATTAATACAGCTTATTTGCTAAATGATCATGCGTTAATTTTTAGTGGCACAGATATGATTTTGCGTGCTGATCAGTTGACGAACCGTTATGCCGATGTGTATAGCTTAGGCAGCATAGATTTAGCTGGCTACAAGGCAAACAGCCATGCACAGCGGGTCGACAATATCTCTGGTAATTTTGAAGCCGAGCATGATTTTAGCTTGCGCAGTGCCGTTGTAGAGAACCGCCGAGATATTTTAGAAGTTGAGGATAAAGGTATCTACTATGCGGAGATAACAGAGTTGAGATGTGGTGCACCTTATATTATTAGTGGTGACTGCAAGCTTGGAGATAATGGCAAACGTAATTCTGTCTGGCACATTACTGAACGTGAAAAAGTTGAAGTTATTAATAGTAGCGCTGCTGCAAATTTATTAGCCGGCGGAGATTTTTTATTATCGGGAGTGGAGCTGTTTAATAACAGCAGCTTAATCGGTAGCGGTGCTGATTTAAATCTATCCTTTAGCTCCGTGCATAATCTTGGTGTTAAGCCTGCTGATATTGAGGCGCAGAGTATACATATCGCAGGTCGTCGACCTAAATATAAGTATCCTAGTAGAGCCGCATTACTTTTTAATTCTAAGCATAATCCAGAGGTTCAAGTAGAGAGTGTCAAAGGTGATATCAGCAGTTTTATAGGCGAGTATAGTGAGTGGGAGTACTTACCAGGTCGTCAATATATTGAAAAACCGCTGGCTGGCGAAGAGTATTCAGCGATTATTCAAGCCGGCGGTAACGTGACCATTGACGCCCAGCAAACACTGAAAAACAGCGTCATTCGCCCCAGCTATAATTACGTCAGTGGTGGTAGTCGAGTGGATACTCGCACGTCCGACAGCACCCATGCGATACAGGTTAGCGTCAACTCACAGGTAGCTCCTGACTTGCAGCATAAGCAAATTGATTCTACGGTTTTACCGAGCTTTAGCGTGCCTGCTGGTGACAAAGGTTTGTTTCGTTTAAGTGATCAGACCGCACAAGGTATGCAGACGCAGGGAGCAGACGGCATTAAGCCTATTGCCAGCAGCGGTTCTAGATATGGCGAGGCGCTAGCCGCGCAAGCTTCACAGTCGACTGGGCGGACTATATTACTCAGTAGTCAGCTGGGTGGATCGAGTACATCGCAGGAAACCTATGAGAAAAGCCAAGCACAATTTATGCTCGAAAATGTGCAGAGTCTGCAGGGTCAGAACAACGCTCACCGCTACCTGATTGAAACCAATCCAGCCTTAACTCAAATGCACCAGTTTTTAAGCAGTGACTATCTGTTGGACGGCCTTGGCTTAAGTGCGGATCAGATGCAAAAACGGCTGGGTGATGGATTGTATGAGCAAAAACTGATGAGTGAAGCCGTGGTTGCTCGTACTGGTCAGCGTTTTATTGCGGGATTAAGCAGCGATGAGGAGATGTTGCGTTATCTAATGGATAACGCCCTTGCCAGTAAAGACTCTTTAAACCTGTCGGTTGGGGTATCACTTAGCGCAGAGCAAGTCGCTGCGTTAACCGAGGATATTGTTTGGCTGGAAGAGCGTGAAGTGTTGGGTGAGCAAGTGCTTGTTCCGGTTTTTTATATGGCCCAAGCGCAAGGTCGTATGGCAGCTAATGGTGCCTTAATTCAAGGGCATAATTTAGCCTTAGTCAGTGCTGGTAATTTAAGTAACCAAGGCATATTAAGGACCGGTAACAACCTCAGTACATACGCGCAAAACATTAATAATAGCGGTTTAATCCATGCTGATGAGCGCTTGTCCTTGCTGGCGCAAGACAGTATTTATAATCGTCAAGGCGGTATTTTAGTGGGACGTGATGTCGATCTTACTGCGCGTACAGGGGATATTCTCAACGAGCGCACAGTAACCCGTCATGCAAGTGCAGTGGGCAATAACCGTAGGGAAACCAGTTTCGCCGATAGCGCTGCACGTATCGAGTCCGCAGGTGATTTATACCTCGCCGCCGGTCGTGATGTGCAAAATCTTGGTGGTGTCTTGGCGAGTCGCGGCGACTTAGATAGTAGAGCTGGCCGTGATGTAACGCTAGCATCAGTGGAAGAGCGTCATAGCACCAGCCGTGGTAATCATTACCTGATGGCACAAAACCAGCAACTGGGCAGTGAAACCCTTGCCGGCGGCAACCTGAGCATTCAAGCAGGTCGTGACTTAACTGTGCTGGCCAGCCGTATTGAATCAGACAAAGATATGCAGCTGATTGCTGCTAATGATCTGACCCTCGCCTCGGCAGCCAATGAAAACCATTATTACAATAAAAGTAAAAGAACTACGCAAAGTAGCGATCAGATTACTCAGCAGTCAAGTCTGATACATGCCAATGGCAATATTGAACTGCGCGCTATTAATGATCTAAATATCACGGCTAGCGAAGTCAAGACCGCTAATAATATCAATCTGGCGGCAGGCCAGGATGTTCATATTCTATCGGGTGCAGATGAGAACGCCTCATTTTACTCTAAAAAAAGTAAAGGAACCTTTGGACGTAGCAAGAGTAAGCAGCAAGAGCACTACGACAGCACCAACGTAGCTTCAGTGATTGATGCAGGCAACAATCTAACCATTAATACGCAGACTACCGACAGCGGTGGATTGAGTCTGGAAGGTGGGCGAGATGTTACCGTTATTGGTAGCCAGCTGAATGCAGGTAATAGTTTGATAGTTAGTGTAACCAATGATATGAGTATTTTGTCCGGTATTGAAGAGCATGGAAGTTATAGCAAGAAAAATAAATCCGGTTTTTTAAGTTTGAATAAGACGGGTAAAAGTCGGTTGGTAACCACAGCGACACAAGTTGGTAGTGACTTAAATGCAATCAATGATGTGGTGCTGGTGGCGGGTAATGACTTGAATTTACGTGCCAGTGCTGTTGCTTCAGGTAATAATATTGAGATGTATGCAGGTTTAATTGAATCGACAGGTGATATCAATCTGTTATCAGCTAACAACCACGCTTACGATCTCAGCGAACGCTATCGTAAAAAAGTAGGTTTTTCAGCATCAGGTGGAGTGGTATCTATTTCCTCTGCCAAACAAGCAGGGCAAGCGGCACAAACAAGTACGAGTGTTGGCAGTCAGGTGACAGCTGAAAAAAATGCTGGATTGAGTGCTGAGCGTGATATCACTATTGTTGGGAGCGCTGTGAGTGCTGGCGGCCATTTGCTCTTGAATGCTGGGCGCGATGTTCAGATGATTGCAGCAGAGAATAAAAAATCCGTAAACACATGGCAACGTGAACGTTTGGTAAGTGTTGCACTGAGCAGTGATGGCGATGGAGTTGCGGCCTTTGCTGGTCACGAAACAAAAACGAATAAACGCTGGAGTAGCCAAGACACTGCTGCTGCCAGCCAGCTGGCAAGCGGGTTTGATCTGAATGTACAGGCGGGTCGTGATATACGTCAAACGGGTTCTGATTTGGCCGCTGGACGAGACATTAATCTGATCGCTGAAGGCAATATTGTATTGGATGCAGCCAACGAGCAAAGTCGACAGCTAGAGAAAACAACCCACCAGCGTTCAGGACTAGCAGTAAATATAAATCACAACGCAGTAAACACAATGGATGCGGTTAAAACTGCTGGGCAAGGTGACAACTTCATTAGCCAAGCATCTAGCGTATTAAAGGCCAATGATTCGCTGACACAGTTTGTGTCAGGACCTACTGCATCAGTGCATTTGGGCGCGACTCGACAGCAGACTACAAGCACTGAAGAGATACAGAGTTATCGCGAGTCTGTTTTAGTTGCTGGCAGAGATATTAATCTGCAAGCAGGACAGAACGTTGACGTGCGTGGAACGCTCATGAATAGTCAACGTGATATCAGTATTTCAGGGGGAAATATTACCCTAGATGCTGCTCTCGGTTATTTTACCCAGAGTGCTAAGAAAACGTTTAGCAAGGTAGGCGTTAATGGTAGTAGCACCTCTAATAGTGCTCGCGTAGGCCTTGGCGGCAGCTACAGCAATCAGACAGATAAAGGCCACCAGAGCACAGCATTGCCCTCTCAGTTGCAAGCTGGACGGGATGTTAATGTAGATGCTGCACAGGATTTAACTTTGATAGGTACACAAATACATGCGGAGCGAGATCTGCATTTGAGTGCAGGCCAAGATTTAAGTATTCATGCTGCGCAAAATGCTTTCAGTCATGATACACACCGTAATAGTGGTGGCGGTGAAGCAGGTTTGGCAGTAGGAGGGCAAGGATTAATATCTATTTATGCCAGTGCTGATATGGGTAAAGGTGAGCTTAATCGCGATGGTGTACATCAACAAGAAGCTTATCTTTATGCTGGTAATCATCTAACCTTTAATAGTGACCGAGATACCCTAATTGCTGGCGCACAACTTGAGGGTGAGCATGTCACTGGGCGTGTTGGCCGTGATCTATTGATGTCATCAGTAAAGGATACAGGCAAGGTTAGTGGTAAAGNNTAAAGAGTTTGATGGCAGTGTGACTGGTAGTGTAGGCCTATCGGGTAGCATTAGTGTCAGTGGTTCGCTGGGAGTGGGGGAAACTACAGGCTCAACCGACTGGATAGAAAATCAGACTCGGATTATTGCACGCGATGCCTTGGATATCGGTATAGAAAATCACACTCAAATCCATAGCGCATTAATAGCGTCAAACACTGGCAACCTAAAGCTGGATACCAATACTTTAGGTTTTAGTGATTTCCAGGGGCACGATAAAGAAACATCTTGGTATGTGAGTGCGGGTGCTACCTATGCTTGGGGTGGTGATAAGGGCAATACTCCTGACGCTCACGCTAAAGGTGAAAATATAACTGATAAAGCTACTGGAGCCGCGGTAGTTGACCACAGTCAGGCAAATAAAGACGGCTCCAACAGTTGGAATGTCAGCGGTCATCTCAGCGAAAAAGATCGCGAGCAAAGTGTACGGGCTACAGTCGGTGAAGGTGAGGTTATTGTACGCAGTGATGCTGAAACGGGACAAGATTCCCTTGCTGGTCTGAACCGAGATATTAGTAAAGCCTATGAGATTACTAAGGACGAACAGGAAACAACAGAGTTGTACCTTAGCAGTTCGTCGCTTGAGTCCATAAATGATCCAAAAATGACATTTCAACAGTGGAAGCAAGGTGCTCAAGCCTATGGACTTAATTCCGCCAAAGCTTTTCTTCAGTACGGTTTGCTTAAAAATAATGCAGCTACTGCTGCGGAAAATAATAACTTAGTTGCCGCTTTATCTTGGGCTCCAAGTTTATTAGTTGACGCAATGGATATGCTAAATAAGCCAACTGGTGGGGCTTTTCCTGGGGTTGAAAATCATGGTGGACTTGCTACTCAGGTGCCTGCTTTAGCTGTTGGTGATTTGATGGTTTATCGTGCTAAAGGTAAATTGAAACTCAATGCTGATGGTAAGCTGGTAATAAAAGAAGGCAAGCCTATTTTAGATGGAGAGGCTACTTTTGACTCTTTTGAACGATTTGAAAAAGATGAAGAAGCACATGTTTCTACCAATGGCATTATGAACACTTTGCTTGAGTCACTTATAAATGCCTTGATGCAAGGTGGCATGAAAGATGGAAAAAGCTTTGTTTTAGCTTATAACCCAACGCATGGTTTGATTGGTGATCTGATTGAGTCGGGTTTTGACAGTCTTTTTAAAGGTCGTATTAAATCGGGGGTTGCTCGTGATTTAAGTCATCTTTATCAGCAAGCTAGCAATTCTCCAATTAAAAGTTTACATGCATACGGGCATAGCCAGGGTGGTCTTTTAAATTGGGTTGCTGTTAAAGGGCAA
>LFRZ01000066.1:0-13868 GCA_001513025.1 Gammaproteobacteria bacterium DTU037
CCAGCAGCGGCGATTAAGGTTGATTTTAAAATTTGCTTGTTCATAAGCACGCTCTCAATTGTGTTTGCATTGTTTATGGATCACTTTAATAAAGCGATTAGTACATTGACAGCATAACTTTTTTTAGCACTTTGTCAATAATCATTTATAGTTAGTCACTACAATCAAGCCCTACATAATCCGGCAACATATAAGAATTACACCTCTATATACCCATACAAAACAATAGCATACAATTCTACATACACCACTTGATAAGTATGAATACCGAACTAATATTTAAAATCGTAGCAAAAAGACCCAAAAAGCAACTAGCACCCAACTTTTCTTAAAGTGTAAATTTATATTTAAATATTAAAACAATTAGATAATAAAAAACCCAGCAGCATATTGCACGCTACTGGGTTTAAAGAAGTACGCAGATTTTAGCGCTTAAACTGCTAAACTTTTCTCCAGCACTTCAAACAGATCTGCAGATAAATCACCACTGCCTCTAACGCGCTGCAACTGCGACTGCATCATTTCCTGCTGGTGCAAGTCGAAACGCTGCCAGCGGGTCAATGGCGAGAGCATACGCGCGGCCATTTGTGGATTTAATGCATCCAGCTTAATCACCTTATCGGCTAAGAAGGCATACCCCGAACCATCTATTGCATGGAAGTTCGGTGTGTTTTGCGTAAAGGCCCCGACCACGGCACGCACTTTATTTGGGTTTTTAATGCTAAAGGCCGGATGCTTGAGCAAATGCTCGACGCGCTCAAGGCCATCGGGCAAAGCCGCGGCGGCTTGTACACTAAACCACTGATCCATCACCAAGGGATCATCTTCAAAGCGCTCGGCAAAGCTTGCTAACGCGTGCTCGGCTTCATCGGTAAAGGGTGAGTTCACCAAGCAGGCTAAAGCAGCTAAACGCTCGGTCATATTATCTGCCACGCCAAACTGATCAACGCAAGCATCCAAGATCTCTAGATCCTCTGTGCGCATCAAATAGGCCAGCAGCATATTCTGCAAACGACGGCGAGCAAAGTCACTGGCTTGCGCCACATACGGGGTCTGCAGAGAGACTTTACGCAACGCTTGATAACGCGCCAGCATCGGCTCTTTTAAGGCAAAGGCTAATTGATTACTCACATACTCACGCGCCTGATGAATCGCCAGCGGATCAGCCTGCTCGTATTGCTCAATAATATAACCCGTGCTCGGCAGCGCAATAAACTCAGCCAACATCGCCGGATCTAAATCCTCTTGCGCCAGCAAGGCGCTAAACACCTCGACTAAACGGGTGTCCAGCATCGGCTCGTCGGTTTCGTAGAGCTGGCCAACTACTTCTTCAATCACCTGCAGCGCCAGCTGTTGGCCGGCTTCCCAGCGATTAAAGCCATCGGTGTCATGCTGCAGTAAAAACAACAGATCATCACGACTGTAAGCGTAATCCAGTTGCACCGGTGCAGAAAAACCACGAAGCAAGGAGGGCAAGGGTTTCTCTGGCACCTTGATAAAGCTAAAGCTTTGTTCCGCTTCAGTCACCGCAAGCACGCGCTCACCCAGAACTGCAGCGCTTTCGCCGTGCAACTGTAATGGCAGCGACTCGCCCTGCTGATTGAGCAGCGCCATGCTCAGTGGGATCACAAACGGCTGTTTGTTGCGTTGCTCTGGGGTATCTGGGCAGCTTTGTTTGACGTGCAACTGATAGGTCTGGGTCGCAGCATCATAGCTGTCACTGACACTCAGCTGTGGCGTACCGGCTTGACTGTACCAGCGCTTAAATTGGGTTAAATCCATCCCGCTCACGCTTTCCATTGCGGCAATAAAATCATCGCAGGTAACCGCTTGACCATCGTGGCGCTCAAAATACAAATCTGAGCCTTTACGAAAGGTTTCAGCACCGAGCAAGGTGTGCAGCATCCGCACCACTTCTGCACCTTTTTCGTAAATAGTTAAGGTGTAGAAGTTGGAGATTTCCATATATTGTTCAGGGCGCACTGGATGCGCCATGGGACCGGCATCTTCAGCAAACTGATGGGTGCGCAAATAGGCTACACCTTCAATGCGCGTCACCACCCGTGAGTTCATATCGGCGGAGAACTCGCTGTCACGGAAGACGGTAAAGCCTTCTTTAAGCGACAATTGAAACCAATCACGGCACGTCACGCGGTTGCCCGACCAGTTATGGAAATATTCATGCGCAACCACTGCTTCAACACGTTGGTGTGCGGCATCGGTGGCGGTTTCTGCTTTTGCTAAAACACAACTGGAGTTAAAGATATTTAAACCTTTATTTTCCATCGCGCCCATATTGAAATCATTGACTGCAACGATCATAAAGATGTCTAGATCGTATTCACGGCCATACACCTCTTCGTCCCAACGCATGGCGTTTTTCAGACTGTCCATAGCGTGCTGGCACTTGTCGATATTCTCGGGTTCAACAAAGATACGTAGTGCTACCTCACGACCACTCATAGTGATAAAGCTGTCATCAACACGCAACAAATCACCGGCGACGACGGCAAACAAATAGGCTGGCTTTTTAAAGGGGTCTTGCCACGTCATCCAATGCCGACCGTTCTCACCTTCACCTTCAGCAATCGGATTACCGTTAGACAGCAACACTGGGTAGCGCTGCTTTTCCGCATGGATGGTGGTGGTAAAGCGGCTCATCACATCGGGGCGATCGAGATAATAGGTAATCTTACGAAAGCCTTCAGCCTCACACTGAGTACAGAACATACCCGAGGATTTATACAGGCCTTCCAACGCGGTATTGTTTTGCGGTTCAATGCGCACAGTGCTAGTAAACTCAAAGCTGCTGTGTGTGGGCTGCACCTGCAAGTGACTGTCACTTAACTGATATTCAACCGCGGTCAGGTGCCGACCATCCAGCGCTACATCAACCAGCTCAAGTTGCTGTCCATCTAAGATAAGCGGCGGCAGAGTCTCATCGAGGCCTGGGTTACGCTGCATCAGTAAGCGCGCATGAACGAGTGCATAGTTTTCATGCAGCTCAAAGGTCAGGTGCGTTTCATCAATCAGGTAATCAGGCAGTCGATACTCAGTTAACTTGATCATTTTAGGTTGTTCGGTACGCATATTTTAAAACCTCAATTAAAGACTGACTGACCTTTAAGCATAAAAACTTAAACGACTACGCTGTTACTGACGCTGATAGCTAACTGATACGCGGTGTATTTGCGGATATTAATCACACCGGTATCAAATAATAAGTATTGGCCTTTAATGCCAATTAAGGTGCCTTCAGCAATCGGATTTTTATCCAAGTTAAAGCTGCTGATTTTTTTCGGATAGGCTTCGACTGGATAGCTGATATCCAGCACATCCACATCGGTAATGGGTTGAATCGCTTGCAAACCAAAACGCTGTTGCAGTGCTTGTAATGGCTGCGTACAACTGTCCATTAATTGCTCACGAATCGCTAGCAAATCAATGGGCTCTACATCACCTTTAAGCAAGGCGCGCCAATTGGTGCGGTCGGCGACTTGGCTGCGCAAGACATCTTCCACAAAGCCTGACTGCTGGCGGGTGGCTACACGGAAAATCGGCAGCGCTTGAATCGCGCCTTGGTCCAACCAACGGGTGGGCAGCTGCGTGCCGCGGGTAATCCCCACTTTCACTCCAGTTGAGTTGGCCAAATAGACAAAGTGATCGGTCATGCAAAAGCTTTGCGCCCACTCGGGCTCACGGCAGGTACCCGCATCATAGTGGCACTTCTCAGGGCTCATCATGCAGCTATCGCACTGCGCTAATGTCGAAAAGCACGGCCAGCAGTAGCCTTGGGCAAAGCTTTTTTTGATTGAGCGAGCGCAATGGGTACAATTGATTGAACCGAGAAACTCCAAACGCACGCTTTGCCCGATTAACGGGTTCAACGCAAGTTGCTCATGACCTAGACGTAAGCTGTACTGTGCCGGGGCATCGAGAGCGATCTGCATTTTACTCACGGCGCCCCGACCTAACTCCAACATCAGTGCAGCGTCCCGGCGGCCGGTGCAAACATCGCTGCTTGTTCGTCTGACAGCTTTTTCTTCGTTTGCTTAGCGCACTCTTGACCACCCATGTAGCCGGTACGTTCTTCTTCTGGCAAGTTGGCTTGTTCCCAAACAATCATCGCCTGCATGGTCAGTTCTTTCTGTTCTTGGGTCAGCTTGCTGCCATCACCCCACTTGCCAATTTCCATGGCCAGTCTTAGGGTTTTGTATGTTTCAGGCGTGATGCGTTGAATTAAATCAGTAAATGTTTTCATCATGGATTCCTAGACAAAATAAAATTAAGGCATTACGCCGCACGACGGCGCGCTACTATCGCAAAGATGCCACCACTTAGACAACCAATCAGCAAACCACTGACATGCGCAGCATTGGCAATCTGACCAAAACCTAAGGCTGTTATCACACCAAACAAGCATAGCAGCAGCCAAATCAGCATCATAGCCACCACACCGCTGGGCAAGGCATAACTGGCTTGCGGATGAATACGCTGATAAATCCAGCAGTGCCCCAGTACCGCATACAGCACACCAGATAAACCACCGAATAAGGACGCATCAGACATCATAAACTGACTGACATTTGAGACCAGCGCCGAAACCAAAGTCAGGGCTAATAAAAACAACCATCCCTGCTGGTATTCAATACGTCGACCCAGCTCCCAATACCACATCATATTCATCGCCAAATGCAAAAAGCCAAAGTGCAGCAGCATCGGCGAGACTAAACGCCACCACTGCCCTTGCTCTAAGCCAGACTCAAGTGTCATAAAATAGGCATAGTCACCTTGGATACGAAAATCATTAAAGGTGAACCAGCGCACGGTGTCTAAATTATCACCCAAGTGCGTAATCAGC
This sequence comes from Gammaproteobacteria bacterium DTU037, assembly GCA_001513025.1. Lineage (GTDB taxonomy): Bacteria > Pseudomonadota > Gammaproteobacteria > Pseudomonadales > Pseudomonadaceae > Denitrificimonas. The sequence continues at coordinate 4,862 of LFRZ01000066.1, forward strand.
GCGACCACTAAGCAGGCCAGCAATACCGAGGCAGTCAGCGGGCTGCGGCGCAACTGTTGGACAAAGCTCGGCGCTTGATAGCCTCGAATAGGCTGCGCCGCCAATTGAACTGGGCTATCTAGGTGCAGCTGCCCACTCTGAAACTGCAGATAGATCGCGCGCACCTGCTCAGCCTCGGCCACACCCCTCACCCACAGCACTTGCTCACCGCTCTCCTCGGTCACTCTATGGCCAAGCCCCTGCTGGGTAAGTATCTGCAAAAATGGCGCCAGATTGCTCTCCAGTGGTACGCGTAACGCACTGCTCCACTTCATCATTAAGATCCTTATTCCTGGGCATCAACCCAAACAAAATTACTCGGCAGCAAGCGTTCTTCTTGATCCAAGCGGTAGGCTACCAATTTGCCGCCATTGACCGCACTGTAATCCAAACAAGCTAAATTGGACCGAATCAAACTGGGCTGCCCTTGGCGCCAATAATGGCCGACAAACAATAACGGCTGCTGTTCATCATAGCTGTTGATATGGCGTAAATACTGGGCCGGTAAAGGCTTTTGGGCAATATGTTCAGGTAATGCATCCGGTTGAAATACCACATCACCGTAGGTCAAGGCCGTCTCATCTTCATGCCAGAACTTGGTACGAAACGAAGAGCGGCGGTAGCCGTCCTGACCGATTTGCGACATGCCATAGGGCAGCGGTAGATTCACCCCGCGCAACAAACGGTTAAAGGTTTGATCGGCTAGGCTACCTTGTACCGCCGATTGCTGAATAAATTGTGTATCAATGCGCCCATCAGGAAAGCGGCTGCGCACAGTATTGATTAAGCGATCATCCCAGCAAGCGTGTACCGCACGGAAACGCTCGGCATCGATAAACAAGGGCAAACTTAAAAACCATTGATTAAAGTCCTGCCAATCATAGGGATGCTCTTCAAACTGCTCTAAGGTTTCACGCTGCAAGCGGGCATGGCGCTGATTATGCTCGCGCACATAGCTCTGCTCGCTGCCGTGCTGCAGCGGTGTATTCCAAGCCAGCGCATAGTATTCATGGTTCCCCATAATGCAATGCGCATGCCCCGCCTCAACCATCGCATGCACGATATGCAAGGTTTCGCGAATCTGCGGGCCGCGATCAATTAAGTCACCGAGAAACAGCGCTTGGCGAAACCCATGCTGCCACACTCCTGCGCGCTTCTTATAGCCCAGGACCGTCAGCAACTGCTCAAGGGATTGCGCGCAGCCGTGCACATCACCAATCAGGTCATAGCTGCGCGCCGGATCAAGCCACATTATTTATGATCCTGACCCAAGCGGCTGCCCCAGCCAAGCTTGTCACGACACACAGTATAAAAATTATGATCCAGCGGATGGATCAAGCGCAGTTTTTGCGGCTTACGCTGAATATGCAAGGTATCGCCCGGCGCACAAGTCACATGATTTTGACCGTCACAGGACACCAACGGATAGATGGTCATATCCTCAGAAATAATCACTTTCAGTTCACTGTCAGCATCCACCACAATAGGTCGACTGGACAAAGTGTGTGGGTACATCGGCACAATCACTATGGCATCCAAACGCGGGTGCATAATTGGACCGCCTGCAGATAAGGCATAGGCGGTGGAGCCGGTCGGCGTGGCGATAATCAAACCATCAGCTTTTAGACTGTAGACAAACTGCCCATCAATAAACAATTCAAACTCAATCATGCGCGTTGATTTACCGGGATGCAGCACCACATCGTTGAGTGCATCACCTTGACCAATCGGCACACCATTGCGGCGCACTTCAGTTTCTAATAAAAAGCGCTGCTCAATCGTATAATGACCGGCCAACACTTCAGAGATTTGCGACTCCAACTGCTCAGGCAAAATATCCGTTAAGAAGCCTAAGCTGCCACGGTTAATCCCCAACACCGGCACATTATGCTGAGCTAAGGCGCGCGCGGCACCCAGCATCGAACCATCACCACCGACCACAATCACTAAATCACAGACTTCGCCGAGCAATTTACGCGAGCTGGTTTGCAAATTATGCCCCGGCAACATTTCCGCAATAGTCTCTTCGAGGATGACATGCAAATGCCGTCCAATCAGGTAGCGTTTAAGGCGACGAATCGTTTCTAAAACCCGCACACTGCCCATTCGCCCGATAATGCCAATATTGCGAAACTGCTCCATAGGATCCCCGCTTGATCTGCGTTTATAAATGGCTTACGCCGTACCACATCGGTTAACTCTTTTTGCGAATCACATAGGTGTAGGTGCCTTGGTGCTCGCTGCTGTCTAATAATTGGTGTTCTAAAAACATGCAGAATTTAGGTATATCACGCTGGGTTGATGGGTCGGTTGCAATCACCTTTAAGACTGCACCGGCGGCCAACTCTCGCACTTTTGTGTGCAGCATCATTACCGGCTCAGGGCAAAAAAGGCCACTGGCATCCAACTCAGCATCAATCTGTATAAGCATGTCGGTCACGTTACATTTACCTTTAGTTTAAATTTGACTGCAGCGCCGCCGTGGCGCGAACAGACATAAGCCCTTGGTTTTACCGCAACGCTGGGCAAGAATTCGACTGACAGGTCAATCTTTATCCTTTACCTCTTATTCAGAGCTGGGTAATGTGCGACTCACAAACAACAAGACGGATTCTATGCCATGAGCGAACTGATTCACTACAGCTGTCATGAAGGTATTGCTACCTTAACCCTAAACAACGGCAAAGTTAATGCGCTGTCACCGGATATGATCGCGGCATTTAACCGCTGTCTTGATCAGGCCGAAGCCGATCGCGCTATCCTTATCATCACGGGACAACCAGGCATTTTATCCGGCGGTTATGATTTAAAAGTCATGACGTCAAGCCTCGACAACGCCTTTAACCTGGTCGCGCTAGGCTCTACATTGACACGACGCATGTTAGCACACCCCTACCCGATCATTGTCGCCTGCCCAGGTCACGCCATTGCTAAAGGTGCGTTTTTATTATTGGCGGCCGATTACCGCATCGGTACTGAAGGCGCCTTTAATATTGGTCTAAACGAAGTGTTAATCGGTATGACCATGCACCATGCAGGCATCGCACTGGCCAAAGACCGCCTCACTAAACCTGCCTTCCAGCGTTCAGTGATCAATGGCGAGTTGTTTAATCCCGCTGATGCAGTTCACGCTGGTTTCTTAGATCGCGTGGTGCCTGCCGAGCACTTGATGGAAACGGCGCTAACCGTCGCCACGCAGATGAAAAAAATCAATATGCATGCACACCACAAGACCAAACTCAAAGTGCGCAAAGACTTACTAGAAGCGCTAGACACAGCCATTGAGCTGGATAAAACCATTCCGCTTTAAACCCTCTGAAAACGCCCGCACTGATCTGCACCGGTGCGGGTGGCCTACTCGCTGGCCGGACGAATCACATCAATTAAATAGCTGATGTCATAGCCCAGTTCTTCAGCCAATCGCGCGGCTTGCTCACGCAGCAATGGAATGGACGGAGACTGCTCAAAACTGGACGGCACCAAAAGAATCACATTGCCCTCTTTGACCGGAATCTCCCAGTAATGCCGATAAAACATCCCGCGTAACAGTGCTGCGCCTAGAGGGCTGCCATCCAAGGTAGCCCACTGATTAATAATCAGCCAACCGCCGAGATTGAGTTTATTTTGACATTTGGTGAGAAAGCCCCAAGCCAAATGCCCAGCCGATGGCCCTGTATCACTGTACATATCCAAATAAATCAAATCAGCGGTTTCAGCGCTATCAATGAGTTCTAAGGCATCGCCAATACGAATGGTTAAACGCGGATCATCACTCATGCCCATATGCTGCATAGCGATGCGCGGCAGTGGCGCACGTAACTCCAGCACTTCAACGTCTTCTAAGGGCAAGGTCGCCAAACAGACTTCAGTTAAACTGCCCGCACCCAAGCCTAAAAACAAAGCAGTCTCTGGATGCGCATGGCACAAACTACCGAGCAACATGGCGCGCGTGTAGTCGTATTTTAGATACAGCGGATTGTCATACAAAACGCAACTTTGCTCAAAACTATCGCCGAATTCCAAGTAGCGATAACCGTTCTCTTCCAACACACGAATCACACCGTACTCATCTGTTTCTTCAACAATCATTCGTCTTTCTGGGGGTTGCTCAACTAACACTGCATTTTCCTTCCCTGCTTGCCAATAGCGATACATAAGGTATGCCACCAGCAGCACAGCCAAACTTACACTTAACCACAGCATGACCATAGCGCCTGCGCCCTCTTAACATTAGGTTCGTCTCAGCAGCAATCCGCTATAAACAAAAAGCCCAGCAGAGGCTGGGCTTAAGTCGCAAGGCGTAGTTTACAAATTACGCTTTAACGCGAGATTTGTATTCGCCAGTACGGGTATCAATTTCAATCGAGTCGCCAATTTCGCAGAATGAAGACACTTGCAATTCATGGCCCGTGCTCAAACGTGCAGTTTTCATCACTTTACCTGAGGTATCACCACGTACTGATGGCTCAGTGTAAATGATTTCACGCACGATAGTGGTTGGCAGCTCAATTGAGATCACTTTTTCATCGTAGAATACGGCAGCACACTCATCTATCATGCCGTCTTCAATAAACGGCAGAACCGCTTCAAGGTCAGACTTCTCAACTTCGTATTGATTGTATTCGCTATCCATAAATACATATAAAGGATCAGCGAAGTATGAGTAAGTCACATCTTTACGATCAAGGATGATCGGCTCAAATTTATCGTCAGCACGGAACACAGTTTCAGTGGCCATGCCATTCAGTAGATTCTTCAACTTCATCTTAACAACCGCAGCGTTGCGGCCTGATTTATTGAACTCGGCTTTCTGAATCACCCAAGGTGAACCATCAATATTAGCAACTTGGCCGGCCCGAAACTCTTGTGCAGTTTTCATGCTGAAAATCCATTAGAAATGTTAAAAAAAAATTTAGGAGCGCATCATAGCCAATCTTGGTAGAAACGCGCTAGCTTTGTTGCAAGATCTGGCAACTTTCTTTGCTGCTCAGACCAGTGTATAGCATGCTTTTGCAGTATTTTCTCATGTGTCATCAGCTGTGACCACGCGCTGTGCATCTCACCGCCAGTATTCCAAGCCAAACAATACGCCTCATAGTCGACTTTAACAATATCATCTAAGTCATTGTTATAAATCGATATAAATGCTGCAAGCTTATCCAAATGCGCCTCATCTTGCTGCGGATAAATATGCCAAACAAAAGGCTTTCCCGCCCATTGTGCGCGCACAAAAGAATCCTCACCTCGCACACAATTAAAATCACAGCTCCATAACAAACGATCAAATGTTTCTTGCTGAATATAGGGCACAAGCTGCACTTTTAATCGGCCGCGCTGATAAAGCTGCCCCATCTGTAATTCAGGCAGCGCAAAATACTGCGCCACAATCGGCAATAATGGCCCCTGTAACAGCAGCACATGATTGCCACAGCGATCCTCACTTAACGCATCCAACCAGCTGGGCAAGCTCGAATTGGCATAGGCAAATAAACTGATTAACCGCTCGTCTGTGTTGTGCTCTACGCCCAACGTGGCTAAAAACTCAGAGCGCTGCAGAGCCGAAGCTAAGAAGGCATCACGCTGCGTAAGCAATTGCGCCTCACGCAGCAGCCCGCCGGTCTGCTCAGTAAACCCTGGGAAAAAGAAGTACTTTTGTAAACCCGCGCCCTGCATCGAGGGCAAGGCATGGCACTCAGCCGCCCAAGGCTCGGCCGTTAAATACTCTAAGTTGAGCCAAAGCACCGTACCCTTGGCACGCATTAACTCGATATAGTCGACCGGCAACTGGCAAGCAAAGGCTTCAATCACCACATCAGCACAATAGCCCTGCGCTGGCACGATGCTGTCCTCTGTCCACCAACACAGCTCAACCCCCTCTACCTCTTGCCGAGCCGTCTCAGTCAACACCGCTGGGCAAATGGCTTGAAACACCGCCAAATGATCGACCCACAGCCGCACCACACAGCCGTGCTCTTGCTGGAGCTGCCTAGCTAAGCGCCAAGTCACACCGATATCACCAAAATTATCAATCACTCGGCAAAAAATATCCCAGGTCACGCGCATGCTATCGCCTTAATTTAGGTTCGCGAAGAAGATCTACAAGGCCGCCATGATAAGGCAAATGCCAAGGAGAAATGAATATTTGCCTTAGTGCCGCTGTTCCGCTATATTAGCGCGCCTCGAACAAGCGATTAGTTTGTTGGGCAATTGCGGTGAAGTGTCCGAGTGGCTGAAGGAGCTCGCCTGGAAAGCGTGTATAGGAGAAATCTTATCGTGGGTTCGAATCCCACCTTCACCGCCATATTTATAAAAAAACCCTTGATAATTCAAGGGTTTTTTTATGCCTACTGTTTCTATCAGAACAGCCACCAAAGCAACGTAATTATCCCATAAAAAACGCTCATCTTTTAATGAAGAATGGGCGTTTTCTGCTGTTACTTTGAAGATCATCTCGATGATTTTATAAAGAATGACGCTATTAACCCGCTCACCGCCAGGCTAATGCCCAAGATAAACGCCGTTTGTACACCGGCAGTTAATGACGTGCTGGCCACAGCAAGATCTGAGGGGTCGGCGACCTGACTCAAGTAGCTGTTTTGCGACGCCGACATAATAGTGATCGCCAGCGCGGTACCAATTGAGCCTGATACTTGCATTAAAGTGTTGATCAAGGCAGTGCCGTCTGGGTACAGATGTCTGGGCAGCTGATTTAAACCATTGGTCTGCGCCGGCATCATCACCAATGACACACCAACCATCAGGCCTGAATGCAAAAGGATCACCATCAGCGTTGATGTTGCAGTGGTTACATTGGAGAGATTCCACAGCATCACCAGCATAATGATAAACCCCGGTGTAATAAGCCACTTGGGGCCAAAGGCATCAAATACACGGCCCACCACGAGCGACAAAATACCATTTAATGCCCCGCCTGGCATCAGGACAAGTCCTGCAGCAAGCGCCGTCACGCCAAGTCCAATTTGTAGATATAAAGGCAACAAAATCATGGTGGATAAAATAATCATAAAGGTGGCAGCGACACAAAATATACCTAAGCTAAACATGGGGTATTTAAAGACGCGTAAATCCAGCATAGGGCTCTCAAGTTTAAGCTGTCTTAAGGAAAATATAACAAGCGACATTAAGCCTATGAAAATGGCACTCAGCACCAGAAGATTGCTCCAGCCTTTATCGCCTGCAATACTAAAACCATAGACAATTCCGCCAAAACCAAGGGTCGAAAGGACAATTGACAGCACATCGATCTTAGGTTTGCTCAGCGGCGAAACATTCTGCATAAAGATCAGTCCGTAGACTAAGGAAAAAACAAGGAAGGGAATGAGCAGCCAAAGAATCCAATTCCAGCTCAAGACTTCAATGATTAGCCCCGAAGTGGCAGGTCCAATCGCCGGTGCTGACATCATCACCAGTCCAATCAAACCCATCACTGTGCCTCTTTTTTGAATCGGGAAAATGATTAAGACGGTATTGAACATCAGGGGGATCAATAAACCTGTGCCGATCGCCTGAATAACACGACCTAACAATAAAACCCCAAAAGTGGGTGCCATACCTGAGACGATGGCACCAAGAATTGAAAAGAGTAAGGAGGCAACAAATAATTGCCGAGTACTAAACCATTGGATTAAAAGTGCAGAAACGGGAATCAGTATGCCCATGGTCAGTAGGTAACCTGTGGTGAGCCATTGCACCGTTGCAGAACTCACATCCAACTCAATCATCAAACGGCCAAGGGCCATATTTAAAGCCGTTTCGCTAAATAAGCCGATGAATCCTGCGATTAAAAAGGAGATTAAAATTGGGACTGGCCTGATAGCGCTTAGATCCTGTTCACTTGCAATTGTAGACATTAGAATTCTCTTCGATGATGAGCTGAATCGACGTGTATTGATGCGATATGTGATTTATTTTTTAATCAATAAAAATGGAATTTGTTCTGCTATCACTTCAAGTGGTTTGCCGCTTTTCATGGTTAAGGCTAAAAGAATGCCGCCTTCCGTCAGGGCATGAAACACGATGGCTAAACCTGAGGCCTGTTGCTCGCTATAGCCGGCTGCCAGAAACTGCTCAGCATAAATGGCTTGCCAATCCTTAAAGGTCGCTGCGCAGGCCAAGCGGATCGGCTCGCTGGTGGAGTGCTTTTCCCCGGCAATGGTGCCAATCGGAGAACCAATAGGATCGCCGCCTTCGCCAAACACCTTGGACAGCTCATAGACATAGGCTTGAAAAGCGTCCATGGGATTGGGGCTACCCGAAAAAACACGCTTAATATCCTCCATGACAAGTTCTTTCGTATTATGAATGGCTGCCGTCGCCAGCTGTTCTTTGCCTTCTGGAAAGTAATGATACAAAGAGCCCTTGGGCACGCCGCTGGCTTCAATGATGTCATTGAGACCCACTGCGCAATAGCCGCGGGCTTTAAACAGGCGTGATGCGGTCTCGATGAGCAGCTCTTTGGGCTTTCTTTTTTCGCACATAACGCAAACACCTTCCAAATTATAACAACCGGTCTATTATCATACTATTAAATCATCATAAATACTTCCTGATATATCCATGATGATGTCAACACAGCTACCAGGTATGTAGTTGTATGATTCGCGCTCCAGCAATGCCTCATGCCTAACTTTAATGGGGTCTGAAATCTCAGATATTACAAGCATTGGAGTACCTCGCTCTAATACCCTTGCGACAAAGGAAACTCGAGCTTTTAAATCTTTAGTTACTGCAATTAAGTGATGTGAAACTCTCAAGTCAGGTTTTGCGCTAAGCGTTCGGTTCTCTAGCCAAGCGCGGCAAGGCTCGCGCATCCAATACACTCACCAATGCCCCTTGATAGAAGCCCAGCGCGCGCAGCGCCAGCAAATCACGCCGACTGTGCAATAGCGCAGGCAAAGGATAAATATCAGCGGCGGCCAGCTGAATTAAATCAGCAGCACTGTCGAGC
>LFRZ01000066.1:14035-15267 GCA_001513025.1 Gammaproteobacteria bacterium DTU037
GTAAACTCCAATAAGCCTGTCACATAGAGGCGTAGATGTTCAGGGAAGGCATCGGGCGGTGGCTGAATAAGGTTTTGGGCAACATCCACCACATCGAGCAAACGATCTACACGTAAACCACTGTGCATATCGTTAGCACGCGCAAGTAAAATGGAGGTTAAACCCATATTCTTTTCTGTACTGGTCGGCAGTTGCAATAAAGCATGCAAAGTAATCACCGATTCAATATCACCACGAATATTGATCACACCTTCCACTGAAGCTGGCATACCGGGGACGAAAAATACGCTTTCATCGCCCTGCAGCACTTCTTTAATCGCCGTGCTTGGAAAGGCAAAGTGCTGCTCGGCCAAACTGAAAATCACCAGTTTAATAACCGGCTCATCTACATCGACAATGTCCTGTTGCTGGCTTTTCTGCTCGGCTAAGAGCTGATCAAGAGGTGTCTCATGCATCTTCGTTCTCACTCACAATAACCTGATTGCGCCCCTGCCCTTTAGCCCTATAGAGCGCGGCATCTGCCGCCAAACGTAGAGCTTTGCTGTACGCCACCAATGGCAATGGCTAAGCGCTCTAAAAGGCTATTGGTTTGCGCAGCCAAATCTCCCAACTCTGCTTTATCTTTGGTGTCTAAACGCTGCGATAAATCCAATGTATGGGTGATATGCACCAGCTGCTTTTGAAACAAAACCAATGGGCGGCTTAAAGAGACTGCCAGCGGGTAGAGCAGCAATAAACTGACCAGCAATAACAACCCACCAATGAATAGCGATTGATAGAGCTGGGCATCAATGGCGGCTAAAAAATCACTGCGTGGTACTTCCACAACCAGATAGCGTTGTAGATCAGCAATCCAAGCTCGACCAATAAAAAGGTCTTGCCCTTGATGATTAACCTGATGAATTTCTATATTGTTACTGTTAAATAACAATTTAAGATCCGTTGAGTTTTTCAGGTCAATGATTGGAGCCTTCGTTGTATAAACGCCAACCTGGCCCTCTTTATTGACTAAAAAAGCGCGCCCATTTTGCCCAAGGCGATAGGCACTGATCGTATCGGCCAGCATCTGCATATTAATGCCAACCCCCGCTACACTTAAAGGCTCGCCTGAGCTGTTAAGCACCTCGCCGGTATAGTTGACATACATTTGTGGTCGACCGTCTGATAGCTCATTGCTGTGCCGCTCCAGCTCATAGGCTTGACCACGCTTGATATAGTTGAAATACCACGCA
>LFRZ01000066.1:15372-37425 GCA_001513025.1 Gammaproteobacteria bacterium DTU037
GGGAGTCGGGCATGCCCTCTTTAATCCAGCTCAAAATAAAGGTGTTGCTGGCTAAACTCTGTGAAGCTTGAATGCTGGGTGCTAACTTAACTCGAATCTCTGCCGCAAGATGCTCCAGTTGTGCCGGCAGCTCTTGTTCGACTAACCGAGTAATACGTTCCTGTGAATAAAAGTAGGACTGCAGCACTAGGCTGGCTCCAGTCATCAGCGCAAAAAGCACACCAAATGATAAAAACAAGCGTAAACGCAAAGAGAATGTATTCCACAAGGTGCGCATAAAGTATGCCTTTTAGTTCAAGGATAATGAAAATAGAACCGACATTAAGGGGGTCTGACCTATTTAAGCACGTTTAACTAGGCAGCGTTAAATACTGGCAGCCAGTCGAGTAATAAAAGCAGTTGCACGCAAAATACTGTGACAGCAAACACCACTACAAAACCTATCAACCACGCGCCGCCAGGCACTTGATAAGCCGCCTGCACATAACGCTTGCGTGACGCGCGCACCAGTAAAGCTGGAATAAAGGCGGCCCAGATGGCTGCCATTAAGCCAACATAGCCCATCACTTTGACAAAACCAGTCGGAAACAATAAGCACGCCAAGAGTGGCGGCAAAAAGGTCACGGCGGCGGTTTGCAAACGGCCATAGGCTGTATCAGCAAAGGCCAACAGGTCGCGTAGATAGTCAAACAACCCCAAGGTCACACCCAAAAACGAACTGGCGATGGCCATAAAAGCAAAGGCATTTAAAAAACGCACCACCGTATCGGTGCTGACGTAATTATTTAAGCCTGCCAATAAAGCTGTGACATCGCCACCAGCGGCAATGACTGGAGCAAACTCAGCGCGCGGCAAATTACCCTGCACGGCCAATTGCCAGAGCAAATAGATACCCAGCGCCAGCAATGAGCCCCATAAAATACTGCGCGCCACCGGCTGTGCCTGTTTGTTGTAGTAATTGATCAAACTGGGCACATTGCCATGAAAGCCAAAGGAGGCTAAACACACCGGCAATGCCGCCCAGGCATAACGCCAGTAGTGGTGCTCAGCCAGTGCGGCGCTATCGAGCAAGACCGCCGGTGTCACGCTCTGCAGTAATGAGCCTGTTGAAAGAAAAAAACTCACCAGCATGCCGCTAATCAGCAACGTGGCAAAGCGATCCACCACTTTGGTGGAAATCCAGACGGCGCTGGCTAACACCAACAAAAACACCACAGAGGACAGCTCGCGTGAGACCTGCATCGGCTCAGTGCTCAGCCAAGCGCTGATGGCGCTCAGACTGTTCTGGGTTAACCCTCCGCCGACAAAAATATAGGCATAGGTCAAAGAATAAAGCACAAAGGTGACTGCAATCCCAGTGACCAGACTCCAGCCTGGACCTAATAAGCCATTAACCACCGTATGAAAGCTGGCGCCTTGTGGAAAGTGCAACGTCGCTTCCAATAGCATCAAGCCGGACAGATACATACACAGCCAAACATAGATGAGTATCGCCACTGATCCTAAAAACCATACGCCCGAGGTGGCGGTTGGATTGGCCAGCATTCCTGCGCCAATGGCGGTACCGGCAATAATCATAATGCCGCCAAAGCGGGTGGGCGTTTGCCGAGAAGCGCTGCGTGTCATGGCTGTTCTTTGTAGTGGGAATAAATTCGCTGCGTCGCACTAGGGCTTCTTGCTCTAGCGCGACGCAGAGGCGCGGCTATTGTGGCGGACTAAACTGATAAAACACACGTACTTGACCGATATAGTCTAACACTTGCGCTTTTTTCTCTAAACGTAAGCATAAGTTTTTCGGGTCGTCATCCACTGCCTGCATCGGGCGAACTAAATCCACATGCACTTTACCGCTGAGATAATGCAAGGTAACCGAGCCACACTCAGCAGCATCCACCTCACCCGCCCAAGCTGTACGCAAATCAGTCAAGACTTCACGTCTGAGCGGCAAGCCACGACACAATAAATCCAATGAGTCATCTTCAGGATCAATATGCACCAAAGCATTACTAATATCTTTATCCGACTCAATCAATTTCAAGCGCACATATTCAGCAATTTTATGCCCTTCAGAAACACTTAAACGCTCATCCACTTCAATATGTACATCAATCAAATAGTTGCCACCCATACGCCGACTGCGCAACATATGGACACCCTGCACGCCTTCAATATTTTCGATAATACCTTTAATGGCCTTTGCAGCTTTTGGCTCCATACCTGTATCAATCAACTCACGGATAGCAGCCCAAGCTTGGTCCCAACCCATTTTACCAATCATCAGCGCCACACCGAGGGCGGCAAAGGCATCTAAATAGGGAAACCCCAACAAGCTCCCTGCCACACCGACCAGTACCACGACTGAAGAAATCGCATCGGAACGGTGATGCCAAGCATTGGCTTTTAATAAGTTGGAATTAAATTCATGTGCCGCTCGCATGGTGTATTGATAAAGGCCTTCATTGGCAACAATAGAAATAAAGGCAATCAGTAGCACAATCGGCGTTGGCTGCAAGATTAAATCAGGATTAAGCAAGCGCTGCCCCGACTCAATCAAGATACCAATCGCAGTTAAGATTAACACCACGCCTAGGCCAACAGTAAAGGCGGTTTCAATCCGCGCATGCCCATAGGGGTGTTCTTTATCGGCCGGCTGATTGCTGTATTTGGCGGCAAACCAGACCATTAAATCGGTACTTAAATCCGCCAAAGAGTGAATACCATCAGCAATCAAGGCCTGCGACTGACCAATGATCCCAAAAAATACTTTAGCCATTGTCAGCGTTAAATTGACTATGGCAGCCACCACACTGGTCTTGCGCATGGCCTGATCACGTGCTTGTGCACGCTGTTGAGCGTTCATTAACGACCCTCCCTTAATAAAAGTACATATGACTGAATATGTGCGGTAAATCTCTAGCAATAGTGCTCGTGCCTCTGGGTGAGCAGCATCAGCCACACATGGGGTATCTTCGCGACCCGCCTAACTCGGGCCATACTTAAGCAGAGCAGCCCTGCAATAACGGGCGCAGTCGGCACCCATGCAAGGGTTTAATCGGTATTGGTCTAGTCAGTTGAGCAAGAGTATCCATTTCGCTTTGCACCTTAGCACATGGCGTTGACATCCTCCCCTCCCTCTACAGATACGAGGTCTTACGCGAAACTGATAATCTACTCGCGCAATCTGAACTCTGCCTTAATTCCACTCATTTATGCTATATTTCGCGGATCTTGATATAGGTCATTTTCATGCACGCTGCTAAACCCTTATACGACTATCCAAAATACTGGGCTGAATGCTTTGGTCCAGCACCTTTTTTACCCACCTCTCGCGAAGAAATGGACCAGCTCGGCTGGGATTCTTGCGATGTCATCATAGTGACGGGTGATGCCTACGTTGATCACCCATCATTTGGCATGGCGGTGATTGGCCGTGTACTCGAAGCGCAAGGCTTTCGCGTCGGTATTATCAGCCAGCCTGATTGGCGCGCCAAAGATGACTTTATGCAGTTAGGCGAGCCTAATCTGTTTTTTGGTGTGGCCGCCGGTAATATGGATTCAATGATTAACCGTTATACGGCTGATCGTAAAATACGTTCTGATGATGCCTATACCGCCGGTGGTTTAGCCGGTAAGCGTCCTGATCGCGCCAGTTTAGTCTACAGTCAGCGCTGTAAAGAAGCTTACAGCCATGTCCCTATCGTTCTGGGTGGTATTGAAGCCTCACTGCGCCGCATTGCTCACTATGACTACTGGCAAGACAGCGTGCGTCGTTCAATTTTAATGGACGCCACGGCAGATATTTTACTCTATGGTAACGCTGAGCGCGCTATTGTTGAAGTGGCCCAGCGCTTATCCTGGGGCGAGTCGATTACAGAGATTGACGATATCCGCGGCACCGCCTTTATTCGTCGTAATACGCCCAGCGACTGGTTTGAGCTGGATTCTACACGGATTGATCGCCCCGGCCGTGTTGACCGCATTATCAACCCTTATGTCAACACGCAAGACACTGAAGCCTGCGCCATTGAGCAGCAGTCTGGGGCGCAGCCTGAAAACACTGATGTGCAAGTGGTGCAGTTGATGGATCACCCGCGCTTGACCCGTGAGCGCACCGTGATTCGTATCCCTTCGTTTGAAAAGGTGCGTAACGATCCAGTGCTGTATGCCCACGCCAACCGCGTGCTGCACTTAGAAACCAATCCGGGTAATGCCCGAGCCATTGTCCAGCGTCATGAGAACCAAGATGTCTGGCTCAACCCGCCCCCGATTCCATTGACTACTGAAGAAATGGATTATGTGTTTGGTTTGACCTATGCGCGGGTTCCGCATCCTAAATATGGCAAGGCGAAAATTCCTGCCTACGAAACCATTCGTTTCTCCGTCAATATCATGCGCGGCTGTTTTGGTGGTTGTACCTTCTGCTCGATTACTGAACACGAAGGGCGAATCATCCAGAACCGTTCGCACGAGTCGATTTTGCAAGAAATCGAAGATATGCGCGATAAAGTGCCAGGTTTTACTGGGGTGGTCTCTGATCTGGGTGGTCCAACGGCGAATATGTACCGTTTGGCCTGTAACAGTCCAGAAATTGAAATAGCCTGCCGTAAGCCTTCCTGCGTATTCCCAGGGATTTGTCAGAACCTGAATACTGACCATACCTCACTGATTGAGCTGTACCGTAAAGCCCGTGCGCTACCTGGGGTAAAGAAGGTCTTAATTGCCTCGGGTCTACGCTATGACTTGGCGGTGGAATCACCTGAGTATGTGCGCGAGTTGGTCACTCACCACGTCGGTGGCTATTTAAAAATTGCCCCTGAGCATACTGAGCAAGGCCCGCTGGAACATATGATGAAGCCGGGCATTGGCACCTATGACCGCTTCCGTAAAATGTTTGAGCGCTTTACTAAAGAAGCCGGTAAAGAGCAGTATTTGATTCCATACTTTATCGCTGCCCACCCCGGCACCAACGATAAAGATATGCTCAATTTAGCCCTCTGGCTGAAAAACAATAACTTCCGTGCAGACCAAGTGCAGGCGTTTTACCCCTCACCGATGGCCACCGCCACGGCGATGTACCACTCGGGTAAAAACCCACTGCGCAAAATCACCTATAAAAGTCCAGCCATAGAAATCGTGAAAAGCGAAGATCAGCGCCGTTTGCACAAAGCCTTCTTACGCTACCACGATCCAAAATCTTGGCCCTTAATCCGTGAAGCGTTAATCCGTATGGGGCGCACGGATTTAATTGGTGACGGCAAAAACCAGCTGGTACCAGCTCACCAGCCTGAAGCGGAAGGCTATCGCAGTGCGCGCCGGAAAAACTCCACGCCTGCGAAAGGCGAGAAAGCCTCACGCCCATTGTTGACCCAGCACACCGGCCTGCCACCGCGCGCCACCGGCACAGCCGACGACAAGCCACAATGGCACAAACGTGAACAAGCCAAAGCCGCAGCGGAAGCTAAACTGCGTGCCGATAGAAGTAAAAAACCTGCCGCAAAAGGTGGCAAGCGCAGCTCACCGGCCAAACCGCGCTAGCCCCAGAGGATCGTGTGCTGGCCTAGAAAGCCAGCGCCCCCTCTCGCCCCTCACACTCGGAGCGCGCCGCACTGGCCCGCTCTGAGTACATATTGTTAGCCAGCCATCAATTCAGCCAAAATCTCAAATGAGCGCAAGCGATCCGCGTGCTCATAAACATCGCAAGTAAAAATCAGCTCATCGGCTTGCGTATGCTGCAATAACACCTGCATTTTATGCTCTATAGTTGCAGCGCTACCAATCATCGCCAAACTTAAAAAGTCATTCACTGCCTGCTGTTCGTACGGCTTCCATAAAGCTTGCATGCTCTCCACCGGTGGCCGCATCAACATGCTTTCCCCACGAATCAAAGACAGTATCCGCTGATAAGTGGTGGTGGCTAAATACTCAGCATGCGCATCGCTATCCGCCGCAACCAGCGGCACCCCGAGCATCACATAAGGTTTATCCAACACGGCTGAAGGTTTAAAGCGACTACGGTACAGCTCAATGGCTTGCATCATCATGCGCGGTGCAAAGTGTGAGGCAAAAGAATACGGCAAGCCCTTCTCTGCGGCTAATTGCGCACTAAATAGGCTGGAACCCAGTAACCAAATCGGTACATGACTGTCCACCCCCGGCATTGCAATCACTTGCTGGCCCGCTGTCCGCGGCCCGAGAAAAGCTTGCAGCTCGCTGACTTCTGCCGGAAAATCATCGGCGCTGCCGCTGCGATTTTTACGTAAGGCGCGCGCGGTGACTTGATCGGTACCCGGTGCACGCCCCAGACCTAAATCGATGCGTCCAGGATACAGCGCCTCTAAGGTACCAAACTGCTCGGCGATCACCAGCGGCGCATGATTCGGCAGCATCACCCCACCCGCACCGATACGAATATGCTGCGTACCTGCCGCAAGGTAACCAATCAACACCGCCGTAGCTGAACTGACAATGGCATCCATATTATGATGCTCAGCCACCCAGAAACGGGTAAAACCTAATTTCTCCACATGCTGAGCTAAAGCTAAAGAGCGCTTTAAGGCCGGCGCGGGGCCTTGATCGGTGTCTTTACGTGATGCTAAATCTAATACAGACAAAGCCACTGTATGTGGATCACTCATGCCATTGTTCCTCTAAATTGTACTGCTTAAACGCTGTGCAAACAGCATCACACAAAGCCAAGAGGAGTGCTACCATAGCGCTCCAATCGCTGCTGCTTATATGTAAGATGCTTATGCAAAAAAAATATTTAGCGGATCAATCTCTGCCTCGCGTTTTATTTAGTATGACGTGGCCCATGCTGTTTGGTGTGGTCGCACTGATGAGTTTTCAGCTGGTCGACAGTATTTTCATCAGTATGCTGGGGATGCAACCACTCGCAGCGCTTGGCTTTTCGCTACCCTTACAGCAACTACTAATTGGCGTACAAATTGGCATTGGCATCGCCTCTACGGCGCTGATCTCGCGCGCCCTGGGTGCCGGTAATCCAGAGCGTGCCAAGCATATGGGCGGCCTAGTGGTTCTGGCGGGGTGCTGCGTCTCTTTTATTTTATGTACGTTAATCTATTTTCTGCGCCTGCCGCTACTCAGTCTGCTCGGCGCAGGGCCTGAATTATTACCCTACACTGAAAGCTACTGGTTACCTTGGCTTGGCAGTGCCTGGCTGGGTGCTTTTTTATATTTTGCGAACAGTGTTTCACGCGCCAATGGTGATACTCGCTTACCCGGCTTTATGATGGTCATCACCAGTCTGATCAATATGCTGCTTGATCCACTGTTTATTTTCACCTTTGGCTGGGGCTTACCTGGTGCGGCGTATGCCACCATGCTTGCCTGTCTTATCGGCGCAGGGATTATGTATGGCCGCATCCTTAAACGCCACTGGTTGGCCTTTGATCCGGACAAACTGCCTACTGCTCAAGCATTACGTGATATTTTCAATACCAGCGCACCAGCGATGCTCAGTCAACTGATGCCTGGCGCGGCGGCATTAATGGCCACTCGCTTAGTCGCAGGCTTTGGCGGTTCTGCCATTGCCGCTTGGACCTTAGGCAGCCGCTTAGAAATGTTCTCGATTGTCATTGTGCTGGCGCTGACTATGGCCTTACCCCCCATGGTCGGGCGTTTATTTGGCTCCAAGCAACTGGACCGTGTGCACAGTTTAGTGCTGATTGCGGTACGTTTTGTGATTGGCCTGCAGTTGCTTATCGCGCTGTTCTGGATGGTCAGTCGCAGCCTGATCGCTCCTGCCTTAGCGCCCAATCAAGCAACTGAAGTGTATCTAATGAGCTATATGCTCTGGGTACCAATCAGCTACGCTGCACTGGGCGTTTGTATGCTGATGGTGTCGGTGACTAATGCACTGGGTATGCCGATGCGTGCGGTATTGATCTCGACCTTACGCCTGTTTGCCTGCTACTTACCGGCGATCTGGATCGGCGCCAGCCTAGCCGGTATGAGCGGGTTATATATGGGTGTACTGCTCGGCAACCTTACCGCGGGGGGCTTAGCTTGGCAGTTATATAAACACGGCTTACGCCATGTTCAACACGCCTAAACGCCCTAGCCTTATCGGCTCGCCAAGCGACACTGAGGCAATAAAAACCCCAAAAAGCCAGTTCAACTTTTTGGGGTCAGTTCGACAACCGCCGGCTGGATTGAATGCAGCCAGCAGCACTTACAATGCCGCTAAGCCACGCTGCACATCCGCCTGAATATCAGCAAACTCTTCCAACCCTACCGCAATACGCAGTAGGCCATCGTGGATACCGGCTTTTTCACGTTCAGCCGCGGGTAAGCGGCCATGCGTGGTGCTGCCCGGATGGGTAATAGTAGTTTTAGTATCACCCAGATTAGCAGTGATGGAGATCATGCGTGTGGCATCAATAAAGCGCCATGCCGCATCTTTACCGCCCTCAACCTCAAAGCTGACCACAGCACCAAAACCGCTTTGTTGCTGCTTAGCCAACTCATGCTGTGGGTGGCTGGCTAGGCCTGAATAATAGACTCTTTTAACCTTAGGCTGCTGCTCAAGCCACTGCGCCAACTGCTGCGCGCTGTGGCAATGGGCATTCATGCGCAAGCGTAAGGTCTCTAAGCCTTTTAAGAACACCCACGCATTAAAGGGGCTCATGGTCGGTCCGGCAGTACGCAAGAAACCCACCACTTCTTTCATTAACTCAGCGCTACCCAAGACTGCGCCGCCAAGACAGCGGCCCTGGCCGTCAATGTACTTAGTCGCAGAATGGATGACGATATCTGCGCCCAGCGCCAAAGGCTTTTGCAGCACCGGCGTACAGAAGCAGTTATCCACCATCAATAAGGCATTGGCAGCATGCGCGATCTGACTTAAAGCACGAATATCGGCCAATTCCGCTAAAGGATTGGAGGGTGATTCAATAAAGAACAACTTGGTTTTTTCAGTGCAAGCAGCCTGCCAAGCCGCCAAATCATCAATTTGCACATAAATGATCTCGATACCAAAACGCGCACAGTACTTATCAAATAAGCTGACGGTGGCACCAAAGATACTGCGCGACACCAGAATCTGATCGCCCATACTGCATAAGCTCATCACTGTTGCCAAAATAGCTGACATACCCGAAGCGGTCGCCACGCATTTATCTGCGCCTTCTAGGGCCGCTAAGCGCTCTTCAAAGGTACGTACGGTTGGATTGGTGTAACGTGAGTACACATTACCATCACGGTCGCCAGCAAAGGTTGCAGCGGCGTCGGCGGCACTGCGAAAAACATAACTGGAGGTAGTAAAAATCGCCTCACTGTGCTCTGATTCAAAGCTGCGCTGCTGACCTGCACGCACGGCTAAGGTATCAAAACCTGCATCGGTTAAATCGCTATTGAGTCGACCCGCCTGCCAATCCGTCGTCATGACTTACACCTTATACTTCTAGAGTAATGAACCGAGCATGCCTTGCTGAGCATACTCGGGTTTGCAGCGCTGGCGTCACTCGACGCCGCGCGTAGAGGAGTATCGATCAGCTGTTATGCAGACCAATAGTGGCGTTGGTCTGCTCACCCGAGCGTTCCAACTCATTACGTTCACGCTCAAGACGTTGCAAATATGGCTGATCAATACCACCAGTGACATACACACCGTCAAATACTGCACAGTCAAATCGGTCAATCTTAATTTTTCCGCCGCCAACCGAGTCGATCAAATCGTCCAAGTCTTGATAGACCAGCCAATCAGCACCGATTAACTCAGCAACTTCTTCAGTGGTACGGTTATGTGCGATCAGCTCATGCACACTCGGCATATCAATGCCATACACATTGGGGTAACGCACGGCAGGGGCTGCCGAGCAGAAGTAAACATTCTTCGCTCCGGCATCACGCGCCATCTGAATAATTTGCTTACAGGTGGTGCCACGCACAATCGAATCATCCACCAGCATGACGTTTTTACCGCGAAACTCCAGCTCAATGGCATTGAGTTTTTGTCGTACGGATTTTTTACGCTCAGCTTGACCCGGCATAATAAAGGTACGGCCGATATAGCGGTTTTTCACAAAGCCTTCGCGGTATTTCACACCCATACGATTGGCCAGTTCTAACGCTGAGGTACGACTGGTATCAGGAATGGGAATAACCACATCAATATCATGCTCTGGACGCTCACGAAGGATTTTATCCGCAAGTTTTTCACCCATACGCAAACGTGCTTTATAGACAGAGACACCGTCAATAATAGAATCAGGGCGCGCCAAATAGACATGTTCAAAGATGCAAGGCGTCAGGACTGAATTAGTCGCACATTGGCGGGTATGCAGTTGACCACCTTCAGTGATGTAAACCGCTTCACCTGGAGCCAAGTCGCGAATCAAACTAAAACCCAGTACATCTAGCGCAACACTTTCTGAGGCGATCATATACTCAACGCCATCATCGGTATGGCGCTGACCAAAAACAATTGGGCGAATGCCATTAGGGTCACGAAAGCCCAGCACACCATAGCCGGTAATCATCGCCACTACCGCATAACCACCTTGGCAACGCTCATGTACACGGCTGACCGAAGCAAAGATATCTTCTTCGGTTGGCTGTAACTTGCCACGCTGACTCAGCTCGTGAGCAAAAACGTTAAGCAGTACTTCCGAGTCAGAGTTGGTGTTTACATGACGTAAATCAGACTGGTAAATTTCTTGCGCCAGTTGCTTGACGTTGGTCAAATTACCGTTATGCGCCAAGGTAATGCCATACGGCGAGTTGACATAAAACGGTTGCGCTTCAGCACTGCTAGAGCTGCCGGCTGTGGGATAGCGGACATGGCCAATCCCCACGTTACCGATCAATTCTTTCATATGCCGTGTGCGAAATACATCACGCACTAAGCCATTGTCTTTGCGCAGAAACAAACGTCCATTCTTTGATGTCACCATTCCAGCGGCGTCCTGGCCACGGTGTTGAAGTACGGTAAGCGCGTCATAGAGCGCTTGATTAATGTTTGATTTGCCTACAATACCGACAATGCCACACATGTAACGCGACCCCTGCTATGTCATTCCAATTAAAGACAGTTAAGAACAATCACTGCCTGATGTGCTCATCAATGCTGAGCATTTTGAGCGGTACTAATCCAATCGCTGGACAAGCCTAAAATAAGCTCTTTGGACCAGTCAGCAATCAGTAGAAAATGCGGAATTAAGCTGGATTGTTGCCACCAGGTATCTTGCTCAACCGGCGCTAAGCTTAATAAACCAACCAACACCACCACCAAAAACAATCCACGCGCCGCACCAAACACCATACCCAGTAAGCGGTCGGTACCGGTTAAGCCGGTGGCCTGTATTAATTGTGCCAAAATAAAATTCACTAAACCGCCCACCATCAAGGTCACCACAAATAACAGCGCACAGGCTGCAATAGTACGTACCGACGGCAGATCAATATAGGGTTCTAAGTAATGCGCCAAGCTGCCGCCATACATCCAGGTGACAACACCAGCAAAAATCCAAATCACCAGCGACAGCGCTTCTTTAATAAAGCCACGGCTTAGACTGATTAAGGATGAAATCAATACGATGCCAAGAATAAGGGCATCGACCCAATTGAAAGACACTAATAATCAACCTGTTCTATAAAGTCAGTATTTTAGCAGAGCTGTTCGATGCTGATAAGCGCTAGTTGGTGTTTTCACCATCATTGTGCGCTTAAGGCTGATAGCGCACCACAAAACAGGCCTGTCCTTCGCGATCTTTTAAACGTTTGCACATCGCTTGCGCATCGGTTTGCTTGACCAAAGGTCCAATTAAGACCCGATGTAGACCGTCAGCTGTACGCACATAGGCATTGTATTGCTTATTGCGATAGGTATCGCGCAAGCGGTCAGCATTGGCTTTATTGGTGAGGCTGGCTAACTGTACCGACCAGGACACCGGCAAGTTATTTTTATCGATGCCAGGCGCAACAGGCTTTGGCTCCGACTTAGGTTGTGGCGTTACCACCTTCGGCGCTTGGCTGACCACCGGTTTAATCGGCTGAGGAGCAGGCACTGCGACAGCAACAGGACTGTCCGGCACTATCACAGTTGACACAGACTGCTCTGTCAACTGCGGCTCATCCCACCCGTCATCGGCGATAGGTTCAGGTACGACCACCTCATCCACAGGATACTGAGGTGCAGCAGGTATCGTAGGCATGGGCGGCGCTTGCACAACCACTTCATTCACCGGATCTTCTTGCTTAAGTAGCATTGGCAAAAAAACTACCACTAAGGCAATCAACACCAGCGCGCCGATAATGCGTTGCTTAAGTTTACTTTCTGTTGCTGCCATAAATAGTCCGTCCTATCCCTTAGAGATCAAATTAAGCTTATATAGAAAACAACACTACAGCATCTCTGCTGAGTTTCCACACTATTGCTGCAGCACGCCACACGCGATATTTTTAGGCGCGCGCAGCACACCATTTTAGTGCTTCAGCCACGGTAAAAAACGAACCAAAAATAATAATCTGATCGTTTGTTCCAGCCTTGGCACACTGCGCTTCAATTGCTTGCGCAATGCTGGCATACGCGGTGACACGGGCCTGTCGCTGCTGCAATGCCAGCTCTAGACGCTCAATTTTACAACTGCGCGGGCTTGGCAGTGCGGCGACGGCCCAGTCGCTGATCGGCGCGTGCATCGCATCCAACACGCCAGATAAATCTTTATCATCGAGCATGCCCAATACCGCTAAGCGCTGTCCAGCGATAGGCTGAGATTTGAGCCGTTGCGCAAGATAGTGCGCCGCATGGGGGTTGTGCGCCACATCCAACAACAGACGCAATGAGCGCCCCTGCCAGTCGATGTGAACCTCTTGTAAGCGTCCTTGCATACGCGTAGTGCTGAGCGCTTGTAATAACTGCTCAGGCTGCCAGCTCAAGTCCAATAATGCATAGACTTGCAAGGCCAGCGCCGCATTTTCAAGCGGCAAACTCAGCAGTGGGATATTTTGTAACTGCAGCGCTTGACCCTGCTTATCCAAGCCGCGCCAATGCCAGCAGTGCTCAGTCTCAGCTAAATCGAAATCACGCCCGCGCAGCAGCAGAGGCGTGATTAAACGCGCGGCTTGGGTGAGTAACTGCTCAGGTGGATCTAAATCGCCACACACTGCCGGATGGCCGGTACGGAAAATACCTGACTTTTCATAAGCCACTGAATCGCGTGTATCACCCAGCCAGTCGTTATGATCCAGACCAATATTGGTCACCACAGCCACATCTGCATCAACAATATTCACCGCATCCAGGCGTCCGCCCAAACCGACTTCAAGTATCACTACATCCAGCGCACTGTGCGCAAACAACCAAAAGGCGGCCAAGGTTCCCATTTCAAAATAGGTCAGACTGGTCGCCCCACGCGCTTGCTCCACCGCAGTAAAGGCTTCGCACAACTGCTCATCACTGACATCGTGGCCGTTGATACGCACACGCTCGTTATATTGCAGCAAGTGTGGCGAGCTATAGACACCCACAGTAAGCCCTTGCTGGGCGACTAAGCTGGCTAAAAAAGCACAGGTTGAGCCTTTACCGTTGGTGCCGGTCACTGTGATGATTTTATTGGCAATCCGCGGCAATTTTAAGCGCTGCGCAGCATCCTGCACGCGCGCCAACCCCATATCAATCTCATTGGGATGCAACTGCTCTAAATAACTCAGCCACTGCTTAAGATTGCGCGTTGCCATAATTTATACCTGAGCTTCTTCTGGTTCGACTGCATCGATGGCCGGCACAGTAATCGAGGGTAGATTCATCAATTGACGCAGTACGCTGGCGACCCGCGGACGCAATTCTGCACGTGGGATAATCATATCAATAGCGCCATGGTCTAATAAAAACTCACTGCGCTGGAAACCTTCAGGCAGTTTTTCACGCACAGTTTGCTCAATCACTCGCGGACCGGCAAAACCAATAAGCGCTTTAGGCTCAGCGACAATCACATCCCCCAGCATAGCTAAACTAGCGGATACGCCACCGTATACTGGATCAGTTAAAGCCGAGATAAAAGGAATGCCTTCTTCACGTAGACGCGCTAAGACGGCCGCTGTTTTGGCCATTTGCATCAGAGAAATCAAAGCTTCTTGCATGCGTGCGCCGCCGGACGCAGAAAAACAGACAAATGGGCAGCGTTGCTCAAGGGCCACATTAGCGGCACGTACAAAGCGCTCACCGACCACCGCCCCCATTGATCCACCCATAAAGGCAAACTCAAAGGCGACAGCAACTACGGGCATACCTTCTAAGGTACCGCTCATGCCAATCAGTGCATCTTTTTCGCCGGTCTGCTTTTGTGCGGCGAGCAGACGGTCTTTGTACTTTTTGCTGTCGCGGAATTTAATCCGATCAACTGGCTCAAGTTCTGCAGCGATTTCTTCACGGCCTTCTTTATCTAGAAAAATATCTAAACGTGTGCGTGCATTAATGCGCATATGATGATCGCATTTTGGGCACACATCTAAGCTTTTTTCTAATTCTGGCTTGTATAAAACCGCGTCACAGGATGGGCATTTGTGCCACAAGCCTTCTGGTACTGAACTTTTTTTAACCTCAGAGCGCATAATTGAGGGAATTAGTTTATCGACTAACCAGTTGTTCATCAGTTGTCTACTCCGCCTGGGCAAGTGACAGTGCACTGTGCCTTTTATATAGGGTTAATAATCAAGTTACTGACGGCTCGTTACTCTGAGCCGTCACATCGCTGGGCATTTTGCATCTGCACAGCATATAAGAATTTGCGCATTTTATCTGCGTCTTTAATCCCAGGGCTGGCTTCAACACCACCACTGACATCCACCGCCCAAGGTTGTACTTGCTCGATTGCTTGCCTGATATTATCCGCGTTTAAACCGCCGGCGAGGATTAGCGGTTTGGCTAAGCTGTGCGGAATACTCGCCCAATCGAAGCGTTCACCGGTCCCACCATGCACGCCTGGCACCCAAGCATCTAGCAAAATACCTTGCGCAGCACTGTATTGCGCCGCTAAGCCAGCAATATCAGCACCGGGCTGCATGCGCAACGCACGAAAATAGGGTCTAGCAAAGCCTGCACAGTCGGCAGGCGCTTCATCGCCGTGAAATTGCAACACATCCAGTGGTACTTGGCTAAGCACTGCCTCCACCTCTGCACGTGAGGCATTGACAAACAGTCCCACGCTGCTAACAAAGGGCGGTAAGGCGGCAATGATATCTTGTGCTTGTGCAACACTTACCGCTCGTGGGCTTTTGGCGTAAAACACTAAACCAATTGCATCAACACCCGCTTGCGCAGCCACTAAAGCATCTTCAACGCGGGTCATACCGCAAATTTTAGTTCGTACGCGCATGCAATTTCTCTTTACTGATTCTCAAAAATATCCGGCAGGCCCGATAAAAAATGTGGACCAAGGTAGCGTTCAGGCAAAGTAAACTGCTCTGGGTATTCAACTTGCACCATATACAGGCCGTGCGGCGGAGCAGTCACTCCGGCTGCTTTACGGTCACAACTGCTGAGCACCTCTTGCACCCACTCAATCGGCCGATCGCCCGCCCCGACCATCATTAACACGCCGGCGATATTGCGCACCATATGATGTAAAAAGGCATTGGCACGCACATCAATAATGATCAGTTTGCCAAACGTTAACAGTCGTAAATGGTAAATGGTGCGCACCGGTGAATGTGCTTGGCAGCCGGCCGCGCGCAAGGCATTAAAATCATGGGTGCCAACCAGGCAACGGGCGGCCGCTCGCATTTTTTCAATATCTAAAGCGCGATGTGTCCAAGTGATTTCTTCAGCTAAATGAGCGGGACGCACTGCATCGCTATAAATCACATAGCGATAACGCCGCGCAACCGCACTAAAACGTGAATGAAAATCCTGCGGCATGGCTTGCGCCCAGACCACACTGATATCTTTAGGTAAGTAACGGTTAGCTCCCATCATCCACGCGCGCATCGAACGCTCGATCGAGGTATCAAAATGCACCACTTGACCACAGGCATGCACCATCGCATCGGTGCGTCCAGCACAGCTTAAACGTACCGGTAGACCTGCATTAATCTTCTGTAAAGCCTCTTCTAAATGGCCTTGAATGCTTGGCGTGCCAGCTTCCTGCAATTGAAAACCATGGTAGTTAGAGCCTTTGTATTCAACACCCAAGGCAATTCTAAACTGACCCGCAGCAACCCAAGGGGCTACTGCAGGAACTCTTTGATTTGGCATCAACTATCCTAACTGACTGATCAATTCACGCGCGTCATCTTGTTGCGCAACGGTACCTTGAATAAGCACCTCGTCAAGTATCCTACGCGCACTCTGTGTATCACCCATCTCAACATAGGCACGGGCTAAATCTAACTTGCTGGTCACTTCGTCGGCGCCGCTGAGAAAGCTATAGTCATCGTCGATACTGGCTAATTCGCCAAGCTCACCCAACTCCAGCTCAGGTATGCTGTTCGCCTGTAAAGCCTCGGTGAGGTCTTTATTTAGTGCTGTAGCTGGCGCAGATGAGGGTTTCTTAAGGCTCGCGCTGAACGCATCTAACTCTGCCTGATTATCCAGCGGCGCAGTCAAGTCAGCGTCCAACGACGGCTCAAGTGCTGACGCGACAAGATCAAAATCATCGGGCAAGGCAAAATCTGGCGCAGCAGTGGCTGCACTGTCGGCCAAATAGACGGATAATTCATCCAGCGACATGGCGTCATCCATGCCAGGGATTTCAGCGTCTTGCTGCGGGCTATCTAGAGCGAAGTCGAACGCATCAAGATCCAGTTCGAAATCCTTCTCTGATAACTTCTCAGCGGTCTGTTGTGTGGCCTCGACAACAGGCTCATGCAGACCAGGCAAGTCGAGATCAAAATCAAATTCATCGACAGCCGCTGTATCACTGACGCCCAGCTCAGCTGATTCTGGCTCAACCAATACCGAGGACAAATGCTCCAAATCAGCATCCAGCTCGGCCTCAGCCACAGGGCTCAAATCAATCGGTGTATCCAATACCACATCATTGGCATCGGACTCTGCCAGATGATGCTCAGTTGCGACACTGCTCAGCGGTTCAGCCATCATCATCTGCGGATAGCGTGCTTTAACTTGCTCCAGTGCTGCGCCAGCACCGCCCAGCACAATGATAGCGCTAACCTGATTGGCAAACCCTGCTTGATCCTCACTTCCAGCCAAAGCATCGAGAAGCTTAAGGCGTAAATCCATACGCTGCGGTTCTGCAACAATCGCTTTATTTAACACCTCCGCCGCTTGTGTAAAACGCGCAAAATTCATATAGCTATTGGCTTCGGCAATCGGATCCGTGGCTTCCTGTTTGAATTGAGGACTGTCAACCGACTCATTAAAGGCAAAATCTGTATCGAAGTCTCTGCTCTCTTCTACGTCAATCAGGTTGCTTGCTGCTAAAAAACTAACTGACCCCAGTGCCGCTCTGCTGTCGGTCTCCTCCTCGGGCAAAGCATCCTCAAATGCCTCATCAGATAGTTCGGCTTCTTTACGCGCTTTACTGCGCGAGACAGCCATCAATAACAACAGCAAGCTTAAAACAGCCACACCCCCCACGGCTAACAGCATCGGGCTATTTGTTATGCGGTCAAAAGTGCTACGTTCTGACTCTGCCGCTTGGACTTGACTGTTGGCAGTGCTGAGCGGGGTTTCTGCTGGCGGCGACGGTGACAAGCTAGGCTCCAGTTGCACCGGTGCCGCTAATTCAGTTGTTAATATCGGCTCATCTAGGCTTGGCTCAGCCTGTTCTTGGCTGTTGGTCAGTGCGACTGCTGCTGCCTCGACCGGCGCAGCGCTGTCCAAGGTCTGAAGGGTGTCTGGCGCTGGCGTAACAGCCAGATCACCACCGTTCTGCATGTGCGCCAGCAGATTGTCTTTTAATTCAATCAGATGCTGTAATTTATCCAGCTGACTGTGCAGATCCTCAACCCGCTCTTTAAGGTCTTGGTACTCCAGCACAGTTGAGTCTAAACGATCTTTACTGGTGGCCAACTGCTCCTGTAAGGTTCTCAGATCGGTTGCGGCACCCTGATCAGCCGCTTGCAGCCCTTGTCCAGACCCGTCAGCCACTAAGGTTAAGTTATCAACCGGCGCCACTTGAGCGGGCGGCATCTGTACCTCTTCGCGCGATGTAGCATCCAACTGACGCTCGACTAAACGGGGTGCTGTCGCTGCAGTTTTCCAATCGGCACTTTGCTGGTTAACTTGCGCTACAGCCTCGGCACGGCTACGGCGATTGATATCTGTCGCCGTCGGCAGTTGCAAGACTTGGCCGCTTTTCATGCGGTTAATATTACCGCCTAAAAAGGCGCGAGGATTAAGGTCTTGGATGGCCAACATGGCTTGCTGCACTGACGCCTGACCAGCTACACGCTGGGCAATCCGCCATAAAGTGTCATCTTGACGCACTCGGTATGCATCACTGAGCGGCGCCGCACTGGTCGGCATAGCCACTTGAGGTGCTGAAGATAGAGTTCTCGGCTGCTGACTGAATTGATTGGCAGGTGGTTGGACAGCATTCGATGCAGTCGTTATAGCAGGCTGTGCGGCATAAATAACCGGCTGAGGCTTATATAAAGGCGGATCGATCAGTAATGTATATTCACGTAACAAGCGGCCACTGGGCCAAATCAGCTCAACTAAAAAACTCAGATAAGGCTCATTAACCGGCTTAGTGCTGGTCACACGAATAACGCTTTTACCATTGGCAGCAAGCACTGGGGTCATATGCAAAGTGGTTAGGAAAAACTGTCGATCAATCCCAGCTTTACTAAAAGCTTCAGGCGAAGCCAATTGCGCTTTAATTTCGACTGCGCTTAAATCACGTACTTCTAAAAGGGATATTTCAGCATCAAGAGGTTGGTTTAACGATGACTTAACCGCCAACTCACCCAAGCCTAACGCATGTGCAAAACCGGATGAAAATGCTGTGGCAGCAGCAACAGCTAACACCAACTTACGGACTTGAAGCATATAGAGTGATCCCTTGTTTTCATTCCGGATACCCCGGCAGGTTTTGAATGCATTATTCCCAATCGTCAAGTTACCTCGCCCACCACAGCAGCATTCAACCTGATTCACTGTTACGCCTAGACCTTTAATTCAGTCTAGGCGCTAAGTATCTTTTACCGATAGAGTTTTAGCAACATTCAATAGCCTTACTTAAGCCACTTCAATCGCATTGCGCTGGTATTTTCAAACACCTTGTCTATTTTCAGTGATTCACTCACTGTTTCAGGCAGAAGGCAGGTCAAGCTGAACCTCTTAGCCTGACCTGCCTAGCTTGTACTTAACGCTCTAACAAAATACGCAACATTCTACGTAAGGGTTCTGCAGCCCCCCACAACAACTGATCCCCCACCGTAAAGGCACCCAAATAATGGGAGCCCATATTCAGCTTACGCAAACGACCGACCGGCACATCTAAAGTACCGGTCACAGCGGTTGGGGTTAACTCACGCATGGTGGTGTCACGATCATTAGGGATTAAGCGTACCCAAGGATTGTGTTGACTGATTAGCCCTTCGATATCCGCTAACGGTACATCTTTATTCAGCTTAATGGTCAAGGCTTGACTGTGGCAGCGCATCGCGCCAACACGCACACATAGACCATCCACTGGAATTGGGTTTTTAAAGCGACCCAGGATTTTGTTGGTTTCAGCTTGCGCTTTCCACTCTTCACGGCTTTGACCATTGGGTAAAGCGCTATCAATCCAAGGAATTAAGCTGCCAGCCAAGGGCACACCGAAATTATCGGTTGGGCAGGCATCACTGCGCTGAAACTCAGCCACTTTACGATCAATCTCTAAAATAGCGCTGGCGGGGTCCTGTAACTCAGCGGCAACCGAGGCATGCACACCGCCCATTTGACGAATCAATTCGCGCATATTTTGCGCGCCAGCACCACTGGCTGCTTGATAGGTCATAACGCTCATCCACTCGACAATGCCGGCTTCAAACAAACCGCCTAAACCCATCAGCATCAAACTGACTGTGCAGTTACCGCCGACAAAGTCTTTAACGCCTGCTTCAACCGCCTGATCAATCACCTTGCGGTTGACTGGATCCAGCACAATCACCGCATGATCTTGCATACGCAAGGCCGATGCAGCATCAATCCAATAGCCCTGCCAGCCGGCTTCGCGCAGTTTAGGGAAAACCTCATTGGTGTAGTCGCCACCTTGGCAAGTCAAGATCACATCCAGCGCTTTGAGCTCATTAATATCATAAGCATCTTTTAGCGCTGGCGTATCTTTACCAATAGCAGGCCCTTGCCCACCCACGTTGGACGTAGTAAAGAACACCGGTTCAATTAAATCGAAATCCCGTTCTTCGAGCATACGCTGCATCAGGACTGAGCCCACCATGCCGCGCCATCCAATTAGACCTACACGTTTCATCACGACTACACCTATTGTTAATGAGTGATCCGCCCCTGCTGTTTTAGCAGCGCGGACGGTTTCTATTCAATTGACTGAGCTTACAGCTTTGCAAGCGCTGCGACTACAGCATCACCCATTTCCGCAGTGCCGACTTTACGCATGCCTGGCGAGAAAATATCGCCAGTACGTAAGCCTTGATCCAATACATCACTGACCGCTTGTTCAATCGCATCAGCAGCGGCAACGTGCTTAAAGCTATAACGCAGCAGCATCGCAACAGACAAGATAGTTGCCAATGGGTTGGCCAAATTCTGGCCGGCAATATCAGGTGCTGAGCCATGCGATGGTTCGTACATACCTTTGTTATTGGAGTCCAGAGATGCCGATGGCAGCATACCAATAGAACCGGTTAACATTGAAGCCTGATCTGATAAAATATCACCAAATAAGTTGTCGGTGACAATCACATCAAACTGCTTAGGCGCACGCACTAACTGCATGGCCGCATTGTCGACATACATATGGCTGAGTTCAACATCAGGATAATCTTTCGCGACTTCGATCACCACTTCACGCCATAAACGGCTGGACGCCAGTACGTTGGCTTTATCCACTGAGCAGACTTTTTTGCTGCGCAGACGTGCCATATCAAAGCCTACTTTAGCAATACGGCGAATTTCGCTTTCGCTGTAGGGCAACGTGTCATAAGCCATACGCTCGCCATTTTCTAAAGTCGTAGTGCCACGTGGCGTACCGAAATAAATACCACCGGTCAGCTCACGTACAATCAGGATATCTAAACCTGAAACCACCTCTGGCTTAAGGGTTGATGCCTCAGCCAATTGCGGGTACAAAATAGCTGGACGCAAGTTACCAAACAGTCCCAATTCAGAACGGATTTTTAACAGACCGCGCTCTGGACGAATCGCAGCATCGATAGTGTCCCACTTAGGACCACCGACCGCGCCGAGCAACACTGCATCAACTTCACGCGCCAGCGCTAAGGTTGAATCGGCTAAAGGTACGCCATGCTTATCAATCGCCGCACCACCGAGTTCGCCTTCAACCAGCTCAAAGCCCAGACTGTACTTTTCACTGGCCAGTTCTAAAACCTTAACCGCTTCACGAATGATTTCTGGACCAATACCATCGCCAGGTAATACTAGAATTTTTTTAGACATATCAAATACTCAGCGCCACAGTGACCTGCACTGCAGCGCAGTTAATTAAATTAAAGGGCGTCAAACAACCATGGATTGGCTTTTTTATAGTCGACTTCAAATGCGCGAATCAGCTCTGCATCTTGCAAGGTCAAACCAATATCATCCAAGCCATTAAGCAAACAATGCTTACGGAAAGCGTCCACTTCAAAGCTGTACTGCACGCCATCTGGACGGGTCACTGTCTGCGCCGCCAGATCAATGCTCAGCTGATAGCCTTCAGTGGCTTCAGCTTGAGCAAAGAGTTGATTGACTTCAGCTGCGGTTAAAATAATCGGCAATAAGCCATTTTTAAAGCTGTTGTTATAGAAGATATCAGCAAAGCTTGGCGCAATAATGGCGCGAAAACCATATTCTTCTAAGGCCCAGGGCGCGTGTTCACGGCTGGAACCACAACCAAAGTTTTCTTGCGCCAGTAACACACTGGCACCTTGGTAGCGCGGCTGATT
>LFRZ01000066.1:37437-37840 GCA_001513025.1 Gammaproteobacteria bacterium DTU037
TTGGCACCAAAGCCCGTGCGCTTAATGGATTTTAAAAACTGCTTAGGAATAATCTGGTCAGTATCTACGTTGGCACGATCCAACGGAGCCACTAAACCCTGATGTTGAGTAAAGGCTTTCATGCTTATGCTCCCTCGTTCATTAATTCACGCACATCAACAAAGTGGCCTTTAACCGCTGCAGCGGCGGCCATCGCAGGGCTGACTAAGTGCGTACGTCCGCCATTACCTTGACGGCCTTCAAAGTTACGGTTAGAGGTTGAAGCACAATGCTCGCCACTGCCCAATTTATCGGGATTCATCGCCAAGCACATGGAGCAGCCTGGCTCACGCCATTCAAAACCGGCGTCAAGGAAGATCTTATCCAGACCTTCGTCTTCAGCCTGCTTTTTCACTAAACCAGA
>LFRZ01000066.1:37894-39614 GCA_001513025.1 Gammaproteobacteria bacterium DTU037
CGATCCAATTTAATATCGGTAATGGCTTGATTGGCGGTTAAACCCATGTACTTTAATGCACGGGTAATAGAGTCGCGTTTAGTGGGATCAGACTCTTGCGCAGGATCTGGAACCTTGGCATTCACCGGCAAGACCATTTCAGGTGAGGTGCCCCAGCTCACTTGCGGGATAATATCTTCCGCACGCATCTCCACGATGGTGTCAAAGTGGGCATCGTCGTCAGAAACTAAATCCTGCCATGCGGCTACCGCTGCATCCCAGTCCGCACCTTTGGGCGCATAAGGACGGCCTTTCACGTAGTCAATGGTTTTCTGATCCACTGCCACCATACCGACACGGGCACCGGCTTCAATCGACATATTACACACGGTCATGCGACCTTCCATCGACAGTTCACGGATCGCACTGCCCGCAAACTCAAGCGCGTGACCGTTACCGCCAGCAGTACCAATTTTGCCAATGATGGCTAAAACGATATCTTTAGCAGTGACGCCAGCCGGCACTTGACCTTCAACCCGCACTTGCATGTTTTTCATTTTCTTCGCCACTAAGCACTGAGTGGCCAATACATGCTCAACTTCTGAAGTACCAATACCGTGGGCTAAGGCCCCGAAGGCACCATGGGTCGAGGTATGTGAGTCACCACACACCACTGTCATGCCGGGCAAGGTTGCGCCCTGCTCAGGACCAATCACATGCACGATACCCTGACGCACATCGTTCATCTTAAATTGTAAAATGCCGTACTCATCGCAGTTATCATCCAGCGTTTGCACTTGGATGCGCGAGACTTCATCAGCAATAGCAGCAATACCACCGTCACGCTCGGTCTTAGTGGTCGGCACGTTATGGTCTGGGGTGGCGATATTGGCATCGATACGCCACGGCTTACGCCCCGCCAAACGCAAACCAGCAAAGGCTTGCGGCGAGGTCACTTCATGTAAAATATGGCGGTCGATGTAAATTAACGAAGAGCCATCATCGCGGCGTTTAACTTCGTGCATCTCCCAAAGTTTGTCGTACAGCGTTTTTCCAGCCATTAGACCATCCTCATCAGCATTATGCGCAGCGGTACGGTTAACCGACTGCTTATATCATCTATCCTATGAACTTTACGCGAATAACTCAAATTGATATTTCTTATCCATTAGATTCCATTTAGGAATAGCAGTATAGTCAAAGCATCCCATTCAGCTCACTCGAGTACAGCCTATGGACCTCGCCAGCTTACAAACCTTTATCGCCATCGCCGAACAGCGCAGTTTTTCTTTAGCGGGTGAGCGTCTGCATGTCACTCAACCGGCGATCAGTAAACGTGTCGCCAGCCTTGAGGAGCAATTGGGCGTGCGTTTATTTGACCGCGTCGGTCGCGAAACCAGCCTGACCGAAGCGGGGCAAGCGTTATTACCGCGCGCTTATCGCATCGTGAATGAGTTGGATGATGCGCGGCGGGCGCTGAATAACCTCAGTGGCACAGTCAGCGGCCGCCTCAGTTTAGCCACCAGTCACCATATTGGTCTGCGCCGTTTACCGCCAGTGCTGCGTGCTTTTACCAAGCGCTACCCTGCAGTGATGCTGGATATTCGCTTCCTCGATTCAGAAGTGGCCTATGCCGATGTCTTGCACGGACGCTGTGAGCTGGCGATTATCACCCTGTCACCGCACTGCGAAGCGCCTTTACAAGCGGTTAAGGTCTGGCAGGATGATTTGGTTTTTGTGG
>LFRZ01000066.1:39671-79991 GCA_001513025.1 Gammaproteobacteria bacterium DTU037
TGGAGTGTATTACCGCATACGATGCTGGATGACTCGGTGGTCCCTTTACCCATCAGTGATGCACGACTCAGCCGTGACTTAGGCTATATCGTGCACACTGAACGCACGCTGTCGAATGCCGCTCAAGCCTTTATGCAGATGCTCAGCATGAGCGACCCGCAAGCCTAGGATTGACATACGCGCCAGCCTTAAGAGGGTGCCGCTACACGGATAAAGGCCACGGATTAAGCCGGCTCTACTAGCACGAGCTCAAGGTGATTAAATTCTCCCGAGACGAAACCAAAGCGTCGATCAATCGCGTTACAATCGGTGACTCGACGCAGCAGGCTAAAGAGTTGCTGTGCTTCTGGATAATTACGGCCCAGCATCACCAACCATTGCTTCAGACGTCCTGGGGCACTGATCGGCGTTAAGGTTAAACGCACCTGACGCCAAAACTCACGCAGCATGGGCTGCAACTCTTGCCAGGTTTTCAGCTGATACTCAATACCGTCACGCGCACAGGCAATTTGCTTGGCCAAATCTGGGCGTGAGACTACACCACGCCCCAGCATGACATGATCAACCCCACTGACTTCACGGCAACGGTACCAGTCGTCCAGCGTCCAAATATCGCCATTGGCAAAGACTGGCACACTGACCACATCTTGCACTTTAGCCACCCACTCCCAATGCGCTGGCGGCTTGTAGCCATCAGTTTTAGTACGTGCATGCACCACAATTTGCGCCGAGCCGCCATCCGCTAAAGCGCGCGCGCAATCCATAGCCCCATCACGGCTGTCATAGCCTAAACGCATCTTAGTGGTCAGTGGAATATCTGCAGGCATGCCGGCGCGCACCGCTTCAACAATCTTAAATAAGACGTCAGGCTCACGCAGTAAGATCGCCCCACCATTGGAGTTATTCACTGTCTTTGCCGGGCAGCCAAAGTTTAAATCGATCACCGGTGCGCCCAATTCGCAGGCTTTTGCGGCATTATCCGCCAAAGCATAGGGATCAGAACCCAACAACTGCACGCGCATTGGCGTCCCTGCTGCAGTCTTAGCGCCATGTTCCAGTTCTGGAGCAAGACGCTGATAAATACGGGTGGGCAAGAGTTGATCGGTGACCCGCACGAACTCAGTCACACACCAATCAATGCCGCCCTGCTCGGTCAGTACATCACGTAGAATATGATCAACCAAACCTTGCATCGGCGCTAAAGCAATTTGCACAATATATAACTCATAAGTAAACCGGCGCGTAGTGTAACGCGCAAAGCAGATAGGTCTATAAATTAAGCAGGCGCTCCCAGCAAGAAGCGAATCAAATGGCTGGGCGGACACCTCTATTCAGGCAGCATCACTGCGCCATAACCTTGCACAAACGCAGGCGGCATGCGCTTGGGCCGCCCAGTGGACAGTTCAATGCAAACAAAAGTGGTCTTGGCGCGCAACACAGTGACGCCATCGGCCACACGGCACAATTGAAAATAGCGATCCATTTTTAAACGCTGATCGGAATGGGCAATCCAGGTGGCCATTTGCAGCGTTTCACCTTCATGGGCGCTGGCCAGATAATCAATCTCATGGCGCAACACTGCCATACCACGATCCAGCGCTTGATACTCAGTAAAGCCTAAACCCAGAGCCATTGAATGCTGCCAAGCGCACTCCTCCATCCATTGCACATACACCGCGTTATTAACATGAGCAAACTCATCAATATCAGCAGCCTCAGCGCACAACGGCAGAATATATGGCTCCGGGTAATCCCAACTCATGTCAGCGATTCCAAGTGCCCTGCCAGCGCACAGGCTTCACGGGTCAGCTGTGTGATTTGATCCCAGGCTTGCGCTTGCACTAAACTCGCTGGGGCAATCCAAGTTCCACCACAGCAGGCCACATTGGGCAAACTCAAATAACTCAATAAGTTATCGCGGGTCACGCCACCAGTTGGACAAAAACTGATACCGGTAAAGGGGCCTTTAAAGCTATTGAGCATACGCACACTAGCGCCACCATTCGCTGGAAACAACTTTAAGGAACGGTAACCGTACTCTAAAGCCGATAACACCTCAGAAGGTGTCATCACTGCCGGCAAGTAGGGCAAATCCGTTTCTTGTGCCGCCATCGCCAAACGCTCAGTAAAGCCTGGGCTCACCGCAAACTGTGCTCCGGCATCAATCGCTTGGCCGAACTGCTC
Organism: Gammaproteobacteria bacterium DTU037; assembly: GCA_001513025.1. GTDB lineage: Bacteria > Pseudomonadota > Gammaproteobacteria > Pseudomonadales > Pseudomonadaceae > Denitrificimonas. The sequence goes on from LFRZ01000066.1 coordinate 41,856, forward strand.
AGCATTAATTACCGTACCTGCACCCACAATCAACTGTGGTACTTCTTGGCGAATCACCTTAAGTGCTTCCAGTGCCTGCGGCGTGCGCAAAGTCACCTCAATTACATTTAGACCACCCGCACTCAGCGCTTGCGCCAGCCCCACTGCGCGCTCAACATCATCAATCACCAGCACAGGTAAAACGGGATAGGCACGACGTAAGATTTTTTCCATAGTTAGCATGATTCAGTCCTCTAGTAGAAAGCTGGCACCCTGATCAGCAGGCCCAACCCAACGACGTTGTGCCGCAAATAACTGCAAGCCATAACCCAGCGCCTGCTGACAAGGTACCGGGGCGGCAGTGCGCAGAGCCAACTGCTCAGACGGCACATGCACCTGCAATAGATCCTGTGCGGCATTAATCTCTAGCATATCGCCATCTTGCAAACGACTTAATACGCCACCTTTAGCCGCTTCAGGGGTGACATGTATCGCTGCGAGCACCTTACCCGAAGCACCGGACAAGCGGCCATCGGTGACCAATGCAACTTTCTGCCCATTGGCCTGTAAATTTGCCAGTAGCGGCATTAATTTGTGCAGCTCTGGCATGCCATTCGCAGCCGGACCTTGGAAGCGCAGGACCAGAACCAAATCCCCCGTGAGCATGCCCGCAGCATAGGCCTCCAAGGCATCGGTCTCATTAGCAAAAATTCGTGCTGGCGCTTTAATCGACCAAAACTCTGGCTTGACCGCCGAGGTTTTGACTATAGCGCGCCCCACATTACCGGCCAACAAATGTAATCCACTGTGCGCAGCAAAGGGCGCGCTGGTAGGCCGCAGAATACTGCTCACTGAGCTGGTAGTAGAGACATCACGCCAGGCTAGCGTCTGTTTATTCAGATAGGGCTCACGCGCATAGGCCTGCAAACCCTGGCCAGCCACGGTCGACACATCGTTATGCATCAAACCAGCATCAAGCAGCTGCCTAAACAGCCAAGCGACGCCACCGGCGGCATGAAACTGGTTCACATCTGCAGCACCATTGGGATAAACCTGCGCCAACAGCGGCACCACGCGCGATAAGCCGGCCAAATCTTCCCAACACAACTCATAACCTGCTGCACGCGCAATGGCCGGTAAATGTAAGCTGTGATTAGTCGAGCCGCCGCTGGCCAATAAAGCCACGGCACCATTGACCAAAGCTTTAGCATCAATCTGTAACGCCAAAGGTAAAAAACGACCGCCCTGACGCGTATTGTTCACCAATAAACGTGCGGCCTCATCGGTTAATGCGTGGCGTAATAGCGACACTGGCGAGGCAAAGGCACTGCCCGGCACGTGCAGACCCATGGCCTCCATCAGCATCTGATTGCTATTGGCAGTACCATAAAAGGTGCAAGTACCTGGCTCATGATAAGCCGCTAATTCAGCTTCCAGCAGCTCTTCACGCGTTGCTAAACCGGCTGCGTAACGCTCACGCACCGCGGCTTTTTCTGGGTTAGACAAACCTGAACTCATCGGTCCAGCCGGCACAAACACTGCCGGCAAGTGACCAAAATGCAGCGCGCCAATCAATAAACCTGGAACAATTTTATCGCACACGCCTAAATACAGCGCACCATCAAACACACCATGACTCAGGCCAATGGCGGTGGCTTGGGCGATTAAATCGCGAGAAAATAATGACAGCTGCATGCCTGGCGTACCTTGGGTGACACCATCACACATGGCCGGCACTCCGGCGGCAAACTGCGCACTGACACCCTGACGGTACAAAGCAGCTTTAAGCTGATCAGGGTAGTCTTTTAACGGTGCATGGGCTGACAACATATCGTTGTAACTGGAAATAATCGCCATATGCGCCGCGCCGCCTTGGCGCATAATCACCCGCTGATCATCGGGCTGCGCCGCCATCACATGGGCTAAATTCGAGCAACCATGCGCACGATTCACGCCCTGCTCTGCTGCCTTTAGCGCCTGATTTAAATACGCTGTACGGCGCAGTGCAGAGCGCGCCTCGATCTGTTGGGTAATCCGTTCAACCACAGGATGCAACATCATGATTCCGTCCTTTTCAGCGCGCGCTATCACGCAATAATCGATACGCTAAGGCGCCCAATACATATGCACCGGCATCGGCGCATGCCAGAGTAACTGGTAGATCGGCAAAGCTTGCGTGGTTGGATCATTGGCCAGCACCCGCTCAATCATCTGCCGCTTGCTCTGACCAAAGAGTAAAAGCCCAAGCCAGTGTGTCGCACAAAGCATAGGCAGATTCAGTGACAAACGAACTTTCGGCTCATCCGGCGCTAAGCCGACTAAGGCCGCAGGCGACTCCGTCAGCTGTAAGGCTGGAATTAAATTGGGCATACCTGGAAACAACGAAGCAATATGGCCATCATCACCCATCCCCAACAAGGTTGCCGCAAAGGGCTTATCTGCCTGCAGTGCATGCGCCCAGGCCTCGCTGGACGCTTGCGCAGTACTGGCACAGCGTGGATCGAGCACCCTGGCGCGCGGCAAGGCGGCGCACAACATCTCAGCGTTGCTGTGTGCACTGTTATCCGCAACCCAGCGCTCATCCGTCGGGCTGATAGACAGATCAGCCCAAGGCAGATCCAATTGTTTGAGACAGGCGAGTAAGCCTGCCGGTGTGCGACCACCCGGCAACAGCACACTCGCCTTATCCTGAGACTGTAAAGCCTGCGTAATGCAGGATGCCAACTGCTCAGCCAACGCTGTATTACAAGCCTGCTGTGTCGCAAACTGATGCACTATCGCCTGTGACATTGACACCTCCAAAAGCTATCAATTCAGCCGTCGAGTTATTTTTTGCGCAACGGTGCATGACCGTCGCTACTGACCACAAAAGCACCTTCCGGCTTACGGTTTCTCGCTGGCTTTTTCGTTACTTTTGCACTGTCTTTTTTCGCAGCTTTCTTCTTTTTCGTACCAGCAGCTTTACCCGAGGCTTTCAAGTTCTTCGGGCCTTGATAGACGCCTTTCAATTCTTTAATGACGCGACGCTCAAAGCTCTGCTTAAGATAGCGCTCAACACTGGACATTAAATTCCAGTCATTGTGGCAAATTAAGCTAATCGCCAAGCCTTCTTCACCAGCCCGGCCAGTACGGCCAATACGGTGCAAGTACTCATCGCCTGAACGTGGCATATCAAAGTTAATCACCACATCTAAGCCATCAATATCCAGGCCACGTGCGGCAATATCAGTGGCTACTAACACGCGTGAAGTACCTTGACTAAAGCGCTCTAAAGCACGTTTACGATCTTTTTGATCTTTATCACCGTGCAAGACAAAAGCATTAATATCTTGCGCAATTAAACGGCCATATAAACGATCCGCTTGGACACGTGTATTGGTAAAAACAATCGCTTTACGAAACGGCTCATTGCTTAGTAACCAGTGCACCAAGCGCTCTTTATGCGGCACATCATCAGCAGTAATAATTTGCTGACGAGTGCTTTCGTTCATCTCGGCGACTTGATTGACCATCAAGTGCAGTGGATTTTTTAATACGGAGTTAACCATTTCACGCAGCGCATTACCGCCCGTAGTGGCAGAAAATAACAGGGTCTGCTGACGGCTAGAGCACTCATCAACTAAACGTTGCATATCTTCAGAGAAGCCCATATCCAGCATACGGTCGGCTTCATCTAAGATCAGAACTTCAACTTGGTCCAATTTTAGATGGCCCGCATTCAGATGCTCAATTAAACGACCTGGTGTGGCGATCAAAATATCAGGGTCTTTACGTAGCAAAGCCGCTTGTTCTTTAAAGTCTTCACCGCCGGTAATAATTCCAGACTTAAGAAAGGTGAATTGTGAAAAACGCTCAACTTCAGCCAAGGTCTGTCGTGCCAATTCACGCGTGGGTAACAAAATCAATGAGCGGATCGCCACACGAGGTTTCGCACCAGCAATAAAGCGGTTGAGTAAGGGTAAAATAAAGGCTGCCGTTTTACCGCTACCGGTACGGGCAATCACTCGCAGATCACGACCTTCAAGGGCCGCCGGAATAGCCACCGCCTGAACAGGTGTTGGCTCAGTGAAATTTAATTCAGCCAGCGCTTTCAATAGACGCTCATGCAGGGCAAGTTCAGAGAACACGGTATACCTCAAAAATCATTAATCATAATAAATAACGCCCCGTGCAATCGCTCAAGGCTAGCAGAAACCTATTGTACTTCAGTTTAAGCGCCGAGATTGCTTAAGCAGTACGCGTAGACTATCAAATATCACTAAAAATACCGCGAGCCAAATCGGCACATAGGTGATCCACTGCCCCGACTCCACCGCTTCACCAATCCAAAATACACTAAATAGAAATAAGAGTACCGGCTCAACGTAACTCAAAATACCCAGCAAGCCCAAAGGTAGCAAGCGACTGGCACCCAGCATCGCACCGAATGCTAGCGTGCTGAGCAAGCCCAGTCCCGGCAGCCAATACCACAATTGAGGTGATTCGACGAAGGCTTGAGGCGGCGCAAAACTGATAATTAAATAAATCGCCACCGGTGACATCACCAGCATTTCTAAAAAGAAACCGGTAAAGGCATCAAAACCCATCCAGCGGCGCAGCATAAAGTATGGCGGATAACCGATGGCGCAGACCACTGTCACCCAGGATAAACCACCAATACGCCATAACTCATGCAGCATACCTATCACCGCGCAGGCCACCGCAATCCGTTGCAGTGTGCGTAAATGTTCGTTATAAAACAACCGTCCGGCCAGTACTAACACCAAAGGCATCAAGAAGTAACCCAACGTTAAATCCAGCATATGTCCAGTGAGCGGTGCCCAGACAAACATAAACCATTGCACTGCCATTAACGCCGCTGCAGAGAACAGCGCAACCACCAAGAGCGGCTCACGCCTTAAGCGTTGCAGGTTGGCTTTAAGCTCTGGTCCGCGACCGACCAGCAGCAACAAGATAAACACAGCCGGCAACGACCAAAGCACACGCTGGGCAAACACTTGCACCCCATCTAAAGGTGCTAAGTGCAGCACATAGGCTGGAATAATGGTGAAGATACAGGAGGCGAAAAACGACATCGCCACACCACGGCCTGATAACTGCATAATAAGGGCCCCTTAATAAGCGACTTTCAAAATCGACAACACAAACAATGCCGACATAGCGCCCAATCAGCACTGTGCAGCAGCTTTATTCTAGTGAACACGGCTCTAAGCGATGATTGACATCCTCCCCGACCTAAAGAGGCTGTCGCGAAAGGACGGGGATTCCTACTGTTAGACGGCCATGCCCGACCGCGAGAATGTTTTGCGCCGCATTGACATCGCGGTCGTGGGCGACACCGCACCCACTGCACGTCCATTTTCTTATTCCAAGTCCTGCGATACCTTTCGGCCTCGATTCGGGCAAGCTACCACAATGCGAACAGGTTTGGGTGGTGTATGCCTCGTTCACTTCCTTAAAAACAATGCCTGCGTGAGCGCATTTATAGTCCAGCATTGTTTTTAATTGACCCCAGCCAGCGTCCAGCACTGACTTGGCCATCTTGGTTTTAACGAGTTTTAAACGACTGACATTACCCACATAGATTTCACCGCAGCGGTTGACCAGCGTGCGACTGAACTTGTGCAGGGCATCTTTTCTACGGTTAGCAATCTTGGCGTGAATGGTTTTGACTTGGGTTTTATTTCTAGCCCGTTGTGCGATGGCTAATTTTTCCTCAAGACCTCGGTAGAAACGGCCCGCTTCCAGCTTGGTACCATCCGAACAGGTGGCTGTGTCGATTAAGCCAAGGTCAATACCGATACGGTTTTGGCCTGCTGATATCTCGGTCTTCCCATCAACCACGATATTGAAGTACCAGCGGCCACGGGTATCTTCGCTGAAGCTGCCAGAGCGAAACCTATATTGGCTCAAGCCATAACTGTCCCACACTTTAAAGTAGTGGCCATTGTGGTAGACCTGTCCACTTCTCCATTGGGCCGCAGCTGTATTAACGGGAATCCAACCCAGCGAGCGGCGTACACCGCCTGATTTGCGCCAATTTAAACGGCTCTTCTTGAACTGCTTGCGGCGAGTCACGTACTCACCCGCAATACACTGCAAAGTTTGGCTGTGCAACCTCAGCTCTTTACCGGCACCTTTGGTGTAGGGATGCATATCGTAGGCTGACAAAAACACACCACGCTCTTTAATTGAGCGCTGGCTGAGTTCATTGACAAAATTCCAGACGAAATTGACACTTCGAGCCATGCTGTTAAGCAGTGGCGCATGCCGATCTCGAACCCGGACTTTTAATGTTTTCGCGTGCTTCATCATACTGTACATAATACCAGTATCGCTTCCTACTGCCAAGACTTTAACAACCTATTCAGGGGCAGCTTGCGCCGCCCTCGCTATTCATCCTAGCACTCAAAGTACGAGGTCTTACGCGACCTTGATAATAAAGAGACAGGCGCAATCCTACGCCTGTTATATGACCCTTTAATCTTTACGATGAAAGGTTTTGACTTGCTGCTGAACCGCGGCCTTGGCCAACATATAGGTCGACACGGGCGCACTCAGCATAAGAAATAAAGTGATCAATAACTCATGTACATGCACGCCATCTTGCTTGTTACTGAAATACAGTATGGATGCTATCAGCACGCAGCCTACACCGAGAGTGGTTGCTTTCGCTGGCCCGTGTAAGCGCATAAAAAAATCCGGAAAGCGGTGTAAGCCAATCGAGCCAACCAGCGCAAAGGCACTACCGACCAGTAAAAAAAATGCCACCGCATACTCAATCCAAACAGCCATCAGCTTACCCTTGTTTATTCAATGATATCGCCACGCAATAAATACTTGCAGAGCACCACGGTACTGAAAAACCCAAATAAGGCAATCAGCAACGCCGCCTCGAAAAAAAGCCGACTGTTTAATAACACCCCAAAAATCACCAACAAGGCCAGACCGTTAATGTACAGGGTATCCAGAGCTAAAATACGATCAACTGCATCAGGACCACGCAGCAAACGCAAAAAATTCAATAGCAAACTGATGCCAAACATCAGCATGCTTAAATAAATCACTGTGGTAAGCATTTAAACGCCTCTCTGAGTGGTTGCTCATAACGCTGCTTAATCTCGGCGATTAAAGCCTGCTCATCATCACAATGCAGGGCATGCACAGTTAACACTGAGCGCTGATGGTCGATACTCGCTGCCAGAGTACCGGGCGCTAAAGAAATCGCACTGGCTAATAAATAAATCGCCAAGTCCTCGTCTAAATCATAAGGTACCTGCACCCACAGTGGCTGCAGATCATCAATTCGACTGAGCGCCAAACGTGCCACATGAAAATTCGCCACGACAATATCAATCAGCATATGCTGAGCAAACACAAACAGATGCTTCCAGCTATAAATTCGCGGTAAGCGTGGCCACCAAGTGCTGGTTACACGTGGAATCAATATGCCGAGAAAACTGCCTAATAACCAATGTCCTACCGAGGTAAAGTCATCCACTAGCAGCATCCAAACCAGCAGTAAGCCTATGCTGCCTAAAGGGTGCGTAAACCATCGTGCCCGACTCATAGCTCCTCCTCCAGCTGCATGGCTTGCAGATAGCTTTGCACGTCAAGTATCTGTGCTGCGGCTGCCTCACTGTAACTAATCACCGGCTGCGCAAACACCACCAGCAACGGACTGCTTAAGAGTAACAATGCCGCAATAGAAAAAGCAGTTTTATCCAGCGCGGGCACTGGGCTACTAGGGTTGTGATGACGCCAAAACAACAAGCTACCGGCACGGCTTAAACCAATCACCCCAACTAATCCGGAGACTAATACCACCGGCCAAAGCTGCCACGCAGCATGCGCGGGAACCGCTTGTAGCAATAAGACCTTACCAAAAAAGCCAGAGAATGGCGGCAAGCCAGCCACGGCAATTGCGGCGAGGAAAAAGCAACCACCCAATAAATGCGGATTTAATAAGCGTGGCCCCACTTTAAAGCTGCTGCCAAACTCACCGCGCTGCTTAGCAATGATATCCGCCAATAAGAACAGACCTGCAATCACCCAGGTACTATGGATCAAGTAATACAAAGTTGCGCTAATGGCCTCTGCAGAACCCACCGCGATACCGGCCAGCAAGGTGCCCACCGAGACTAAAACCAAATACGCGAGCAGGCTGGCCAAACTGTTGGCTGCAAAAGCACCTAAGGCAGCTAAGGCCATGGTCAACAACGCCAGTACCCATAACACTCCACTACCCAGACTGCTGGCCGCACCCGCTTGTTCGCCGAAAACTAAGGTGCTAAAGCGCAAAATGGAATACAAACCCACTTTGGTCATAATCGCAAACAATGCCGCAACCGGTGCTGTAGCGCTGGCATAGGCTCGTGGTAACCAAAAATGCAGCGGTAAAAACGCCGCTTTTAAGCCAAACACCAACAACAATAGCGCACCGGCGGCTTCCAGTAACAACAACTGATCGCCCTCGGCTTGCGCAACAAAACGGGCCAAATCAACCATATTCAGGGTGCCGGCCACGCCATAAAATAGCCCTGCAGCAATTAAAAACAAACCTGAGCCAATCAGATTCAAAATCACATAATGCAACGCCGCGCGAATACGCGCTGGGCCCAGCCCATGCAGCAATAAGGCATAGGACGCAATCAAGAGAATTTCAAAAAACACAAAAAGGTTAAATAAGTCACCAGTTAAGAACGCACCATTGATACCGGCCAACTGAAACTGCAATAACGCATGAAAATAACCGCCGCGCTGATCATCGCCACGCAGTGCATACAAAGTGACAAAAATCGCCAGCAGCGCAGTGACCATTAACATCAGCGCACTGAGCCGATCCAGGACTAAGACAATGCCAAACGGCGCCGACCAGTTACCCAAGGCATAGACTTGGATCTGACCAGTATTGGCCAGAGGTAATAAATATATGGCACAGGCCAATAGCAGCAGAACACTCAGGGTGCTGAGTGAACGCACCAAGCCTAATGGGCTGCGTGAGGCCATCATCAGCAGCGCACCGCAGATTAAAGGCAATAAGACCGGCACCAACAGCAAATGATTCATCGTGTGGCTCCGAAACGCTTTCTTTTCGATTGATTCGACTGGCCTTTCACCTTGCGTTGCTTAGGTTCGAGCTTCGGCTTTTCTACACCATCGACATGGTCACTGCCCAATTCGGTATGCGCGCGTAAGGATAAAATCAGCACAAAGGCAGTCATGGCAAAGCCAATCACGATCGCAGTGAGCACCAATGCTTGCGGTACTGGGTCGGTATAACTTGTAGCATCACTGAGCACCGCGGGTTTGCCGGTATGCAGGCGTCCCATCGAGAATAAAAACAAGTTCACCGCATAGGAAAACAAGGTCAAACCCAGCGCCACACTGAAGGTGCGTGCACGCAAAATCAAATACACACCGCTAAAGGTCAGCACCCCAATGGCGATCGCCACTAACAATTCCATTACGCGTCCTCCGGCAATTTTACTGTGTGCCCAATGCGGCCCAAGCCACTTAAGATCAACAAGGTGCCACCCACCACAGTCAAATACACGCCCAGATCAAAGAGCATGGCTGAAGCGACTTCAATTTCACCAATTAAAGGCAGATCAATATGGGCAAAGGCTGAGGTTAAGAATGGGTACCCCAGGAGCAGACTGGCCAAACCCGTTGCTGCGGCAATCAAGACACCAGCCGCGGCCAGCACGGGGAACTGGACCCCCATTCGGGTTTGTACCCAGCGCTGCCCATAAGCCACTTGCAATAAAATCAGCGCCACTGCGGTAATCAATCCGGCAATAAAGCCACCACCGGGCTCATTATGCCCGCGCAAGAACATAAAGGCCGAGACCAATAATGCCAGCGGTAAGATCAAGCGAGCTAAGACCCCAAGCATCATTGGATAGTCCTCAGTTGACCAAGCGCGCCCCTGGTTATCAACCCGTGCGCGCGGCAACTGCAAGCCTTGCAATAAGGCCACAGTGGCAATCGAGGTAATAGCTAACACACTGATTTCACCTAAGGTATCAAAGCCTCGGAAGTCCACTAAAATCACGTTAACTACGTTAGTGCCACCACCACCGGTCAGGCTGTTGGCCAAGAAAAAATCTGCGATGCTTTGATAAGGACGAGTTAACACAGCAAAGGTTAAGACAGCCATTAAGATTGCACAGCCGGCTGCGATACTGTAATCACGCAGATGCAATAAGCTACTTGATTCTCTGGGCGCTTGTGCCGGTAAAAAGTACGCCACTAGCAGCATCAACAAGATGGTCACCACCTCAACCACTAACTGGGTTAAGGCTAAGTCCGGTGCTGAGAAGCGGGCAAATACCATCGCCACCACCAACCCCACCACACTGAGCATCAATAAAGCGGTTAAGCGTTGGCGGTGAAAAGCCATGGTCAGCAAGGCACTGCAGACCATCACCAACAGACCCAAAGCAGTTAAGGGATCGACTGGGGTTAAAGCAATCTCACCGGTCACTTGTGAGAGCGGCGCTAACCATACCGTCAGCATCACAATCACCGCAATAAGCAGCAGGCTGATATAACGCTGCAGTGAGCCATTTTCGATACGTGCCAAGCCGCGTGAGACCCAGCCATAGAGAAAGCGCACGCTGCCTTCAAATACATTACGCGCATTAATATCCGGTAATCCCTCATACCAGCGAAATAATGGTGCACGCTGCGCATAAATCAGCACCCCACCAATTAAGGCTAAGAAACTCATCAGCAAAGGCATATTAAAACCATGCCAAATCGCTAAGTCGTACTCAGGTAAGGCATGACCTAAGCTGGCTTCAGCGGCAACCGCCAACAAAGAACTGATAGTCCAGGCCGGCAATACCCCCACCAACAAACAGCAAAATACCAGGATTTCCACTGGGATTTTCATATAACGCGGGGGCTCATGCGGCGGAAATTTAGGCAGATTAATAGGTACGCCGTTAAAAAACACATCATGAATAAAGCGCAAAGAATAGGCGACAGAAAACATCCCAGCAATGGTAGCCATAGTCGGTAAAAGCCAACTGAAACTACCCAATAAGTGCTGATGTAAGGTTTCCGAGAAGAACATTTCCTTACTTAAAAACCCATTGAGCAGGGGCACGCCAGCCATCGCCGATGAGGCCACCATGGCCAGCACCGCAGTATGCGGCATATACTTCCACAACCCATTAATACGCCGCATATCACGGCTACCGGTTTCATGATCAATGATACCGGCCGCCATAAACAATGAGGCTTTAAAGGTGGCATGGTTAATAATATGGAAGATTGCTGCCACCGGTGCAAAGTCTGAGTCCAAACCAAACAGGAGCGTAATCAGACCCAAATGACTGATGGTCGAATAGGCCAACAGCCCTTTAAGGTCGTGCTGAAATAATGCGGTAACAGCGCCGATTAATAGCGTGGTTAAGCCGGTGAAGGTCACCAGATAAAACCACCAGTCAGTGCCTGACAACAGCGGATATAAGCGCGCCAGCAAAAACACACCGGCTTTTACCATAGTCGCGGAGTGTAAATAAGCCGACACTGGGGTCGGTGCGGACATGGCATGCGGCAGCCAAAAGTGAAACGGAAACTGCGCCGATTTAGTAAAGACACCCAACAGCACCAAGACCAAAGCCACAGGATATAAACTGTGCGCACGTAGCAGATCACCTGCCGCTAAGACCTCGGTTAACTCATAGCTGCCCACCACATGACCAATCACTAAGATACCGGCCAGCAGCGCTAAACCACCGCCACCGGTTACAGCCAAAGCCATACGCGCACCTTGGCGTGCCGCAGTTTGCTGACTCCAAAACCCAATTAATAAAAACGACGAAAGACTGGTGAGCTCCCAGAACATCAGCATCAGCAGTAAGTTACCAGCTAGCACTAAACCCAGCATCGAGCCCATAAATAACAATAAGCTAGAAAAGAAACGGGCTACACGCTCCTGTTCGGACAGGTAATAGCGCGCATAGAGAATAACCAGTAAGCCAATCCCTAGAATCAATAAAGAAAATAGAAAACTTAAACCATCCAGTCGAAAACTTAAATTAAGTCCGAGCTGCGTAATCCAAGCGTACTTAACACTGATGACCTCACCGGCCAATACTTGCGAGGTTTGACTGAGCAGCAAGCCCAAGCCCGCCAATGGTGCCACGGCAGCAGCTAAAGCAATCCAAGTTCGGCCACGTTGCGCAGCCAAAAAGGGTAACAAGGCTGCAAGAAAAGGAGCGAAAACAAGTATCAATAAAATCATAGAGGTCTCCATATTGTTCTGCTGGACGAACAGGAGACACCCAGCGTAATAGCAAAAAACAAATTATTTAACACGCGTATAGAATTGCCTAGCAGTGCTCTGTGGCTAAATTAGACCAAAGCATAGCGCTGCTCACAACCGTCCTTGTTAAATATGTACGCCCCGAGTGAAGCCTATCCACTCGGGGCGTACTCAGCAATAGCTGCTAAACAGCTCTTAAGGTGCGACGCGACTCTGACCGTTCACATTGGTAATGCGTACACGCTGACCAACACGAAACACTTGGTTAGGATCGACCGCTTGCACGTAGGCGCGCAGAGCACCATCGTCTTCACGCACGGTAATTTCGACACCTTGGGTACGCGTGATGCCTTCTTCTGTTGCTGCGCCGGCTAAACCACCAGCCACCGCACCAATCACTGCAGCCACTGCGCTACCGCGACCACCACCAACAGTGCTACCAGCAATACCACCCACAACGGCACCGGTTCCGGCACCAATTGGCGTTTTAGTGCCTTCAATCCGTACCGGACGTAACGACTCAATGGTACCCATACGTATGGTTTGCACTTGACGTGCATCGGCGCGAGAATAGGTATCGCCAGTCAAACTTGAAGCACAACCGCTTAAAAGCAGACTAAATGCTGTGAAAGTTGTTGCTAAAATAATAGACTTGCGCATCTGGAATACCCCTTAATGACAAACACATTGAATACAAGACAGCTCATTGCTTGAGATGTTACCACTACTATAGATGTTATCACCAACCTAGAGGAATCTATGGATTATTTCATTGTTGCAGTCGCCACGCTATCGGGCTTGTATTTTCACTGGTGGATTTATGTGCGAATTAAACGCTGGATTAACCGAGACCTTGCCCTCTCCATGGCCGCAGGCGACCCACAAAAGCAAGCCTATATGTTAAGCAAGCTGGGCGAAGCACAGGCGCTTAAGGTTAAAAAGGCGGAGTTACAAAAATGGCTACAAGACGCTGCAGATCACTACAGCGCCTAACGCTCGATCATACACAGTGGTGCATCATGCACGAGCCGCCCCCTCAGAAGTAGAGCTGCCTCGTGCCACAGCCGTCTAGCTCTAAGGCGCTAAACGCTCTCGATGCCACTGCCCATCACTTTGCAGTTGATAATTTAAACGATCATGTAAACGGCAGGTACGCCCCTGCCAAAACTCAATACGCTGTGGCAACAAACGATATCCCCCCCAATGCTCGGGGCGAGGTGGCTGTTGATTATCGGCATAGCGCTGCTCAATCGCAGCCAGCGCTGCCTCAAGCTGCTCACGATCAGCCAGTGGTTGACTTTGCTCGGAGGCCCAAGCACCAAAGCGACTGCCCAACGGGCGTAGATTAAAATAGGCATCGGACTCAGCGGCACTGACTCGCTCAACCGCACCCTCAATACGAATTTGTCGCTCTAAAGCAGGCCAGAAAAACGTCATTGCGGCAACCGGCTGCTGATCCAACTGCTGCCCTTTAGCGCTATGGTAATTGCTGTAAAAAACAAAGCCTTGCGCATCAAGCCCTTTAAGCAGCAAGACACGGCAGTGCGGCTGCCCTGCACTATCCACCGTAGCCAGCATCATCGAGTTGGGTTCAACCGGTGGCTGCTCAGTCGCCAGTGCATCAGCAAACCACTGCTGAAATAAAACTAAAGGCTCCAAAGGCGCAGAGTCTTCCAATAAACCATCGCGGGTGTAATTACGGCGCATATTCGCCAGTTGCTCAGTACTCATCCGGGCCACCTAAAGTTAAAAAATCAGTATGCACGACCACTCGCTTATCGAGACTGACTTAAAGCAAGTTGACGGACATAGGTTGGATGATACACCGCTAGCAGATTCTGCATCTGCGTACCGGGCGTAATAATAATTTCCACACGATGGTTTTGGCTGGCAGGTAAGATAAAGGCACTGCCCATGCCCAAATGCACCATACGGCCGGTTAAGCCACCCAAGCGAAAAATAGACGCTACCGAACGTGCACGGTCAGTACTGAGCTTATAATTGAATGTTTCATCCTTACTAACATCGGTGTGCCCCAGAATCAAAACAGACGAATCAGCTCGACTGCCCAACACCTTAGCCAGACGCGTAATAGGTCTTAACACCGAAGGCAGTAATAAACTCGGACGTTCAGGGTTAAACAGTTGTTGTGCTGGAGCGCTCACCACCCAAGTATTATCGTGCTGATGCAGGGTAAACGGAGAGTCTTTAATCGACTCGCGCAGCAGTACCTCGGTATCAGTCACCCACTCATGAATGGCTGCTGCATCCTCCAAGTAAACAACCGGCTGAGGAGCCTCTTTATTCGATGAGCAGGCAACCATAAGCGAACAAACTGACACAACGGCCCACTGATACAATTTACGATTCATGTTTTTTTAAACTCAAAATGCAAAAAATGCCAAGCAAACTTAGCAGTACCTACTAGTACTGTACTAAAGCACCAAACAATAGTGTATATACTCACCGCTACTATACTCAATTTGCCTATAAACAGTATGTTTTTCGAATGACTTAATCCTATTGATTGGCAAAGCCTGTGATAAAAGCGAAATATCGCCTATAAATCTAAGCCATTTAAAATCCAGCGGGTCGAGAATGAGGTTAAGCCAGGCCAAGGCCGAACACCCTTTTCTGTAGCGGCTGAAGTGCCTGTATATGCTCTATCGGCGCATTATTGTGACTAAGTAAGGCATTTTAATCATTTTGTTCGCCGCTTCTCTACGCATCTACAAAAATTCATGCTACTTTGCTGTTCTTACTCACCTTGGAGCGTTACTTATGGCCCTTAGCAAAGATCAACTGATCAATGAAATCGCAGAATCAACTGATTCAACTAAAACTCATATCCGTGACGTACTTGATCAGTTAAGCCAAGTTGTCAACGATGCACTGGATAACGATGGCGAAATCACTTTACCGGGTATCGGCAAACTTAAGGTGACTGAGCGTCCTGCGCGCACTGGCCGTAACCCTCAAACCGGTGCTGCCATTGAGATTGCGGCTAAAAAAGTCATTAAGCTGGTTCCAGCTAAAGCGCTCGTTGATAGCATCAACAGCTAAGACATATTTTTAGCATAAAAAAAGGGGGCGCAATCACTGCACTCCCCTTTTTTGTATCTAGACGCTAACTGTTAAGCAACGTTAACAGGGTTATCCGGATACCAAACATCTAACAGCGGGCTGATTTCGAATGAACTCAACTCTTTACGCTCTTTTAGCCACGCGTCAACCGCTGCACGTTGCTCTTCAGTCACAGAACCACGCTTTCCAGCACACACAACAGCGAACTCTTCGCCGCCAATCAGTGCCATGCCTTGACCTTCAATACCGTCAACCACGAGGTCAGCAAAAAACGCCTCAACAGTTGCATCATCAGTACCTTCTGGGTAATTCAGTTGCAACTCAAAACCTAATTCTTGGAACTCATCAACACACAATTTTTTACGTAAACGACGCGAACGATTTGTAGCCATAATTTTTTCCTCCAACAATGGTGGGCGAATCTTATCAGCTTTAGCCTACAAACATGCTGTCGATAAACAAATAAGTCTCAGCACTGCTTTCATTTGAGCGAATAGCGCATAATAGTCTCTCGTATTGTTATCCATTAGCTGTATTTAAAAGGTATTTTTATCGTGTTGATGTCACTTTTTCGCCACCTACGTACTCAATGCACACGTTCTAAAATGATTATTTTTCCATCGTCAAGCGGTCGCTATGCATTGTCTGCGCTATGTCTTACGGCGCTGATCAGCGCACCAGCTGTCACCGCACAAAACCTACCCTCAGCTAATATTGATAAAGCCCTTAAAGCTAACAAAATTAACAACGAAGCCTTATCCGCAGTCACCATCCCACTCAGTGGCGCAGGAAAAAGTGCTTATATGAATGCCGATGTTTTGATTAACCCAGCCTCCACGATGAAGCTGGTCACCACCTATGCCGCGCTGGAGTTGCTGGGTCCAAATTATCAATGGAAAACTGAATTCCTGACCGACGGTACGGTAAAAGATGGTGTATTAGACGGCAATCTATACCTTAAAGGCGGCGGTGACCCTAAACTCAATATGGAACGTTTATGGTTGTTACTGCGTGATTTGCGCGCGAATGGTGTGCGTCATATTTCTGGTGATTTAATTTTGGATCGTAATCATTTTGCACCTCCGCCAGTGAGCGTCTTTGATGATGATAAAAACGACCAAAACAAACCTTTTTTAGTTGAACCCGACTCTTTGCTGGTGAATTTCAAATCACAGCGATTTGTCGTTCGTGGCGAAGCGAGCGGCGCCAAGGTGGTTATGGAGCCACCGATTGGCAGTATTCAAATCATCAATAATGTCAAACTAAAAAAAGCCGACAACTGCAACAGCCCCGTGATCAACTATATTCCTAAGGATGACGGTCACACACTAACGCTGACCATCAATGGGCATATTGCGCCAGGCTGCAGCACGCAAAACTATTTAGCCTTGCTCGATCACTCTCGCTATGCCGCGGGTGTCGTGCGCAGTATTTGGCAGGAAATGGGCGGTACTATTTTAGGCAATGATATGCTCGGCGCCACCCCTAAAGATGCACGCTTATTGGTACGCGCGTACTCACCTGACCTGGTTGAGGTGATTCGCGATATTAACAAGTACAGCAACAACACCATGGCCAAGCAATTATTTTTAAGCATTGGTGCGCGTTTTCGTAACGCGTCCGATAGCGATGATGCAGACGCCGCGCGTCGTGTGATTAATGACTTTTTTGCGAAAAAGAAAATCTTTACCAATGGCCTAGTGGTTGAGAACGGCTCCGGCTTATCCCGCAGTGAGCGTATCACTGCGCGCCAACTGGGTATGATGCTGGAAGCTGCGTGGAAAAGCCCTTATGCCGCTGAGTTTATTTCATCCTTACCTATCGTCGCAATGGACGGCACCATGCGTCGCCGCCTGCGTAATAGCCAGCTGGTTGGCCAAGCACATATTAAAACCGGCACCCTAAAAAACGTCCGCGCCATTGCCGGGTATAGCCGTGACGTCAATGGTGATATTTGGGCCGTGGTCGCCATTATCAATCACCCACAACCGTGGGGTGGATCAGCCATTCTTGACCAAGTTCTGCTGGATGTGTATCGCCAAAAATAACGCTACTGGCAACATTGTAGACGCATAAAATCTAGGGCGCGCCCGTACAATACGCACGCCCTAGATCAAGCACAGGCACCTCATCGCGCAATGCGACCGCTCACACTGATCAGTCGCGAAAAATTGTCGGACAATTAGTATAAAAATCGACTAAAACTACGTTTTTATTCATAAAACAGTCATTTCGATGCAGCGGCGTTCCATTTAGACAGTCGCCAATCTAGGCGCTCACAAAAAAGCTTGTTACCTTGGCGCTGTTTTCAAATTTCTGGAGCAGCAGCATGCGTTTCCCTTTTTTACGCACCTCACTGGCCATAAGCCTTTCATTAGCCAGCAACTCACTTTTGGCTAATGGTCTTGCACTTAACGAACAAAGCGCCAGCGGTGCAGGTACAGCGTATGCAGGTCGCGCCTCTTCTGCGCTCGATGCCAGCACTGTGTTTGGCAACCCAGCCGGCTTATCCAAACTAGAGGGTAAGCAAGTCAGTGGCGGTTTTGCCATAGTTAAAGCCAATGTCGAGATCAGCCATGTTGATAGCACAGCACCTGGGACCAACAAAGGCGATATGGTGCCTTTAGCCAATGTACCCTTTGCTTTTTTTGCCATGCCAATCAATCAGAAATGGAATTTCGGTCTAGGCATGTATGTGCCCTTTGGCTTGATCAGCGATTACGAAAAAGGCTTCCAAGGCAGCAGTCACGGTCAATACAGCAAAGTTGCAGTTATGACGGTGCAACCCACCCTAAGCTATAAAGTCACTGATCGTATTGCCCTTGGCTTTGGTCCAACCCTCAATAAAATTGATGGTAAGTTGACCAACACCTTACTCAGCAGCAAGCTCGGTCTGGGCCAAGATACCTTGGTCAGCATTAAAGGTGATGATACCGCGCTGGGTTACAACATCGGCTTAATGGTTGATTTAAGCGAGCACACCACTTGGGGCATCACCTACCACTCCAAAGTGGATTATACGTTAAAAGGCCGCACCAAGTTTTACTCACCGCTGCCGGTAAATGGTCGTTATAAAGCCACGCTGGACTTTACTACACCAGAATCTATTGATACCTCCTTTACTCATAAACTGGACGATCAATGGACGTTGCACGGAGGTTTAACCTGGACACGTTGGAGTCGCTTAGCATCGATCGAAGCGAAAAACCAAGGCGTACCTATGGCGCAATTCAGTACCGTAAAAGAGCAACTGAGCTGGCATAACACCTGGGCTTACTCGATTGGTGCCAGCTATCAAGTTAAGCCAGACTGGGTCGTACGCACGGGTTTTGCTTTAGATCAATCACCCACCACAAACGAGCACCGTACGGTCCGCATCCCGGTTGGCCATCGTAAAATCCTTACCTTTGGCGCAGGCTGGGACGCCAGTGACAAGCTGACCATTGATCTGGCCTACGCCTATATCAGAGAAAACGCTGCGGGAATTAACCATAAAGCCGGTAGCAATGCTGTACTCAAACCTGCCTACAGCTCCAAATACCGTAACAGCGCACATGGTTTTACCAGCCAAGCCACTTGGCGTTTCTAAGCGACACGCTTAACCATAAGCCGCTCGTATAAAGTATTCTCAATACTGGCCTCTCAGTCGCAAGAATCCTTTAATAGCGGCTTTTTCGTGTCAATAGTTGGCATTATCATACCCATTTTAGATCAATCCTCTTATCCAGCTTGCACATTTTCGGCGAGATAAGGCTATGCTATAGGACTGTGCAACAGCAAAAAAGAGGATAACGCTATGCAAACGCCTACTTTCGAACCCAGCCAACTGCACCATGCTTTCACCTTAAGCAATGGTAAAACCCTCAAGTACTGCTCCTTACCTGCCCTTAAAAACATCGGTATTGATTCCGTCTCACGCCTGCCTATTTCGATACGTATTATTTTAGAATCACTCATCCGCAACACCGATAATCACCGCATCACCTTTGAGCATGTTCAGCAACTGGCCAACTGGCAACCTAACGCTGCGCGTAACGAAGAAATACCTTTTATGGTGGCGCGCGTTGTGCTGCAAGACTTCACTGGTGTGCCTTTACTCTGTGATTTAGCCGCCATGCGTAATGTCGCCGAAGAAATGGGTAAACCCGCCAGCGCGATTGAGCCTTTAGTGCCAGTTGATCTAGTGGTGGACCACTCGGTGATGGTGGATTTCTACAACACGCCGGATGCTGTTGAAAAAAACATGCAAATGGAATTTAAGCGCAATGGCGAGCGTTACCAGTTCCTAAAATGGGGCATGCAAGCCTTTGACACTTTTAAAGTGGTGCCACCGGGCTTTGGTATCGTGCACCAAGTCAACTTGGAATATCTATTCCCAGGTATTCAAGAAAAAGACGGTATGACTTACCCTGATACCTTGGTCGGTACTGACTCACACACCACTATGATTAACGCTCTCGGCGTGGTCGGTTGGGGAGTCGGTGGTATCGAAGCAGAAGCAGCAATGCTCGGTCAGCCGCTGTATATCCTAACCCCCGATGTGGTCGGCGTACATCTAAAAGGCAAACTGCGCGAAGGCATGACCGCCACTGACCTTGTGCTAACCGTGACTGAGTTACTGCGCAAAGAAAAAGTTGTTGGCAAGTTTGTCGAGTTCTTTGGTGAAGGTGCTGAATACCTCAGCCTTCCCGACCGCGCCACCTTGTCCAATATGGCCCCCGAGTACGGTGCCACCATGGGCTTTTTCCCAGTCGATGAAACCACACTCGACTATATGCGCGGCACGGGCCGAGACGAGCTCGCTATCGAAGCCTGCGAAGCCTACTTCCGTGCACAAGAGATGTTTGGCATCCCCAAAGAGGGCGAGATTGATTACAGCCAAACCATTGAACTTGATCTGGACAGTGTGCGTCCGTCTTTAGCTGGCCCCAAGCGCCCGCAAGACCGTATTGCGTTACCGGATATGCACGATAGTTTCACTTCACTGTTTAGTGAAACCATTGCCAAAGGCGGTTTTAACAAAGATGCGTCTGAGTTAGACAAACGCTACAGCACCAGTTGCCCACTGATTCCTGTGGTCAATACACTCTCACCACAACCCAAACGTCCATTGGCTCGTAACGAAGTGGAGATGATCGATAATCGCTTAAGCACCCCAACCGATAGCTGCCAAACCGATGACACCGTCGATTTAGGTCACGGTGATGTGTTGATTGCGGCGATTACCTCCTGCACCAACACCTCAAACCCCAGCGTCTTACTCGCCGCAGGCTTACTGGCGAAGAAGGCGGTTGAACGGGGCCTTAGCGTACACTCGCGGGTAAAAACCTCACTGGCACCTGGCTCACGCGTAGTGCCTGAGTACCTTGAAGCCGCCGGCCTGATGAGCAGCCTAGAAGCCTTAGGCTTTGGCGTCACCGCCTTTGGTTGCACCACCTGTATTGGTAACGCTGGTGATCTGATTCCTGAGTACAACCAAGCCATTGTCGAAAATGATATTGTTGCCGCCGCAGTACTCTCGGGTAACCGTAACTTTGAAGCGCGTATTCACCCCAATATCCGCGCCAACTTCTTAGCCTCACCGCCTTTAGTAGTGGCCTTTGCTTTAGCTGGTACGGTCAATATTGATATGGATAAAGACCCGCTAGGCATCGGTAAAGACGGACAACCTGTGTACCTGAAAGACCTCTGGCCCAGCAATAGCGAGATTCAAGCCTTACTTAGCAAGGCGATGAATCCTGCTGTCTTCCGTGAGAAATACAGCGACTTTAGCAAAGACAATAAGCTCTGGACTGATATTGAAAGCGCTAAAGGCTTGGTCTACGACTGGCCAAAATCCACTTATATTGCCAAACCGCCGTTCTTTTCTGACTTTGCTATGCAGCCCAAAGCTGTTGCCCCCATCAGTAATGCTCGCGCCTTGATGCTACTGGGCGACTCAGTCACCACTGACCATATTTCGCCAGCGGGTTCATTCCGTAGCGATACTCCAGCAGGGCAATATTTAGTCAGTCATGATGTGCAGCAATCAGACTTCAATACCTACGGCTCACGTCGCGGTAATCACGATGTCATGATTCGCGGCACCTTTGCTAACGTGCGGGTGAAAAACCTGATGCTTCCAGCGACAGAGGATGGCTCGCGCATCGAAGGTGGTTTTACCTTGCTCGATGGTAAACAAGTGCCGGTTTACGATGCCGCTATGGAATATATGCAGCGTGGCACGCCAACCATTGTTTTTGCTGGGGAAGAGTATGGCACAGGTTCCAGTCGTGACTGGGCGGCCAAAGGCACCTTACTGCTGGGTGTCGGCGCAGTGATTGCGCAATCCTATGAACGTATCCACCGCTCCAACTTAGTCGGCATGGGCGTGCTGCCTCTGCAGTTTATGGATGGGGCGTCTTACACTTCCTTGAATATTAAAGGCGATGAAACCTTTAGCATCCTTGGAGTGGATAGCCAGATGCAACCACGTCAGCAGCTGACGTTGGAAATCACTCGCCAAGATGGCAGTGTCGAGCAGGTGCCACTCTTATCACGCATTGATACACCCATCGAAGTGGAATACTACCGTCACGGTGGCATTCTGCCCTACGTACTACGGGATATTTTAGCTAACGCTTAAAACCTCCCCGCTAAACAAAACGGGCAGCAGGCGACACGCCTGCTGCCCGTTTTGTTTACGTAACCTTCGCACTTAAGTCATGTGATACGCGCTAAAACCGACATATAACAATCTATCATTTATCCACCAAGCTGCCTCCGCGGCAATGCGGTGAATCAGGGATGGCTTGCTCTGCTTGCCACTCTTCCGGACTGAAGGTGTGCAAGGCTAAGCCATGAAACTGCTGCATTAAATCACCCAGCGCCGCATAAACTTTTTGATGACGCTGTACTTTACGTACCGCGTTAAATGTAGGGCTGACCAGCACCACTTTAAAGTGACTTTCTTTACCACGGCTGTGCATATAGCTTTCATCTTCAACCTGCAATACCTCAGGCTGCAACGCTGCTAATGCAGTTTCAATTTTCTGCAGCATCATTACTTACTCCTCATTATCGCGCTGACTGCATCATTTTCTGCGCATCTTGTCTAAAGGTACGCATGGCAATCAGCAAAAATACACCGGTTAAGCCCATGGCCACCGGCACTAAATACAGCGCGCTGTGCAAACCTATCGCGCGAAAGGCTTCACTGACCTCAGTCGCACCCGCCGCCAACATCGCTTGCTGAGCCAAATAATCCGATAAACCGCCAACGATCAATGGGCCTAAGCCACCACCCAACAAATACAAACCGGCAAAAAACAAGGCCATAGCTGTGGCCCTTAAGCGCGGCTCCACCACATCTTGTACTGCAGTATACACGCAGGTGTAAAAGTTATAGGCAAACACCCAACCGACGGCAAACAAGCCAACAAAAAGCGCCACATCAATTTCGCCTGCGGCTAAAGCAACACCGGTACACAGGCTGGTGAGCAATAAACTGATCCCACCAAAGAGCAAACGGCCATTAGCCATACGCACATGTAAGCGATCAGCAATCCAGCCACCCAAGGGCAAAGCAAATAGGCCGGTCACGCCAACAATCACTCCCACTGACATCGCCGCTTGACTCAGCTCTAAGCCAAAGTAACGCTGCAACATCGGCACCATAAAAGAGGTATTAGCATAGGTGGCAAAGTTGTAACAGAGCCCTGCCAAGGTCAGCCACCACATGGTTGGCGTCGCTAAAATGCGCCGAATCGGCTGACGAATCGGTACGCTGGTTATCGCCACCACTTCCGCTGCGCCGCGCTGTGGCTCACGAATCATAAAAACAAAGAGGGCTAAGATAACCCCAGGCACTGCCGCAATAAAAAAGGGCGCGCGCCAGCTGTCAAAAGCCTCAACAATGGCCCCGGTAGTGAAAAATGCCAGCAGTAAACCCAATGGCAAGCCCAGCATAAAGATGCCCATGGCCCGCGCACGGCGATGCGCTGGAAATAAATCGCCAATCAGCGAGTTGGCCGCTGGCCCATAACTGGCCTCACCAATCCCCACGCCCATACGTGCCAATAAAAAGCCCCAAAAGCCTTGCACCACACCATTGACTGCGGTTAAAGCACTCCACACCAGCAAGCCCCAGCCCATAATTTTCTTACGTGAGCCCGTATCGGCCATACGCGCCAAAGGTATCCCAGTAATGGCATAGACAAGGGTAAACACCGTACCTAGCATGCCGATTTGGAAATCGCTTAAGCTCCACTCCAAACGAATCGGCTCCATCACAATGCTCGGCACAACACGGTCAAAGTAGTTAAAAACATTGGCTAAAAACAGTAAAAACAAGATGTGCCAAGCATTTTCGGCCTGCTTGGATTGATGCGCTTGCTGCAGCATAAAACTCACTCTATCGTGTTAATGAATCAGTGGGCAGATTCGCCCAATACATCAGTTTCAACCTCAACCCTCTTACACAGCCCTGACTGATCAGCGCCAAGCCGAAGCATGCCTTTAATCAGCTAAACAAAAGGGGCTTTGTGCATCCAATTCAAGCTGTCCGAGGTTGCCCCTCGAGGCCGATACTCAGCTGCAAAAGCCCCCTGATAACCCACCTGTGTCAGCGCCTGAAGCATCGCCTGAAAATCCACCGCGCCCGTCCCAGGCTCAGCGCGCCCTGGACAATCGGCAAACTGCACATGGGCCACCTTATCGCCCAATACGGCCAGCGCTTGCTCAGTGGTGATACCTTGGCGCGCCATATGATACACATCCAACTGGGCAAAACAGTTCGGATGGCGCACTTCAGTTAACAAATCGTATAAATGTTGCGGGGTACAGATTAAAAAGCCCGGCATATCAAGCGGATTAATTGCTTCACAGAGCAGCTTAATCTGCAGTCGATCAAAGGCTTGCGCCGCGTCACGCAGATTGGCTGCCAGCGTCGCCACCGCACGTCCACGCGAGACACCCTCCGGCAAACGCCCAGCCAGCACGTTCACCATGCGTGGACGCACCATTAAGGCATAGCTGAGCGCTTCATCTAAGGCATTGGCAAACTGCTCGCGGCGTTTAGGATGACAGGCAATACCATCCCCACCCTGGATTAAATCACCGGCAGGCAGATTGATTAACGCCAAGGGCATAGCGCAACGCTGTAATTCCTCTTTGAGCTGGATAGCCGGCACTTCATAAGGAAACTGAATTTCCACGGCAGTAAACCCTGCCGCCGCCGCCGCGCGGACACGTTGCAGCAGCGGCAATTCGGTAAAGAGCATGGATAAATTGGCCACGATATCCATTAATGGTCTCCACTATAAAGTTTAATTAACGTCGCCGGATCATTGGCCAAATGCCCTTGTGCAGCATGTGCGCGCATCAACTGCGCGGCTAAACCACTCATCGGCGTGGCTGACGTATGTTGTTGTGAAAGCTGCACTGCCATATCTAAATCCTTAAGCAAGGTACGTACATGCCACTTCACCGGTTCAAACTCACGCGCAGCCATTTGCGGGGCCAGAATTTGCAAGGGCTTAGAGTCGGCAAAACCGCCCGCTAACGCCGGCGCTAAAAGCGCGGCATCCACCCCTGCGCGCTCAGCCAAGGCCACGACTTCAGCAATCACCATGGCATTACAAGCCACCAGCATTTGATTGCAGACTTTAGCTACCTGCCCAGAACCTACAGCGCCCATATGGGTCATACGCTGACCTAAGTGCTCTAAGACGGGCCTGACTTGGGCCAAGGCCTGTGCATCGCCACCCGCCATCATCGCCAAAGTACCCGCGTCAGCGCCGCCCACACCACCTGACACAGGTACATCCAGCCACTGCGCGCCCTGCTCAGTCAATAGCCTCTGCGCCATCGCACGCGTCGCAGCAGGCTCAATGCTGGACAAATCCACCAGAATCTGTTGCTCTGTAAGGGCTTTAGCAACCCCCTGCTCAGCAAACACCACTTCAGCCACCGCATTGGTATCGGCCAAACACAATAGAATAATATCCGCCTGCGCGCACAATTCAGCAGGCGTTTGCACCTGCTGCGCACCCAGCGCCAGCAGCGGCGTGCACTTGTCAGGGTTACGATTCCAAACCACTAAAGGATAGCCTGCGGCCAACAAGCGCTGACACATGGGGAGGCCCATTAGGCCGATTCCAGCAAAGGCTAAACGCGGTAATGATCTTTGCATAAAACGCTCCAATTCGCTGAGCTCTCGAGGATTGCCCCTTGGGGGATAGTGCAACTCAGGCTATCATGCCCACTTTTACCGCGAGAAAAAACATGTCGAACGAAATCAGTGACTTATATGCACAACTTCTTGGCGCAACAGCGCAGATTGGCTGGGATGAACTGATGCCGTTATTTGCTAAAGGCATGGTGCTTTGGGTCGCCAGTGATCAAGATTTAGTAACCGTTGCGCAACACATTATCAATGACGACAAGAAGCGTGTAAGCGCTCTGATGCAACAAAAATCCCTGCACAATTTAAGCGATGCGCAAGCCTTGGATTATCAGCAGCGCGATCCAGAGCTGTGGGCTGTTGTGGTATCACCTTGGGTGTTAGTGCAAGAGCGCAATACAGCAACCACCCACTAACTCGCCCCAGCAGAGCATTAGGCAAAACCATGACCCAGATTAAATGGTGGTTCGACGCCGCCACAGCGCCGTCAGAGTCCGCCCGCCAAGCGGCGCAAGCGCATCAAAACCAACTGACTAAACCCCAAGGCTCTTTAGGCCTGTTAGAAACCTTGGCGATTGATTTAGCGGCCATGCAAAACAGCGCCAAGCCACAGATTCAGCAGCCACATATGCTGATTTTTGCCGGTGATCACGGCATTGTTGCGCAAGGGGTCTCAGCCTTTCCACAATCAGTGACCATTGCCATGCTGTCTAATTTTGTCAATGGCGGCGCAGCTGTGGCGACCCTGTGCAAGCAACAAGGCATCGAACTCAGCGTCATTAACTGTGGCACGGCCAATCCCTGTGCGCATTTAGCCCATATTATTCATCAACCGATTATGGCCGGTACTCAGGATTTCTCGCAGCAAGCAGCCATGAGCGCCGAGCAAAGTGTCTTGGCGTTAAACCTGGGTAAAGCACAAGTCGAACGTGTACACCAGCAAGGCTGTGACTTTTTAATGTTAGGCGAAATGGGCATTGGCAACACATCAGCCGCCAGCTGTTTAAGCGCCTTGCTCTTAGGCCAAGACGTCAGCAGCCTGACCGGTCCCGGTACGGGCGTGGAAGGCGATGCCTTGGCCCATAAAAAAGCCATCTTAAGCGCCAGCGTTGCGCGCGCTCAACCTTTGATCAACTCGCACTTAGGCATTTTAGAGCAAGTGGGCGGCTTAGAGATTGCCGCTATTACTGGCGCTTATATTCGCGCCAGCCAGCTGGGTATCCCCTGCTTGGTCGATGGCTTTATTACTAGCGCGGCGGCATTGCTGGCAGTGCAGCTCAACCCGAGTGCGCGGCCATGGTTACTCTTTGCCCACCAGTCTGCTGAGCATGGGCACGGCATCCTATTAAACGCCTTAGCAGCCAAGCCCATACTCAATTTAGGCATGCGCTTAGGTGAAGGCTCTGGTGCGGCAGTGGCCTTTGCCACAGTCCAGCAGGCACTGGTGATCCATAATCATATGGCGACCTTTGCCCAAGCGGCAGTGGCCGGTAAAAGCCAATGATCACCACCTATATTGATCTGATTCGTCATGGCGAGCCAGTCGGTGGCAAGGTCTTTCGTGGCCAGACTGACCACTGTTTAACCGAGCGCGGCCTGGAGCAATTTCAACAACGCACGCAAAGCTTGGGCCGACGCTGGCAGCAAGTGGTGAGTTCACCCTTATTACGCTGTAAGCAATCCGCTGAATTACTGGCCGCAGCCGAGGCGATTCCTTTGCATATTGAGCCTAACTTAAGTGAAATTCATTTTGGCGACTGGGAAAATAAAGCCGTGGCTCAAGTCATGGCTGAACACAATATCAGCCACATGTGGCAAGACCCGATGAACTTCTGTGCCCCGCAAGGCGAACCCACTCAGGCACTGCAACAGCGCAGTGTCTTGGCTTGGCAGCAAGCCTTAAGCGACTATCAAGGCCAACGGGTGCTGATGGTCACCCACGGCGGCGTAATACGCATGCTGGCCCAGCACTTACTTGAGCTGACACCCAATGCGATCAATAAGCTCAGCCTGCCCTATGCCGCGGTAATGAGTTTTAAAATCATTGATGTGGACTATGAAGGCCAGGCACAACAATGGATCAGTTTAGAAAGCATGGATGGCAGAGAATTATGAGCACCTATTACTGGGGTTTTTGGTTTGCCCTGACCTTTTTAAGCCGCCTGCCTGGGCCTTATTTAAAGCGCCTTGATCCAGAGGTACAGCAGGCCGCCATGTGGTTTTATCCGCTCGTGGGTGCCATTCTTGGTCTGTTTCTAGTCGGTTTGGTCACTTTGTGCTTCTACTACAACCCACAGGCCTCGGTCTTCTTAGTTGGCGCGCTGGTTTTGGCACTTTGGGTCTACTTGACTGGGGCAATGCACTTGGACGGGGTGGCGGATACTGCCGACGCTTGGGTGGGCGGTCTCGGCGATCATCAGCGCACCTTAGACATCATGAAGGACCCGCGGGTCGGTGCCATGGCTGTTGCCGCGATGCTGGTGGTGTTGCTGGTAAAATTTGCGGCTATCACTGCCTTATTGGCACAAGCGCAAGACAATATTGGCTTACTACTGGGCGGTCTGCTGCTGATTCCTATGCTGGCTCGAACCGGCATTATTGGCTTAATGGCAAGCACTGATTATGTTCGCCAACACGGCATGGTCACTGCGACGCAAAGTGCCGCTACAAAAACTAAAGTCGTGATCATGACGGTGCTTTTGACCCTGTTTGCGGTGCCTTTGCTGCGAGAAAAAACCCTGATGATGCTCTTGGTTTGGTTGGGCCTACTCGTGGCTTACCGTGCCGCACTGAAGAAACGACTGGGTGGCTATACTGGCGACACCCTCGGCGCTGCCGTCGAGTTTCAAGAAACCATACTCTTAGTCGCCTTGGCTTTATAAGCGCAGCAAAAATTCTGCAACTGAGTCAATGAACATGGCGCGAATCGCTGCACACTGCAAGCTCATCAGCCAGCGCTAAAATACGATAGCCAGCGCCTCTCACCTTAACGCAAGCACAGATCACCACGCATAGGCCAGACTGGGGCCAATAAAAAAGGCAAGCCGGAGAAGGGCTTGCCTGTTAAAAGTGTTCATGCGCTGCCACTTAAGCGATGGCTTTTTTATTCCATGGCATTTTCATCAATATACGCGCCAAACCACAGAAACCTGTGACACCCGCCATAATCAAGCCCGCGCCGACAAAACCGGACAAGGCATACCAAGCAGGGGCCACAGTGCTGCCCAAAATCACGCCCAAAACAATGATAAAACCCGCACCAATTTGTACTTGGCGCTGCAGTTCTAAAGGTTGTGTTGCGTCAGTCACCACTGGCAAGCCGGCTTTTTTCCAACCATCCAGTCCGCCCTCTAGAATATAGACGTCACAGGTGGCACAGTTATCCAACACGCCTGCATTGACCACTGTACGATTCCCCGAACGGCAATGAAAGATCACCGCATTGGCTTCATTAGTGGGCATACCCTGGCGGTTTAATTGCTCCATAGGTATATGTTTGGCATCGGCAATATGCTCACGTGCATATTCATCAGCGCCGCGGATATCAACCAATACCGCACCTTGTGCCAATAATTCTTGTGCAGCCTGCGGCGTTAAAATCTTATTTGACATCAGAACCTCTTTATCTAAATGACACACAGCTGTGCTTTGAAGGCATGCCTGCACCTACAAAGGCAACTTTATATATAAGTATAATTTATATAGATACATTAAAATAGTCTTAATTATAACCAGCAACACTGAACTGCAGTACTGCACAGCGAAGACTGTATAATTATCGTTCAGTTCAGCAGCTTGTTTCAGAGAAAATTTAGAATTGCATTGGTCGGCGCCCAGCAAAGGCATGACTGAGGGTGCCTCCGTCGACCATCTCCAACTCGCCACCGAGCGGCATGCCATGGGCTAAACGCGAGATAAGCAATGACTTATCGGCCAATATTTGCGCGATATAGTGCGCTGTGGCCTCACCTTCCACCGTGGGATTGGTAGCTAGAATTACTTCATTAAAGCGGCCCTGATTAATTCGGCTAATCAACTCAGGAATACCGATATGTTCAGGACCTAAGCCATCTAAAGGCGATAAATGCCCTTTTAAGACAAAGTAGCGACCACGATAACCAGTTTGCTCAACCGCATACACATCCATCGGCCCCTGCACAATACACAGCAAGCTCTCATCACGGCGCTGATCACTGCACAAATGACAGAGATCCTCTTCACTTAAGCTGCGGCACTCACGGCAATAGCCCACGCCTTGCATGGCTTGGGTTAAAGCTTGAGCTAAGCGTTGGCCACCACTGCGATCACGCTCCAGCAGTTGTAATGCCATACGCTGAGCAGTTTTTTGCCCAACACCTGGCAAGACACGAAAGGCATCAATTAATTGACGTATTAAAGGACTAAACGACATGGGGGCTCAGAACACTTGAAGAAGATGGAATAGAGACTGTAACTGATGCGCTGATGCAGCAACACCGCATGCAAGCAACCAGCAGAGCACACAAACGCCCTGCTGGTTGGATAAAACCTAGAACGGCATTTTAAAGCCTGGTGGTAACTGCATACCAGCGCTCATACCGGCCATACTTTCTTGGCTGGTTTGCTCAATTTTGCGCACGGCATCATTGACTGCCGCAGCAATTAAGTCTTCGAGAATTTCTTTCTCTTCCTGCAACAAGCTGTCATCAATGCTGACACGACGCACATCATGGCGACCAGTCATCACGATACTGACTAAGCCAGCGCCGGATTGACCGGTCACTTCAGCATTGGCCAATTCTTCTTGGGCTTTTTGCATTTTTTCTTGCATTTGTTGCGCCTGTTTCATCAGGCCAGCCATACCACCTTTCATACGAAATTCCTTACATTACCGAGTCTATGGGTTCAATACTGTTATTACTGATTATAGCGCCAAATGTATCCATCAGCTGTAAAACTATAGGGTCAGAATAGATTGAAGCTTCTGCTTCTTGTTGACGCTTGGCTTGTTGACGTAACAAGGCCAAGGCGGGGGTTTCTTCACGGGGCGCGTGCAATTCTATCTGCAATTCGATGGGCGCCGCCAGCTGTGCATTAATCGCGTCATTGATACGCTGCAGCTGGGTTTTATTAAATAAGGCACTGTGGTTTGGGTCAAGGTGCATCAGCCATGTATCGGCTTTTTTCTCAATTAGCAAGGTATTAGCGGCAATACTATGGGTCATACCAGCCAAGTTCAATTGCAAAAATAACGCTTGCCACTCAGCGGCAAGCCCGGTAGCTGGGGGAATATGCGCCTGTAAATCATCTGCACCGCCACTGCTTTGCATCGGCGCGGCATCATGGCTGCTGACAGCGGACAGATCCGCGTAATCCTGAAAATTACTGGTATTCAAATAAGCGTCATCGTCATCCCCTTCAGCAGCAAACGCCTGACCGTAATCCTCGTCATAATTAGGTGCGGATTGTTCATCCACAGGATGACTTAGCGCTACGTCAGGCTGCACTGTGGTCTCAGCCTGCGCAGCCACGGACTGCGGCTCAGGAGTAGACTGAGCTGCCAACGGCGTGGCCCTAGCCGCTTGGGTATCAAGCGGCTCTTCCCACGGCGCATGGATATGTTCCACTGCGCTAGGCTGGGCAGGTGCAGTTGCAGTTGCAGTTGCAGCCGACTGGGCCGGCTCTTGACTGCGAAGTTCAGGCGCAGATCCAGTAGCACTTGATCCCGTGGCGGAAGCCACAGGCTCGATCGAGCGGGCAGACTCAGTCGCCGGCGCTGACGCAAGCGGCGCGGACTGAATTAATCGCGTACTGGGCGGCGTCCCCGGCAAACTGGCCGGACGGAACGCCAACATGCGCAGCAGAACCATTTCAAAACCATCACGGGGATCCGGTGCCAGCGGTAAATCGCGGCGGCCAATCAAACCCAACTGATAGTAAAACTGCACATCCTCTGGCGGCAACAGCGCAGCCAATTCCAGCACTTGCTCGCGATCGCCCTGGCCATTATCGATGGCATCAGGCATCAGCTGGGCAATCGCAATACGGTGCAAAGCATTGAGGATCTCTGCCAAAACACCCGCCCAATCCGGGCCATGCTCGGCCAAATGCGCCACCGCACTTAAAGCGCCACGGGCATCGCCCTCAATCAAGGCTTTAAGCACACCATAAATCTGCCCCTGATCTAAGGTGCCCAACATGGCACGCACATCGTCGGCAAACACACGACCATCACCAAAGGAGACCGCTTGATCGGTGAGACTCATGGCATCACGCATGGAGCCATCGGCGGCACGCCCTAGCAGCCACAGCGCATCATCTTCAAAGGGGATGTTTTCGCTACTTAAGACATGTTGCAAATGCCCAACAATGGGCTCAGGCGGTATATTTTTTAACGAGAACTGCAAACAGCGCGACAACACCGTCGCGGGTAATTTTTGCGGATCAGTGGTGGCCAGAATAAACTTAACGTACGGCGGTGGCTCTTCTAGGGTCTTCAACAAGGCGTTAAAGGAACTGGTTGAGAGCATATGCACTTCGTCAATCAGATAGACTTTATAGCGCCCACGGGTCGGCATATATTGCACATTATCCAGCATCTCGCGGGTGTCTTCGACCTTGGTTTTACTCGCCGCATCCACTTCAATCAGATCAATAAAGCGCCCTTCGTCGATCTCAGTACACACCGAACAAACACCGCAAGGTGTCGAGCTGATGCCCTGCTCACAGTTTAGGCACTTAGCCATAATCCGCGCAATGGTGGTTTTACCCACACCCCGAGTACCAGTAAATAAATAGGCATGGTGCAAGCGCTGATGATCAAGAGCATTGATCAAAGCTTTTAAAACGTGGGTTTGGCCCACCATTTCACGAAATGAGCGGGGACGCCATTTGCGGGCTAAAACCTGATAACTCATAGCAACCGAAGACCAGCAAGAAAACAGAACTCCATGCTAACGGAGCACAGCAAAAAATGCACCCGCAACACAGGGTTGGGATGGGCTTTATTTAGTTTTTTGAGGGGATATGCAGCGAATCAAGAAATTTAGGTGGCAACCACTGCCAGCCACACCCCGGCACACAATGTCACCGCTATGGCTGCTCCCTTCCGGGCCTGACCAGGTTGACGGCTAATCGTTGCGAGGGGACCGGCAGGGTCGCCATAACGCGTACACCAAGATTTAGTGTGGGCGTATTGTACTGGTTTGCGCGAAGGATGCAAGGTGCGGCACCAGAGTTGAGCTGATTTCGCCCTGTTTTAACGTACAATAGGCACTTAAACCTTTGCGCGGGCTATACATATGTATAGCTTGCCAAAGCTCATGCACATCCTCTTTGATTTCTAAGTAGTGAATCAATATGCTAGTCAACAGCCCGCGCCTGACCACCGGCACCCAGCACGACCCTTTATTACCTAAGCTGCTGCAAGCCATTTATCACGCCAGTGAGATTGAAATTGCGGTGTCTTTTATTCAGCCGTCCGGTTTAGAGTTGCTGTTTGATGCCTTACTCGAAGCCTTAAGCAGTGGCGCAAGCATACGTCTGCTCACTTCAGATTACTTAGACATCACCCACCCGCGCGCCTTACGTGAGTTACTGCTGCTGGCGGAACGCGGTGCAGATATTCATATCTTCGCATGCAAAGGCAACACCAGTTTTCATTTAAAAACCTATATTTTCACCCAAAGCAAAGACGAGCAAATAGCCAAGGGCTGTGCATTTATTGGCTCAAACAATATCAGCCGCGCCGCCTTAACCCATGCCTACGAATGGTCATGGCGGCACGATTGGCAGCCGCCGCACGACTCCGATGCGGCGCGCGAATTTAATAGCATTCGCGCCGCCTTTACTCACTTATTAAAGGATCCAAGCTGTATTGGCTTAACTGCCGATTGGATTGAGCATTACAGCGCGCGCCGCCAAAGCAGTATTCCTTTGCTTAAACACATCACGGGTTTTATCGATGAAGACTTTGAGCAACCCAACCCCAACAGCGTGCAAATCGAAGCCCTCGAAGCCTTACTCAATACGCGTTGTGAAGGCTTTACACGCGGCTTAGTGGTACTCGCCACTGGCATGGGCAAAACGTGGTTAGCGGCTTTTGACGCATTGCAAATGAATGCCAAACGCGTGCTCTTTGTCGCCCATCGCGAAGAAATCCTCCTACAAGCACAAGCGGTGTTTACTCGCGTGCATCACAATGCGCGTACCGGCTTATATCAAGGCACGACAAAACAACATGATGCAGACTTTATTTTCGCTTCCGTACAAAGCCTGAGCAAACCTGAAGCCTTGCAACACTTTGCCAGCGAGCAGTTTGATTACATCGTGGTTGATGAGTTTCACCACGCCAGCGCACCCAGTTATAAAAGTCTGTTAAAGCACTTTAACCCGCAGTTTTTATTGGGACTCACCGCCACGCCAGAACGTACCGACCAAGCGGATATTCTGACGCTGTGTGATAACAACCTAGTGTTTGAGCGCAACTTAGTGCACGGCATTAACGAGAAACTGCTCGCACCGATTCACTATTACGGTATTTATGACGCCTTTGTGAATTATCAAGAGATCCCATGGCGCAGCGGGCGTTTTGATCCCACTCTAATGGAGTCTGCATTCGCCACCCAACAGCGCGCCAAGCATATTTATCACAATTGGTGCAAACACAAGCAAACCTGTACGCTCGGCTTTTGTATTTCACAAAAACATGCCGATTTTATGAGCCAGTACTTTCAGCAACAGGG
Source organism: Gammaproteobacteria bacterium DTU037 (assembly GCA_001513025.1). Lineage (GTDB taxonomy): Bacteria > Pseudomonadota > Gammaproteobacteria > Pseudomonadales > Pseudomonadaceae > Denitrificimonas. The sequence continues at coordinate 76,084 of LFRZ01000066.1, forward strand.
CGTGCGTGCTGGCGCGGTCTATGCTGGCTCACGCTTGACGCGTCATCAAGGCTTACAACAGTTAGCCGCAGGCCAACTCGATGTGATTTTCTCGGTAGATATGTTTAATGAAGGCACCGACTTACCCGCCCTCGATACCCTACTGATGCTGCGCCCGACTGAATCTAAAATCATCTTTTTACAGCAACTGGGTCGTGGCTTACGGCTGTCGGAAAGCACACAAAAAACCCATCTGGTGGTGCTGGATTTTTTAGGCAATCACCAATCCTTTTTAAACAGCCCAGCAGCGCTACTCGCCGAACAAAACCGCTCATCGCTGCTTAAGACACTGCGCCAGCAAGCACCCATCACCCTCGCCAAAGGCTGCTTTATCAATTACGCCCCTGAGCTGATTCAGTTTTGGGAAAAACTGGCACGCCAGATTGGCAAAAGCGCCGCTGAGGATTACCAGCAACTGCGCGATGAACTGGGTCACCGCCCCACCGCGACTGAGTTTTTTCATGCCGGTTATGCATTACCAAAAATGCGCAAACAAACAGGGAGCTGGCTCGATTTAATTGCCACACAAGAAAGTGACCCGCAACTGCAACAACTGCTGGCTGCGCACGGCGAGTTTTTCCTAAAAGGCGTTGAAACAACCAATATGACCAAAAGCTTTAAGGGCTTTTTGTATCAAGCCTTTATTGAGTTGAGTGGTGTGCGTGGCGCTGTTAATACCGCGCAACTGGCGCAACTCAGCCATCAGTTACTGCAACACCGCCCAGATGATATGCGCAAAGAATTACCTGCATCGATGCAAAGCGTTGCCGCCGATAGCAAGGTTTGGTTAACCTATTGGCGCAAAAATCCTATTCATTTTTCATGCAAGCAAGATACGACCAGCAGCCAAGCCTGGTTTATTGAGCACGGCGATACCTTTGCGCTGAATTTCAGCGTTGCCGAGCCACTGCAAGAGGTGTTTGAACACTACTTTCAAGAGCTGATTGATCTGCGTTTGGCACAATATTTTGCACGAGGTCATCAGAATAAAAATTATCCTGTGGAGGTGCTGCCAGTGTTTAAGGCGGCAGAAAAGCCTGTGTAAAAAGACAAGCCTAGCCTCCTGCCCTGTAAAACCAGAATGGCCAAGCTGCTTTCTAGACTGACTGTGCTGCTTATCAACCCGCTTGCGTTGCCATGACTTTAATGCCTAAAACAATCATGGCACCACCCAGGACAGGATCAACCCAGTGCCCACAGGCTTTAAATCTTTGGTTAATAGCTGGACGTGATAACCCTTGCAGCAAATCCATCAGTATCTCCGGCCATAACGTGTGAGTCGAGGTGGACTACTTTAATGAAATATGCGCAGGCATGTGGCTTTAATTTATCACGTAAAGCACAAAGGTTACGCCAGTAGATAGAAATATTTTGCAGCGTTTATAACGTCTTTTTACTGATTTCTCGCTCATGTATCAAGACGCCACACAGTGCTGCAATAATCAGTCCACAACTCCTAAGATTTGCTTTGGCGGTATGGATTTTCTGGCAGCTGATCGATGCGTAAAGCTGGCCGACGCGCGTCTTCCTTAGGACCGTAGTAGCTGCTTAAATACTTCAAAATAGTATTCTCGGTATTATTGTCCAACACCCATAGCCCTTGGGTGTCCTGCATCCAGCGGATCATCGATAACCAATGCGCACGGCTACCACTGTTTTGTGTTACCAAAGCAGCCGAGTGACAAGCAATACAGTTATTACGTACCGTCTCCCAACCGGGGGCAATAATAAAGCCTGTATTAGGGTCTTGCTCTGCGGCCAAGACGGGCGTGACCGACAACCCCAGCACCAATAAACTCAAAGCTAACGGATGTGCCATAGTGCTCTCCTAAACAATTTGTACCGCAATACGGTGGCAAGCATTGTTTAAATAGCCTTTAGGGTTCCAACCGGCGACAACCATAGGCTGTGATTTTCCTTCACTATCGACTGCTCTAGCCCATATTTCGTAATAACCTTTTTCTGGGAACGTCAGTTCGCTGTGCCAATGCTGCCAAGCCAAGCGATTCGCTGGTGCTTGCAACTCAGCTTTTTGCCAAGTAATGCCAAAGTCGATCGACACATAAAACTCGCTTACGGCAAGATCACCAGCCCAAGCATGCCCGCGTACGGCCATAGGCTCACCCAGCTTATGCGTGATGCCGGTTTTAGGAAAAGTGATCAGCGATCGAACCGGCATCGAGCCAATGATTTTCATATCTTCATCAGGCACCTGCGTCCCTGGTGCCACTGGATATTTGGGAACGTGGTAAGCCGGCGACGCCATTTTATTGCCGTCATGAATTTTATCGCGTACGACGATTTTCTTCAGCCACTTACCCGAGGTAGAGGCTGGCCAGCCACCACACACCAAGCGCAGTGGATAGCCGTTTAGCAATGGAATATCTTCGTCATTCATCGCCCAGGCAATCAGGGTTTCGTCTTCCAATGCCTTAGACATCGGCACACCACGGGAAATAGCCTGCTTACTGCTATCGCCACTGAGGTGTACATCCGCTGCGTAATAGCCAATATAGACGGCATCGTCTTTAATACCACAGGCATCCAGTACATCACGCAAGCGCACACCGGTAAACGTCGGGCATGCCACAGCGCCTGTCGTCCACTGATTACCACTGGCTGCAGGCGCAAACTCGCTACGACCATTACCGCCGCACTCTAAGGTCAACTGATAGGTGTAATGCTTAAAGCGTGATTTGAGTTCAGCCAAAGTGAAAGTGGTCGGTGTCACACAGGACTCACCAGCGACCTCTAAGGTCCAACTGGCAGGATCTAATACTTTACTATCGGGTACCAAACCATTGTTGCGCACAAACATGTGTTTGGCTGGCGTAACCTTGTCATCCAATAAATGCGGCGGTGTTTCCGCGTTCAGTGGTCTGTCGTTAAGCACCACCAAGCCTTCTTTACCTGATATAACAAAAGGCTCGTCTGACTGCGCAAAAGCTGCTGGAATCAGACCCGCAGGCATATTTTTTGAAAAAGGAATACTGGCACCAATGGCCGTTGCCATCGCCAGCAAGCCACTCTTCTTTAGAAACCCGCGTCGGCTCGATTTATCCGTTTCGCGATTCCACAGCAACTTATCAGCTTTAATCGGATCGCCTGCATAGAGCTGATGCAAACCTTTACTCTGTTGGTCGTGATTTGATTTATTATTTTTATTATCCATACAGGTCCCCTTCTGGACGATGATTCATATTTTGACCACCGAGTTCACTCTAGCCGATCAATCACCGCTTGTAACCATTAGGGATGTGAATATAGCAAAATCTAAGACGCTGAAGCCGACAGAGTGTGAGCAGCGCGCCTATAAGCACAGCAGCATCACATTCGCTTGGCAGAAAAAGACTCAAACATGAGTAAAACCTATAGTTAAAGCTAAAAACACTTAAGTTTTAGCCTTTTATAAGTAGCGACAGCAAACGCTAGAGCAGCTAGGCAGCCGCGGGGAATGTGATCTAGGCGTATTGATGGGGAAGCACTATGCAGCAGCCTAAGTGCTTGGACTGGAGCAGCCATCGCAGTTAGAACCTTCATTAAATCTGTTCGATAGTTGAGCGTTTTGAACTGTATCTGAATAGAACAGAGCTGGAATTAATGCACATTGCGGATGTTTGGCTAAAGGTAACCGGCAGTAATCCCGCCAGTTACCATACAAATTAAGCATCTACGCCATTAACACCTGACGGTCATAAGGGCTTACGCCCGCTGATCACTCGCAGTAAGACGATAATGACGGCAATGACAAGTAGAAGGTGAATAAATCCGCCGATGGTGACTGACGACACCAAGCCCAAAAACCAAAGCACTACAAGTATCAATGCAATTGTATATAACATAGTCGTATCCTTCCTTTTGTTGTTTAT
>LFRZ01000066.1:80189-86297 GCA_001513025.1 Gammaproteobacteria bacterium DTU037
CAGCCTTCGCTGATGACGATTGCAATGATCCAGTCGCTAACTGGCAATCACGAGACACGCTACGTCAAATGTTGGAAGCTAAGGGCTGGAAGGTCCAGCGCATCAAAGTTGATGACGGTTGCTATGAAGTCAAAGGCTTCGATCAAAACGGCAACAGGATTAAGGCAGAGTACTTTCCAGAATCATTGCGTCTGCGCAAGCTGGAAACAAAATTCGACAAGAATGCCCAGATGCCTGAGCATCTTTACCAGCGCAACACTCAACAAAATCAAGAACAACACAACAATAGACATAACGGAGACAGACCATGAAAAAGCTAACGCTTGCTCTTGCCATGGCGGCGACTATTGCATTGCCGACCTTAGCCCAAGCACGTGACGTGACCTTCACCACCCAGTTAAAAAGTTACCGTGGTGATGGCGCCTATCTCGCGCTGTACCTTGTTGATGCGCAAGGCCAATACCAGCGCACACTGTGGGTTGCCGGCAAAAAATCAAAATACTACAAACATCTATCGGGCTGGGCACAAGGCAGTGGTCTACGCAGCAGTGAATATGATGGTGTGACCGGCGCTAGCGTGATGAGCGGGGAAACCTTGAACGTCACTCTTGATGTGGCCGATACACTGATTGATGCAGGCTATGAAGTACGCGTGGACACCGCGGTCGAGGACATGCGCGACAATCGTGCCGAAGTGAGCGCACCTTTGACAACCGATGGCGTGGGCAAGTCGTTCCCAGGTCGTGGCTACGTGCAGTCATTTCGCTACACCTTTTGATCCTGAGCGAACAAGGAGTTTATTAACATGTTACGCCAACTTCACTCGTTACCCGGCTTGATTGCTGCATTGTTCGCCATAGTGCTAACTGTGACGGGGGCGATCCTATCGCTTGATCCAGCGTTGGAGCGAGTCAGCACTGTGCTGCCTGCGTCAGGGCAAATCAGTGTTGCCGATCTGGCGGGTAAGTTGGCGGTGAGTTACCCGGGGGCTGAACAGATCGTGCGCAGTCCTTCGGGTACTCTTATTGTCTATTTCACTGAACATGATCAAGTGGGCATTGATCGTGTGGACCCACGCACCGGACAAGCGATCGGCCCCTATCAGCCTTCAGCATTCTCGCGCTGGGTAAAAAACCTGCACCGCTCTCTGCTGCTCGACACACTCGGTCGGGCTGTCGCGGGTATCACGGCGCTATTGATGATTGTATTAACGATTTCCGGAGCGATGTTGTTGGCTGCGCGCATGGGCGGATGGCGTCATATCTTGCAACCAGTGCGTGGCAGTCTAAGCCAGCGTTTACATATCAAATTTGCTCGAGTCGCAATCACTGGCCTGCTGCTCTCCGCGCTAACTGGTGCCTACTTATCTGCCACTACTTTTGAGTTGATCTCGGAAGGTTTGGAAGCCGAGCCTGAATTGCCGTTCGATGTCGCCGAAGGCATCCCAGCAGCGATTCATACATTGTCAGTTTTAAACGCCACTGATTTAAATGACTTACGTGAACTGGTCTACCCTTACCCAGGGGATCCGGCAGGTCTGTATTCTCTGACGACCGATCAGGGCGCTGGTTATATCGATCAAGTCAGCGGTGAGTGGCTGTCCTATCAAGCCCATGACGCCACCCACGCAGTCTATGAGTTTATCTATATGCTGCACACCGGCGAAGGCCTGTGGTGGCTTGGCCTTATTCTAGGTCTATCAGCCCTAGCCGTCCCCGTGATGGCCGTGACCGGTAGCATAATCTGGTGGAAGCGCTACAGTTCAAAACCGAAAATCACCGCTAATAGTAGCGCGCATAGTGCCGACAGCGTGATCTTGGTCGGTAGCGAAAGCAATACCACTTGGGGCTTCGCGCAAACCCTACACAACAGCTTGGTGCAAGCGGGGCAGCGTGTGCATACCGCACCGATGAATCAACTCGCCTCGAACTATCGTTCGGCAAAACAGCTGTTTATTCTGACCGCCACCTACGGTGATGGTGATGCACCGGCCTCCGCCAGCCAATTTATGCAACGACTTGATAAAATCAGCACAAAACCTGAACTGGCTACCGCCATCCTCGGCTTTGGTGATCGCCAATACCCGCAATTTTGCGGCTTTGCCCAAGCGGTTGAGGCGGCCTTCACTGATAAAGGCTGGGCACAGTTATTGCCGCTCGACACGATCAACCGTCAATCACCACAGGAATTCAGCCGCTGGGGTAATGCACTCGGTAAAGCACTGGGCATCGAACTGACACTGTTGCACATTCCAGTACAACCACAGACAACCACCCTAGAACTCGTCGACCGAGCAGATTACGGCGTTGCAGTACAAGCGCCAACCGCGGTGCTACGCTTTAAAGCCTTGACAAACAACGGCAACACCAGCTTGCTTAAGCGTGTATTTAAAAGCAATGGTTTGCCATATTTTGAGGCTGGCGACCTTGTCGGTATTGTGCCGCCGGGCAGTCAAGTGCCACGTTTTTACTCACTGGCCTCGGCCTCTAAAGACAATAGCCTAGAAATCTGTGTGCGCCAGCATCGTGGCGGTATTTGTTCAAACTTCCTCTACACGCTAGCCATCGGCGGTACGATTGAAGCCTTTATTCAGCTTAACCCAAACTTCCGTCCTGCCGCAGGTAAAGCACCTGTCGTATTAATCGGCGCGGGAACTGGTATAGGCCCACTGGTCGGTTTTATTCGCCACAACACAGCACACCGCCCTATGTATTTATATTGGGGCGGCCGCTCGCCAGAATCTGACTTTCTGTATGAGCCTGAACTCAAGAGCTACCTCAAAGATCAACGGCTGAGCGAACTCAACGCCGCTTTCTCCCGCACCAGCGAGCGCGCTTATGTGCAAGATAAGATAGCACTAGATGCTGAGAAACTACGCCAACTGATCGAAAGTGATGCACAATTTCTGGTCTGTGGTGGTAGAGAGATGGCAAACAGTGTGGTGGCTGCGCTAAATGCGATCGCGGCACCCTTAGGTGTCGACGTGACCACACTTAAAGCCCAAGGTCGTTATCTTGAAGATGTCTATTGAGTGGTATTTTTGCTGACTGTAAAGCCTTCGCACACAGGGCTGGTTTGGTCAGTGGTTGAAAACACGGCGAGTGTGGCGCCTCGCCGTTGCCCAAGGTCAAAGCCAATAACTTCTCACCTTTCGCAATACTGCTTGTCACCTAGAGTCCACCCTGATCAGCTATTTTACTCCGCGTCTAATCTTGCGCAACAGCCAACTGCTGCAAAATCAGAGTAAAATTCTCAACGCCTTGCGCACCAGATACCAAGTGGCGCTGATTAAAAATAATCGCGGGCACACCTTGGACGCCGCGTTCTTGCAGGATGTGCTCGGCATGGCGCACGTCCTCAGCAAAACGCTGATCCTCAAGTACAGCCAGTGCGTCAATAGGGTCCAAGCCAATCTCGGCGGCGATCGCCACTAGCACAGCCTTATCCGACAGATGACGGTTATGCGTGAAATGCGCACTAAAGAACGCCTGTTTCAAATCATGCATGCGCCCCTGTTGATCGGCCCAATGCAACAGTTGATGCGCGTTAAAGGTATTGTGCATACGGGTGTCATCACGAAAATTAAATTCAAAACCCACCTTGGCACCGGCTTCACTGAGGCGCAAACGATTGGCCTCGGACTCCGCCAGACTTGAGCCATATTTCTCGCTGAGGTGCTCGCGCATATTCTGACCTGCGGCCGGCATATCCGGATTCAGTTCAAAGGGGTGCCAAAATATCTCGTGCGCGGTGCCTGTGGCTTGTAAGGCCTCGGCCAACTGCCGATAACCGACAACGCACCAAGGGCAAACGATATCCGACACTATATCAATGCGTAACGGCTGATCTGACGTGCTCATATTTTATCCTCAATTATCTTGCGCTGACGTGTTAGCAGCATACCTATCTCAGCGCTGATTACGAAGCCTATTGGACACAGCCTATCACCAGCACTGATCAAAACCCGCGCCCTGCTTGCCTCGTCGCCTATAGAAAAAAGGCACGGCAACCACTTCGATGCTTGCCATGCCTGAACCCAGCGCGCTGCGCGCCTCAGCAGATTACTGCGCGGCAGTCTTGCCTGGGCCTTTATAACGCGACAGCCAGTGAGCGTACTGAGTTGGCAAGATGGAAGTGGGATTCTCTAAGCCCAAAGCTTGAGCCATTTGCAAGGGGTAATGCGGATTGGCAAGATGGGCGCGACCAATCATCACCAAGTCCATGTGTTGCTCAGCAATCAAACGTTCAGCGGTATGTGGGTCATCCATAGACCAGCTTGATGCAACCGGTAATCCTGCCTCACGGCGTACGCGCTCGGCAATTGGTGCCAAAAAGGCTTCAGTGCCCCAAGGAATTTGAACCTCGGGAATCACAAAGTTCACACTGACGCTGAGCATATCTAAGCCACAGGCGTGCATCTGGCGTATCAGCTCGATCGATTCGCTGATTGTTTCTTCATCTTTGCCATCGTATTCAATCACACCAAAACGTGCGGTCAGCGGCAGCTGCTCAGGCCAAACCTGACGGACTGCGGCTAAGGTTTCCAAGAGGAAACGTGCACGGTTATCAAAGTTACCGCCGTAGGCGTCAGTGCGCTGATTGCTGTAAGCAGAAAAAAAGCTCTGAGCCAAATAACCATGGGCAAAATGCAGCTCCAACCACTCAAAACCTGCTTCCAGAGCGCGGCGTGCAGCGGCAACAAAGTCATTTTTAACCCGAGCAATATCCTCAAGCGTCATCTCTGTCGGCACCCGAGGTAAGCCTTGACCAAAAGCGATCGCCGAAGGTGCGATGGGCTGCCAACCCTTAGCGTCGCCCTCAGCAATATGCTCATCACCTTCCCATGGCACATTGGCGCTGGCTTTGCGTCCAGCATGGGCAATTTGAATACCTGGTACAGCGCCCGCTGCCTTAATCCCAGCCGCGATCTGCGCCATGCCCTTCACCTGTGTATCATTCCACAGGCCTGTGCAGTTCGGAGTGATGCGACCTTCCGGCGACACCGCTGTTGCTTCCACAATCACCAGACCGGCACCGCCACGGGCAATCGACTGATAATGGCTCAGGTGCCAATCACTCACCACGCCATCAATGGCGCTGTACTGGCACATAGGCGGTACTGCGATACGGTTACGCAGGGTGACATTTTTCAATGTAAAGGGCGTGAAGAGTGCAGCCATAGTCGGTATCAATCTCTCTTAATAAGTAAAACAGGCAGAAAGCATACAAAAGCCGATTAATTATGTAAAATTATCATTTATCATCAATACAAGTACGCTGCATAATGATTAATGCCGTTTGGTTACGCAGTTTTTGCACCTTAGTTGAAGTCGGTCACTTCACTCGCACAGCCGAGCGCCTGCATATGACTCAGTCCGGTGTCAGCCAGCATATACTCAAACTTGAAGAACAGCTGGGCAGCGATTTACTCGCGCGACACGGCAAAAAGTTCTCGCTGACAGACGCCGGTGAACGCCTCTATAAAGAGGCTCGCATTATTATTCGAGACCTTACTAATCTTGAGAAACGGATCGGTGAAAATCCTGCAGACGAAGGCACAGTGCGTGTGATGTCGCCGGGAAGCGTCGGCCTTAAGCTCTACCCGCTGCTGCTGACGCTGCAACAGCGGCATCCCAAACTTATCATTGATTACAGATTTGCGCCTAACGCCAGCATCGAAAAAGCCATTGCTGATGATGAGACCGATATTGGCTTTATGACTAATATCTCGATTTTAGAAGACGTCAGCTGTAAGCCGATTGCCAAGGAAGCACTGCTGTTGGTCACCCCGGCGACGCTGTCTGAGCCCAGCTGGGAGGCCATTACCGCACTGGGTTTTATTGCCCACCCCGACAGCGCTCACCATGCTTGCATGCTGCTTGGCGCCAACTTTCCAGAATTTCAAAACAGCAATTTTTTTAAGCAACAAGGCTTTTCAAATCAGATCAGCCTAATTTTGGAACCTGTGAGTATGGGTTTGGGCTTTACCGTTTTGCCCGCCAATGCCATTGAGCATTTCAACAAACCCGAACAGATCAAAAAACACACCCTAGCCAATCCAGTTGCAGAGACCCTCTATCTTGCACTGCGGCGCAACAAAATCATGCC
>LFRZ01000066.1:86408-87436 GCA_001513025.1 Gammaproteobacteria bacterium DTU037
GCCACAACTGTCGATGCAAACAGTTTTTTGTTGTTAGTATGGCTAAAACAGTAAGGAAATCCCCATGTTCGATACAAGCCGTTTTGCCGAAATAGAAAAAAACCCATCAGGCTTTCGCCTATTGGAACGCATCCCCTTCTCTGCTGAAGACAGCTTCCCCATCACCCTTCATCCAACGGCTGGCGATGAGGTTGCCTTGGCGCTCATCGATTTTGAAACCACGGGCTTAAACCTAGCAGACGCCGAAGTGATAGAGCTCGGTCTGGTGCAAGTGGCCTACAGCCCAAGCTTGGGCAAGATCACGGAAATCACCGAGATCACCAGTCAATTTGAATGCCCTAAAAAAGCCATCAGCGCAGAAATCACAGGGATTACCGGCATTACCAACGAGATGGTGGCAGGCCAGCGTATTGATGATGCGCATGTGACGCGAATCATCAACAGCTCAAAGATTTTAATCGCACATAACGCTGCATTTGACCGAGCGTTCTTTGATATTCGCTTCCCTGCGCTGGCGGATCGCGTGTGGGCCTGCAGCATTAAAGACATCGACTGGCGCGCGCATGGTTTTGAAAGTGCCAAGCTGGAATATTTACTGTTAAAAACGGGTTATTTCTACGACGGCCACCGCGCCGCTATCGACTGTTTGGCCATGGTGCAGTTATTTGCCGCCGTACCCAAGGCGCTGCCAGAACTGTTGAAAAACACACAGCAAACCGATTACAAAATCATGGCCAAAGGCGTGTCCTATGCTGACCGTGAAGTGGTGAAAAAACGCAGCTATCGTTGGGATGGTGAGAACCGTTACTGGTGGACGATTGTCTCTGAGGATGACTACCTCGCAGAAAAAACCTTTTTAGATGCCTTATGTGGTACCGCCAGCGCTAAGAATATTTTTCAAGCCATAGCGCTAACCTCGCGCTACAGTGCCCGCTATTAATACCAGTGGTCACCTTTATACCCAAGGCTTTAACTGTTTATTAAAGGGCTGCTGACGCAGCCCTCGCTATCCATTTTCGCACTCAAAG
>LFRZ01000066.1:87625-97036 GCA_001513025.1 Gammaproteobacteria bacterium DTU037
GCCAACTTATCAATGCCGGCCTTTTGTGCACCATAGGCCGCGCCATGCATATAGCAACTGGCACCAAATGATGAGCCAAACATAATTAAACCACTGCCCTGCGGCACCATGATGTGCGCTGCATGCCAGCTGGCGACATAGGCTGAGCGCAAGCCAACATCTAAAATTTTACAGGCCGCAACGCCCTTTTCCCAAAACGGTTTTTGCTCAATTAATTGCTCGTGAATAAATGCCGCGTTGTTGACTAAAATATCTAGACGCCCTTGCTCTCTTGCAACCTGAGCGAATAACGCAGCCGTTTGCGCATCATCACTGTGATCGCAAACCACAGCAATACCAGTGCCGCCAGCTTGGTTGATTTGCTCAGCCGTTTCATACACTGTGCCGGGCAGTACCGAGCCATCCCAACCTAAAGCACTACCGACCGCTGTACTGCGCCCAGTGACATACACAATCATGCCTTTTTTAGCCAACGCTACGGCAATTCCACGACCTGCTCCACGGCTGGCCCCGGTGACAATGGCGACTTGTTTTTGTTCTAGTTGCATTGTGAACCTCATTTAAAATTCGACGCTCTAGATAGGCCGACTGTTGTATAGCAATCAAACAGACTGACCCAGACAAAATCAAAACTCAACAAAAAACAATAAAGATAAATTTCTATTGAAATCAGCCGCTAAAGCCTTAGCATCTAAGCCACTCCAATAAAAACAAAACACAAAGGCTCACTATGACTCAGACAAAAACCATCGAACAACGCCTACAGCAGCTTGAAGATAAGCAAGCAATACTTGAAGTAAAATACCGCTACCTAAACGCTTGCGATGAAAAAAAACCAGACCTAGTGACTGAGTGTTTTATGAGCGGCAAGATTGATATTGACTTTGGCCATATCGGCCAATTTTATAATCGCGAAGACTTTGTGGCCATTTTCAAAAAACTGGGCTGCCACTCGCATATTGTTGATATGCACCATGCTAAAAACCCGATATTTCTCAAGCTCAGCGAAAACGCTGCCGATATCAAAATCAGCATGCGTTTTCAAAGCATCAACACCCGAGATAAAACCAGCATAGAGCTCGGTGGTTATTATCGTGACGGGTTTGAGAAAACTGAGAGTGGTGATTGGTTGATCAATGCCAGCTCATTCACTATTAACTCGGTTAAAATAATCGACTTCTCGGGAGCGTCCAGCCAAGTGACCTATAGCGGTAATTGCATGCCGAGTTAATATGTGAATTGGGGGGAGTGAGCTCGATATGGTTAGCTAAAAAATAACAACCAAGCCCACTCGAGCACTCCCCCCTAGACGACGTGTTATTGGCCTGTAAAGTTTGCTTCACGTTTCTCGACAAAGGCATCCACCGCCTCAGCATGGTCTTGTGTATGGTGTGCCAACGCCTGATAAGCGGCAGAGAGCTCAAGCAGAGAATCCAGTCGCATATGCTGTCCTTCGCGCAGCAAACGCTTACACATTCTCAAAGCATGGCCTGGATTCTTGGCGATCCGTTGCGCCATCTCAAGCGCTTGTGTCTCGAGTTCGTCCTCCGAGCACAACTGCTCAACCAGCCCCCACTCCAGAGCTTTTTGCGCATCAATCGCGTCGCCAGTAAACGCCATAATACTGGCCTTAGGAATACCGATAATACGCGGTAAAAGCCAAGCCCCCCCATCACCTGGAATAATGCCTAACTTGACAAAGCTTTCTGCAAACAAGGCGGTATTGCTCGCGATGCGAATATCGCACATACAGGCAAGATCCAAACCTGCCCCAATCGCAGCACCATTAACCGCGGCAATGATGGGAACATCCAACTCATAGAGTGCCAGCGGAATCTTCTGAATACCGTGGCGATAGTTATTATGCAACTCATAAGGCGAGCCAGCAAAAATCCCCTCACGGTTTTGCATATCCTTAATATTCCCACCCGAGCAGAAGGCTTTGCCATTGCCGGTCAATACAACAGCTTTCACGCTATGGTCTTGGCGTAATTCAGCACATAAATCTACCAACTCCTGAAACTGTTCCGGTGTTGTTAAAGCATTGCGGGTCTCTGGGCTGTTCATACGCACCATCAGAACAGCACCGTGTCGCTCCCGTTGGAGAAAAGCACTCATTAAAATATCCTTATTCAGCTAACAGCAGCTGAGGTTTGTTAGTTTTTAATTATTGATCAGCAAGCACGAAAATCTACTATTACTGCATCGTCTAAAAGATGCAATAGACTTGCTTAATCTCGGAACATCATTAACCCACTACAGGGTTGCCACTCACCGCTGAAGCTAATGCGCAGCCAGCAGAAGAGGCTATAAAATGACAGTGTTCATTTACGTCCTAATTATGATCGCTAAGGTCCCATGATGGGGCATTCATTGCCATTAAACCTCTTTACACTACAACTTAAGCAATGCGTGTACCGAGTGGATCGCTGTAAAAAAATCACTCAGCTACGGCTGTACTGAATCTTTACTTCTGACGCCCTGATACCACATTTGAAGAATAAAAATGCTCGCATTCATAAGGAAAATAGCACATGACAGTCAAGCACCTAACGAAAGCAGCCACTGTGTATGAGATTGCGGCCTGTGTACGTGAGTATGGCTATGTTGTCATCGACGAACTGGTACCGGTTGAATTGATGGATCGGATTGAAGCGGAGCTGCAGCCGTATTTTGATACGACCCAGTTTGGCCACCTATCAGAACTGGGGTTCAAGACTCAGCGGACCGGATCTTTGATTGCTCGATCACCTGCAGTACATGAGTTAATTCTGCAAGAGACGTACCTAGGTGCAATTAAGGCCCTGTTGTCACATGCGATGACAGTGCAACTGACCGTCACCGAAGTGAACTCTTTGGCTCCTGGTGCTGAAGCACAGTTCCTGCACCAAGACGAGATGCTGTACGACCGTTTTCCATTTCCGCCTGACTACGAGATTCTTATTAATTCACTCTGGGCCTTGACTGAGTTCACTGAAGAAATGGGTGCAACACGTGTCGTTCCAGGCAGCCATACCGCAGGCGTTGGTGCTCAATTCAGCGCTGAAGATAGCCTGCCGATAGAAATGAAACGCGGCTCTGTGCTGATTTTTTCGGGCAAGCTTTACCATGGCGGCGGAGCCAATCGTTCCGAGCAGATCCGTCGGGCCATTGATATTGGTTTCAGTGTGGGCTGGGTGCGTCAAGTCGAGAACCAGTACCTGTCGTGCCCCATAGAAATTACCCGCACATTGCCCAAAGACTTGCTGAGCCTGATGGGCTACGAGTCAACCGGAGGATACGGTTTTGTGGGTGACCGCCACAACGCGCTTGCTGTATTCGATCCGGCTTACCAGCCACTATTAAAAAAGTAACGACTTATTGCGTTTAAGGGTCGCGACTGATGACCCATTATGGCTGCCTAGTAGCAACTGAAGATGAACCTTCACCAGAGTATTTGACTATGACTAATCCAATAAAACCATCGTTTGACGAAGACAAGGTGCGCAAGGCTTTTAAAGTTAGCGTACCCAGCGCCCTGCTCTTGGGCTTAGTCATGATGTGCTGGCCCACTGAGTTCTGGAGGCTGATAGGTATCGAGCTGGGCGCAACGCCATTACCTGCGATTCTCTACGGCAGTGTGATAGCTGGAGTAGGTCTAGCCAGTATCGCCGGTGTGCGTGCCCCTCGCAGTCATCTGGGGCTGTTACTTTTTTTGACTTGCTATAAGAGCGTGGCCGTTCTGTTCTTACTAATACATGGATTCTTAATGCTTAATGCCGGCCAGTCAGTGCCCGTAGCATTATGGGTGATCGCTGCGCTATGGTTCTCTCAAGCGCTCAGCAATGCACGGCTTTACCCGTGGGGGATCAAGGATTAATACTGCACTCGCGTCATCAGGCCCATTGATCTACCAAATCAGCAAGGCACGGCACAGCGCTTACTTGACATACTGCTGACAAGCATCAAAGCTGGCTCATTCTAATGCCAGCCAGCACCCAGCACTGCTACGCCATTCCCTCAAAGGCATGCTATTGCATGCCTCATCTGGCAAGCTACTGTCTAGGTATTAGCCAAGCGCAACAATGGATAACAGCGCCGGATCATCGGCATGTGCCAATAATATCGTCTCCACGCGCGCCTGCCAGAGACGTGCAAAATCTGCCTGTTGCTCTGGCGTCTCTCGATTCTGAATCACCGCCTGCATGCGTTCACGCTGAGAAGCATCGGCAGGTATTCTGTGAGCATCGAAACTCACCATAACAGCGGCGCCCGTATCCAGCCGTTGGAAGCGCACAAGCGCATTATGCTCACTCTGCTCAGTCGCGAAGCTGAGTAATCCGTGACGTGCAAAACGTTGACCAATACCCTTAAAGCCCCCTTGTCCTGCCGCGCCGGTAATGAGCGTCAGCACCTGCGCGACCACGCCAGTGGTGCCATCGGTTTCCGGTGACGGCATATGTACGGATATGCCACCACGCTCAGGCAGCGTATCGGGATACAGCGCCTTTAGCGCCGCTCGTGCTGTCAGGAACGCACCTGCCACGGTAGGACAAGAATGCCCAGCCAGCCGAACTGCATCGGCATAACGGTACTCTATGATGCCATCGGCAGTGGTACCGAGTAGTTGAGCCAATGCGTCGTGTACACGAATAACGGGGGCTTTATCAAAAAAATCGGGAAACATCATGGTGTTCTCCTTAATGAATCGCATTGCAAGTAAGGGTTTGAGATTAGCAGGCTAAGCCAGGTTGATCACTATCTGGCATCAACTATTAGGATGAATTCGCACAATACACTTCGCCTCCCCTGTGCACCCTCTCAAGCAGCCTTAAAAATAATATATTTAAAGACTAAGCACCTTAGCTGTCTTTAACGGCTGTCGAGCATCACTTTTAAAAACAACCAATAATGAGATGATTTGTATCTTTATACGTGCAATTATAGATTTGCAACAATGCCAAACCCGAGCGGATGACTACCGACATTAATAAAAAAGTGAGGCTGTGCAGATGATTTACTCTAAACCTGGTAACAAAGATGCTTTATTAGCTATTAAACCCTCTTATGGAAACTTCATTAACGGTGAGTTTGTAGCCCCTGTTAAGGGCCTGTACTTTAGCAATACCACCCCCATCACCAATGAAGACTGCGGGCAGTTCCCGCGTTCAAGCGCTGAAGATATTGAACATGCCCTCGATGCAGCGCACGCAGCGGCTGATGCTTGGGGAAAAACTTCAGCCCAAGATCGCGCGCTGATACTATTAAGAATTGCTGACCGTATTGAAGACAATCTTGAGCTATTAGCCGTTGCGGAAACCTGGGATAACGGTAAGCCCATCCGTGAAACATTGGCTGTGGACATGCCCTTATCGGCTGATCACTTCCGTTATTTTGCTGGCTGTATTCGTGCACAAGAAGGCGGCGCCGCAGAAATTGATAGCGACACCGCCGCCTATCACTTTCATGAGCCCTTGGGCGTGGTGGGTCAAATTATCCCTTGGAACTTCCCTCTTCTGATGGCGTCTTGGAAGCTCGCACCGGCCTTAGCCGCCGGCAACACAGTTATTCTTAAGCCGGCAGAGCAAACGCCATTGTCCATTACCGTACTTATGGAACTGATCGGTGACTTATTGCCGCCCGGCGTTTTAAACGTAGTGCACGGTTTTGGTCGTGAAGCCGGAGAAGCATTAGCCAGCAGTAAACGCATTGCCAAAATTGCCTTCACCGGCTCAACTGCTACTGGCCGTCATATCATGCAACACGCAGCCGCTAATATTATCCCCAGCACCATGGAGTTGGGCGGCAAATCACCGAATATCTTCTTTGCTGACATTATGCAGGCCGAGCCTGAGTTTATTGAAAAAGCCGCTGAAGGCTTAGTTATGGGCTTCTTTAATCAAGGCGAAGTTTGCACCTGTCCTTCTCGAGCACTGATTCAAGAATCCATGTACAAGCCTTTTATGGCTCAAGTGATGAAGAAGATTAAAGCCATTAAACGTGGCAATCCACTGGATACAGAAACCATGCTGGGCGCGCAAGCATCAGCCCAACAGTTTGAAAAAGTTATGTCTTATATGGATATCGCCCAAGCAGAAGGTGCTGAGATCCTCACCGGTGGTGCCATTGAGCAACTCAGTGGTGATTTGAGCTCTGGATTTTATATTCAGCCCACCCTGCTCAAAGGCCACAACAAAATGCGTGTCTTCCAAGAGGAGATATTTGGTCCCGTGGTCTCAGTCACCACCTTTAAGGATGAAGCTGAAGCCTTAGCTATTGCCAATGACACAGAATACGGCCTTGCCGCTGGGGTCTGGACCCGCGATATTAACTTAGCCTACCGCATGGGACGTGCGATTAAAGCCGGTCGTGTTTGGACCAACTGCTACGGTTTACACCCTGCTCACGCTGCTTTTGGCGGCTATAAGCAATCTGGGGTGGGCCGTGAAACCCATAAAATGATGCTGGATCATTACCAACAAACTAAGAATTTACTGGTCAGCTACAGCAGCAAACCCATGGGTTTCTTTTAGTTCTAATCTGAGCATCTAAGTGTTTAATTTAAGAGGTTTTTATCATGCGTTTTTACGACTATCTATTACCGAGCGTTAACTTTTTCGGCCCTAATTCCATTTCGGTCTTAGGTGAGCGCTGTCAATTACTCGGCGGCAAGCATGCTTTAATTGTCACCGACCCGTTTTTAGCCACTCTTAAAGATGGCGCTGTTGAGCAGGCAGTTCGCTATTTAAAGGAAGCTGGCATCAAAACCACGATTTTCTCAGAGGTGCAAGCCAACCCCAAAGATACCGATGTGACGGCGGGTCTTGCCTGCTACCAAGACAATCACTGCGATATGTTGGTCACCGTTGGCGGTGGCTCACCCCATGACTGCGGTAAAGCCATCGGCATTATGGCCACCCATCCCGGCAAGATTGGCGACTATGCCGGCATCGACACTTTAACCAACCCGCTGCCGCCGATTGTTGCCGTCAACACCACCGCAGGCACGGCTAGCGAAGTCACTCGCCACTGCGTAATTACGGATACTAAAACCCACTTAAAGTATGTGATTGTCAGTTGGCGTAACCTGCCTTTGGTGTCGATTAATGACCCCATATTAATGCTAGGTAAACCGCGTGCATTAACGGCCGCCACCGGTATGGATGCCTTGACCCATGCTATCGAGGCTTATGTGTCAGTGGATGCCAACCCAGTCACCGATGCTGCAGCGATTCAAGCAATTAAACTTATTGCGAAAAACTTGCGCATTGCTGTAGCCAACGGTGCTGACCTTAAAGCCCGCGAAAATATGGCTTATGCCTCCTTGCTGGCGGGTATGGCCTTTAACAATGGCAACTTAGGCTATGTGCATGCCATGGCTCACCAATTGGGCGGACTCTACGATATGGCTCACGGCGTGGCTAATGCCATGCTGCTGCCACACGTGTGTCGCTACAACTTGATTGCCAACCCACAAAAATTTGCTGATATTGCCGAGTTTATGGGTGAGAACATTCAAGGCATTTCTGTACTGGAGGCTGCAGACAAAGCCATTGATGCGATATTTAGATTATCTGCAGAACTCTCCATTCCAGCGCACTTAAGTGAAATGGGTGTTAAGGAAGCTGATTTTGAACTGATGGCAGACAATGCATTAAAAGATGGCAACGCCTTTAGTAACCCTCGCACAGGTACTCAAGACGACATTATTACGATTTTTAAAGCCGCTTATTAACTCAAACCAAGCCAGGCTTAATATCAGCCCTTATCCATTTCAGTGGATAAGGGCTTTTTTATGCTCAACGCAAGACCAAAGTTATAAAAAAACCATTTGCAAAATCACAAGATATCTATAATGATAAGGATCGTATCGTTATAGATAATAAAACAAAAAAGGTAACGCATTATGGTTGGATTATTCGGCATTCTTCTCTCGCTCGGCTTACTGATGTATTTAGCCTATCGAGGCATAACCGTATTAATTTTGGCGCCTATTTTGGCGCTCGTCGCGGTCATTTTTAGTGGAGAAGGTGCAGTACTATTGGGCACCTACACTCAAGTGTTTATGCAAAGCCTAGGTGGCTATGTGATTAAGTACTTTCCGCTTTTCTTGCTCGGCGCAGTATTTGGCAAGTTAATGGATGACTCTGGTGCAGCACGCAGTATTGCACGTTGGTTGGTGGCTAAATTAGGCAAGCAGCGCTCCTTGCTGGCTATTGTCTTAGCCTGCGGTATTTTGACCTATGGTGGTGTTTCTTTATTTGTCGTGGGGNNGGCGAGCCTGCCTAAACGCTTTATTCCCGGCGCCATTGCTTTAGGCGCACTGACTTTTACCATGACCGCACTGCCCGGTACGCCTGCGATTCAAAACGCGATTCCAATGCCATTTTTTAGCACTGATGCATTTGCTGCGCCCTTTCTAGGCATTATTGGTGGCTTAATTATGTTACTTGGCGGGATGTGGTGGCTCAGCTACCGAGTCAACAATGCCACCGCTGCAGGTGAAGGCTACGGCAACCATCAAGACGAAATTATAGATATTGATACTGCAAATGACCCCAGCATCAGCATTGCTTTGTTGCCCATTATTTTGGTGATCAGCACCAACTTTGTATTATCAAAATACTTATTGCCATTATTGGATACAACCTATTTAGCTGATGCGAAATATGGCGCAACCTCTCTCAATTCAGTGATCGGCACCTGGGCCATTATTTGTGCGCTGGTAATCGCCTGCATGGTTCTGATCTTGTCCAACTGGAAACGCTGGAAAGACCTTAAAAACACCATCAATAAAGGCACTTTAGGCTCTTTACTGCCGATTTTTAATACCGCATCTGAAGTGGGATACGGATCAGTGATTGCTTCTTTGGCTGCTTTTATAGTTGTACGAGATTTTTTAGTGGGTTTATCACCGAACAACCCCCTTATCTCTGAAGCAATCGTCGTCAACGTCTTAGCAGGTATTACCGGATCGGCATCGGGTGGTTTAAGTATTGCGCTAAATACCATGGGTGACACCTATTTAAACCTGGGAACACAATTCAATATTTCTCCAGAGCTCTTACACCGCATTGCATCAATGGCTTCTGGTGGATTTGATGCACTACCACACAATGGCGCAGTGATTACCCTGCTGGTAATTTGCGGCTTAAGTCATCGTGAGTCATACCCCGATATTGGCATGGTTGCGGTGGTTATTCCTTTGGTTGCACTCGCTGTTGTGATTACTTTGGGTACGATCTTTGGCTCCTTTTAACCCATAAAAACAATACTTTAATTCATCAAGGAAACACCTATGTCCATAGCAGTTATTTTACCTCGAATCATGGAAATTGGCGCTGGAGCCATCAGCAAACTACCCAGCATCGTGCAGTCCTTAGGTGGCAGTAAACCGTTGATCATTACCGACAAAATGATGGTGCAACTGGG
>LFRZ01000066.1:97085-107321 GCA_001513025.1 Gammaproteobacteria bacterium DTU037
GGCCTGCAGTGTGTGCTGGACAACAATTACGATGTGATTATTGCTTTAGGTGGCGGCAGCCCCATTGATAGCGCTAAAGCCATCGCTATCTTAGGCAAGCATGGCGGTAATATTCGGGATTATAAATTTCCGCGGCAAGTCAATGAGGTCGGCATTCCAATTATTGCGATTCCGACCACCGCTGGCACGGGTACCGAAGTCACGCGATTTACCATCATTACCGATGAAAAAAACGATGAGAAAATGCTCTGCGTCGGTATTGGTTTTATGCCACTGGCGGCGATTGTCGATGTCAATTTAACCTTAAGCTTACCGCCACGTATCACCGCTGATACCGGCATTGACGCCTTAACCCACGCCATTGAAGCCTACGTTAGCCAAAAAGCCAGTCCATTCAGTGACAGTCAGGCTTTATCGGCAATGCGTTTAATTGGCCCGCACCTCAAACGTGCCTATGTCGACGGCAGTGATGTTGAAGCACGAGAGGCCATGATGTTGGGTTCAACTTTAGCTGGTATTGCTTTTTCCAGTGCCTCGGTGGCTTTAGTGCATGGCATGAGCCGCCCGATTGGTGCTTTTTTTCATGTGCCGCACGGTTTATCCAATGCCATGTTGCTGCCCAGTGTCACCGCATTTTCAATTCCAGCAGCACCTGAACGCTACGCCGATTGCGCGCGAGCGATTGGCGTAGCCAGTGCCGCAGATAGCACAGAACTGGCTAATCAAAAATTACTGACCGCGCTCGAAACCTTTAATCGCGAATTGCAGGTGCCGAGCTTGGCCGCGTTTGGAGCCGACCGAGCACGCTTTGACAGCTTGGTAGAAACCATGGCTGAGCAGGCCTTAGCCTCAGGCTCACCCAGTAATAACCCACGCGTCCCCAGCATTGCGCAAATGGTCAGCATCTACCAACAACTGTGGGCCTAAACACTTAATTATCTATATCAGAGGATAACAGCATGAACTTAATTGGACACTTCATTAACGGACAAAGCGTGAGCGATCATGTACGCACTCAAGCGGTATTTAACCCTGCGACAGGCCAAGCCACAAAAGAGGTTGCCTTGGCCGGCAAGCAAACAGTTGAGCAAGCCATCGCCGCAGCCCAGCACGCCTTTCCAGAATGGCGCAATACCCCGGTGATCAAACGTGCACGGGTCATGTTTCGCTTTAAAGAATTACTGGAAAAAAATGCTGATGAAATCTGCCGTTTGATCGGTGAAGAACACGGTAAAATTCTGCACGACGCAGCGGGCGAACTGCAGCGCGGTATCGAAAATGTCGAGTACGCCTGTGGTGCACCGGAGTTTCTCAAAGGTGAATTCAGCAAAAATGCCGGACCTGATATTGATTCCTGGAGCGAGTTTCAACCTTTAGGCGTGGTTGCGGGGATTACCCCCTTTAACTTCCCGGCCATGGTACCCCTGTGGATGTACCCTATGGCCATTGTCTGCGGTAACTGCTTTATTTTGAAACCCTCTGAGCGCGACCCAAGCTCAACCTTATTTATTGCGCAACTGCTCAAAGAGGCCGGCCTGCCTGATGGCGTGATGAATGTGGTCAATGGCGATAAAGAAGCGGTTGATACCTTACTGCACGACCCGCGCATTCAAGCGGTCAGCTTTGTCGGTTCAACCCCTATTGCTGAGTACATTTACTCCACCGCTGCAGCCAATGGCAAGCGCTGCCAAGCCCTCGGTGGTGCGAAAAATCACGCCATTGTGATGCCAGACGCCGACTTGGATAATGTGGTGAACTCCTTACTCGGCGCAGCCTTTGGCTCATCGGGCGAGCGCTGCATGGCACTGTCCGTGGCTGTCGTTGTGGGTGATGATATGGCCGACCAACTGATTGAACGTATGCAAGTGGCTATGCAAGGCTTAAAAGTTGGCGTTTATTCAGAAATGAGTAATGATTTTGGCCCAGTAATCACCCAGCAGCACAAAGAAAAAGTCGTTGGTTATATTGATAGCGCTGAGCAACAAGGGGCAAAAATCGTGGTCGATGGCCGCCATTTACAACCTGCGGGCTACGAGCAAGGCTTTTTTGTTGGCGCAACCTTAATTGACCAAGTCACAGCTGATATGACCAGCTATCAAGAAGAAATTTTTGGTCCAGTCTTGCAGGTCATGCGCGTGCAAAGCATGGAGCAAGCCATGCAACTGATCAATGACCATGAGTATGGAAACGGCACCTGCATTTACACCCGTGACGGTGAAGCCGCGCGTTACTTTACTGATCATATTAGGGTCGGCATGGTCGGCGTTAACGTGCCCTTACCCGTGCCTGTGGCGTACCATAGCTTTGGTGGCTGGAAGCGCTCGCTGTTTGGCGATTTATATGCCTATGGTCCAGACGGCGTGCGTTTTTACACCCGCCGTAAAACCATTACCCAACGCTGGCCTAGCGCCAATGTACGTGAAGGCGCGCAATTCTCAATGCCGACACTAAACTAAGTTAAGCCTGATAGAAAAACGGCCCATTGCAGTGGGCCGTTTTTCTATTGTGGGTCTAAAACCGTGGCCTCTTTTAACAAGAGACTCAACTCTTGTGCCGCCGCCTGCAGCTGTGGCACAAAAGTGAGCAGATCAGCTAATGTTTTGCGCACTGTCGGTGCATGGGTAAATAAGCTGGCGAAATACTGTCCATCCGGGCTTAAAATTGCTACAGAACAGGCAACCATCCCCGCAATAAACTCTTCGTTATCCACCCCAACACCGGTTGTTGCGATTTGCTCTAAGCTGGCTTCCAACTCTGCCTTATCCACCAAGGTATTATTAGTCAGCGCTTGTAACGGCATATTGTTAAGCAAACGCTTACGCTGCGCTTGAGGCAGCGAACTTAAATACAATTTACCACCGGAAGTGCACCACACAGGAACGTTGCCACCAATGGGCAAATAAATCTGTAAGGGCCAGTTACTTTGCACACGATCGGTGTACATCATTTCTAAATCATTCGGGATAGCAATGCCGCAGGTCTCACCCACCTCTGCCGCTAGGCGTTGCAAAACAGATAAGCGCAAACTTTTGAGTGAGTGACTGCTTAATACGCCCACAGCCGTTTTCACCAATCGAGCACTCGGAACAATCAAACCGCGCCAGTCCGTCTGCACAAAGCCATCCGCTTCCAACTGCTGCAGCAAGCGATGGATGCTAGGTTTTGGAATATCTAAGCTAAACGCCAAGTCTGCAGGTGATAGTGGACGCTCACTGATGGACACCAATTCAATAATCTCTAGCACACGATTGATTGAAGAACCTTTGCTACGTTTAGCTGAATCGCTCATAAGGGCTTAAAATCCATCTAATAAATATAAAATAGAGTGTGAGGGCGTTGCCAAAAGAATGATTGGTCAATCGAATAACATCATCATTCAGCGCAAATGAGGGTGTCACAATACCAAGCTGAGCAGTATTTAGCTTGCACAAACAAAGATTTTCCCACCTCACCGCTTTAAAACGATGACAATTGCCATGGGAGTGAGGTATTCGCGCGCCTCAAGCTGCGTCTGACCCTCACCATCCGTCCCTAGGCACAGCAAGCGGGCTAATGCTCGCGCCGGTCGCGTAAGTCTTTAAAAGCCATGGCTAAGGCTAACAAAATAATCAGGGTAATCGTCAACAAACCCAAGCTCACGGCAATATGCCACGAGCTATAGGGGCGCACGCTAAACACAATGGCCGTAATCACCGCAATACCCACCGAAGTGCCAATGCGCTGCCCAGTTTGCATAATGGCGCCAGAACTACCAGCGTAAGCCAGCGGCACTTCAGCCAGAGTCAATGTTTGGTTAGGACTGATCACCGAGCCTTGGCCTAGGCCAAAACAAGCCAAGGACAACAGCAGCCACCAAATACTTACGCCCAGATACTCATGTAACAGCACCACGGCGACACTGGAAAGCACCCCTAAAACAGCCAAAATCAAGCCGCCAATCACAATTTTGCGACCATAGCGATTGACGCGTTGACCCGCCCAGTTCGCCGAATAGGCAGAGAGCAGCGCCGAAGGTACGCCAACCAGACCCGCTTCAAATGCGGAGAAACCAAGGCCTTGCTGTACATATAAAGGAATCAGCACCCAAACACTGGTCATGCCCAGAAAGTACAGGGTCATAATAATGCTGCCGTTGCGGTAGCTTGAGGTGGCGAAAATCTTTAAATCCACCATAGGACTATAGCCGCGCTCGGTATACCAACGCTCCCAACGCGCCCAAAGGTAAAATAAGAGCAAGCCTGCCGGCAATAGCAGCCACATCAGTGCCGAGGCATTCGCGCCAACAAAGGGATAAAGGACAGCCAACACCCCTAAGCCCAGTAACAGTGCGCCGATTGGATCGAGGGAGCTTAAGCCCTGCTGCTCCTGTGATTTAGGTTTGTGAATTAAGGGCCGTGGAAACCAGAGTAACGCCAACACTATGGTTAATAACCCTATCGGCACGTTAATCAGAAACGTCAGGCGCCAACCGAACTCAAGGCCACCCAATTGAATCAGTAGCCCACCAATAACAGGGCCAATCGCAACGGAAACCCCCACAGTGGTACCAAAAAAACCGAAGGCGCGACCGCGTTCTGAGTCGCTAAAATACTGTTGAATCATACCCACGGCTTGCGGGTTCATCAGCCCTGAACCCACCCCCTGTACAAAGCGCGCGCCATTAAGCCACTGTGCATCCGGCGCTAAGCCTGCGGCAATCGATGCAAGGGTGAAAATGATCACGCCCAGAATAAAAATTCCGCCGCGCCCCATCAGATCACCCGCGCGCCCAGCACTGACCAAGACCACACCAAAGGTCAGCGCATAGCCCGCGAGCACCCACTGAATAGCCGATTGACTGGCAGCCAGTGACTCTTGAATCGAAGCCAAAGCCACATTGACTACACTGACACTCATTAACGACATAAAAATCGCCATCAGCAACACAGCAAGAATCCGCCAGCGCACAGGATCACTGCTGGTATCACTGTTGATATCTTGCGTCACGGCCAGTTGCGTCATATAGAATCCTAAAAACCATGAATAGAAGTCATGTAGATAAACTGAGCCGAGGTCACAGTATCCACACACGGCTGGTTATGGGCTTATAGCGTAAGCGACTCAGGCAGGCAGTGTAGCAAGCACAAGCGTTTTATGTTGCATATCAAAGTTTGCGCTATTCCAGGCTGCAGCACAGCTGCTCTTTTGCAAACATACTGCGTGTTTCAGGCAAAAGATCAATACGCCTCAGCAAGGTTTATTTGCCGGGACGCTAGTGTTAGTGGTTTTTTGCGATAAAGAAAAATGTATGTCGCATGGACGCTAATCAACCGCTCAACGGGGATGCTTATTCGCATGCACCAGTATGGATGGCGTTGCAAAATATTATCAGTTTCGCGTAAGACCTCGTACTTTGAGTGCGAAGATGGATCCACTTAGGTGCCGGCCAAACTAGGCTGCTTAATCTAATCAGCAGCCTAGTATTTTTAGGCGGTTGAGTAACCCAAATACTCTGGCAACCACAGTGCAATTTGCGGGAAGAACAAGACCAGCAATAGCGCACTAAACATGGTGACCATAAATAGCATCGCCCAACCAAAGGTTTCTTCCAGCCGTATATTGGCAACCTTGGTCGTGACCATCAGATTAATCGCCACCGGTGGAGTGAACTGGCCGATGGCGATATTCATCGCCAGTAAAATACCAAACCAAACGGGGTTCCATCCAAAATGTTGGATTAATGGCACGAGGATCGGTGTCAAAATTAAATAGATGGAAATGGCATCCAACAACATACCCGCCAACAACACCAGTAGCATGACTAATAACAGTAAGACCAGTGAGCTGTCAGAGATGGAAAGGATGACATCAGCTAAGCGGGTAAAGGTGCCTAACGTCGTGCCAGCCCAAGCAAAAATACCGGCTAACGAAATAATAATTAACACGATGCCAGAGATTTTTACTGCATCATTAAACATCTCAAGTAAGCCAGACCAGTTCAGCTGTCGGTACACGAAAGTACCAATCAATAAACCATAGGTCACCGCAACAACTGCTGCTTCAGTCGGGGTAAATAGGCCAGAGCGTAAGCCACCTAAAATAATCACCGGCGCTAATAAAGCAGGAATAGCTTTAACAAAACTAGCTCGAATCGATGGCAGCTCTTCATCAGTGCTCTTCACCGTTTCCCAACCATTACGTTTGGCCAAGAAGTAAGCCGGCACTAGCAACGATGCACCGGCTAATAAACCTGGAAATAAACCTGCGGCAAATAAAGCACGTAAATCTAAACCTGGCATCATCACTGAGTACAAAATCAGCGCAATGGACGGTGGAATAAGAATCGCCGTAGACGAGGCTGCGGCAATTAAAGAGGCCGAGAACGGGCGCGGATAGCCCGCTTTAGTCATGCTGGGCAACATCACCATCGCCACTGCCGCAGCATCGGCAGGCCCTGAGCCACTCATACCACCCATAATCAAACAGACCAATACCGCAACCAGCGCTAAGCCGCCATGTCTGCGGCCAATCAATGATTGGGCAAAATTAACCAGACTGGCCGCCACCCCTGCCCGTTCAAAAATAATCCCAGTCAAAATAAACAATGGAATCGCAATCAGCGGGTACTTGGCAATACTGTTATAGGTGTTGGTACCCAGTGTCGCCAGCATATCCGGTGACAGGCCGGTAACAATGCCTGCTGCGCCACCCAAACCTAAAGCAAAAGCTACCGGCATACCTAAAGCTAAACAAGCTCCGAAAATCAGTAGCATCCAGATATCAGGGCTCATTGCTCTTCCCCTATCTGCGGATCGCCATGACGTAAACGATCAAAGAGGTTTTGTGTGCAGCGAATGATAATGGCGCTGGCTAATACAGGCAGCCAAATCAGATAAATCCAAGTGGGGTAGCCCAATCCCGGTGACAGTGACTCCCAAGAGTATTCTTCATAGGTGAGCAATGCGCCATACCAAACCACCAAGCCCAGTACCAACAATGTACCGAGCCACTGCAGAACATAAACAATACGACGCCCCGTTAAACCCAAATAGTTTTCTAACAGGGTGATACGAATATGTTCATTACTGCGTGCCGCAACTGCCGCACCGGAAAAAGCCAGTACCACCATTAAAAACACCGAAAATTCTTCAGTAAACGCAAAAGATGCATTAGTGGTATAGCGCACGACAACGTTAGCCAGGCTGATAATACTAATCGCAGCCAAAGCGATGATGCCCAGCCAAGATTCGAGGGAAATTCGTTTCTTTGACATAAATAATTGCAACCAGAGAGAGCAAAACCCAGCGCCGGCTAGAGGTACCGAGACTGGGTTTTAGAGTGAGTAGATATTAACGGTTTTTAATGGCGTCTTGCGCGCTATCAACCAGTTTTTTACCGATACGCGGCGTCCATTTCTCATAGACTTTTTGCGTCGCATCAACAAACGCCTGATGCTGCTCAGGTGTTAGCTCAGTGATTTCTACACCACGCTCACGGATCGCTTGCAGAGTGTCATCTAACTCAGAACGGGACTTTTCGATTTCCCAAGCACCGGCATCAATCGCCGCTTGTTTGAGCAACTCCTGATCATCAGCTGACAGCGTCGACCACACACGTTTGCTCACACCGAAAATCAACGGATCATTCATGTAGTGCCATAATGTCAGGTAATTCTGATTGGCACGGTCAGCACGGGCCACATCAAACACCGCCAGCGGGTTTTCTTGGCCATCAACTGCACCGGTGGTGAGTGCTGGCAAAGCATCGGTCCAGCTCATTTGGGTTGGGTTGGCGCCTAAGGCATTAAAAGTATCTAAAAATAACGGTGAACCTACAACGCGTACTTTTAAGCCTTTCAGGTCGGCTGGCTCGTTCAATACACCACGGGAGTTGGAGATTTCACGAAAACCATTTTCACCCCAAGCCAAAGGCACAACGCCACGCTTTTCAATGGCATCAAATACCATTTTTCCTGTATCACCTTGGGTAATCGCATCGACAGCGGCGTTATCCGGCATTAAAAAAGGTAAGGAGAACAGATTGACTTCAGGCACTTGGGTCGACCAGTTAATAGTGGAGCCCACCGCCATATCAATTAAACCACTGCGCATCGCAGAAAACTCGCGAGTCTGATCGCCGGATACCAGCTGTGCATTCGGGTAAATTTTTAGAGTAATGCGACCTTCAGAACGCTCCTCTACCAGCTCAGCCCATTTAACAGCCGCTTGCCCCCACGGGAAAGCTTCGGATAAAACGGTTGAAACAGAAAACTCACGGGTTTCTTCAGCAAAAGTAGATGTAGCGCTAAAAGCTAAACAAGCAGCACTGAATAGCAGCCATTTTTTGATTCGCATTGTAGTCTCCAACATTATTTTGAGGCCGCGATATTAGCAGAATATGCCGCCATGGCTTGATGTCGTTGAGAACGATTTGAAAAATCGATGGTAGCTCCGCTCGTCATAAGCATCACTCCTAGCGCTGATGTATTATAAATTAGCGCAATAATCCTGCTCTTCCACGGCAGGGGTATACCAAACAAAGTCAGCACTGCTTGTGTCGATCGCCTGATCCGCTTCTGCAAAAATCAATACACGCTGCTGGCTTGCCCCCTCGCGGTGTAAATCTTGTATATGCAAGGGTATGCCCAGGTCGTAACGCACATGGTAAGCGCCAGCAATTAATAGCGTCGGGCGTGGTGCAGCTAACATCACCGTTGCCATGCTGCGGTCCCTTTGTTGCTGTACCGCCAGCATCGCCGGCAACTGTGCTTCAGCCAATGTATGACAATGCGACTCACGAATCTGCGCAGACAAACGCAAGCGGACATCCTCGCCTGTTGAGGCAATACCACTCAATTTTGGCGGATTACGATAAATCTCCATCAATGCATCACGATTCAAATTACCGGCCAATAACGGGTAGGATTGCGGCACAAGATATGACACTAAATCACCGTACTGCTGCCAGTCCCAGCCTGTATGCCAATCCAGCGCTGCAGGCAAATCTGTCGGCACACGACCTGCACGCACCTGCTTTTGTAGGTGATTTACCCGCTCCTGCTGATTAACTGTGAGCATCTCCAGCACCACACTGCCTTGCGCACGCCGTGCATCTAAGGCCTGTATCAACCATAACTGTAAAGCGTGGTGGTCAGGGTTATCGTGTTTTTCACCCAACAAAACCAAGGGCGCATCAGCTAATTCAGCCAGCAACTGAGGCAGTGTTACCCTCGCGCCCGTGCGCAAATCAAGGATATGGCCAACGCGTGGATGCTCACGTGCTCGCGGGCTCTGCCATTCAGGTAAAGCATCTTCAGTCGCGCTCTTGGTTGCAGCATGATCCCGTTGCGGCATAGACACAGCCTGACACCCACTCAGTAATATAATCAACGCACAGACAAACCAACGCATAAAACACCTCAATCATTCACAAGCCCACACTGATATTCGTAGCCATTATCCTTCACCGCCGCCTACCTTGCGATGATTAACGGATGGTTACGTTCGGGATGTTGTTGTACCAACACTTCTAAACCAAAGACCTGATGCAACACGTCAGGGCGCAAAACTTGGCTGGGCGTGCCTGAAGAACAGACGCGGCCCTGATTGAGCAACAACAGATCATCGCAATAGCGTGCCGCTAAATTAAGATCATGCACAATCACCAATACGGCTCCGCCTTGATCAGCAAAGGCCCGTACGGCCTGTAAGATACTGTGCTGATGCAATGGATCCAGCATCGAGGTCGGTTCATCCAGCAACAACACCTGCCCTACACCGCTGGGCCATAACTGCGCAAGCACCCGAGCCAAGTGCACTCGTTGACGCTCACCACCGGACAACTGTAAATAACTACGCCCTAATAAATGCTCGCTATCCGCTGCAGCTAATGCAGCACGCACAATCTGTGCATCTACTTGCCGCCCCGTGGCATAGGGTAAACGCCCCATGCCAACCACTTCTTCAACCCGAAAACCAAAATTCAGCGTTGAATGCTGCGGCAGTACGGCTAAACAATGTGCACGCTCCTGATCTGGCCAATCAGCCAATGCGCGACCATTCAGCATGACTTCACCTGCGGCCAGCGGTAGCTCAGCGCACAAGGCTGACAGCAAGGTGCTTTTTCCTGCACCATTGGCACCTAACACGCCGGTCACACGCCCCGCATGCAGTTGCAAATCTACGCCGCATAACACCTTAGATGGTCCACGCCGTACTTCTAATTGACGCGCTTGTAAAATCAAAACAACCCCCAAAA
>LFRZ01000158.1 GCA_001513025.1 Gammaproteobacteria bacterium DTU037
AACTCCTAAACTTCAGGATTTAGAACCGGAACCTGCAGAGCTTGAGACACCAACCTCTGACACTCCCCCTGTCGAGATTCCTTCTCTTGAGGACAAAATCACCTTCATAACAGTTGGTGATAAACCCGAAAAAACTCAATCAAAGCCAAAAACTGAGAGCTCCGAGGAAATGCCTTTTGGCATGACCGAAGAGGAGTTGGAACAACAGGCTGACCCTGATCCGGACAAAGCATTATTTGGACTTATCTGGCCACTCGGTCAGGAGGTGCGCCTCGATGCCACTGTTGATCGTTTGACCCAGCGTTCCCAGGTTGCACGCTTGCGTGAGCTTGGCTACGAGATGGACATCAAATCTCAGATGTGGAAGCAGCCCGCTTACTCTTAACGTCACCGCCACCCAGCTCTGCTTGGGTGGCCACCTACAAAGACTCAAGGAGCACGATATGAGTCGCCCTGTACCCATAATGCTCATGCGCGACTACAGCGTTTCAGTCGAGCTCAGAACTCCCGAGCTTCAAAATACTAGGACGGTATTCAGTAGAAACATGCTTGATGCTGACCAACTGATCCAAGTGGCCAGTCAGTTTGGGATTCAGTACAGCCTGGAAAGCGATACGTTGTTTTTGAGCAACCCAGTAAAGCACAAAGGACAAACTCTTTTGTACTCATTAAAACTACATTTGGTCGGCAAAAAGCCAACCAGCTTAAAAGAGTTCCGGCGCGTTGCTAAGTTTATCAGCGCAACTACCCTCTAACTCACTCATAACCAACCCTTTGACGGAAAATACTTTTCCGTCAGGAAGCGTGTTTTTCCGCCTTTTTTTGGAGAAGCACCATGACCATCCAAACACAAAAAATCGCTATAGAAATGCTGCGTATTTGTGAAGCCGTAAACTTGCCACAGCATTACGCTACAGACATTAGCATCGATGTTTTTTGCATCATTAAT
>LFRZ01000070.1 GCA_001513025.1 Gammaproteobacteria bacterium DTU037
AAGTGCATATAGGGCAGCGGTTCAAGATAAATTTCAGAAGGTTCATGCTACTGCCTGCTCGGAGCAAATTGCCGAAAACGCTTTGCGCATAAAATCAACCATAGGCTGATTTCCATTTTCTAAAAAATATTGAGTCCAGCCTGAAAAGCTAAACTGATCCGCCGACTTTGGTGGATTAAAGACTCCCCACAAACGATTATTGCAGCCTTGCTCTAGCACTTGCTGAACCTGCCCCATAATTAAATTGGGAGCAGCGCTTATGTCGAGCATTGGTGGGCGATGCGCAATGATAGTGGCTTGGGTTAACGGTATTTCTTTGATTGCGCAGGTCCTGCTATCAATCAGAAATGTTTTAGCCGAGCTGTCACGCCCAATACCCTCAATATAATAGGTGATGGTGATGGGCTCTGCGCCTTGTTCAACAGGCAGAATGCTTGAGCCATTATTCCGTAACAGCCAGACGAACTGGTCTGCATTAGAATGAATGATGCAAAAAACATCGATGCTAATGTCTGTAGCGTAATGCTTTGGCAAGTTTACGGTTT